>NZ_JFCA01000033.1 GCF_000612585.1 Pseudomonas sp. CHM02
GAGCGTTGATAACTGCGGGGGGACATACAGCCGTGTTCCACGGCTTAAATTGCCCGTCTTACCTTCGTCCTTTCCGCTGCTATGCTGGTTTTTTGACTAATAGAGACGTGCATCATGACCGAATACTCGCTATCAGATGTGCTAGAGAGGATGTACCAAAACCAGCTCGCCCTCGAGGCAGCCCTGATGGAATTGACGCTCCATGCTGAAGCCCACGGACATGCAGATGTTGGAAATAACGTTCGCGGAGCTCTTGAGGCAATCGGCGAGAACGCCGGACATATCAAGCAAGGTCTAGCCCGGCTCAAAAAGCTCCCATGAGGCAGCAACTGTTCGATTTTGATCTCAAACGCGTCTCACGCGAGCATTACATAACAGGGAAAGCTGCGATCAATATTCCGCGCCCTGAAACCACCACTGGTGGATGGCATTTTCTGTCCTACTTCGACCGAGAGTCTGGTGTAGCCAAGATGTCGCTGGCAGGTATCCACTATCCTGACACCATGGGCTTCTTTGGAGACGAAGGCATCATTGACGTCACTGATCGTTTGGCTGAATTTGGTTGGTCTTTAGACGGTCATAGGCTTTTCATGGCCGATCACTACAGAGCTACCCCAGACATGATTGTGAAGTGGGCGCTATTCGTATCATTTTGCCCATCGAAGATGGCCAGGCTTATCCAGTCACCATGCTTGTTCTTGCTCACGACAAACATGATGCACCAAGGACGCTTGCTGAGATGGAGCGAATCGCGACCACTCTGGTACTTCGCAAGCAGATTGCAAGGCTCTTAATCTGACGGGGCAACTGCTGGTGATTGCTGGTTAAGTCGGCCTTCCCCCTGTTGGGCTTTCAGTGTCTGATTAGCAATTTCAGAGAGCTCAGCTAGGCGCTCGTTTGTCACCACAAGCATGTGACCCTGCCATGGCTCTTTGAAAACCAGTTCGGCAAGAACGAAAAGTTTCTCAAGAAATCTCCCTGCGATCTGCTCTGCCTCATGGTAAAGCTCAACGAAATGCGTCCGTATTTGCGTAGTTAGGTCATCGTATCTGGCTGTGCGTTCGTTCCTGATCCCGGCCAGGACAACGAGTAGCTCCTCAGCCTTAGCCTTATCGTTCACACCAGAGTGATCAATCACGCCATTTTCGTAGATTCTGTCGAAATCGTCTTGATCGAGGCTTTGTTCAAACGTCTTTCTGTACCATTCGATCTCCACTATCGTTCCGGCAAGGAGAACCTTGATCCTGTTGGATAGGTAGCCATCAACCGATTCAGCTGTGTCCAGTCGGCTCTGTGCTCTCGGAAACGCCTTTGCATGACCTGAGGCCTTGCCGTGCATACGTTTTATAAAAATCTGACCGACGCTGAACCCCAATTCTCTGGCCATCATCCAGTGTCCTAGCTCATGGTGGATCACCCTGCTGACGTCGATATCGTCTTTTGTTACTGGCAATGCCATAACCATCTCCCCATGTCTTTAATTTCACTGCAATGGCAGCTGCCTGTGTTGCTTCTAATGATTGATTTTGCTGCTGATCAAGCCGTGACTGGCACTTCCACTGCCAAAACCGCTTCGGCCTCAAGTTCTAGGAGTCGCTCGTCACTCATGTCGAGCCCCCTATCGCTCCAGCTTTCACTGATGACCAGGCTCGCCAGGTCGAAGAGTTTTTCCGAGAATGAGTCGACGATGCGTGTCGCCTGCTGATAGATCTCACCAAAGATTTCTTTTGTTTGCTTTTCATGCAGGTCGTAACTCTCGCTAGGTTCTCGCTCTATCCCGCAGAGAATGATCATTGTACGCCAACACAATTTACCTCTCATGCGCCTTGATGAGCGGAGGTTGAGGCGACCAGGGCTGCTCTCAAGGAACTCCGCTATGTGGAAGGCGTCTCGCTCAAATCGATGTAGCAGACAGAACGGCCTGCTCGTCTATCTAATCTGAGTCCATCAATGAGGATCCACCTTCCATTGTGTTGCGCACTGTTCTATTGGGGTGTTCGCGTGTCCTCGTCGCCTTCGGTGGTGGGCTCCTCCTTGTAACGCAATCTCGGTGATTTATATCCTGTCCACATGTTATCTAGGCCCCTTACAGTGACATAAATCGCGCCGCCCACAGCAAGAGCTCCTCCTAAGCCAGTTTCATTTAAGTGCGAGACTAAGGCATAGGTGAGGCCGATGGAAAACGAGACTTCTATTAAGCCATAGTAAAATTTGTTTTTTTCTCTAAAAACATAGAGTGCTAGTCCTATTAGCAAAGTGGCAGTCGTCACATACCATGCATAATCGGAGACTGCCTTAAAATACATCGATAAATCTTGGGTGAAAGTAAATTTTACCGCTTCTTGAAACATCCAGGCAGCTAACGCCAATAAAAAGGGGGCTTTAATATATTGCCAGCGCCGTAGGTCGGTCTCTAAGCCGACAGGGTCTGTCTTGGATCGGTCAATAAGTTGCTGAAATACTCTGGCTCTGGCTAATCGAAGGCTTTTTCTGCTCAATTTCAGTATCCGTCTGAGATTTTTGGGGCAAGTTAAATGCCAAAAAAGCATCTCACAATTCTTGGGCTGACTGCTAGCCAAGTATGCTCTTTCCTGGCTTCAAGCCTTGAAGAATGACAGATCGGTTGGTTGTTCTGCCTCTAGACCGGCTGTACTTTCTTGTTCCAGCCGAGGCTGCCAGCACATGGAGCCAACCACTGGCGTAGCTGTGGGTGAGTGGCCAACGCCTCAGGCTCAACTAGGCGCATGCCTGTACGCTCGTGATCTTCCGACATCAAGAGCGCGGTAGCCTTTTCTAATATCGATTTTTCCCGTTCAAGGCGGGCGATCCGGGCTTCCAGCTCCTAGATTTTCTGCTGTTCCGGGGTCAGTGCTTTGCTCTGCGGAGTGACGCCTTGGCGCTCCTGCTGAACCTGATCAACCCAGCGGCGCAGGGCCGACTCGCCGACGCCGAGTTAACGGCTGGCTTCGATGTCGCTGTAGTTTTGCTTGAGCACGAGGTCAGCAGCCTCGCGTTAGAATTCAGCAAAAAAGGAACGGCGTTGTTTAGTCGTCTGACACCTCGATCTGGCGAGCATTCTCGCCTAAATGGGTGTCCGGCTTCATTAGACCACTACACTGAAAGATAACGAGCTGGACGAAGACCAGCGCTAATACTGCAAACACCATTGTTATGCTACAGACAGTGAAAGCAGTAGGCCTTTTTGAAAGCCTAGACTTGCGAGTCTTAGCAGGCACAACATCTCCGCAGGGCTTACAGAACGACAAGAAGCCCGAATAGACTCAAAACGCTGGAGGCTCCCATCCACTGAAGTGTTTCAACGCGTCCAAATCCCCGATCAGTTCTTTCGCTTTAGCCAGCCGCTCGATAACCACTATCCGCTCATCATCTTCGAGCCTATGCGCAGATCTCTCAATATCGTCAAAGAATGCCTGAATGCTGTTTACCTTTGCCCAAGTCTGAATCACAGCTTCTAGCTGCTCACGGCTATCCTGGATCGCCTTGAGTCGGCGTTTTTCCTCTTCTTTTCTTTGCCACTCAGCCATCTGCAATTGATGCTTCTGCCGTTCGAGCTCAGCCCTTTCTCGCTCAACCTCGACTTTTTTGGCAAGCCCTGCGGCTTCAGCAATCAAGAATTTGACGATGCTTGGGATTTTGCTGACCAAATCACCAGGTCTGTCCTCGATCCAGCGATGAATCCAATCTACTCGGTAGTAAGGGGAATAAACCTGGAGGCAGAGGCGACCGGTAGGCATGTCGGTACTCATTACCCAATCATTGCGATAAGGAGAGCGACGTTGATTGGCTGGAAGTGAACTCAATCGAACATACTCCTTGTCTACGTACTTTACCTCGACGTACTCACTGATTTCGTAGATGGTCAAACCAAAAACTATGGCTCCGATGTAAACCACGGTAGGACGTTGCGGCTGCCACAGCGAAGGATGTATGTACCTCGTTGAGGCCTTTTCCCTATGATCAACTGACTCACGATTCATATGCTTAGCAGGATCGCTGAGCGCTACTGCAAGACCTTCTTTCATCAGAGCCAAGTAAAACTGGTTGGCAAAACCTACCGCATGGGCTATCCCGGTACGACTCACAATTAAATCCGCCATGGAACGCTTTGTGGGCCGTAAATAACCGTTATCGCTTTCCCGAACCTTCTTAAAGTGCTCTTCAATATCTAGTAAAATTGGGTGCCTGCGAGGCAGTGCAGCAGGGACTGGAGATTTTTTTCGGTTCGTTTTTTGAACTTCTTTTGGCAAAGACCGCGAAACCTGGAGAGGCGCTCCATTTCGACTCCACGCAGTCACATCGCCAGGCAGGGATTCGGGCAACAATGGACGCGCTTTAGCTTTGCCAGCTGCGACTTGAGCCCAATACCCCACAGGAGGACGAGGAATATTTAAACTGGTGAAAACTCGAGCCAAATAGCTTGAAGACACCCCATATCGTTCGCCGATTTTGGTCATAGGAACCGACCAAACCTGTTCATAAAGCGACTCTCTTGTCACGACATCTTCGGACAAGTCATCGGCAGAAGTGAGAACCTCAGATGTGTCTTCCATGTGCGGGAGCTTTAGTCATTTGGTGGGTTTCAACTGGATGATCATAGCCCTGGATTATGACGATTCCGGACAATGGCTCCTTGATCAATCAAGAGACATCCCCCCACCTTGCTTCGCGTATCCAAGCGCTTTGAGGGTGAATAACACCGTCATAAGGCGCTTTAAATTAACGAAAAACAGCGGCGCAAAAGCGGTTCCTGATCTGACTAAAAAAAGGGGCCCTTTTGTACTCAACCCAAGATCACTTGGTCAGCCAAGACTCGACAGTGTCAGCGCCGTGCTGACTTTTCCACTCTTTCAAGCCTTTGTGATTACCACCCTTCGTTCCAATAATCTCGCCGGTGTACGGGTTCTTATAGATTTTCACCTGTCGAGCCTTGCGGGTGCCCGTTTTTGGCGCCCCTACAGTAGCGCGGCGGCTGGATTGTGGGTCAAGCAGGTTGATCAAGTCTTTCAGGCTGAAACCGTATTTTGCGAGCAAATCACGCAGCTTCGTTTCGAACTCAATTTCTTTCTTAAGGCCGGTATCGCCCTTCAGAGCTTCGAGTGCTTGCAGCTGCTCGGCGAGGTGTTTTTCGAGTTGGCGGAATTCGGCAAGTTTTGACATGGGAGTTCTCCATTTAATCAATGTTCTAATAAATGAACGCGCGTTTAGCATGGGCAACATACGCTAACGGCAGCCTGTCAGCGTGAACTCGTGGCTCTCTGATAGTCGCTATCGCCTGATAGACAGCAGAGAGTACGCTCACGGCCCCTCCCGCGTAAACCGAAGCGCTGCCTACAGCTGGATATGATAATCCAGCCCCAAACAATGGAAGCAGCGAAGTGAATATTACTCTTCCAAAGTTTGGCTTCATCGCCGATGCAATTTCTGCTATCTGGTCGTTGCACTCCTGAAGAAAAAAATTGGTACGCTCTATGCGCGCGTGAGGATCTGAAATATCAGCAATACTCATGCAGTGCATTTCAACATGACAGCGGAGACGTGGAAGCAAGTAACCATGACGACGTTTGAACAATAATAATTGATCGATAGTTATTGGCTCAGCCGGTGTAGGCAGCAGGTTATGTAACACGACCTCCCGCGCCTTATAACGATGCACGGGGCTCACCTGCCCGCGAAAGCGAGGCGAGAAGCTAGCGAAATGAAGAATGCTATTGGTGACAGGTACTGCACTCACCTCACCTACAGCCCCAAGGCAAGTAGCAAGGTAGAACATAAACTGCTGAGCAATATCATATCGCACATCAAACCATCCCGCATTAACTTTGACCGCTAGGCCTGCATCAATTAGAAAGTCAGTTATTCCGTGAAGTTTCTCAGCATTGATCCGCATGGTAGAAAATTGGCGATCAGCTGTGGTGAAATAGTGTGGCCTATCCAACTTCGCCTGAACTAGATCTATAAACGTCTCGGAAAAATATGGAACTTTATGCAGGTGGTGTGCCGGAATAATCGGTTGCACGAGTCCTTCAGATAACAAACCTCGCATGAATTCGCTCATCTGTGCTGGGCGCCGCAAATGTTGCATTGGTACAATTGAAGAAACAGAATCCCAGTACAGCAAGGCCTTTGTACTCCAGGAGTCGTTGGGCAAATTGATGTAAGGAAAAAATAGCGCACTCAGATTCATCGCAAACCTCCTTGTCGATAGCTACTGTTAAGCTTCGCGCCAAAAAGCACCTAAGCCAACAAATTGTAAACATCGTTCTATTTATGATAAACAGTCCATAGCTGATCCATTATAGTCGTAAAACGCTGACTCATGATCTTTCTGCGAATAGCCTAATCAGGATCATTAGGTACGCTTGCCAAAAGCATCGTCCCTCTACTCCACCTACCATGGATTGCGTCCAGAACACACATGAGTTTCTCGGTAGCCTCAGGTGGGGGAAGGAAAAAAGATCATTGGTGTATTCCCCTTTCTAACAGAGGTTAACCGGAAGCACCCTGCTTTGCTGTACTGAAAGGCAGGTCGGAAAACACGTTCCACAGCTTCAACTGGTAGGGTACCCCAGCAACCGCGCTTAGCGGTATGATCCCTGTCCATGTGCAATGGATAGTGCGAAGGGGTAGCAATGGCAGGCTTGTGGGAACCAGTCAATGGTGTGTATACAGCTTCGGCATCGTGGGCGCCGTCAATAAACTTTTGGGATAAATTCGAGTGGTTTCCTTTCATCATGACGGCAACCGCAGCCCTAATCACCGCATTGGTCGGTGCGTGGCTCGGTGCTTGGGCAGCGCAACGCATTGCAGGTAAAAACAAACTCCGCGATGAATTACACAAAGAACTGCGCAGTACAAACGCTGGCATCATGCTGGCGCATACGGTGGCTAATGTCGCATACGCACTTAAGAAACAACATATCAAGGCGCTGAAAGAGTCATACGAAAATGATTGCAAGGCCTTTGAGTGTTATAAGCAGCAAGTGGCTGCAGGCAACGGAAGAACTGCTTTCCAAATGGCCCCCAACCTTGATCGACTTCACGAAGTCACAGCACCTATCTCTGCCCTTCAAGATATTGTAATGGGAGAAATCTCCACTACAGGACGAGCTATTGCATCGGTGATAGCTTTAGCTGACGCTTTGCAAAATTTGAATGACGCCCTACGGGGGCGAAATGAAATTATTTTGAAAATTAAGGAAGATAGGCTCCCATCAGGAGCGGAAGTGCAACACTTTTACTTCGGTATCCCTTATGCAAAAGGAAAGGCTAACCTAGAGTACGGCTGCTACGTTCAGGCACTATCGCTGTATACAAACGATACAATATTTTTCAGCATGAAGCTATGTGATGATCTGCGTGAGCACGGCTTGCATGTAGTCAAGAAATACAAGAAAGAATTACAGGGGAAGGCTCCAGGGGTTAGTGATTTTAACTGGAGCAAGGCAGAACAAGAGGGTTTGTTGCCTAAGGACGAGGATTATGAAAGCTGGCTGTCGGGCTTTCAATCATCACGTGAAAAAGAAGCTCCAAGTAAGTGGCAGCGGCTTAAAAAACACTTCCCATTTTTTCATCGCCAGCGTTCAGAGTGAACAACTGTGCTCAAGACCTTTATGGTACGCATAGCTCTCCAGGCATATACCGATACTGGCGATACTCTTCGCCTCACCGAGGTTAGACTCGGAGAGTCTGTCAGGAGTCGGTATCAAAACCTGCTGCTCACAACACTTTACTCCTTTGCAGCGGAGCCAATATACATCAGCAGCGTAATGCAGGATAAACCTTTACCAGGTTCTTTTCAGCCTGCGTCTGCCCTTCAATACTGGAGATGACTGACACCCGTGTAATTACGTCCCGGCATAACGTGTTCTCCCGCGCTGAGACAAATCAAGTCGATGAGGTCGTCCGCTTTCTGCGCTATGCGATGGAGCTCCCCAAAAGCTTGAAGCAACTACATCAGCCGTGAAGGTGTAAATAGACAAGAATAAATCGGCATTAAGAAATAGTGGATGAATAACGAGGGCAACTGCTCTATCAAAAAGTGTGTAAAAGTCACAACATTCATAACAACAGGTATAAACCTCTATGAGTCATAAAAGCAAATCAATGTTCTTGGAAACAGTCACCTCGCCTTTCAGAAACAGCCTGATCGGCATGATGACCGACAAAAGAAATCCTCACTTCGAAAAAATAATTTCGAGAAGCAAGCTCTACATGATTGGTGGTCGACCCAGGGCTGATTTCGTTAACATGAGGGTTAATGAATACGCGGAGAAAATGCAGGTCGACATAGCTATCGGAGGAAAAATTGTCGACACTGGAACAATAGACCTTGGAAACGGAATTGCAGGAGTGACCCTGGGCGTATCGTATGATAAGGACATATTGATGGTTGGAAACCATATAGATGGGGGTGAATTTAAGGCAAAGCGGTTCTTCACGCCTGACTCAGTTTACTGGCATCGTTCTAGAGGTAGCAAATATGTTTCTGGCTTTAATAATAATTCGGCAGTTTGCAATTACGACTTGCTCTATATCGGCATTGCAAACTCCAGTGGGAGCTTTGATCGATTGATAAAAAAAGCACACCACGGCAGGCTGGATATTCTAACTCAAGAAAACATCCGATACCCCGAGCCCGGCAACAGAGTATCAGATGAGATTGTTCTTTTTACGTTCGATATAGAGCCACTAATCATTCAATCATGGGGTGAGGAACACGATGACCCCAAGATGGACGATATGATAACTAGCTTCGACCTCAAGAGATCAGTGGCGGACGCTGAGAAGGCATTCATCAGCATGCTTCGCCCCCAATATAACAAAGTCATTTACGGGCAGTATCCCAAAGGGGAAGATGGCCTCTACGATGCAGGCTTTGACATTTATCAATACTTTTTAAATGAAAATATAACTTTCAATACCCCATCTGGTGTATTTGCAGGAAAGAGAGATGTAAGCGGGTTCGGCTTTGAAGGAGATGCGATTACAGTTCAAGGAGATGATGTGCGCGTATTCCACCCTGAATGACGGCTATTGGCCAGAATAGCCCAATAGATCAAGCATTCGCTTTAATGTTGATACCATCTAGGCATTAGGAGAAAAGCCCTCTCCATGTACCCGCCATGAAGCATTCTATGCACCTCCTATTCTGGTTTTGCCGCCGGGCGGCCAGACCAACGCCCGAAACATTGCAGTAAAGCTTCCACCTCCCGTCGAAGGCTAGGTCTCTCTTGCTAAATAGTCCCGGATTCTCTAGACACCTTGCAAGCACACGTGAGTAGCAGCACCTTGGATCGTTTTTAAAAGTCGGATTGATGAAATTGCTCGCTCATCAAAAAAAAGACCTAAGCTTGCACATTTAGCGGATCATGGAGCGAAAACGGAATGAATGACTCTTTTTCCAAGCGCAATGGATTTCATCGCCCCCAAGAGAGTGAAATCACCATCAGGGAGGATGCGCCTGAGGAGCTGCGTGGGTATTTGGTTCAACTGAGCTACGAGTGCGGATTCAAACCCTCAGATCTGCGGGCCATTCTTTGTAAAGCCCTAAAAAAACAACCTGACTCGAACAACTGGAGCGAATTTCCCAACATCGACTGGGAGGTGAACAATCTTCTCCAAGAATGTAAGTGGTACAAAGTTTATGACGTAATCGAACGCATCCAGGCCGATTTGGGTCAGCAGAACTACAACCCGGATACGTACGAACATTTTCAAACCGAGTTGAATGACTATTTCGTAGAGAATGGCATCGGTTGGAAGCTTGCAGATGGCCTGGTCGAAATTCGTGGCCCGGAGTCATTCGAAGTCATCGTAAAGAATGCTCGAGAGACAGAACGCGAATACGGTCATGTGACAGCTGGTAAGGAGCTGCACGAAGCAATAGGTGACCTCTCCCGTCGCCCCTCTCCTGATCCAACAGGTGCCATTCAACATGCGATGGCGTCATTAGAGTGTGTTGCCCGAGAAGTCACTGGTGACGTCAAAGCGAATCTGGGTGACATTCTCAAACGACACAACACCATCATTCCTCCCCCACTGGATCAGGCTGTAGCAAAAGCTTGGGGTTACGCATCTGAAAATGGTCGGCACATACGCGAAGGGCGAGAACCCTCATTCAATGAGGCTGAGTTGATAGTTGGCCTATGTGCCTCTCTCGGTAATTACCTGATTAAAAGTACGCAGGCGGACGAGCCAAATTGAGCACAGGATGGTGATTTCCATCCATGCTAATGGGCGTGACCGTCACTGCAACACTCGTGGAGTGAAATGGTGCTGCCCCTGTGAAAGCCTTAGGAAATCGCGCAGGCTCGCACGCCCATTACCGCGCTGAAACGTCGCGAGCACGTAGCGTGAGTTCACTGTGGTCAGCACCCAGAAACGGCCCTCGCGCTCCGCTTTAATCACGTCAGAAGTCCGGATCAGGTGACCGTCGCCGAACCGTCCATATTGGTCTTTACGGTTGTGACCAAACACGACGCCTAGGCCAGCTCGGGCTTTGATGGAGGCTCCGCACAGATACGCGGTGACTGGCCTGTCGAAGCCTTGCGTCTGGGCTTTTATGATTCGTGTTAGGTCGAATTCTGTGTGGCGCTTACCATAAAAATCCAGGTCAATCATGTTTAGCATTGTTGCACTCCGTGGGCGGTGTGTACTGCTTAACCAGGAATTCCACACGGAACCATCCGAGCTGGTGGCGTGCAAGAATCCTGATAAATTTCAGGCTGATCGAATCATGTTTGCGTGATAGATAGGACGAAGGTTGCTCAGCGCATCGCAACGGAAGCCAGGCTGGTGTGAGCTGTGGTATTCGGAGCCTGTCTCGACCTCCAGCAGGCACACAACGCACTCGTTTTGGTCTTCGCCAAGCGTCACCTTTGTCAGGGTCTCCATGCGCCAACCTCCTGTCCCATTCATGTGGGCGGGGGTGACTACTTGAACGTCGGTGATGATCGTCTCTTCGTCTTGTGCAATCAGCACTTGCTGCAATCGAGGCTCGCTGTCGATCATCAAAGCGACCTCGGTGGTTCGGCCCTCGTACTGAGCTTGGACGGTGACGTGATACCAGTGAGTGCGAAGCACCTTGGATACCTGATGCCATTGGTACTGGCCTTCACCAAACATGCCCGGCATGCCACGCATGTCGGCGTCGTGTGTTCTAAACATTGTATTTCCTGAGCCTCAAAGAGCTCCGTTACGAAGCGCATGTTAGAAGAAGGAAAATACTTCCTTCAGGCTGGCAGGTTGTTCATGGCCAGGGCCAATCAAGACGTAAGCGGTGTTTCTGGTTTCGAACACAACACCGTCATGGAAACCGGTGCACATGCTTGAACGAACCCAATCCCCCCTCTCGAAACGATCTTGGCTATCCTCTGCCACGTTGTGAGCAAATACGATCATCGGGAGCTGACCCACGGCTTGCAGCTTGGCGTGTTCGTCGGGGGTGACTTCAATTCGAAATATTGTCCAGTCTCGAACTAGGCAGTAAGACTTTTTAGGAAAGCGCTCGACTGCTAAGGCTCGAGCTTCAGAGCTGCTCGACAGGCCCTCAAGTGGTGTCCGTGGCCCGTTCATGAAGTCGGGTTCTTCGACGCTAGCCATAGGGCTTCCTTTCATTAATAACCGGGAAATTGACAATTCAATCCCGCTTGTTGTCGCTTGCACTCGAGCTGATGGCTCCCGCAAGCAAGGTGCGTAGCTCCGCTTACAGATGTATATGCATCGAAAAGCAGGCCTCGAAAACACCGATTGCACCGTAATACGGATCATAGCCCGTGTTATGGTGCGTCGCAATATGGCCTTATCCTCGATTTGCTTGGGGAAATGTCATGGAGGCCGCAGAAGCCCTAGCTGTAGTGGTGCGAGCACTGCGTAGAAAAAAAGGTCTTACGCAAGAAAACCTGATCACTATTGACCGTTCCTATTGGGGCCGGATCGAGCGTGGGGAGGTGAACATCACGATTGATGTGCTCATTCGTCTTGCAGCGCTGCTGGAGGTTGAGCCTGCCTCATTGATTCTCATGGCGACGTGTCTACAGTCCAACGAGCCGCTTAGGGACGGGCTGAAGCGTCTGAATAAGCAACTAAATAGGATTAAGAAGGACAGCGTAGATATTGAGATGGAGTCGTTGGTAAGTGCAGGGAAGCTTCCTCCTGGTCGACCAGCGCGATCCGGAGCAGCGCAGAAAGCGGCAGAGGCAAATCGCCTGAACAGTGAGGGAGTATCAGTGACCGAGATATCGGAAGCGTTGGGTCTGTCTAAAACTACTATTCGTAGGTATTTGACCAGCAAGTCCGAACAGGTCTGATTTTTGAATGACCAGCATCAAATTGAAAATGCCCCAAGAAGGTTTGCTGTGAAAGACAGCTTTAGCTCAACTTGGCCTCTTAGGACTTCATCCCCCTTTCTTCAGATCGCTTTCTCTGAACATGCTAGCGATGATGCGGGCATCAAGGAGAGCGTGATGCGGAAGCGGAACTCCGTCACTTGTGGCATCCAGAGTTGTGGCGTCAGTGGGGTAATTCCGGACGTTCCTTGGCCATTTACCATCGTCATATGCGAGTTCACAGAAAAGCTCCCAGTCGTACTGTGGAGCATCTGTGACAATCTCCAGAACTTCGTCGAACGAGGCTAGGAAATCGAGTAGTGCAGTTCTTGCCCCGATAGTAGGTTGTGCATTGCCACCGCCCCATAGCTGCGGAAGAACGATCTCTACGACGAAGTCGCTGCAATCTTCCTCTCGCCATGTGTCGACCAATTCCACGTAGAATTCGCGTCCATCCTCAGCTACCAGTGCGAGTGATATCAGCTTCGCTGTGGCTGAGAGCCGGGTAAACTCGCAATCAAGAAAGAGCCTCATGTTGGAACTCCGTTATGACTAGGGCTCGCCTGGATATGGCGCAGGAGGGTGAGTTATGGGAGATGGCCCTCGAGCATCTCGGCTCAGACGGACTCCTCCAAGCGGTCATAGAAACCGCGCCGGGTGCCCACCCAGACCAGTCGTTGAGCATCTATCCCACGACAAGGTTAGCCAAGAAGTCTTGAATATACTGAAAATTGCCCAGGAACGAGTCGGTGCCTTCGTACCGGGTCGAATTCGGGCTGCAGGCACCGTCACCTTGTACGCGCGTCACGCCAGCAGCTTGGTTTATGGACTCATCACATTGCTACCAAAGGCGCAGCTTTCGCGTGCCCTGCGAGGCTCATGTATTGAAATCGAACTGGGGATTTAACGTTCGAGCAGTTTCCCCATGGACGCCGGTCAGCAGCATTCCTAGTAGAATTTATCCAGTGAAGTGCCAACCCTTTGAGATGCTCTATGAACTCTGAATTAACCGAAGAAGAAATGCGTCGTGCCCTTTTTGGTACGCCTCAGCCAGAGGAGCAGGTTTCTACTCCGCTAGTGCTGGAGCTTGTGCCAGAGGTCATTTTGACGAAGCCGGCAGCGGCTCCAGTAGCCAAGAAGAAAGTAGCGAAACCGTTTACGCCTAGGCTACGTGTCACGCTTCAGGTCGGGAACGAGTTTGAAGGAAAAATGATCGAGTTTATTCACGAGGCTGATACGTTGAGCTCATTACTTGCTGAGCAGGAAGCTGTGAAGGCTGCCAGGAAAAAATACAAATACGTGGAGATGGTATCGGTTAAATCGATGTAGACGCCCCGTTGACCTGGCTAGGCTGGTGGGCGTGCACCCACTCGGATAATTGATGTGGCACCTGCGTGGAACGGCTTTCGGAAAACGGTCGGATGGGGAGGATTTGGTATGCATGGAGCATGGATTGCTACGTGCCATTGTCGTAGTGCCAGCATACAGATCGAGAGTGGTCGGAATTGCGATGCTTTAGGTCATTGAAGCAATAGCTAGAGTTCATTTCCTAACGACAATTGCGCCAGGGTTTATTGAGCAATAGGGACATGCGGTAATTCGACGGCTATCTGCGCCGCCCATGATTCCTCGAACGTAGCAGTTTATATGCCTCACCGAGTGTGTACGAAGTAGAAGGGTGTACGTCACTTTAAGTTTTAGCCTTCCTAGTGATCTGAATTGACTCCATCTGACTCGCCACGGAACCCATGGATAGATGAGGAAACAACAAGCTTAAATCCTAAGCACGCCGCGCGGGCCCTTGAGGGCCATGGGCGTGTAGTCAATTTATATATTCTCAAGGCGAAGCGCCTGGCTTGAGCCAGCCGCTTCGGACGCTCAATCGCGCTTGATCAGTTGAACCGTAACTCGCTATCAACAAAGTTATAGATTTTAACAGCCCATATGTATCCGAGCTTGTTGTCGGCGGCTGCTTTGAAAGCTTCGTTTATCGCCTTTTTTCTTCCGCTAAGCAAATATCTGATGCGCTTTTTAATTATCAGCTTTGTAGTCTTGTTCAGGTTTTTATGTTGATTAGAAATGCGTTTTAATGCCAGGCCGAGTTCGAGAAAGTTGGACTCTGCGGACTGTAAAAGTGACGAAGCGTGCTTAATTCTATTTGTGGCCCTACTCGCAATAAACAAAGCGTCATCCCAGTCGGGTTCGCTCGACTCAAGATGCTCGGTGAGAGTTCTCAGGCTATGGATGATTCCTTGCGCATCATCAGGTGCAAGTAGCTGGCTAGCCCTACGCTCAAGTATACGTATGGCCACAAAAAGCTGATCTGGATCCTCTTGAGCCATCCATCCGAACTCTCCAAATATTAATTTAACGTCGTATTTTAGAGAACCGCCGTAGTAACCGAGCTCTAGAGCCCCGATGAGAGTTTCCTGGGGAGTTTCACCTAGACCTGAATCGGGCGCTAACAGTTGGGGA
The DNA here is from genome assembly GCF_000612585.1 of Pseudomonas sp. CHM02. Lineage (GTDB taxonomy): Bacteria > Pseudomonadota > Gammaproteobacteria > Pseudomonadales > Pseudomonadaceae > Aquipseudomonas. Next base: position 14,823 of record NZ_JFCA01000033.1, read on the forward strand.
TAATGATTGGAAAATACGCTGGAATTTAGCACAAGCCCGGCAACGATTTCCTCCCAGAACAAAATACCTACAGCGAAGAGCTTTTGAGACGCACGCTGTTCTGAAAGCACACGGACTTGTTCTTGGAGTTTGGAATCATGATCAGATGTAGTAGCGATGAATAAAGTAGTCAGGTTTCCTTTAAATTTCGCTGCTTTTTCTATTTCATCCTCAACCGTCTTGAGGTCTAAAGCGCCTGAAAACCGCTTGCACTGTATCCCGGTTGCACGCCCCAAATCGTCAGGGCCAAAAATATCCACCCCTTGTTGCTTTTGACCGGGACGTCCATTTTTCGTGAGTGTGCTGCTTTTCCATTTTTGTGACATAGCGTCACGTACGATTGATTCAAACTCTTGCCAATTCAGCGGTTTTGGCAAGTTCATGGTTTGGAGTGTTGGCATCGTTCCCTCGAATATCTGTCCCTGTAAGAAGGCCAACATTACTCGATTAACGCTCACTGCGTGTAATAAAACCGCTGGACATTGGCATTAGCCCAGAGGTGTATTGCCCTGCCGGCGAGCGCGAGCGCAGGTGATCAAGGTGGTGATGGCTTTTGGCTTCGATGCAAGCTAGATTTGGAGCCTTCTAAGATCAAGGACGGATATGAAAAAAATCATCGCAGCCATGGGGATGTGTGTCGCGCTTGGCGGTTGCGCTACGTCGCACTACACAGCAGGGCGGGACTTTCCTTCGGCCAGTGTAGCGAGCATCACCAAAGGCAAAACGACGACTACTGAGTTGAACTCCCTGTTTGGTGAGCCCTACGCCAAGAGTGCTGTCAGCGAGACTGACGAAAAGTGGATCTACACCTACACCAATGGCTCAGCCCATGCCCAAAGCTACGTGGTCACCATGAAGGTGACGACTACGGGTACTCAGAAAACTCTCGACGTCTTGATCCGAAATGATGTAGTCATCAACTACACGTTCAGCGAAGGCCCCGCTCCAGGCACTACCACTGCGACGAACTAAGTTCGCCACCTTGCCATTGGGCGACCCACCGCGCTCAGTACGTTGTTGATGGAGCAAGCTAATGGACAGAACATATGCCTTCGTGGATGAGTCCGGGAATTCCGACCTTGATACGTCAAAGGGAGGAAGCTCGGGCTTCTTCATCGTGTGCTCCATTCTGGTTGCAGAGAAAGACCTGGAAGCTGCTTATGCCCAAGCTGAAGCACTCCGTATACGTCATTTTCAAACAGGCGAGATCAAATCCAGCAATCTGAAGCCGAAGGATTCAGATCGCCGTGCCCGAATCCTCAACCAGCTAGCTGAACTGCCATTCAAGCTCTATTTCACCATCGTTGATAAGTCCCGAATTCACAAAGACGGCGGCCTCCGTATCAAGACCTCGTTCATAAAATACGTGAACGGGTTGCTCTATGAACGTTTGTTCCGCGCATACCCTGACCTCCAGATGATCGTAGACGAGCATGGTGGCCAGGAATTTCAGGAGAGCCTCAAAAGCTACGTTGCAGAACGATTCGTGGACGACCTATTTGGCGATAAGGATGCCTTCCAGACGATGGCCAGTAAGGACAACGTTTTGGTTCAGGTTGCAGATTTCTTCGCTGGCTCAGTCGCTCAGATCTACGAAGAGAAAGCTTCGGAAGAAGCAGTTTTTGCCTACAAAAAGATCCTGCGCAGCCTGACTCTTGGAATGCTTGAGTGGCCATCCAAGTACCAGTCTCTTCTGCCACCGCCGACAGATGAATCTGGGTATGCAGACTACCAGGTACACCAGGAAGCTCTCCGCCAGGCTGACCGTTTTAGCGAGCGGGCTGGTGAACACCCTGATGAGGATGAGCGCCTGCAATTGAGTATCCTGCGGTTCTTAAGATTTCAAAGCGAATTCGTCACCAAGGATTACGTGCTCACTACGGAGATCATGGCCCATCTAAAAGACAGCGGACTGGGAGAGGTCAACGGCCAGAGGATTCGTTCCAGTGGCATTGCCAAGCTTCGGGATGCGGACGTCATCATCACAAGCGCCGCCAAAGGCTACAAGATCCCTCAAACACGGGCAGACATTAACGAATTTCTTGAAAGAGCGTCAGGCATTGTTGTTCCTCTACTGGAACGGGTCAAAAAGGCTCGAGAGGTATATCGGCTGAGTAGTCGAGGAGAATATGACATCGTGACGGCGGCCAACCTGGCTGAGCTTGCCAAGCTGCTCACTGCGCTGGAGGCGTTTGCAGATGACTGAACTCAGTCATGGCCAGGAACCTCACCAGGCTGCATTGATCCAGGATGAAATCCTAGAAATTTTGAAAGAGGCCAAGGTGCTCGCGCGTAGATTCTATCGCCTGACCGGCAAGCCGCTGGGCGTGACCGGCGAGGTCGCAGAGTACGAAGCTGCTACTAGACTCGGCCTGTTACTACATCCTGCAAGGCAGGCAGGTCACGACGCTACAGAGACGCTGGAAGATGGCGTCGCGAGAATCCAGATCAAGGGGAGATGTATCCTGAACCCACAAAAGATTACGGGCCGTATGGGTGCAATTGATCTACGACAACCCTTCGATACCGTGCTCTTGGTGCTGCTTGATTCTGAGTTCAACGCATTTGCAATGTACGAAGCGAGTCGTGCCAGGGTAGAGGTAGCGTTGACCTTGCCTGGCTCGAAAGCCAGAAATGAACGGGGAGCGCTGGCGATTAGGCAATTCATGTCGATAGCTACGTTGCGCTGGGCTCGTCATGAGGCCAGCGAATCAGAGAATCTACTTCCCTCCTAGAATCGAGCGCTAGTGGTACGTTGCTCTGAGATACATATTTAATGTCCCCAATAAGGCACATAAACCATCATTTTTGGGCTTAATGACCCCGTTTGGGAGCGTTACGCTCAGAGACTGACTGCAGGCGACCATCACCGCCTGGCGTGATCAGAGGTCAGAGGAAATAGCCCGCAATAACCCGCCCGAATGTTTTCAGTCGAGGTTTTTAGCGTCATCCACTGACCGTGGAGAGAGTTCAGGAACAGCACCTGACGGAAAAAACCAAACCAGATCTAACGAAGAAATGACGCCACTGAATTGTCACTTTTAAACGCAGAGGGTTGCTGTTCTAGAGGGAACAGGGGCATGCGAAAGGAGTGTGTTTCAAAATATTTCAACGGCGAAACGTCGTACCCCGCGATTTAGAAGGGCTGGGCATACATACAGGAAAAAAAATGGATCCAACCACTCATTTGCGCACAAGTTATCCACAGGCTGTTGCCTTGCATTGTCATTTTGACCCCATTATCTTGTAGGTCATCTCGACAACAGCACTACATGTTGTGTTTTTGGCGAGGGGCTGAGGTTTCAGTGAACACAGCGGGTATGCGTGCAAAGTTTGGACGCCGAGCACACATACCCGCCAATCCCTGAGCCAATGCGGACACTGGTGGGACGCGCATTAGAGAAAAACCGACTTTGGATGTCAACCATTCAGCTCGGTTTCCCGCTCAAGGGTTGCTCCTGCCTACTCGATTTTTATACATACAGGAGCACCTAATCATGCCGAAAAATCCTAAACAAACTTCGTCTCCCGTGGCCAGCTTGGCCTCCAAAATTCTGCGTAGTGATAGCTCTTCGGCCATCCAGAAGGAGTTGGCAGGGTCGGCCATGGCTCAAGCGTCGACCGGCAAGCAAACCGGTGCCGATATGGAGACTAAAGCCAGTCATGTCCTCGACAGCAACAAGTACAACGCCACCACCAAGACCTTAGCAGCCTCGGTGCTCGCCCAATCGAACAAAGAGCGGGGTGAGTAAAAATGGCTCAGTATTTCGTCAACCGCAACGCACAGATCAACGGTGACCACGAAGTGCACACCAGTACGTGCATTTATTTGCCGGCAGTTCACAACCGCCTTGATCTTGGCTATCACACAACCTGTGCGACCGCTGTTCGCCAGGCTCGCAACACCTACCAGCAGTCGAACGGTTGCCGGACGTGCTCTTCGGTTTGTCACACTCAGTAGGAAGAGGCTAGAAGTCAGGTTTCTCGCTCTTGGGTGAGCCGGCTGCTGCATGGGCTGGCCCCCATTTTTATCAAGTGTGAGTTTTCTGGGAATTTTCACTATGAGCTATTTAGTCTATTGCACGTTTGATTTGAAGAACGCCTCTTCCAAGGACTACGAAAACGCGTACGCAGATCTTCAGCGGATTGGCCTGGCGAAGGTCATCAAGGCAGATGAGGGGCAGCATGTGGTGATTCCTACCACGTCTACGATGGGGTTCTTTAACGGCACCAGCGCGGCTGCGGTACGAAACGATATCCATAATTCTGTACAAGCCGCTTTCCGAGCGCGACTTTTGACGTCTGAAATCTTCATTGTGGTGGGCGGCGATTGGGCTTGGGGAGCAGGGACAACATGATGTGTACGAGGCTGGAATAGTGGTTTTGAGTGGGTATGAATCCCCGTTGATCTTCCTCTGATTGCACTGCGTGCGAGAGCCATTGATGAGATTCCCCAAGGAGACAGAGCGCCTAGGAATGGCCGCTCTGTTACTCAATAAGATCCAAAACGATCCTGACGATCTATTCGCTGTTCGGGGTCTACAGCGCTTTCTATTAAGGCAAGTCATCACTGTCGAACACAGAATCAAACGACTGAAGAAGGCCAGGAGCAGGATGGTTTCTTTAAGGCGGAAAGGCTCGACTAAGGACAGATCTGCATTTCTTAAAAAAATCGCCTCAAAGGTTGAGGATCGCATCCAAAACCTCCATCACCTTCTTTTCCTCTGGAGGTGCTTCGGTGATGGCCTAGCCTGCATATATCAGAGTTCATACAGCCTTAAGCACCTCTACTTTGATGGTGATTACGAGGTCAAAAGCGATCCAGGTTTCATGCTCGGTAAGGTTGGATTCATGAACGAATATCGCCTACTGCGGAAGGCTCTCGCGATGAACGTACCTGCGATGCTTTCCGATCTTACGAATATAATCAGGCATGGCGACCTCTTGTTGATGGGGGCTGCAGATCCAGTGCCTTTGGAAGTGAAAAGCTCGGCGAATGTGAACGCTAGGGTGCGTAGACAGCAAAAGCAACTGCGCGTACTGCATGAGTTTTTCAGAGATGACGGCGCGGCGAACTTCAGAGGTGTGCCCAACACCAAGCGCATCGAGGTTTCGGTTCCACTCATTAGCTACGAGGAACAGATCAACAATTGTATGTCGGAGGCTCAGAGTCACGGTACGGCAGCTCTCATCCCCGAGCCTGGTCTGACATACATCTGTGGGCGAAACGATATCCGGTGGGCTCAGTCGATTGATGATCTGGTGATGCGGCATCAAACCGCAACCACTCTGATCGTCGCATTAACTCCAGAGCCTAATTGGCTTCCCTGTAGATCGTTCACGGCTTCAATGTCACCCGCCAATACCGTGCTGTTCATGCAGGAGAGTATTACCTGTCTTGTCTTAATTGAACTGGTCGTGGTCAAGCATCTGCTAGACGAGCGGGCCTTAGATCCTGTGATCGTCATGGACGGCGTGAGCGCTATTCAGATCGCTCCCTGGATGAACAAGGTCAGAGTTAGCTCCCAAACCAAGGACGTCGCTGACGACTGGAAAGACAGACTAGGCATTTTTCGCATTAGCGAACTTCATTTCCTAAGAACAGCCACCCAGTTCGAGTCACTGCGATGGTTCGCCGATAGCCTAGCTGCACAGGTAGAAGTCATGCGTGGCGAGGAGCCGCAGGAGGTGCAGGATGGCGATGCTTCCTTGATGGAGATTCCAAAGGAGTGGTTGTCGGCCAAGGACTGCTTCTCAGCCATCCGCGCGGAGGGTGCGGAGAAAGGATCGCGCTGATCATGAGTGAGTCGGGGTGGACTGAAGCTAGATTGCGGGAGCATCGGTCGTTGCAGGCGCTTCGGGCGTTTGGGGCCCTTATAAAGCTAGAGCCATTATTGCGTTGCGGGTTTGCGCATTATAAGTCTGTAAAGCCATACAAGGTGATTGGTGTCTTAAACGAAATTAATAGTCGATAGATCAAGGAGGCCCTCCGGCTAGCCAGCGTACCTGCAGCGCCTTACTAGGCGATGCATCTAGATTTCATGAGCCATAGTTATGCGACTAAGTTAGATCCGTTGTGCACAGCAAGGCGAGCTAGCAGGGCGATACTGAACAACATTTTTTTTCGAGATGCGCGAGCGTCTGACCTACTTATCTGCACTTGGGTTTGGGGTGGTGCATCTTAGAGATCCACGTTCATCGCCGCGTTTCCGATATTTTCGTGAGTCCGCATATTTCGTCATCTAGGTGTGCGTCGGCATTTCACGAATCTGCCTTGAATCCGTCGCCGATGCTGCCGAATCGGTCGACGGATATTGGCTATGCGAAGTTACTTAGAACACTTGCTCCTCAATGTGGAAGCGCTCTGGGAAATAGAGTTCAAAACGTTTCTTGGCATTTTCAAGCAGCTCCTTGGTGTTGAAGTAGTCAGAGCTATATCGACCAGATTTCGAGTTTATATAAAGCCAGGCACGGGAGTCTGGCGGCACAAATCCTTCATCTGCGTGCTTGATCTCACCAGCGATGCGTGCAGGCTTGAACCCGGTGATGCTAGGGTGCCCATTTCCGTCGTGCTCCTCTGCAATCAGAAGATCACCATCCAAAGAAATCGCCCAAATTAAGTTAGGGACTTGTTTGAGTGCAAAGCGCTGAAAAACTTTTAACAGCTCATCGCCCCGAGGTTCGTAATAGGTTTGGAGAGTAGAATTCAGCTTGATGCTCCCACCTTCGAACTCTGTAAGCCTCAGCTTTTTGGGTGCACGCGGGGTTCCGTATGTAGTGTCCAAATGGCTTTCCCGCCTGTCGCCAGCCTTGTTGAGACGTCGAAGGAAAGACTGATAAAAATGGCCTGTGTTGTGCTCGATTTTGTCAGGGTCTTTGCCCCGGAACCCTTTCAGAACGACCTCCGCGAGCTTGATGTTTTGAATATAGATCGCGGACACAGCATTCCCCTGCGGGATATCACTGGCATCGATGAATACTGTAAATAGTGGCGTTCCGTGATAGCTGAAAGCTGCCGCCCACTGGAGCCGAGCATAGCTGGTGGTCAGGAATTTTTGTTTCTCATTCATCCACTTCACGTAACCAGCTTGGTCGACTTGAAGTGTCGAGCCATCTTCATTGACTACCCGATCAGCGACATGGCGGATAATCTCCTGTCGGATACTCGAAATATCTTTGAGCTGGATGTCATAGGTGAGTGGCTCAACCTCGCCGAGCTGCGCGCTGAGTTCGCGTTTCGCCTCTTCCACAATCAGATTGCACGTCACGTAAATATAGTAGAAGGGCAACCGCGCTTTTTTATCACTGGGGACGATGGATGACAAAGGTACGATCAGCTCATGAGGCTCTTCCCAATCAGTATTGGATTTCATTTTCTGAAGGCCCAGGGCCCACATCTGACCCTTGATGTCTGATGTTCCCGTCAAACTGTAATCTTCGAGCTGCACAAGCTTTGCTCGAGCGAAGGGGCCAAGCCGATCATCATGGACGTAAAGAACCTGCTCGTCCTTGTCAACCTTGAAACCGACAATGCTGATGGCGTGCCCACCTTTACCTTCAAAGTTGCCCGATTCCTCTTGGGTGAAGACCTCACCTGTCAGTATCATCGGCAGGCCGCTATTTACATGCGCCACGACCGATGCCAAAAACTCTTCGACCACTGGTTTTTCCATGCTTTCTGCATGGTAGCGCACGCCTTCGACGTCCAGTGAACGCAGGATTTGCTTATGAGTTAGCTGCTTGCTAGGGAAGCTATTGGCCGATCCTTCAACGTGGTTAAGAGCATTGATCGTGATCTCACTGCAAGAAGGAATGCCCCTGCCTTCACGCCACGGAAGAGAGTGCAGAGCTGTCCAGATTGCCGTAGTGGCGCAGGCCGCTACGACTTTGTCCTGCTCCTGGAATGCGATTGATCGCACTGAGAGAGGAATCCCGAACAAATCGACTTTATATTCCCGAGCTAAGCGCTTCTTCGTTTTCGCACTGGTAGCTGCGTCAGGCAGAACGATGAGGCAGGTTTTTCCGATGAACGTTCTGGGAAGCGGCTTGATGACCATAAACCCAAGATAGGCTTTATTAAGCTCGGCCATCTGGCCTTCAGCACCGTCTCCGCCCTCCAGAATCGTCGTGATATGGCGATGATCGACCTCGCGACTGAAGAAGTGCAAGCGGGCGCACTTATGGCCATCGTTGCCGAAACGCTTGACATAGTAGCGCGAGAAATCCTCGAGGTAGTCTTTGTCTACGTAGTTGTATTCCAACAGAACTGACTTAGCTTTTTCGCCATCCGGGAGGTTGTTGAGGTAATTGAAGATGTAATCAACCTGAGGCTTTTCGAAAATGTCCGGGAAATCATAACCAAAGCATTCCCTGACGAGGTTGGAGATCGTCTGCTTTTCGAACGAAGATACGAGATATGAAATCATGGACATAAAAAAAGCAGCCGTGATGGCTGCTTCCTTCCTCAAAATGGGGGATTAAAGGCTGCAAGCTCTTGCCAGCAGCTCCTGGCTCACGGCTTTGGAGGCGATGCGTTGCTCAACCTCTTTACCGTACTGTTTAACACGCGCATAGCTTTCCTGGTTCCGACGGTCGCGGGCAGGCGAGTCTTCAACAGTCTGGCGGTTGGCAAGGTCAATCAGTGCTTTCAGGCTCATGGCGTCTCTCAAGAACGTGCACATTTTCATTGAAGGTAGCAGAAGCGCTAGTCAATGCAAAACGAAACGATGCGGAATGCATCAAGCTTCACGACAGCATCAAAATGAATCGCTCTGGCGGTAGCGTGCGTTACGGTCACCGAAACGTTGATCGAAACGGCTGCGCATTATACAGATTGATCAACAAATGAACAGTTAAGTTCCCGCGATTTTTTCGGATACAACGATGCAACACTCGGCGAATCGATCACAGCTTTCATTCAGCATATCGGCAGAGCATCGTCGAACTCAAGAGGTTGGCTCCTTCATTTGTCGCCGTGTATTTCGTCTTCATCCACCCTGCGCAGCCTACGTTCGCGATAGCGCTCTCGAGCATCAGTCATTTTTGTAGGCATCCACCTAGCGTGAAAGGCGTACCCATTTATAGCGCTTTTTTCGAAATGCCCTCTTACCTCAATGCCTTGGAGAGTAGCTGATTTGATTGGAGATGTAGAAAGATGTCCAGGAAGCGCGCTCATCACGGAGTCAGCATATCGGTGGTCATGAAGATATTCCTCGGGATTGGATTGGGGCATATTATTAAATTAATTTTTCAACGCTATCTTGGCTTGGCATCTGAGTGTCGGGCAAATGAAGACCGAGGAAAGGTGTGGCGAATTTCAAATCGACTGAGATGCGGTTTCTAGATTCGATCTTCGACATGGGCGGCGGATACGTTCTCGACTTCTCCAACCGCACAATGGACGAATTTTTCATGGAGGAGCTTGAAATCGACATCTCCCACGAGATGTTTTCCAAAGATGGCACCTCCAAGGCTAGGCGTGTCAGATGCCTCCTTCAAAACGCCGATCACCCCACGGTTGCTCGAGTGCTCGAAGCACTCTGGAAGTACCGCCAGTCTATTCGGGAAGCGCGCAAGGCTGAGGAAGACGTTGTGAACGCAGAAGGCCGCTTCCTTTCCCTGCTCGAGTCAATCAGATCGCCAGGGCAGCAAGCAGAAGTAGTGCGAAATCCTTTCGCTGCGGCAGCGGTCATTGATCAGGGCCAAGTCCTTGATGCTTTCAAGCAGCGCCTATACGACCTGCGCGATCTACCACCGCAGAAGCGTGGTTATGAATTCGAAGGATTTCTTAAGGAGCTTTTTGACTCCTCCAGGCTCCATGCACGCTCGCCATTCAGCCTGGTTGGCGAACAAATAGACGGCAGCTTCCAGCTCGGTAACGAAACGTATTTGATTGAAGCCAAATGGGTCAGAGATCCGATTGGGGCAGCCGAACTTCATACGTTTCAAGGCAAGCTCGATCAAAAGGCCGCCTGGGCACGTGGCGTTTTCATCAGCTATGGCGGGTTCACGCAACAAGGCCTCCACGCCTTTGGTCGAGGCCGAAAGGTGATCTGTATGTCCGGTGAGGACATCTACAAGGCACTGGGACGGCGGATACCCATCGCTGAGATGATCGAGCGCAAAGTCAGGGCTGCAGCAGAGACGGGCGCTGCGTTCGTGCCGCTGGATGAGTTGTTCAAGTCGTGACCTCGACCGAGGCCCACGATCAGCGGCGTAGGTTGCTGCTAATTATCTCAATTTGGTTTGCGAGCCAGGATGAAAGCCTGCTGGGCCAAAACTTGACGCAGTCAGGTTCAGCTCACCCTAGCCGCACCCCGAAGGGGGCAGTCCCAAAGCAGAAGCAATGTGAACCGCCCCGACCTACGAGGCAAGAAGGTCATCGAAGGTCTCGCGAAACAGTCTCTCCATCGACCGAGGCACGGGCTTGTAGAAAGTGCTCCCGGCTGCCGATAACGAACCGCATGGGGTGGAGGTGAACGACAGTTGTGCGGTAGCCCAGAACAGCTGGGCCATTGTTCAAAGTGAAGGTGGCCTAACGAGCGTCAGCATATGTTTAGTCAAACCTTCTTGGACATACTGCTCAGGTATCGATTCCTCACCAGGCGTCTCCATCGCCACCAATGCTTTAGCCTGTTCGAATGCCTTGGTGATGGAAAGCCCAAAACCAATATACACCCTTCATCCAGCCTGAATGCCCTGAGAGCAGCCAGAGCGTATCTGGTCTGGCTGTGGGTGAAGCGTGCATGCCTTGAGCAGAGTTTACTTGGGGGCAACGTAGTAGCGAACCGATGACTCCAAAAAGCGCTTGTTGAGGTATTCCGGCGTGAGTTGGCCGGCCTCTTGGAGCCCGGCAAGTAGCTTCTCGTCAAGCAACACGAGTTCCGGGCTCACGGGCAGTGCTAGAAAACGTTTCTCGTACAGCGCTACGTTCGAGTCGGGGAGGATGAACTTCTCCCCCGTCGTTGTGAAGGGCACCCATACAGTGTCCTCAATCAGCACCCGGCCTCTGATGAAGAACGATGTGAGTGCCATGCTCACAACCGTGCGGGCTGTGGCATGTGGGTTTCCAGCACCCCTGTAAATTCGGACGGTATCATGCACTTGCTCCACTTCATCCTCTTCAAGCTCCGCCTGAGAAGGCGCCCAGGACGGAGGTTCCATGATGGAGTCGTAAAGTGGTCTTTCTTTGGCTGCAAAATAGGCCCGTGCTGCCAACATCACGAAGTATTCTGTGATCCAGGGGGAGCGAGCGATGCTTCCGGTCTCTGCGAGTAACGTCAGCTGCTGCTGATAATTGTCCTCGTTCGTTTTGATCATGCCCTGCTCAGTAGGCTGATCCCAAAGACGGGCGACAACAAACGAGTTCTTAGGTGCGCGCTTCAAGGCCTTGCCACTCGATTTATCGATGACTGTAAGCAGGTCTTCACCGCCTAACCATTGCTTCAAATGCGCTTGGGGGATGACGTGTTGATTGACCGTAATTTCGTTCGGGTTTTTTACACGCTTCCCATCTTCGTTTAGCTTTTCGATTGGCTTTTCATGGGGGGAGTGGTCTTTCTGATACATGTTTCTGGTCTCATTCGTTATTAGGGCACGCCGATGGGCGGCGATATCCGACTCGCTACTGGTGATGGAAAAACCGTCTTTACCAAGCGACCACTTGCCGTCACGTCGAATCAGCTCAGTAACCGCCTGGAGGAAGAATGCCCTGCCGTAGTAAACCCGCTCGGGATCCTGCTGCCTTTCGTAGGGAATCGATATGCCCAACGTGAGCGCCCCAGTCGCCTCGTTGTAAGCGGCTGATTCCACCTTGCTGTCGCTGATGGAAAACTGACTTGTGTTGGTCTCGGCCATGGCGCGGGAGAGCGCCTGCTCTAGCTCTTGATCCAGTTCGGAGAAAACATCGTCCTCGTGGATCGCGTCCTTGAAGTCACGCACGCCAAAGGCGGCGAGCATCAAACGAGCATCCGTAGGGGTTCGCTGGGCCACAACGACGAGCTCGTGGTACTCCTCGAACCCTGCCTGGCGCGCAAGCGATTCTTGGGCAGCAGAAAGCTTCATGTCGTGCTGGCGACCATGCTGCTTGGCTTGCGATTTGAAAATGCTGAGAGGGGAAAAATCAGACATAGCAATGTCTCCAAAACCATCAACGCTTTGGTTACCGATTGCCTGTTCACCGGGCAGCGTCTGGGTAGGGACATGCCGATGTAAAACGTGGGGTGCATCTACGATGGGCTATTGCTTCGCGAAACAGGCGCCAGGCGACCATCACCGCCTAGTGAGATCATAGGTCAACGAGCCCAACTCGACAACTCGAAAGATGCTCAATTTCCTAATTAGAATTAATACGAGCGACACTTAAATTTTGACGCTTTATATAGTCAAAAAGACGACTTATACGAAGAACAACTCTTGCAACAAATAATAGTTGTCGCCGGTTTGTTTATTCTGATAAATACTGCGTCTGTTGGGTGCTACCACCCAAGTGCTCTTTAAATATGACTGAAATTTGGGCTTGCGGTTTTTGACTGGGAAACTGGTCGCCTTGGTGTTCGCCTTGGCTTTCTTCGCCGCGAAGGTTGGTGCTGCCCATCGCTCCTCAGTGCTTAGCGCCTAGGGCAATCCCAAAGGTGATCCAAGGGTTTGTCTCTGATCGTTTGATGCGTTGAGGCGAAATGTGATGCGGCGGTAATGCGGCGGACGGCTTATCAAGGGACTTGATAAGCAGAACTGTGGTTTGTAGTGGCATCTTCAGCGTTCCTTTCGGCCCGGAATGCTTGGCGGCGGGGCAATTTCGCCTGTCGTTGGGAACATCAGTCATGGTTAATTTAAAGAACCTAGCGCGCCGCAAGGCGCGTCAGTCTATGCACAACAGTGAAGATGCTCGTGTCATCGAGATAGCTCCATCTCAAGAACCTAAAGCGAGTCGGATTGCGTGGGTAAAGGCGAAGGCAGTAACCCTGCTCAAGTGGATCGCACGTATTCGTCTATGCATCTGGTTATGGGAAAAGGCTGTTGAGGGCTGGGATTTTGTCGAGACAGTGGTGATTCCATTTATTGAGAACCTCCCATGACACAACAAACCACATCATTCGAATTCAGAGGGGCCGGTTCTTCGGGGCCGGCCCATCAACGGAAGCTTGGACATGGATGCTCCGTTCTATCCTCATAGCCCTATCCACAGCATCAGCGCCTTAGCACGTGCTCTCGGAGAGCCTGTCGAGAGGCTAATCGCACTTGCTCATCGTAGCTCTCGCCTTTATCGATATGTCCCGCAAACAAAAAAAGACGGCATAACACCCAGACATACCTATGATGCTCATGAGCCTCTGAAGACGATCCAGCGCAAGATCGTGGATCGGATCCTCAGCAAGGTTGCGTTCCCTGGATACCTGCACGGCGGTATCAGAGATCCCAAGCTACCCCGCAGCATTTACTCGAACGCTCGGGTTCATACCGGCGCCAAGACAGTCATCCTTCAGGACATCGCTGATTTCTTCCCGTCAATTACAAACGAGCACATTCATCGCTTGTTCGTGGGGCTCTTCCGTTTCTCCGCAGATGTAGCCACTCTGCTTGCGGATCTAGTTACTCGTGAGGGCCAGGTTCCACAAGGGGCGAGTACAAGTAGCTACTTGGCCAACCTAGTGTTTTGGGATATCGAGCCGGCGCTCGTCACTCGCTTTAAAGCTCAGGGACTGGCGTATTCGCGCTTCGCAGATGACATCACTGTTTCTTGCAAAACTCGTATTGATCAAGCTACTACCACCCAAGTTATTGCCTCTGTCACATGGATGCTCGGTCAGAAAGGCTGCCTGCAGAAGCGAAGCAAGCTGCATGTTCGTAAGCGCGGGCAAGCATTGATTACTGGCGATAAAGCTGACGCCGTCACCGTGACCGGATTAGTGGTGAGCGGGCCAATAACGGGGCTTCCCAAAAAACACCGATTGGCTATCCGCGCCGCCGTGAAACAGCTGGAGGATCGCGTCGAGGGTAATTCAGGTCATCTGTCCACTGATGATGAAATGGAGATGCGTCGAGTAATGGGACGCATAGGCAGGTTGATCGCTTGTGGGCATCCAGAGGGGCAGCGCTTGAAGGCTCGCGTTCGAGTATTACTGACGCGTGCGCCACTTTTGGAGCGATATGCAGGTGCCGAGTTTCAGGTTCAGATGGTTGCGGAGACCACCGCAAATCTGAGCGTAGCGGCTAGCAGCTTGCAAATTAACCTGCCGGTGGATCTGCCTTGGAAAGCTGGCTAACCGTTGGCTGGCGGTTTATTTGGCTGTGATATTCAGGAGCGGTTTGGCTAGAAAATGGGGCGATGTCGCTGACATGCAGACGGAGCTTCAAGCTCCGTAACCGCAACAAATTTCCACCCTGCGATACAGGAAGTTAAAACATTAAAATTCAAGTACGAAAGCTAAATCGGTTCTACGAGAATACGTCTCAGAGCAACGTCATTCAGTCTGTGAGAAGGCTTATATTCACCCATTGCTCTCAGCCTATTGAAGAGCTTGGCCGGTATCACGCAGATATGGTCTATAGCAAAGGCGGGACAGGTATACTGATCAAGTACCAGCAGAAATTTTTCCTCCTGACGGCTCAACATGTTCTAGATGAGAACTACGAGGCGGCACAAAACGAGTCGCCGTTCTTCACTCACCTCTTTGCTAAGAGAGGTTGGGAAGGAATAGAGGGTATGGGATTCCCAATGCGCGGCTGGCGTATCGGTGAGCTGATAACGGCAGATAGTCCCTGTATCGACATGCAAGACATCGTGCTGATCGAGCTTTCATCCTCGCTATTCCGTTTTCCCGATAAATTCATCGACCTAGATGGCACGAATGGCCGTATAGCCGTAGCTGTAAGCGATTTGTATGACGGCATGTTATTGGTAGCCTCTGGCTACCCAATAGATGAAAACCCGATTGAGTATCCGTATGGCGATGACTACAACTGCTCGACAGTGATCAATAAGCATATCTTTCACGGTGTTTGTGAGTTCGAAGGATCAGCCCCCCTCCTGCGTTTTTTTAGTCAGATCACACACTCAGAAATGAATGGAATGAGTGGCGGGATGGTTTCTAACCTAATGCCTAAATCCAACCAGGTTGCCTGGGTCGGTATGATTCAGAAGGCTGGTAATGGAATTCTCCGTTTCTATCCCGCATGCTGGATTATCCCAGCCATCAAGAACTATATGCAGGCGAGCCATTACGTCATAGATCCTGCTGTCCATATGGCAAATCTAGAAATTGAATCTACTCCAGAAGCAATCCAAGGTAGAGCAGAGTATTTCAAGATGATCAAGGTCATAACGGATGATATGAGGGCTAGAGAAGCAGGACATTAGCATTAGCCAATGCTCCTCTCTCGGCCCACTGCCCTACTTTTCAGGCTTAAAACGCCAGTTCGACTCACCTTATGCCAAACGCTGTTATGGGATTAACGGCGCTGAACCCAGCGATTCCTTACGAAGTAAGGTTGTATGCGATTCCAGATTCAACATCGTCGATGAGAGCTAGCTTTAAGCCTTACTTCCAGTGATGGATGTGATGCTTTTGACCACAAGTACGGCAACCATGCCTACGAGCGCGCCTACCAGGCAGTGAATGCCTAAAGTTGCGAAGGTTTCCCACGCCCCTGCCCCTTCGACCAGTCTCTCAGCAAAGTGCTGCATCGGCCCGATGCCTTCTGTAATGAACGCCCCCCCGACCAGGAACATTGCCACAGTTCCGATCCAGGATAATGCTTTCATAAGCTTCGGAGCAGCCGACAGCAGCCATCCCCCGACAGTTCGCACCACAGAACCCCATGTACCGGTAGCTTTAGACTTCTGGAGAATAAGGCCAGCATCATCCAAGCGGACGATCCCCGCAACCAATCCGTAAACGCCCACTGTCATGACCACCGCGATCAGCGCTAACGTCAAAATCTGTTGGAGCATCGGGGCATCAGTAACGATATTTAGGGTGATGACGATGATCTCGGCGCTCAGAATGAAGTCCGTTCGAACAGCCCCTGCAATCTTCCGCTTTTCATAGGCTGCAAGCTCTTCAGGCGTATTAGGCTTCGTTTTCTTTGGCTGCCCTGTGTCATCGTCTCGACCAGCCGTGAGCTTGTCCTTGATAGCCTCAAAGCCCTCATAACAGAGATATGCCCCCCCAATCATGAGCAGCCAGTGAACCGCCGCAGGTAAAAGTGCGTTCAACACCAAAGCACAAGGCACAAGGATGGCTTTGTTTCTCAACGAGCCCTTGAATACAGCCCATACCACCGGTAGCTCTCGGTCGGCTTTCATGCCGGTAACCTGCTCAGCATTCACAGCAAGGTCGTCGCTCAGGACGCTAGCCGATTTCTTTGCAGCGACTTTACTCATGAGCGAGATGTCGTCTAGCAGCGTGGCGATGTCATCCAATAACGCGAACAAGCTACTGCCGGCCATTTAAGGCTCCTTACGTTGATTTATTCTGTTCCCCCGAGCACCTCACGCATACCCACGCTAATGCCCCGCGTACACTCCTTCCGTAGGCTCAGGATTACCCTGTCGTCATCGGGTTACGGTGAGCACCTTTCTAGACAATGGACACACCATGCCGTTCATCAATAGCTAGGCGATCTGCAACAGAGCCTTCAAGACCGCACCAAATAATCTTTACTGAATGCTGGCCTACTAACATTTTTTAGATCAAACCGCCTATTCTAAGTCAGCGATATCCGAGCCGTTCGGCTGTCGGCGACGCGAACCGAGTCAGCAGACGCGGTACGTACACATCCTGGACGATGGGCGGTGAGCAATGAAGCTGCAGAGTATTCGGCTATGTAATTTTCAATCCTTCGGCAATGAGCCTACGGTAATCACATTCGAGGATGTCACCTACCTTATCGGCCCTAATGGCTCTGGAAAGACAGCAGTCCTGCAAGCGCTCTGCAGGTTGTTTGCCTTTGATCCAAGCCTCCGTCGAATCAAGCGATCCGACTTCCATGTGCCTGCTGATGAGGATTTGGTACCTGAGGAGCGCAGTCTGTGGCTGGAAGCGGATTTCGAATTCCCAGAGCTTCTAGAGGACGAGGACAACTCTACCGTGGCCCCGCACTTCGCTCATATGCGATTGGACACAGCCGAAGGTATCCCGCGCGCTAGATATCGATTGAGCGCAACGATGGGGATTGATGGGGACATTGAAGAGAACCTAGTTTATGTCCTCGATGTTGATAAAGACGCCAACCCATTGTCGACCGCAGTAGTCACTCGAGTGCATCGCAATACAATTCAAATGCATTACCTCCCCGCCAGACGAGACCCTGCCGACCACATAACCTATGGCGCTAATGCCCTGCTCGGACGCTTGCTACGAGCCGTAAATTGGGAAGACGACCGAGAACGGATCAAAGGACTCACTGACGAAATCAGCGAATGCTTGTCAGGAAACCAATCAGTAAGTGCATTCAGTGAAAGCCTGAATTTGATGTGGAAGCGACTTCACAGGGGCACCTTTTTCACCGACCCCAAGCTCACTTTCGTCACATCCGAAATTGAGTCGCTTCTCAGACACATGTCAGTGTCGTTCTCACCAGGGCACGACGAGAATCTAGTCGACTTCTCTCGCCTCAGCGATGGACAGAAGTCGATGCTCTATCTATCACTGGTGTTGTCCTCTCACGCCATCGGGCGTGCAGTCCTAACTGGTAAGGACGTTTCTTTCGACGCTGACAAACTGAAGCCACCGTCATTTACGCTGATCGCAGTGGAGGAACCTGAAAACAGCCTCTCACCTCATTACCTAGGGCGCATCGTTAACGCCCTCAATAGCTCAATTGGGGGGGCAGACTCCCAGGCAATCATCGCCACGCATGCTCCATCCATGCTCCGCCGCGTGGATCCTGAGAACATCCGCTATCTACGCCTTGCTGCGAACCGCGCCACCAAAGTTACCTGTATAGCCCTACCCGACAAGGAAGATGAAGCTCATAAGTTTGTCCGAGAGGCTGTACAGGCCTTTCCGGAAGTCTATTTTTCCCGGCTAGTGGTACTGGGTGAGGGAGACAGCGAAGAAATTGTTCTTCCGAGAATTCTTCAGGCGAAAGGTGCGCCTGTTGATGAGTCGGCGGTGACCATCGCGCCACTGGGTGGTCGTCACGTCAACCATTTTTGGAGGTTGCTATCCGCGCTGGAGACGCCCTATGTAACCCTACTTGATCTCGACGTTGCACGACATCAAGGTGGGTGGGGACGTGTAACCAACGTCAATAATCAACTTGCAAAATTTGCTCCAGAGAAAAAGCTTCCCGCTTGGAATATAGCCAAGTGGAATGATGATCTCCCGGTTCGAACCCACCATTGGTTTGAAGAAGGAAAAGTGAGCGTATTTGTCGAGCTGGAGAAGCGCGGAGTTTTCTTCTCAGAGCCCATGGATTTGGACTTCTCAATGTTGCTCGCCTACCCAAATGCATATGATGTATCGCTAAGCGATCCGGATGAGTCGACTGTTAAGGCCGTCCTAGGCAAGAGTCATCATAAGTCCGACCAATACAATGCAGCGGAACAGCAACTTTTTGGCACCTACCACTCCAAGTTCAAACTAGGTAGCAAACCGGCAGCACACATCTCTGCCCTTGCAAAGCTCACTGATGAAGACCTGCTAAAGGCTCTTCCTCCTTCGTTAGATCGTTTGGCCAATGCAATCATCGCGGCGCTGGAGGACATCCCAGAATGATCAGCGCGGATGTATGGAAAGTCGCCGATGGCTTGACCTTGGAAACAAACGCCCTTCTCGCTGTGAGGGAGCTTGGAAAGTCGCTCGCGCTCACCGCAGGCCCAGGCGCAGGCAAAACGGAGGTTCTGGCGCAGCGGGCAGACTTTTTGCTACGCACCGGAAACTGCCGATACCCCAAGCGAATACTGGCGATCTCCTTCAAGGTCGATGCGAGCATAAACCTCAAGGAACGGATTCGTCGCAGATGCGGACTTGATCTGGCTGCACGCTTCGACAGCTACACCTTTCACGGCTTCGCCAAGCGCATCATTGATAGGTTTAGACCCGTGCTCACGGGCGGGGACTCTCTTGAGCCAAACTACTCCATAGGCGACGAACCAATTCAAGGCAAACAAATTAAGTTCGCGCAGCTCATACCTCTCGCAACGAAGATCTTGAGCAATTCAGTGGTTGCAAGAAATGCAATTTGTCAGACCTACGCTGATGTATTCCTTGATGAGTTCCAAGACTGCACTACTGAGCAGTACGCACTGCTGAAGCTTGTCTTCATGAATAAGCCAATTCGATTGACCGCCGTCGGTGACACCAAACAGAAAATTATGGGCTGGGCGGGAGCACTGGATGGCATATTTATAGACTACGCAAAGGACTTCGACGCCCGACCACTCAATCTATATCGAAACTTCCGATCTAAGCCTCGGCTTTTGCGGATGCAGAACGAGATCATTCGAACACTTGATCCTGCTGCGGTGATGGCAGATGACCTGATCATTGGAAACGACGGCGAACTCCTCGCTCGAAACTACGACAACAGTCACAGCGAAGCAGCCGCGTTGGCCAACATCATCCAGAAGTGGATAGATGTAGAGAAAATACCCCTACCAGAAATAGCGATTCTTTTTCCCAGGCAGATAGACCTCTACGGCACCCCCCTCATGGAGCAACTGGCAGCCAGAGGAATTCCCTTTCGCAACGAGCATGAGTCTCAAGATCTAGTTAATGAGCCCGCCGCTCGCCTAATTATTGACTACCTATCATGCCTGTATCGGGAGCGAGAACCGAAGGCGTGGATCAATTTGATGGAGCAACTGGTTTCATTTAATGACGAGGACGGTGAATCTGAGCTCCAGAGAAACTTCGAGCGCCTCTATCTTGCCCAGCGCAAGGAAGTGAAAAAATTGGCCCGATCTGACGCGCCTTATTCAGGATGGTGGGAGCTAACTATGAAGTTCCTAAAGAATATCGGCCTACCCGTGCTGACCACCCTTTCTTCTGACTACGAAGCAAAAGCCAGATTGAACGAGGTTATCAAGAACACGAGACAGCAAATTGAGAAACTGCTCGAGCAAGAACCGGATTTGCTCAAAGCACTTGATCTGTTCTCCAACGATCAAGCAGTCCGTTTTCTGACGATTCATAAAAGTAAAGGATTGGAATTCCACTCTGTAATTATGATCGGTGTAGAAACACAGACATTTTGGGGCAAAGTCCAAGAGGAGCGTTGCGGCTTCTTTGTGGGTGTTTCACGTGCCAAGGAGCGGTTGATGATCACGACATGCGACTTACGTTATCGACCGGCCTCAAACCCTCCAAGGTGGAATGAGCATCGCACTCCTCATGCTGAGTTCGTCACATACGTAACGCCATTTCTTTCCGCCCAGCCAAATGCCTGACAGGTAGCCGCGTGTCGCTGATCTTGTATGAACTCGCGGCAAGGATGCTCCCCACACAGCAAGTCATCCTTAGACCTCAAGCAGAGTCACAAACACGAGCTGAGGAAAATCTCCGGGCTTCCGGGGTATGCCATAGATAGAGGTGTGTCAGGAAGGACAAGGCAAGAGCACTCCCAATCAAATACACATCTTAATCTTCCCCATCAAGAGCAAGAGCAAGAGCAAGAGCAAGAGCAAGAGCAAGAGCAAGAGCAAGAGCAAGAGCAAGAGCAAGAGCAAGAGCAAGAGCAAGAGCAAGAGCAAGAGCAAGAGCAAGAGCAAGAGCAGGTCAAAGCCTAAGGGCTTTGACACCAAAGCGTAGTGTGTCTAGAAAATCACCGCCGAGTAGATGGTGTCGCGCACCAGGGTAGGCGACGGTTCATTGCTCATCATGATCGCCAGGATCACCACTTCCACCAGCACGGCGGCGAGGGTGAGGATCATGGTGCCGTAGGGGTCGCCGACTTTTTCCGCAAGTTGCTCGGCGTGATGGGCCACGCGCATCGACGCCACCACGATAAAGCCGATCAGCACCACGCCCGCCAGCAGCGCCACCCCTTGCCCGCTATGGAGCATCCAGTGCTCCAATGGGTAGGCAGCAATGGCGGCAATCAGCGCCAGCAGCATGAATTTTTCTTGCTTGAGGGATGTGAGCATTCCGGGCCTTTTAGTACGGCAGATCAGTCATTGATGGGGTACAGACTGCGCCACGCCGCTAATGTTTCGTTACACCTTAGTTCACACGGCCCTTGTATGAATAAAAGTAAAACTCTCCTGCTGGTCAGGTTTTACCGATTATTTCAGCCATGGCCTGTAGAATGCCGCCATTGCACCTGATGAGAATTTAGACATGTACGATTGGCTTAACGCCCTGCCCAAGGCCGAATTGCACCTGCACCTGGAAGGCTCGCTGGAGCCGGAGTTGCTGTTCGCGCTGGCCGAGCGCAACAAGATTGCGCTGCCGTGGAACGACGTCGAAACCCTGCGCAAGGCCTACGCCTTCAACAACCTGCAAGAGTTTCTCGACCTGTATTACAAGGGCGCCGATGTGTTGCGCACGTCCCAGGACTTCTACGACCTGACCTGGGCCTACCTGCTGCGCTGCAAACAGCAGAACGTGATCCACACCGAACCCTTCTTCGACCCGCAAACCCACACCGACCGTGGTATCCCGTTCGAAGTGGTGCTTAACGGCATCGCCGCCGCGCTCAAAGATGGCGAGCAGCAACTGGGCATCACCAGCGGCTTGATCCTCAGCTTCCTGCGCCATCTAAGCGAAGCCGAAGCCGAGAAGACCCTCGACCAGGCGCTGCCGTTCCGTGACGCGTTCGTGGCCGTGGGCCTGGACAGTTCGGAAATGGGTCACCCGCCGAGCAAGTTCCAGCGCGTGTTCGACCGTGCCCGCCACGAAGGCTTCCTCACCGTGGCCCACGCCGGTGAAGAAGGCCCGCCGGAGTACATCTGGGAAGCCATCGACCTGCTGAAAATCCAGCGTATCGATCATGGCGTACGCGCCATCGAAGACGAACGCCTGATGCAGCGCATCATCGACGAGCAGATCCCGCTGACCGTGTGCCCGCTGTCCAACACCAAGCTGTGCGTGTTCGACGACATGGCCCAGCACAACATCCTCGACATGCTCGAACGTGGCGTGAAGGTGACCGTGAATTCGGATGACCCGGCCTACTTCGGCGGTTATGTCACCGAAAACTTCCACGCGCTGTACACCTCGCTGGGCATGACCCAGGACCAGGCCAAACGCCTGGCGCAAAACAGCCTGGATGCGCGGCTGGTCAAATCGTGATCCCATAGGAGCCGGCTTGCCGGCGATAGCATCATCTCGGTCATCCTGGAAAACCGAGTGGTCTGCATCGCCGGCAAGCCGGCTCCTAAAGGGTCAGCGCTTCTCCGGCATGGCCAATCGGGTGATTTCCCGCCGCCCGATGGCATTGACCTGCAGCGCCTGGGACTCATTGATCACGCTGATCCAGTTCGACTGCAGAAACAGTTGCAGCAACCCCGCCCCCAACGCACCTCCCAAGTGCGGCTGCAGCTGGCTCCAGTCGAAACAGTTGCACACCAGCGGCGACGCCAGCGCCTGGGTAAAAATGCCCAGGCCCGCCAGATGCTGCGCGCCCTTGAACGTGACATCGGTACGCTGTTCATAACACTCGATCCAACCCGCCTCCAGCAGATGCTGATACAACTGCGCGCCCAGTTCCCCGCCGAGGTGCCCATGGCACAACCGGGCATGGCGCAACGACGACGGTGCAACCAGGGGTTGCGGCAATGCACCCGGCGCACTGCGTGTGGCGCAGGCGACGGTAGCCCTGGCCATGGCATCGACGGCGGCGCAGACATCAGGCGCCGCCACGCGAAACAAGCGCTTGCCGCGCCGGGCCTCCACACGCAGCAACCCCCCTGCGGTCAGTCGCGCCAGGTGCGCGTTGGCGGATGTCGGTGACAACCCGGCGAGCGTCGCCAACTCTACCGGCGACTTGGCCGACCCATCCATCAAAGCCCACACAATGGCGGTGCGTTTGGGCTCGGCGAGCAAGCTGGCGATCTGACTGATGCACGGTGCTGCTTCCATCGTTTCACTCCCTGTTGGTTTATTCTTCTGCTGAGGTTCGCGCCAAAGTATAGGAGCGCAAACCGCCGGTTCCACGGCGTCTGACAGCATGGATAGGGACAGTAACTGAGTGAAATTTCCTGTTGTGCTGGAGGCCGTTACGTAGAGCTCGATCGCTCCGGCAACTGGGCTGTCAACCTCGCACAACGGGACACGAGCATTTCCCGCAACAGGTTGATGGGTTTGCTCAGTTGTGCACGATGGGCACACAGCAGGTTGAGCGGTGTGCGCTCACCACGCAGCTCAGGCAGGATCAAACGCAGGCGCCCGGCCAGCACGTCGGTGCTGACATCGAGCCAGGACTTGTAGGCAATGCCCACACCCGCCACCGCCCAGCGACGGACCACATCGGCATCGTCACTGAAGCGATCGCCGCTGACGGTCAGGCTGACTTCGCGCTTACCGTCGCGGAAAGTCCAGTGGTCATGAACCCGGCTACCCAGCATGTACAGCAGGCAATTGTGCTGGGCCAATTGCTCCAGGTGCCGAGGCTCACCATGGCGCGCGAGGTAGCTGGGGGAGGCACACAGTACGCGAACGTTATCCGGCGCGACGGGCAGCGCGATCAGGCTGGAGTCTTCGGGCTCGCCGTAGCGCAGGGCAATATCCACCGGCTGGCGGAACAGATCGGCAATACGATCGCCCAACAGCAGGCGCACGGTGAGCTGCGGGTACTCACGCTGGAATTCATCCAGCCACGGCAGCAGTTGGTTGCGCCCGAAATCCGAAGGAGCCGACAGTTGCAGCACCCCGCTGACGTGGTCCTGACCGCTGGCCAATAAGCGTCGCCCTTCCTCCAGCGAGCTCAACGCAGCGCGGGCATATTCCAGGAAGCCCTCGCCTTCGGCGGTCAGGCGCAGGCTACGAGTGGAGCGCGCCAGCAAGCGCGCGCCCAGTTGCTGCTCAATACGCTTGAGCGCCGCACTGGCCACGGCGGGCGACAGGTCCATTACCCGTGCCGCCGCGGACAGGCTACCCAGGTCTGCCGCACGCACAAACAACTGCAAATCATCAAAACGCAGCATGCATCCCCGCCGATTATCAAAATTCCGTTGAAACAGACTGCTGTTTTAGCCGCTTTTATCTGCGCGGGAAATAGCCAATCATCTGTCCATCCCGTTCATCACGTGTCTGGAGTTGAATATGTCCACCGCCTTTAACGTCATCGCCACGCTGATCGCCAAACCCGGCCAACAAGCCACCCTGGAAACCCTGCTGCGCGGCCTGCTGGAACCCACGCGCCTGGAAGCCGGTTGCGAGCAGTATGACCTGCATCAGGACCTGCAACACCCCGAGACCTTCTACATGCTCGAACGCTGGAGCGACGACGCGGCACTGGCCGACCACGACCAGAGCGCACACATCCAGAGCTTTCGCGCCAAGGCCGCTGATGTGATCGAACACTTCGAACTCAAGCGCCTGAAATTTCTCGCCTGATCCCCAACCTTTTTCTGTAGGAGCGAGCTTGCTCGCGAAAAACTCAAGAGCCCCGCGTTAAACCAGAAGCGCTGCGTCATCGTTGACGATCTTCGCGAGCAAGCTCGCTCCCACAGTCAGTCACCGTATTCCCTGGAGCCATCATGAAAGCCATTGCCTACTACGCCTCACTGCCGATCAACGATCCAAACGCTCTGCAAGACATCGAGCTGCCAGCGCCCGTCGCCGGCCCGCGCGACCTGCTGGTGGAAGTCAAAGCCATCTCGGTCAACCCGGTGGACACCAAGGTGCGCCAGAACGTCGCCCCGGAAAACGGCGCCGCCAAAGTGCTGGGCTGGGACGTGGCCGGCGTGGTTAAGGCGGTCGGCAGCGAAGTGACGCTGTTCAAGGCCGGTGACAAGGTGTTCTACGCCGGTTCCCTGGTGCGCCCAGGCGGCAACAGCGAACTGCACACTGTGGATGAGCGCATTGTCGGCCACATGCCCAAGAGCCTGGGTTTTGCCGAAGCCGCCGCGCTGCCGTTGACCGCCATTACCGCCTGGGAACTGCTGTTCGAACGCCTGCAAGTGCGTGAGGGCAAGCAGGACGAAGGCCAGAGCCTGCTGATCGTCGGCGCCGCCGGTGGCGTGGGGTCGATCCTGACCCAACTGGCCAGCCAGCTCACCGCCTTGAAAGTGATCGGGACGGCCTCGCGCCCGGAAACCCAGGCATGGACCAAGGCCCTCGGTGCCGACCTGGTGATCGACCACAGCCAGCCGCTGAGCGAAGCGCTGAAAGCCGCCGGCCAACCGCAAGTGACCCACGTCGCCAGCCTGACCCAGACCGATCATCACCTGGACCAATTGGTAGAAGCCCTGCAACCCCAGGGCAAGCTGGCACTGATCGACGACCCCAAGGTGCTGGACGTCAGCAAGCTCAAGCGCAAGAGCCTGTCGCTGCATTGGGAGTTCATGTACACACGCTCGATGTTCGAGACGCCGGACATGATCGAACAGCACAACCTGCTCAACCGCGTGGCCGAACTGATCGACGCCGGCACCCTGAAAACCACCGTGGGTGAGCACTTTGGTGTGATCAATGCTGCAAACCTGCGCCGCGCCCATGCGCTGCTGGAAAGCGGCAAGGCCAAGGGCAAGATCGTGCTGGAAGGGTTCTGAGAACCAAGCGTCGGTGCCGTCTGTTATTCACCTGAGTGATGGACGGCACCATTAGTCCGACAGTTGATCTTTGTCATATTTGTGAGCGTATTCGGGTTTATATTGGCCGCCTTTGCCACGATTCTTTTACGTGAGGAAGTCAGCAATGAAGATCCTGATAAAAGCGTTAGCAAAATCCGCAGGCAATAAATGGCAGGTTCGTCTCGACCAGGACGCGTTCACCTTCCGCACCGAGGCCGAAGCCCGTGCCTTTGCCGATACCCTGCAAGCCCGTATCCAGGCGCCCCACCGTTTTCCAAACAGCCAGCAACGCTCCGCCGCTGGCTGACCCGTACTTCAGACCTGCGCCTGCAAGGCCCGCATCCGTTGCAGGCGCTGGGTCGACATCGCAATCGTCACCGCCAATACACCGCACAAGCTGATGACCATCGCCATCGGCATCGCCGTGCCGTCGTGCAAAAAACCCACTAACGACGCCGCCCCCGCCGCCACGCCAAACTGAATGCAACCGAGCAACGCCGAAGCGCTACCGGCCCGTGCTCCCTGCCCGCTCATGGCGCACGCCGAGGTATTGGGCAAAATGCAGCCCAGGCTGGCAATGCAGATAAACAGCGGCACCAGCAATGGCCACAGCGCATCGGTGCGCAAGGCTGCGATGCCGAGCAACGTCAGCGCCGCCAACAGGTAGACCCACACACTGCGCGACAGCAGAAACGCCGGGCCGCGCTTGGACAGCAACCGCGCATTCACCTGGGCCACCAGGATAAAGCCGGCAGCGTTGGAACCGAACAGCCAGCCGTAATGCTCGGCAGGCACGCCGTAGAGTTGGATAAAGACAAAAGGTGAACCGGCGATGTAGGCAAACATCCCGGCAATCGAAATGCCGCCGGTCAGCGCGTAACCCAGGTAGACGCGGTCTGACAACAACGCAGCGTAGCGACGCAGCGAGCCGGACAACGGCTGACGCGGCTGATGGGCCGGGAAGGTTTCCGGCAGCCCGACCGCTACGGCGATGGCCGCCATCACGCTGAAGATCGACAGTGCGAGGAAAATCGATTGCCAACCCCACAGCCCCACCATCACCCCACCGGCCAGGGGGGCGAGGATCGGCGCCAGGCCGGTCACCAGCATCAGTTGCGAAAACACCTTGGCCGAACCCACCGCGTCGCATTTGTCGCTGACCACCGCGCGGGAAATCACCATGCCCGCGCAGCCGCCGAGGGCCTGCACAAAGCGCGCGCCGATCAGCCATTCCAGCGAAGGTGCAAAGGCGCACGCAAAGGACGCCAAGGTGAACAGGGTGACACCACTGAGCAGCGGGCCGCGTCGACCGAAGCGGTCCGCCAGCGGGCCATAGATCAATTGGCCGATGGCCAGGCCACCGAAATACACCGCCAGGGTCAGCTGGACGTGTTTTTCATCGGTCGCGAAGGCCTTGGCCATGGCCGGAAAGCCGGGCAGGTAAAAATCGATCGCCAGCGGTGCGAAGGCGCTCAAGGCACCCAGAATCAGGATTATGCGGAGGTTCATCGGGCACCCAAGTGAGACGGCAGCCCGATAGTCTAGCCGCGCTTGGGTGCATTGAACACGATAGCTCGCTAACTATTTTACGGGTCAGGCAAGCTTCGCGCTGTAGCCCTCTTCCGTGATCGCCTCGATCACCTGTTCGGCAGACAAGCGGCTTTCGACACCCACTTCCTTTGCCGCCAGGTCGACCTTCACACTGGCCGACGGGTCCTGGCTCTGCACCGCCTGGGTCACCGCTCGAACGCAATGGCCGCAGGTCATTCCTTCAACGCTGAATACTTGCATGACATGACTCCTTTGATGAGGTTGGACGCAGTGTCGACCTTGCCACGATGGCAAGGTCAAGTTCCTGGAATATCTGCCGGGCTGGTAATCGTTGGCATCGTCGGCCAAGCTTCACCCATCTTCGATTCACACTACGGAGCATTCGCCATGCGCTGGTCGTTTTTTGCCCTTCTCGGCCTGATGAGCTTGTCTGCCGCTGCGCCGCAGGCTGTCGCCGCAGAAGACTATGCGGTGCTGATCATTTCCCGGGAACGCCTGGAAGTGCCGACCAACTGCGAAATCGGCTTGTACCTGAATGACCAGCTGGCAGGCCGGCTGTTCCAGGAACAGGCCACCTCGTTCAACCTGCCGGCGGGCAACCTGTCCTTGCGCCTGAAACTGCTGCCGGGCCAATCCCCAGGCTGCCTGCCGGGGATGCTGGCACCGCCGGCACAGAACATCACGCTCAAGGTCGGTGATGTGCGCAAACTGCGTATCGCCCAGGGCCCGGACGGCATGTACCTCAAACCCGCCGCGTTGGAATATTAAAGGCGCTTGACCTTCCCCACAGGTCAAGGTTGATCCTACGGGCAACTTCTCCTGGAGGACTGCCCCATGAATGGATCCACCACCTTTGACCTGCCCATCAGCGGCATGACCTGCGCCAGCTGTGCCGGCCGGGTCGAGCGCGCACTGGGCAAGGTGCCGGGGGTGCAAAGCGTCAGCGTCAATCTGGCCAACGAGCGCGCCCACGTTGAAGTGCTGGGCCAGATGGACCCCGGCGTGCTGATCGCCGCGGTCGATAAAGCTGGCTATACCGCCACCCTGCCCCAAAGCGAAACCGCTACCGACGCCAACCAGGCCCAACGCCTGCACCGTGAGCGATGGGCGCTGCTGCTGGCGATTCTACTGGCATTGCCGTTGGTGCTGCCGATGCTGGTGGAACCCTTCGGCCTGCATTGGATGCTGCCCGCCTGGGCCCAATTCGCGCTGGCCACCCCCGTGCAGTTCATCTTCGGCGCACGCTTCTATATCGCCGCCTGGAAAGCCGTGCGTGCAGGCGCAGGCAATATGGACCTGCTGGTGGCCATCGGCACGAGTGCCGGTTATGGCCTGAGCCTCTATGAATGGCTGACGGCTCACCCAGGCATGGCGCCGCACCTGTATTTCGAAGCCTCGGCGGTGGTGATCGCGCTGGTGCTGCTGGGCAAATACCTGGAGAGCCGCGCCAAGCGCCAGACCGCCAGCGCCATCCGCGCCCTGGAAGCGCTGCGCCCAGAACGGGCGATTCGAGTACTTGACGGTCGTGAAGAAGACATCGCCATCAGCGCCCTCAGGCTCAATGACCTGGTGCTAGTGAAACCCGGCGAACGCTTCCCGGTGGACGGTGAGGTGGTGGACGGCCAAAGCCATGCCGACGAAGCCTTGATCAGCGGCGAAAGCCTGCCGGTGCCGAAACAGCCTAGCGATAAAGTCACCGGCGGCGCCATCAACGGCGAAGGCCGTCTGCTGGTACGCACCCTGGCGCTCGGCGCCGAAAGCGTGCTGGCGCGGATCATCCGCCTGGTGGAAGACGCCCAGGCCGCCAAGGCGCCTATCCAGAAACTGGTGGACAAAGTCAGCCAGGTTTTCGTCCCGGCCGTGCTGGTGCTGGCGCTTGTCACGCTGGTGGGCTGGTGGCTGTATGGCGCGTCCCTGGAGACCGCGATCATCAATGCCGTCGCCGTGCTGGTGATCGCCTGCCCCTGCGCTTTGGGCCTGGCCACGCCGACCGCGATCATGGCGGGTACGGGCGTCGCCGCGCGCCATGGCATCCTGATCAAGGACGCCGAAGCCCTGGAGCGTGCCCATGCCGTGAGCGCCGTGGTCTTCGACAAGACCGGTACCCTCACCTCCGGCGCGCCGAAAATTGCCCACCTGGCGGCAGTGGATGGCGACGAAGCCTTACTGCTGCAGCAAGCCGGTGCACTGCAACGCGGCAGCGAGCACCCGTTGGCCAAGGCCGTGCTGGAAGCCTGTCACGAACAAGGGTTGACCGTGGCCGATGTGACGGCCAGCCAATCGCTGACCGGGCGCGGTATCGCCGGCACGCTGGATGGCCGGCCATTGGCATTGGGCAACCGTCGCTTGCTGGAAGAAAGCGGCTTGAGCGCCGGCGACCTCGGCGACTCGGCCACCGCCTGGGAGGCCGAGGGCCGCACATTGTCCTGGCTGATCGAACAAGGGGCGCAACCGCGGGTGCTGGGGCTGTTCGCCTTTGGCGACACCCTCAAGCCCGGTGCGCTGGAGGCGGTGGAGCAACTCAAGGCCCAGCACATCAGCAGCCATTTGCTCACCGGCGATAATCGAGGCAGCGCCCGAGTGGTCGCGCAAGCCCTGGGCATCGACGATGTGCACGCCGAAGTGCTACCCGCCGACAAGGCCGCCACCGTCGCCGAGCTGAAAAAAGCCGGTGTGGTGGCGATGGTCGGCGACGGCATCAACGACGCCCCGGCCCTGGCCGCCGCCGATATCGGCATCGCCATGGGCGGTGGCACCGACGTGGCCATGCACGCAGCCGGCATCACCCTGATGCGCGGCGACCCGCGCCTGGTGCCGGCGGCCCTGGAGATCAGCCGCAAGACCTACGCAAAAATCCGCCAGAACCTGTTCTGGGCGTTTGTGTATAACTTGATCGGCATTCCGCTGGCGGCGTTCGGCCTGCTCAACCCGGTGCTGGCGGGCGCGGCGATGGCATTGTCCAGTGTCAGCGTGGTGAGCAATGCCTTACTGTTGAAGGCGTGGAAGCCTGAGAACCTGGAGGATCAACGCCCATGAACATCGGCCAAGCCGCACGCCAGAGCGGGCTCAGCGCCAAGATGATTCGCTACTACGAATCCATCGGCCTGCTCAAGGCCGCCCACCGCACTGACAGTGGCTATCGCGTGTATGGCAGTGACGACTTGCACACGCTGGCGTTCATCAAACGCTCGCGGGACCTGGGGTTTTCATTGGAAGAGGTCGGCAAGCTGCTGACCCTTTGGCAGGACCGGCAACGGGCCAGCGCCGATGTGAAGGCATTGGCACGCCAGCATATCGATGAGCTGAACCAGAAGATTCTGGAGCTGGGACAACTGCGCGATACCTTGCAGGACCTGGTGGAGCACTGCCAGGGCGATCATCGGCCGGATTGTCCGATTCTCAAGGAGTTGGCGTCCGGTAGCTGTTGCGCCTGAAGGCGAAAACGCGATATCCGATCGAGCCTGAATTTATTGTGGTGAGCGGGCTTGCCCGCGCGGGGCAAGCCCGCTCACCACAAAAGCCAGCTCATACTGAATCGTTATTGCATCCACGGCGGCGGCGGTGGCTCGTCCGGTACCTTGCTCGGTGGCGCATCATCCGCCGCCCGAATCGCCTGGCGGCGCTCTTCATCCAGCCGTGCGGCTTCGATCTCGCGGATCACACCGCCGACATCCGCCAGCTCTTCCGGCTCGTCGAACTCGCCGGTCAATACGCTGGCCGGGTGCAAGGTGCCGGCTTCGTACAGGGCCCACATTTCCTTGGCGTACTTGGTCTTCTTCAACTCCGGGGCAAAGCGCCCGAAGTAGGAAGCCATGTTGCCCACATCCCGTTCCAGCATGCTGAACGCGTGGTTATTGCCCGCCGCATCGACCGCCTGGGGCAGGTCGATGATCACCGGGCCCGTTGGCGTGAGCAGCACGTTGAACTCGGACAAGTCACCGTGCACCAGGCCGGTACACAGCATCAGCACGATCTGGGAAATCAGGAAGGCGTGGTATTCACGCGCCTGGTCCGGCTCCAGCACCACGTCGTTCAGACGGGGTGCCGCATCGCCGTACTCGTCGGCCACCAGTTCCATCAGCAGCACGCCCTCAAGGAAGTCGAACGGCTGGGGCACGCGAACGCCCGCACCGGCCAGGCGGAACAACGCCGCCACTTCGGCGTTCTGCCAGGCATCTTCGGTTTCTTTCTTGCCGAACTTGGAGCCCTTGGCCATGGCCCGGGCCTGCCGGCTGTTACGGACCTTACGGCCTTCCTGGTATTCGGACGCTTGACGAAAACTTCGTTTGTTCGCCTCCTTGTAAACCTTGGCGCAACGCAATTCGTTGCCGCAGCGCACCACATAAACAGCTGCTTCTTTACCACTCATGAGTGGGCGCAGCACTTCGTCGACCAGACCGTCTTCGATCAGGGGTTCAATGCGTTTAGGAGTCTTCATCAGCTTTTATTGTGGGTCCTTTATTACCAAATACGCGTATGGCACTCGTTATACGGCAATCGGCTCGCCGGTGGGAGAGGCTACCGACCTCTGACCACTCAAGAATGCATCCAATATGCCAATTTGCGGCGCAATCAACGTTCAATGATCGCCGTAACACCTTGGCCACCGGCAGCGCAGATCGAAATCAGGCCACGGCCCTTGCCCGCCGCATCCAGCAATTTGGCCAGATTGGCGACGATACGCCCGCCGGTGGCAGCGAACGGGTGCCCGGCCGCCAGGGAGCTGCCCTTCACATTGAGCCGGCTGCGGTCGATCGACCCCAACGGTGCATCCAGCCCGAGGCGCGTCTTGCAGTAGTCCGCATCCTCCCAGGCCTTGAGCGTGCACAAAACCTGGGCAGCGAACGCTTCGTGGATCTCGTAGTAATCGAAGTCCTGCAGCGTCAGACCATTCCTCGCCAGCAAGCGCGGTACCGCGTACGCCGGCGCCATCAGCAGGCCTTCGGCGCCGTTGACGAAGTCCACCGCCGCCGCTTCACCATCGCGCAAATACGCGAGGATCGGCAAGCCACGTTCCTGGGCCCAGGCCTCACTGCCGAGCAGTACCAGGGACGCGCCATCCGTGAGCGGCGTGGAGTTGCCGGCGGTGAGCGTGCCCTTTTCGCTGCGCTCGAAGGCGGGCTTGAGCGCGGCGAGTTTTTCCAGGGTCAGGTCGGGACGCAGGTTGTTATCGCGGGTCAGACCCAGGAACGGCGTGAGCAAATCGTTGTGCCAGCCTTCGGCGTAGGCAGCCGCCATTTTCTGGTGGCTTTCCAGGGCCAACTGGTCCTGCTCGGCGCGAGGAATCTGCCAGGTCTGCGCCATCAATTCGCAGTGCTGGCCCATGGACAACCCCGTACGTGGCTCGCCGTTGCGCGGTAACTCCGGCTTGAGGTGGTGAGGACGAAGTTGTAACAGGAGTTTTAATTTATCCGCCATGGACTTGCTGCGGTTGGCTTGCAGCAGGATCTTGCGCAGGCCTTCATTCACCCCGATAGGGGCGTCGGAGGTGGTGTCCACCCCTCCGGCAATCCCGCATTCGATCTGCCCCAGGGCGATCTTGTTGGCCACCAGCAACGCGGCTTCCAGGCCGGTACCGCACGCCTGTTGGATGTCATAGGCCGGGGTTTGCGGCGACAGGCGCGAACCCAGCACGCATTCACGGGTGAGGTTGAAGTCGCGCGAATGCTTGAGCACCGCACCGGCCGCCACTTCGCCCATGCGCAGGCCGTGCAGGTTGTAGCGTTCGATCAGGCCTTCCAGCGCGGCGGTCAGCATCGCCTGGTTGCTTGCCGTGGCGTAGGGGCCATTGGAGCGGGCGAAAGGAATGCGGTTACCGCCAATGATCGCTACACGGCGCAATTGAGTCATGGAAAGCTCCCTGATGGTTGTGGGTGGAATCACCAAGCCTAGCCTAGGCTCAATCGAACGACTGCCACCCCGGGGTGGTCAACCCTTTGAACCCCAGCCTTCGGAGAGCGTTCCATGTCTGACCGTTATATCGACTTCGCCAACTCAAGCCTCGGCCATCGCCTGGTCGCCGCCATTGGCCTGCCGTCACCGGTACGCCTGGAACGCTGGCAGGCCGGGCGCCTGCGCCCGGTGGAAGGTGCGTTGCTACTCGGTGGTGGTGCGCTGGCAGCTCGCGTGCAGGCGTTTGCCAATCGGCTCACCGACGCCATCTACACCTACGGCACCGAGACCTCGACGTGGATTCCCGGCCACGGTCCCAAGCTCAAGGCCGTCGTGTTCGACGCCAGCGACTTGCAGCACACCGACCAACTCAAACAGCTGCGCGAATTCTTCCAGCCGCTGCTGAAAAACCTCGATAACAGCGCGCACCTGGTGATCCTCGGGCGTGCACCGGAAAGCCTCAGCGATCCTTTCGCCGCCAGCGCCCAGCGCGCCCTGGAGGGTTTCAGCCGCTCGCTGGCCAAAGAGCTGCGCAACGGCGGCGTGTTGCAATTGCTCTACGTCAGCGACGGGGCCGAAGAGCAACTGGAGGGCGCGCTGCGCTTCTTCCTTTCACCGAAAAGCGCGTATATCTCCGGGCAGGTGATTCGTCTGGAACCCTGCGCCACGCCGGTCGAAGACTGGACGCGCCCACTGGCCGGACGCAAGGCGCTGGTCACCGGTGCCGCCCGAGGCATTGGTGCCTCCATCGCTGAAACCCTGGCCCGCGACGGCGCCGAGGTGATCCTGCTCGACGTGCCCCAAGCCAGGGCCGACCTCGAAGCCCTGGCCGCGCGCCTGGGGGCACGCACTGTCGCGCTGGATATCTGTGCTGAAGACGCGGCCCGCCAATTGATCGAGCACCTGCCCGATGGCCTCGACATCCTGGTGCACAACGCCGGTATTACCCGCGACAAAACCCTGGCGAACATGACCCCGGAATACTGGGACGCGGTGCTGGCGGTCAACCTCAATGCGCCGCAGGTACTGACCAAGGCGCTGCTCGACAGCGGCACCCTGCACGACAACGCCCGCGTGGTACTGCTGGCGTCGATCAGCGGCATTGCCGGCAATCGTGGGCAAACCAACTATGCCGCAAGCAAGGCAGGGTTGATTGGCCTGGCGCAGGCCTGGGCCCCGCTGCTCAAGGCGCGTGGCATCAGTATCAACGCGGTAGCACCCGGTTTTATCGAAACCCAGATGACCGCGCATATTCCGTTCGCCTTGCGTGAAGCCGGGCGGCGCATGAGTTCGTTGGGCCAGGGCGGCCTGCCACAGGACGTCGCCGAAGCGGTGGCGTGGTTGGGCCAACCGGGTTCCGGTGCGGTCAGTGGGCAAGCGCTGCGGGTATGTGGGCAAAGTCTCTTGGGAGCGTAAGCATGCAATGGAAAACCTTAGGCAATACGCCGTTCCTGCCGCCGCTGTATTGGCGTGCGGCGCTCAAGCGCAAGATCACCGGCAGCACCCTGCCCGAACAAGGGTTGCGCTGCCGGGTAAGTATCAACCCCAGGCAGGTGGCGGCGTATCGCAAGGTCTGCGGTTTTGCCGACAGCCCGATCCTGCCGGCGACTTATCCGCATATCCTGGCGTTCGGCCTGCAGATGCAGTTGCTCACCGATAAACGTTTTCCCTTTCCGCTGCTGGGGCTGATTCACCTTAGTAACCGCATCCGCATCCATCGTCCGATGGGGGGTGTCAGCGAGCTGTCCATCGGCGTGCACGCGCAGAACCTCGAGCCCCATCCCAAAGGTGCGACCTTCGATCTGTTGACCACCGTGGAAGATTCCCTCGGCCTGCTGTGGGAAGCCGAGAGCCGCATGCTGTGCCGGGGTGTGAAACTGGAAGGTGAGGCAAAAGATGACGTGCAACCTTCCCCCACCCTGGTCAGCGAACTGTCCCGTTGGAAGGCGCCCGCCGATATAGGCAGGCGTTATGCGCGGGTCTCCGGCGACTACAACCCGATCCACCTCAGCGCCCTGACCGCCAAGCTGTTCGGCTTCCCCCAGGCCATCGCCCACGGGCTGTGGAACAAGGCGCACACCCTCGCCGCCCTTGGCGAACACCTGCCCAGCGCCAATATCGAGATAAGCGTCGAGTTCAGGAAACCCGTGCGCCTGCCCAGTGAAGTGACGTTATTGGCCAGCGCCGCCGGTTCCAGCGGTGAGTTGTGGCTCAAAGGCGCAGGCGATATTGAACATATGGTAGGCAAGTGGCAGCCGCTCGCCTGAAACATACTGATTAATTGTATATATACACCCTAAGTTATAGCGGACTTTTCAGCGTCCGATTTTTTATTCAACCTATTGATTTGTATAATATATACATCTTGATACATCCCTTCCCTACATCCTTGGTATTAGTCGCTTAGCCGATTCACCGCGGCCGTATATAAATCGTTAATACCAAGTAGAGCATTGAGAGAAAGCACCGCCGGGGCTGTTATAGCCACACGGACAAACGTATCGCTAACCCAAGAAATAGTGAGCGTTTGAAAACAACCAAGGTTGTACAGGTGCAAGGAACTCAATCATGAAAACTCAACAAGTAGTGTTTTGGAAAGCAAGTACCGCGCTGGCCCTGGCAGTGGCACTGACACTCGGCGGCTGCAGCAGCGGTGGTGGCGGGCATCACAGCGGTGGATCTTCCTCGAGCGCTGGCGCGGGCGGTGGCGGCACGGGTGGCGGTGGCGGCGGTGGCGGTACCGACCCAGGCACCCCCGGCGGAACCACAACCCCCTTGGTGACCGCGACCGTGGTCGACACCCTCGGCGATACCGTAACCGGCCTCGGCGGCACCGTCGGTAGCCTGGGCACCACCCTTGGCAGCCTGCCAATCGTTGGCGCAACCGCTGGCGGCCTGGTGACCGCTACCGGCAACGCGGTCGGCAGCATCGGCACCGGCCTGTCGGATGGCCTGGGCAAGCTGGGCACCGACGGCAATGCGCTGGGCACGACCGTCGCTGGCGTGGGCAACGGTGTTGCCGACCTGGGCGATGGCGTAAGCGTCACCGGCGGCAACGTCGCCACTCTGCTGGGGAAAGTGCCCGTGGTCGGCGGCGCGGCGCCGGTGGTTGGTGGTGTAGTCGACAAAGTCGGCAATGCCGTGACCATGCTGGGCGACACCCTGAGCACCGCCAGCACTACTGGCCCGCTAGGTTCGGTCACTAATACCGTTGGCACAAAAGTCCTCGTGCCGGTGGTGTCCCTGGTGGAAAACACCACCGGTAAAGTCGGCGATGCGACCGGCCTCGGTTCCCCCGTGGGCGGCCTGCTGAAAAAAGTCGGCGATACCGTCGACGGCCTGGGCGATAAAGTCGGCGACGCGGGCGGTAGCGGCAACCCTGTAACCGGCGCCGTGGGCGACGTGCTCAATGGCGTAGGCAAGGTAGTCGGCAAGGCCAGCGGTTATGTCGACCCGAATACCGATAACAGTGGTGGCGGCAGTGGCGGTAGCGGCGGCGGCAGCGCTGGCAATCTGGGCCTCGCCGAACTCATCGGTGGCGTGATCGCCGGTGCCGGCAGCGGTGTGGATGCAGGCAGCAGCAATGGCGTAGTGAGTGCAACCGGCGTGACTGGCGTCAACGCAGGCGGCACTGTCGCCTCCCTGGGCACCCTCCTCGGTGGCAGTGGTGTACCGAACACCGCAGCAGCCGCACCCGTCGCCGGGCTGACCAGCCAAATCGGCGGCGCACTGAACCCTGTCACCAGCGGCGTGCAAAGCCTGACTCAAACCATCGGTGGCGCCACCGGCCTGGGTGCTCCAGTCAATGGCCTGGTGACGAATGTCGGCGGCGCCGTCAGCAACCTCGGCGGCCAGATCAGTGGCACCAACGCCAACCCGATCACCAACGCCCTGGGCGGCACCGTGACCGCAGTCGGCGGCACCGTGGCCTCGATCGGCGGCCTGGTCACCGGCGGCACCAACACCGGCGGCGGCTTGCTCGGCGGTGGCCTGAACCTGGGTGTCGGCGCAGGCGCCGGAGCCTCTGGGGGTGCAGGCGGCAGCGCAAATGGTGGTCTTCTGGGCGGCCTGCTGGGTGGCCTGGGCGGCAAAAAATAAATTGCACCTGGCCGATTAGACGGCCTCACCTACAGCGCCTACGCTTGGTTGAGACGAGAGACCCCACTAAGTCTCTCGTCTTTTTTATGGGTCAATGATCGATCCCTGAAAGCACCCGAACCGCGCCCCCAGAGCCCGGCGGGAATCTGCGAACGCTGCTGCAGTTTTGACCATGGAGTGTCCTATGCGCGCTTTGACGCCGTTGTTACTACTCACCCTCAGTGCTTATGCCCACGCCGATACCCTACCCAGCTTCCTCAACAGTAACGACACGATCCGCAACCTGCCGGTGCCCAACCTGCCCGCCGACGCCTATCGACCGGCCGCCACACCAACCCAGGTGCCGACGCCGGCACCCACCGCCGGGCAGCCGTTGCTGATGGACACTAAAGTGACCATTCGCAAACTGCAGATCGACGGCGGCACGGTCTACCCGCTCAAGGACGTCGCCCAGGTATTCGAGCCGCTGATTGGTCACGAAACCAACCTGGCGCAATTGATCGAAGCCACCCGCGGCATCACCCGGCGCTACCAGGAAGACGGCTACCTGCTGTCCTATGCTTTCCTGCCGGAACAAGGCTTCGAAGGCGGCCTGGTACACGTGGTGCTGGTCGAAGGTTATATCCGCGATTACCAACTGCAGGGGGATATTGGTTCGGTCTCGTCCTACGTCGACAAACTGGCGGAAAAACTCAAGGCCGAACGTCCGCTCACACGCAAGACCTTCGAGCGCTACACCACCCTGATGAGTGCCATCCCAGGCGTGACCTTGCAGGCCCAGGTGCCACCGCCGGGCACCACCGATGGCGGCACCCATATGCAGATCACCGCCAGCCGCAAGCCCTTCACCACCAGCATGAGCCTCAACGAAGCCAGCCGTGGCGGCACCCAGGCGCTGCTGACCGGTACCAGCAACTCGTGGACGTCCATGGGCGAACAACTGAGCATCAGCGGCCTGTTCCCGCCGGGCGAGGACAAAGAGCATTACTACCGCGCGTCCTACAGCCAATTCGTCAACGCCGAAGGCACCCAGCTCATACTCTCGGGCGAACGCTACCGCGCCGATCCCAGCACCAGCCTGCAGTTGGGCGACGGTCTTGAACTCAAGCCGCACCAGCAAATCGACCGTTACTCCATTGGCATCAGCCATCCCTTTATCGCTTCGCCCAGCGAGTCGCTGAGCCTCGGCAGTCGCCTCTACGCCGTGGACCAGACCAACCGCTACAAACTGGAGGGTTTCCCCCAGCGCTTTGAACTGGAAACCAACCTGCGCGCCCTGGCCTTCGAGGGTGACTGGCGTAAAGCGGACACCACCCAACTGCGCATCATCAGCGGCGGTTTGTACCAAGGTATCAACGGTATGGGCGCCAAGACCCACACGGACTTCGGCGGCCTCAAGCCCGACCTCGACTTCTTCCGTCTGCGCCTGTCCGGCGTACAGAGCAACAAGCTGTTCGATAACTGGCAGGGCGTGGTATCCGGCGCGCTTTACTGGAGCAACGACGACCTGCCCGACAGCGAGCGCGCCACCTTCGGCGGGCAAAGCTTCGGCCGTGGCTACCCCGATGACCAGGGCACGGGCGACAAAGGTTGGGGCGTGGCCTACGAGATCAACTACAGCTACAACCGCGCCGGCGATTGGGTGAGGATCCTGCAACCCTACGTGGTGTTCGACCGCGCCAAGACCTGGTTCAACGACCTGCCGGTCAAGGGCAATGACATGTCATCGGCGGCAGTGGGGCTGCGCTTTGGCGACGCCAAGTACTACAACATCGCGCTGGAAGTCGCCAAGCCGATGTCGGACGTGGCACTGGACAGCTTCGATCGGCGGCCGCGCTATTCGTTGAGTTTCAGCTACCAGCTCTAACCTCTGCAGGCGCCCCCGGCGCCTACAGTTTCGCTTTGGGAAGAGGAAACAGATTGTTCAACGTATCGATCAACCGCACCAGGTAGATCGGCTTGCGAAACAGGTCCAGCACCTGCAGGCGCAGCATGTCGCTCACATCATCCATTTCGGCATGACCCGACATCACAATGACCGGCAGGTGAGCACGTGAGGTGTGTTCGCGCAGGCGCTTGATCAAGGAGATACCACTTTCCTCGGGCATGCGCAGGTCGGTGATGACCAGGGCGATATCAGGATGGAGTGTCAATTCTTGCAGGGCGAAGGTGACGGAATTGGCGGTAAAACAGACAAAGCCCTCGTTACCGAGGGACTCGGCGAGCTCGATCAACGCGTCCTCTTCGTCGTCCACCAATAGAATTTGCTGGCGTGAAGAAAACGCGCTCATGGCATTACCTGCAAGAAGGGATAATCAAGACGGCCATCACAACTAAAATCAGGTTCCCGTCGGCATGCCAGCGGACATGTTAGTGAAAATCGTTTTTATCTTAGTTCCAAGCCCCGTGCCGGCTCCCACAATAACGAGCGCGACCAACGCCACGACAATTGCGTATTCAATACCTGAAGCTCCCTCTTTGCGGCTGAAGAATAATTGCGTTTGGACATAAAGTTTCAACACAAGGTCAAGGAACATAACACTTCTCCCTAAAACGCCACTGGAAGCCGGAAGGGCTCTAGTACCAGATGATCGCGGCGTGCCACTAGAGCATTGTCAACAAACCTCAGCCTCACAACTGTAATAACGGATTAATCACAAAGTATTAGTCGTAAAGATGGCGCCATAAACCCGCCGTTTAAACGGTGACGTTTATAGTTCACAGAAATTTTTCCCTGGGTAATGGCATTTTGTCCTAGCTAAGCTACCTTCAAATAGCCAAATCGTTAGATGTTCATCACAGCCAGGTTGCGGATTAACCCGTTTGGATTAAGCGGACATGTAGTGCAACGGGAAAGGGAGAGCCGTCATGAACAGTCGCATCAGCATGGTCCTGGCCGGCTTGTTGCTGATCGGGGCCTTGATCGCCGGGTACTGGGGGCTTGTCTTGAGCCGCGCACCGGAGCCTGTCGCAGCTCCCGCTGCACCTGTCGTTTCCGTTGAAAACACCGTCGCTGCCGTCGAAGACCAGACTCGCCAACCCGTGGTGGTATTGATACACGACGTGCCTGCCTTTATTCCGTTGACCGCGGCCGACCTGACGGTGGAAAAACTGCGCACCGCGCCCGCCGGCAGCCTGACCCGGCTCGACCAGGCCATCGGTCGCATGCCGCTGCGCACCCTCGGCGCCGGCACCTGGCTCACCGAAGAAAGCTTTTCCGCCGGAGGTCCGCTCGCACGCATGATTCGCCCTGGCGAACGCGCACTGGCCGTGGCCGTGGACGAGGTGGTCGGCGCCGGCGGCCAATTGAGCCCCGGCGATTACGTGGATGTGCTGTTGTTCTTGCGCCAGGATGTCAGCAACGCCGAGCAGTCGGCCCAGATCGTCCTTCCCGCCATGCGCCTGCTCAGCGTCGGCGACCAGTTGGGTCTGGCCAACGACGGCCAGCCGGCCGTCCCACCGCCGGCCACGGTCGAAGAGCGCGCCCAGGCAGCTCAACGTCGAGCCGCCGCACGCACTGTGGTGCTGGCCGTGCCCGAGCCTCTGCTGAGTCGCCTGATGCTCGCGGCGCAAGCCGGTGTCTTGCGCCTGGCCGTACGCAGCGCCGAGGAGCAACTGCTCAGCCGCTACTGGGCCGGTGAAAGCGACGCGCCGGACAAACTGGAAAGTGCCAACCGCGACCTCTACCAATTTACCCAACTGGCCCTGACCGGCCCGCCAAAACGAGTCGCCGCGACCGGGGGTGAGGCCCGCGTGCGCCGTGGCATTGAAGTGATTCGCGGTGCCCAATCGGCGCCACAAACTCCGTGATCGAACAAGGATGCCTTGAATGAGCCATCGCTACGCACCC
Organism: Pseudomonas sp. CHM02; assembly: GCF_000612585.1. GTDB lineage: Bacteria > Pseudomonadota > Gammaproteobacteria > Pseudomonadales > Pseudomonadaceae > Aquipseudomonas. The sequence continues at coordinate 55,934 of NZ_JFCA01000033.1, forward strand.
ATGTTCACGCAAATGGCCTGGGCCCTGATGCTGTCGAGCCTGCCGGTGGGCATGGTCCTGGCGGCACCCGGCAACTGCAGTGCCCTGGGCCAGTTGCCCGCCGTGGTCGAAGTGGGAGAAGGCCTGCAACAGGAGCTGCAATCGCCGGTGGCGATCACGCGGCTGGCAATCGGAGACCCGAAAATCGCCGATGTGCGGGTCAACGGCGACCGCAACTTCCTGCTGACCGGCGTCTCGTCCGGCGCCACCAGCCTGATGGTGTGGACGGGCTGCGCCAGCGCGCCGCGCCAAAGCATGGTGTTCGTCAAGGGCAAGGCCACCTCGGCGCTGACCAGCCTGTCGCTGTCGCCGTCCGAAGACCCACTGCTGCCCAGCCAGGTGCAGACCGATATCCGCTTCGTGGAAGTCAGCCGCACCAAGCTCAAGGAAGCCAGCACCCGGCTTTTGGGCGCCGGTAAAAACTTTTTCCTCGGCAGCCCCAATCTTCTATCCCCCTCGGAAGGCGTCTTCAAACTGCCGGTAAGCCCTGACAGTTTCAACGTCGGCTTCGGCGGCGGGCGGGTCTCGGCGATGATCAACGCCCTGGAACGCAGCGGCTTCGCCTACACCCTGGCACGTCCGAGCCTGGTGGCCATGAGCGGCCAGAGTGCGTCCTTCCTGGCCGGCGGCGAGGTGCCGGTCCCGGTGCCCAGTTCCGGCAGCGACACCATCTCCATCGAATACAAGGAGTTCGGCATTCGCCTGACCCTGACCCCTACGGTGGTTGATCGCAACCGCATCACCCTCAAGGTGGCGCCGGAAGTCAGCGAGCTGGACTACAGCAACGCGGTGCAGATCCAAGGCATCCAGGTCCCGGCGCTGACCGTACGCCGTACCGACACCAGCGTGTCCCTGGCCGATGGCGAAAGTTTTGTGATCAGCGGCCTGATCAGCACCAACAACCGCTCCACCATCAGCAAGTTTCCCGGGCTGGGCGACATCCCGATCCTCGGCGCATTTTTTCGCGACTCCACTATCAGCCGCGAAGAAAAGGAACTGCTGATGATCGTCACGCCGCACCTGGTGCAGCCGTTGGCCGCCAATGCGCAACTGCCCTCCTTGCCCGGCGAAAAACTGCGCAGCTACGACCCGAACTGGTACCGGCTGTTCTTCCTTGAAAACGGTAATTTCGACCGTCGCAGTGGACTTTCCCAATGAGCGATAGCCTGAGCCAAACTTTCCTCGCCATCACCCGCAACACCACCGACCTGGAGTGGCTGCAGGGCGCCCTTGCGCCGCTTGGCCAAGTCGTCAGCGCCGGCACCGGCAGCCTGGATGAACTGCTGGCGCTGGTGGATGTAACGTTCGCCAGCCTGGTGTTTGTCGGCCTGGACCGTGAACACGTGGTGGCCCAGAGCGCGCTGATCGAAGGGGCGCTGGAAGCCAAGCCGATGCTCGCCGTGGTCGCCCTCGGCGATGGCATGGACAACCAGCTGGTACTCAACGCCATGCGTGCCGGGGCCCGCGACTTCGTCGCCTACGGTTCGCGCTCCAGCGAAGTGGCAGGCCTGGTGCGACGCCTGAGCAAGCGCCTGCCGACCGTGACCCCCAGTGCGCAGTTGGGTGGCCTGACCGTCTTGTTTGGTACCCAGAGCAACGCCGACGGAGCAATGCTGGCCACCCACCTGGCCCTGGTGGTGCAGAAAAGCGGGCAGCAGACCCTGCTGCTCGACCTGGGCCTGCCACGCAGCGACAGCCTGGCACTGCTGGGCCTGGAGAGCACCTTCAATTTCGGTGATGCGTTGCGGCACCTGCGCCGCCTCGATACCACGCTGATCAACAGCGCTTTCACCCTCGCCCTGGATGGCCTGCGCATCCTGGCGTACGCCACCGGTGACGAGCCGCTCAAACTGACCAGCGCCGCCGAGTTGTACATGTTGCTCAGTGCATTGCGCCAACACTTCCAGCATATCGTCGTGAACATTACCGGGCAGCCTGACAGTGAAGCGCTGCGCACCTTTGTCAGCCACTGCGACAAACTGCTGTGGTGCACCGACCAGAGCGTACTGGACTGTCGCCGCAACCTCGCCGTGCTCAACCGCTGGCGTGAAAAAGGCATGAAGCTCGATCACGCCAGGTTGGTGGTGGACCGCTATATCAAGGCCTGCGCACCGGACATCGAAGCACTGGAAAAAAGCTTCGGCCTTGAATGCACCGCCGTACTCCCCTTGAGCGCCGAACTGCGCCTGAACGTAAAGAACCAGGGCCAGACCCTGTTCGCCCTGGCGCCCCGTGAACCCTTGACCCAAGCCGTGCGCACCCTGGGCGAGCGCCTGGCAAAACGCTCCGAGGGTCTGGAAAAACCGTCCATGCGCTGGTTTGAGCGCTTCCTGGGGTCGGGACGATGAACGGCGAAAAACTGTTTGGCGGCCCGGCCCGCAGCACTCACGACAATAGCGATAACGATGGCCTGAAACTGGTTCTGCATCGCTACATCATCGACGCCATCGAGGAGTCGGGTAAGAACCTGCTCGAAGGTACGCGCCAGTCCCTGGCGCAATTTGTCATCGACAAGGTCTCCGAGTACATCACGCGCATGCGCCTGGCGATCTCGCGCTATGAAATGGAGCGCCTGGCCGAAGAGATCGTCGACGAGCTCACCGGTTTCGGCCCGCTGGAAGTGCTGTTGCGTGACCCGTCGGTGACCGAGATCCTGGTCAACGGCCCGCACCGGGTGTTTATCGAACGCGATGGTCTGTTGCACCAGAGCGACCTGCGCTTCATCGACGACCACCATGTCGAGCGTGTGATGCAACGCATCCTCGCGCCGCTGGGCCGGCGCCTGGATGAGTCCTCGCCGATGGTGGATGCGCGCCTGCCCGACGGCAGCCGGGTCAACGCGATCATCCCGCCGATCGCCCTGGACGGGCCATGCCTGTCGATTCGAAAATTCCGCAAGGACATGCTCAAGAGCAGTGACCTGGTCGCCATGCAGACCATCGACCAGAGCATTTTCGAGTTCTTCCAGGAGGCCGTGGGCAAGCGTTGCAACATCCTGATCAGCGGCGGTACCGGCACCGGCAAGACCACGCTGCTGAACATCCTCAGCCAGTTGATCAACCCTCACGAGCGCCTGGTGACCATCGAAGATGTGGCCGAACTGCAACTGGGTCACCCCCACGTCGTCCGCCTGGAAACCCGGCCGCCGAATGCCGAAGGCCACGGCGAGGTCAGGTCCAGCGACCTGATCCGCAACGCTCTGCGGATGCGTCCGGACCGCATCATCCTCGGGGAAATCCGTGGCGTGGAAGTGCTCGACGTGATGACCGCGATGAACACCGGCCACGACGGCTCCATGAGCACCGTGCACGCCAACAATGCCCAGGATGCGTTGCTGCGCCTGGAAACCCTGGTAGGCCTGACCGGCCGTGTGGTCGCGGAAAAAACCCTGCGCCAGATGATCTGCGCCGCGCTGGACGTGATCATCCAACTGACGCGCATGCCCGATGGCCGACGCTGCGTGAGCGAAGTGGTGGAAGTGGTCGGCGTACGCGAAGACGTGTATGTCACCAACACCCTGTTCCGCCTCGACCGGCGTACCGGTTTCGGTTTCCTGCGCGAAGCCCTCAACCCGGCCGGCGACAAACTGCGCCGCGAATCGGCGTTGCAGTCATAGGGAGCGTTTGATGACCGGACCGATCCTGTTGCTTGTCTGCCTGCTGCTGATCGGCCTGTCGTTCTGGCAGTTTCACCACGGCCTGCGCAAAGCCCAGACGGACCGCGTGCTCGAGCGCCTCGGTGACGGCCAGCCCGAAACGCAGGAAGCCACTACCACGTGGACGGGCCTTGAGCGCATGTTCCAGCGCGCCGGGCTGGGCAAACCCACCGACCGCCTGGGCCTGTGGCTGAGCGCCTGGGTGATCGGCGCGCTGCTGGGTTGGCTGTTCGCCGACGGATTGGGCCTGATCGCGATGATCGCAGGACCGCCCTTGGCGCTGCGCGTGTACATCAGTTGGCGTTATCAACGGCGTGTGCAACGCATGGTCGAACAACTGCCGCAGTTGCTCGACCACAGCGTGCGCAGCCTCAAGTCCGGCAGAACCTTGGCCGACGCCGTATTGGGCGGAGTCGAGAGCGTTGAGAACCCCCTTAAAGAAGCCATGGGCCGCGTACAGCGCAACGTGCGCATGGGTGTCAGCCTGCCGGACTCGGTCAGCGACTTCGCCGAGTTCTACGAACAGGACGAATTCCGCCTGTTCGCCCTGGGGCTGAAGGTCAACCACCGCTATGGCGGCAATGCCAGCGAGTTGTTGGAAAACCTGATCAAAATGATCCGCGAGCGGGAACAGGGCGCCCGTCAACTCAAGGCTATGACGGGTGAAACCCGTATGACTGCGTATGTGTTGGGTGGGTTGCCAGTACTGATCGTGGGCTATTTCATCATGGTCAACCCTGACTACTTGATGACCATGTGGAACGACGACACCGGACGCATCATGCTGTTCAGCGCACTGGCCATGGACATTGGTGGCACATTAATCATGTGGCGCATGCTGAGGAGCGTCTGAGATGGTTCTTCTGGCCAGTGCCCTGATGCTGCTCGCCGCCCTGGTATTGGTTGGGGGCCAATTGCTCGAACATCGCCGGCGTGACCGTCGGGTCGCTGAACGCCTGCAAGGGCGAATGGGCGGCGATGACAGGCTCGGCACGCTCATGCGTCAGCTGGGCGGTAGTACCCTGGCCCAGCGCTCGGTCAGCCTGGACAACGAGAGCCAGGTACTGCTCAACCGAGTGGGCTGGCGAAAGTCCAGCCAACGCTCGCTGTTTGCGGCCTTTCAGATCGGTACGCCCATCGTTCTACTGGGTCTGACGCTCCTTGGCCAAGAGGTACTGTTCCCTCACGCGGACCCGGCATGGATTGCCCCGATGTTTGCCTTGGGCATCGGCTACCTGCTGCCCAAACGCGTGCTTGCCGCTGCCGCCAAACATCGTCAGCAGACCATCGCCACTGAAATCTCGACCTTCATTCCACTGCTGCGCATCCTCTTTGAGTCAGGCATGGCGGTTGAACAGTCGCTACGGGTGCTTGGCAACGACGCCCAACGCTTGCTCCCCCACCTCACGCACGAACTGCGCCTGATCCTGGCGCGGGTCGATTCCGGGCTGGAGCTGGGCGAAGAACTGGGCAAGACCGCACGCTTGCTGGAAGTGGATGAGTTCACCGATACCTGCATCATCCTCCAGCAATTGATCCAGCAGGGCGGCGGCGCGATGAAGTCGTTGCTGGCCCTCAAGCAACTGCTCGACGACCGACGCCTGACCCGCTTGCAGGAATACATCTCGAAGATGTCGGCAAAAATGTCGGTGGTGATGATGGTGTTTCTGTTCCCCGCATTGCTGATCGTACTCGGCGGCCCGGCCTTCATCGGCATCGCTCGCGCCTTGACCCACTTTTGAGGAAGACTTGATGAAAGCACTGATTGCCGGCCTGGTCCTGCTGATGCTCGGCGGCTGTGCCACCAATGGCCAATCCCCCTGGGCAGCGTTGACCTCATCCGGCAGTTGCGCCAAGCCGAGCTCGGACCAGGAACTGGCGCTCAACCTGTCCGATGACCTGGCCAACGAAGGCAAGCTCCACGCCAGTCTGGCCAACCTGCAAAGCCTGCCGGAGGCCTTGCCCCAAGTACGCCAGCGCAAGGCCCGCAATTACCGCTTGCTGGGGCGCAGCGAGGCCGAGCCGCTGTACCGCAGCCTGCTCGGCACCTGCATGACCGCCGAAGGCGAGCACGGCCTGGGGCAATTGGCGGCGGCCAGGGGTGACAACAGCCTGGCGATGGCCCATATGCAACGAGCGGCACAACTGGCGCCCACCGACGAAAAAATCCGCAATGACCTGGGCGTCGTGTACCTCAACCAATTGCGCATGGAAGACGCCCGCTTTGAATTCATGACCGCCATCGAGCTCAAGCAGAGCGATTCGCTGGCCGCCGTCAACCTGGTGACGTTGTTGATCTATCAGGACGACTGGGGGCAAGCGGCGAAGGTGGTCGGCCAGTTGGGCCTGAGCCCCGAACAAGTCACCGATGCCCAGGCCCGCGCGGAAAAACTCAAGGGTTCCAGCGCGGCGGCGCGCAAAGTCGCGGCGGTCAGCGATGCCCTGCCGGTGACCATCAAGTAAGGAGCGATCGATGAAAGCACACTACCTTATCGGCCTGGCACTGTTGCCGCTGAGCGCACTGGCCCTGGAACCGGGGCCGTCGTCCCCGCAGCAAGCAGAGACAGAAAACTGGCTGGCCTTGCAGGTCAATGGGCGTGCGGCTTCAGCCACACCGCAAAGAACCACGCCGGCGGAACGGGAGCAGGCCTTGCAGCGTTGGCTGGACAGTAACAAGCACCCGATCCCGGAGTTCTTTGAAACAGAATCCGGTGGCTCGTCCAAGAGCGGGAAGAGTCAATAACCCCTGGCGCGTCAGTGCGCCGTCACCCGTTGGCGCATCGCCGAGTTGTTCGGCGACAAGGCCAGGGCCAATTGGGTGCGGTTGTGCATATGCGTCAGGCGCAACACCTGCGACACGTAGAGCTTGACCGTGTTTTCGGTGATCCCCAGTTCGCAGGCGATCTGGTAGTTGGTCTGCCCCTTGCCCACCAGGCGCGCCACATCCAGCTGGCGCGGCGACAATTGGTTGAAGATGGTCGGGATCTCCACCGGCCCGGCCTCCTCGGCGACCAGCTCGCCGTCATCCGCCAACCCGGCGCCAGGGCTGCGACGTACTTTGTCGAGGTCCTGATACAGGTCATTGATGGATTCAGAGAGGTATTGCAGCTTCTGGTTCAGGTGCCCCAGTTGCAGCTCTTTTCGCCGCTCCTCCAGCGCCGCTTCCTGGCGCTGCAGGCCTTCGAGCAATTCATCGAGGTTGATGGGCTTCTGGTAGTAATCCGAGATGCCCGCGCGCAGCGCCTTGATCACGTCCTGTTTGTCGGCACGCCCGGTGAGCATGATCGACTCGAACGCCCGCTGCTTGCCGGCCACTTTCTGCATGGCCTGCACCAGTTCGATGCCGTCCATGTCCGGCATGTGCAGGTCGCACAACACCAGGCCGATCTCAGCGTCCTCACTGAAGCGCTGCAACGCATGCCGACTGGACTCACAAGGGACGCAGCGGTAACCGCTGCCTTCAAGAAATTCACAGAGCTCTTCCACGATCAACGGCTGATCGTCGACCACGAGCACTTTCACCGCCGAGGTAAGCTTGTTCACGCGCTACTCCATGCCTGGCAAGCCAAAAGTTTGACCTATCCCTTTTGACGAAGAATCCTATACACCCACCCAATAAACGTAGACCTACTTTCCGACTATGTACATAGCGATAGAGGCCTTCTGCAATTAAAGGATCCAAAACCAGTAGAGCGCAAACCCTGTCAGTACAAAGGGCGCAAAAGGCTGTTTTGTTGACACTCCCGCGGCCAGTGTTTGCTGGCGCGCGCTAAGCCTTTGACGGATAAGCACCCAGGCGCCCTGGCACACGGCGGCACCGATCAATGACCACAACAAAGCATCCAGCGTACTGCCCAGGGCCAGGGCGGCCAGCAGCTTCACATCCCCCGCGCCAAAACGTCCCAACGCATAACCCGGCAAGGTCAGCAGCAACGCCACTGCAAAGGCCCACCCTCCTTCGCTGGCGGGCGCGCCCAGCCAGGTAGCGCCTGCCCACAACAGGTAGATCAGCGCCAGCAACGCCACACCCAGGGTCAACCCGTTGGCGATTTGCCGCTGACGCATGTCCTGCCACGCACAGAGCCCCAACCAGAGCAGTATCACCACGCCATGGATCACGTAAAAAACATCCCTTTTCGCTGAATGATTCTATGCTGATATCAGGTACTAGCCGTCAGGGTAGACGCAGTCATGAAAAGAGGCCTCCCTAGAAAGCAAAAAGGTGCGGCGGCGATTGAGTTCGCCCTCGTCTTCGGGATCTTTTTTGCGGTGTTCTACGGGTTGATCAGCTACAGCCTGCCACTGCTGATGATGCAGTCATTCAACCAGGCGGCCGCCGAGGCCGTGCGGCAGGCGATGTCGGTGGACCCGGTGGCCGCCGGTACCGATTACCCCACACAGGTGATCGCACGCGCCAAAACAACAGCGAAAACCCAGCTGAAATGGATCCCGTCCAGCTTCCAGTTTTCCGACGATTTGATCACCGCCACCTATGTCGGCACAACGCTGACCGTCTCGATCAAATACCCCACCAGCCGCCTCTATTCAGTGTTCCCTGCGCTGGTACTCCCGGTCATAGGCACCGTCCCGAATCTGCCGGCCAACCTGTTCGCCAGTTCGAGTATTCAATTTTGACTTCGGGGGACAACCTCTTCGGGCGCCTGCTCGGCCGCACCAGCACGCTTGCCCTCGACACGCCCGGCATGCCCACGCCAGGGCTGCAGCTGCAACTGGACCCCCACGGCCACGTGCTGAGCATCAGCGGTACCCTGCGCCCGCAGCTTGCGCCGCATGGCGCGGCGCAGACTCGGCCGCTGCTACGTGAACTGCTGTGCGCCAGCAGCGCCCTGAGTATCGAAGGCAACCCCGCAGACTGGCAACGCCAGAGCCTGGACCTGGACTTCCTGGGCGCGACCGGCCAGGTCCTGCACACCCGTGGCTGGATCGAACCCGAGGGTGATGGCTGGAGCCTGCGCCTGTTGGACGTTGGCGACTTGCTCGCCGGCAGGCAACTGGCCCACCACCGCGAGCAGAACCATCAACTCGCCTGCCAGATGAGCGAACAACTGCGAGTGTGCAGCCTGACCCGCTTGCCCGAGGTGTTCAACGAGCACCTGCGCAGCCTGGCCCAGCGCTGGCGAATCCCCTGCGTCGCCATGGCCTTGCTCGATGAAGAAGACCAGGGCTGGCGGATCTACAGCCACTACGCCGCCCACGACGCGCCCGCCTTGTGGCAGACCGGCCAGCCGTTGGGCACCAGCCTGGACAGTGCCAATGGCAATACACCGCTGAGCCTGGCCCAGGAGCGCGGCGACAACCCACGCCTGCACAGCATTTTCGGCAATGCCGATGGACTGCTGGTGCCCTACCGTGACAGCCAGGGCGTCACCGCCTGGTTGCTTTGCGGCTTCTACAGCGGCCATCAACACACCAGCGACCGCGATTGGCTGGACCTCACCGCAGCCCTCGCCGCCCCGCTGCTGAGCCGCTTGCGCGAGCAACGCTACCATCAGCAACTCGATCGCATGGAAGCCCTGCAAGGCCTGCTCGGCACCGGCTGGTGGGAACTGCTGCCGGCCACCCACGAAATCCAGTTGGCCCCGCAGTTGCAACGCAGCCTCAGCCTGGAAGACGGTCCGACCCGCCAGTCGCTGGGCCTGTGGCTGGAACTGATCCACCCTGCCGATCGCCAGGAACTCACCAGCCGCCTGCACGACCTGCAAGCCCTCGGCAAACCGCTGCTGACCAGCGTGCGCCTGCAACGCACCGACGCCGACCACAATCCGCTGTGGTACCGCCTGCAGGGCCAAGTGCTGGGGGTCGGCGATAGCCGGCGCTGGGTCGGTTTCATGCTCGACATCAGCGACATCAAGAACCAGCAACTGCAAGCCGCAGCCGCCCATGCGCGGCTGGACAACCTCATCGCCAGTTCACCGGCGGTGATCTATGTGCAGCGTTACGTCAGCGGCGCCCTGCATCCAACCTTCTTCAGTGACAGCCTGCTGCCGCTGCTGGGCTGGACGTTGGCCGACTGCAATCACGACAGCCTGGCGTCATTGATCCACCCCGAAGACCGCGACCTTTACTTCGAACGCTCCCGCCAACTGCTGCGCGAAGGCGCTGTGCGCAGCCGCTATCGCCTGCGCGACAAACAGGGCCAGTACCACTGGCTGCTGGATGAAGCCAAATTACTGCGCGATGACCTCGGATTGCCGCTGGAAGCTGTCGGCCTATGGCTGGATGTCACCGAGGCGACCCAGGCCGCCGAACAGATCAAACAGAGCGAAGAACGTTACCGCATCCTGGTCGAAGACTCCCCGGCGATGATCTGCCGCTATCGCCCGGACCTGACCCTGACCTTCGGCAATACCCCGCTGGCCAACTACCTGGAATACCTGCCCGCGCAACTGCCGGGGCTGAACCTGGGGGATTGGTTGTCGGATGAGCAACGCCAGGCCTTTGTACAGCGCATTGGCCAGTTGACCCCGGAGTTCCCGGTGAGCACGGCCGAAATCAGCCTGGAATTGCCCGGGCGCGAACATGCCTGGTGGGTGTGGTCGGACCGTGGCGTGTTCGACGAACACGGCGTGCTGGTGGAGGTGCAAGCGGTGGGCCGCGACAACACCGAGGTGCGCCGGTCCCAGCAGCAACTGACCCAGAGCGCCAAGATGGCCACCTTGGGCGAAATGGCTACCGGCCTGGCCCATGAGATCAATCAGCCGCTCAACGTGATGCGCATGGCCATCGTCAATGTGCTCAAGCGTCTGAGCAACGGCGATGCGCAGATCGACTACCTCACCGAAAAACTCCAGCGCATCGACACCCAGGTACAGCGAGCGGCGCGAGTGGTGGACCATATGCGCGTATTCGGCCGCCGCTCGGAAATCGAACAGCACCCCTTCGACCCGTCGCAGGCGGTGGAAGGCACGCTGTCGCTGCTCGGAGACGGCTTGCGCGGCAAAGGCGTGGACGTGCGCGTCACCCCGGCGGACTTCACGGTGCAGGTCAAAGGCCATGTCGACCAGCTTGAGCAAGTACTGATCAACCTGATGGTGAATGCGCGTGATGCGCTGTTGAGCCAACGGGAACAGACCCCGGCGTTGAGCCCTTGGATCGCGGTGCATTGCGAGCATGACAGCCGCCATGTGCGGATCTGGGTCGAAGACAACGCCGGCGGTATTGACCCTCGGTTGCTGGAGCGGATTTTCGAACCGTTCTTCACCACCAAGCCGATTGGCGTGGGCACGGGGTTGGGGTTGTCGGTGAGCTACGGGATTGTGGAAAACATGGGCGGGCGCTTGAGCGTGACCAATGGGGAACACGGCGCGAGGTTTTGTGTGGAGTTGCCGGTGGCTCAGATCACCAGGTAGGCGCGGCCCATGTGGCAACTGAGGTTGGCGCCGACTTCGGCGTTGCCGAGGCTGATGCCAAGGGCTGAGAGCAGCGTGTTGACGATCGGGTCGAGGATCGGCGCCAGTACGTTCTGGACCAGACTGATCACCGAGCTGACAATGGTCGCCAGTGCATTGGTGACGGTGCCATTCGGCGCACCCGGCGTGCTCCCCGCAGGCGGTACATAGGTGACCTGCAAGCCGCTCAAGGTAGCCCCCAGGCTATTCACGATATTTGCGGTGCCGGGTGGACTTTTATAGATCGTCGCCGCATTGATGTCATTCACCGGAGAAAACAGCAACGTATTGGTTTGCGCCCCCACGGTGGATAACGCCTTCAGGTTCAGGCCGCCGCCGACGCCGGCTGTGCGCGGACCACAAACCAGTGTCAGTAGGCAAAAGCGCTGGCCAAAGTCGATCAGCCTCACTGGTTGCACATTGACCGGCGCAGACGATGAAAACGCCGCCACCGGATCAACATAGCCAATGCCCAAGGTAGCAAGTGAGGTGGTGGCCTGCACCGTCAACGATTTGGTGGCCGGCGTGGCGCAGTTGAAGTCGGTCACATGGCTTTCCGCACTGGCCGCTTCAATATAGATGGACAAGGATTGGTTGATATCCACGTCGGCGACATTGCACCCCAATATACACACGACACCGGCCACCACATCGAGAAGATTCAGGTTCAACAAACCGCCGACCACCTTCGACACCGGCGTCGCAAGCCCGGTGAGTATTGATGAAACGCCCGAAACCACCTTGATGATAGGCGCATCAACGGTGACCAACGTGCGTACCTGAGCTGTGCGTACAAAAATCTGATCCGTTTGCGGGTTATTCAAGAGCCCGGCCTTGGCTTTTGCCGGATTGCCAATGGCCGACATTTGCGGCGGCTCGATGACTTTGGTCTGGATCGAAACAGTCCCCACTAGCGGAACATTCAGTTGAGCTTCCGCGCTGACCGCACTTTTGCTGCTGGAGAGCTGTGCCACCGTCTCGAGCAGTTGGAATAGCTGAACACTGGTGTTCAAGGCCGCTGCCGGGGTGCCTGTTGCTACCTTCAGCAAGTCCCCTACCGTCAGAAGCCTGGTATTAGGTGTAATCGCTTGAATCTTGATAGCGTCATTGATAATAGCCGACGCCACAGATCCATTCTTTTGCAGTACCGTCACAGCCGCTTCAATCAATTCGTTGGCGGACACCGCCGTTTTAAGCAACGCATCGTAGTCGCCCGCCTTTACGTTCAATTTGATCGCCAGTTGATCCAGATAGCTGAGTAAATTCACATTGGTGGTGAGTAACCCATTCCAACCCGCCGCGGTCAGCGATAGGTTGCCTCCCAGGAGGCGCCCAATCACCAGGTTCAAAACATCCGATTTACCTGAGTCTATGGTGCCCAAACTACTGCGAATTGTCAGTTGCGCCACCGGCGGCGCATAGGCCGCCACAGCGGTTGCACTCAGGACGGTTTGCGTCGACACAGGCGTGCCGCTGAACATGTTCCAGATGCCACCGGCGATACTCGTCATCACACTACGCGTCGCGACCACGCGCACGGCATCGTTTTTGGTGGCATCCGCCGTAAACACACGGATATTGCTGGCATTGGTCACCAGCGAGCCGCAGGTCACGGCCAGACCACGGCTGTTGTCGCCGGCGACCACGGTGAAGCCGTTGCGCGTGGCGTTTTCCTTGGCGTAGTCGTTGGCTGTGGTGGCAGGGCTGCAGAGGCCGCCACGGCTGGCGGCTTCCAGGGCCGAGGTGTCGGCGATGGACTGCAACTTGCGCTTTTCCAGGTAGAGGCGGCCGCTGTCCACCGCGAGCAGCATGAACACCATGGCGACCGCGAGGGTGCCCGCTGCCATCAAGCCTATCGCACCACGCTGCCTGGAACGAAGTCGGGGAGACATCAGGCACTCCTTAGCGCTTACTCTCCGTGTAGTTGCTTTGGAGTGTAGACAAGGCTTGGGGCGCGCGCTGGCAGCGTGCACAACTTGTAGGAGCCGGCTTGCCGGCGATGGGGGTCTTGAGTTCTCCATCGGAACCCAGGGTGCCATCGCCGGCAAGCCGGCTCCCACAGAAATAGGGAGAGGTTAGTGGGGTGGGTAGCTGGAGAGGACGCGGGTGACGGTGGTACGGATGGCTTTGTCACGATCCTGGGGGTTGGGCGAACTGGCCATCATTTGTTCGTCGCTGCCACGCCAGACCAGTTTGCCGTCCTTGCCGTCGAGCAGGTCGATCTGGATGGTCGCCACTTTGTAGGTGATGTTGCGCGTTTCGTTGTACATCGGCGCGCCCCAATAGCCATTCCACGGGCCACCCCAGGCGCCGCCGTAGTTGGTGGTGACTTGTTGCTGGCGGTCTTCGACGATCAGGTAGGCCTGTACGTTCAGGTCTGCCTTGGTGCCCGACGCGGCTGGGCGCAGGCCGCGCTGGTCGAGTTGTTCACCCACGGCCTGGCGGATGCGCTGTTCGGTGAGGTCGCTCTTGATGCGTGGATCATCAGGGCGATATTGCAGCGCCGGGTCTTTCCAGGCCCAACTGCGGTAGGCACCAAAATCCCGGCTGGCATCAAAGTCGTGGTTGACCTGGCTGGTCTGGCAACCGCCCAGCAGCACGACAACAGCAAGCGTAGCGATACGACGAAACATGATTGTTCTCCAAAGAGCGACCCGCGCTTGAGATGAGAATAGCTGTTAACTGGGAGGATACGCCGTCATTGCCTTCTGCACCGCCTGGCGCAAGGCATCTCCCCGCTCGCTGAGGCTTCCCTGGCTGCCAGTCTCCGCGCTGGCACTCCACACCGGCTGACCGGTACGGGCATCGAATAGATTGACGCGAACCACCACGACCTGAACTTCATAGGTGCGCACGATCGGCACCGAGTTGTACATGCCGTAGCCATTGCCATAGCGGTTATAGCCGCCATAACCGTAGCCATAGTCGTCCTGGGCTTGTTTGAGACGCTTCTCCAGGCGCACATCGGCGCTCACCAGCAGGTCTGCCGGGCGGTTGTCGTGCAAGGGGCGCAGGCCGCGCTGGTCGAGGGCGCCGCTGACCGCTTCGGCAATCTGCGCCGAATCCGCCCAGGCCGTGCCCGCCGGAAGTTGGCCATTGCGCCAGGCCCAATTGCGGTAGGCACCGTAGTCGCGCACGGGCGCCGGGTAGGCGCTGGCATCGAAGGTGTTGGCGGCCTGGGGCGGCGCCGGCGGGATCGGTGCCGAGGCCGCGACATAAGGGTTGGGGCTGGAACACGCGGCAAGCCCGAGGGACAACAGGATCAAACAGAGACGGCGCATTTCGACCTCCGCAGACTGGGCCGCTTAAACCGGACGGCAGATCCAGTGCAAATAACGCCCAAGTCCGGCAAAGCTTGGGTGACGACGGTGAGCGAGTTCCATCTCCAAAAGGTCCTGCAAATCCGCGCGAGCCTGGAATTCCACCGGCATATAGTCATGGAACACCCGCACACCGCTTTGGCTTTCGACCTGCCAAAGGCCTTGGAGTTGCGCCGCCAACTCACGCGGGTCCAGTGGTTGTTGCGGCGTGAGGCTCTGCTTTTCGCCAGCCATGTCGTTCTTGCGCATTTTGCGGAAGTGGCCTTTGAGCAGGTTGCGGTAAATCAGCGCATCGCGGTTATAGAACGCCAACGACAACCAGCCGCCGGGCACCGTAAGCTGGTGCAGCACCGGCAGGATCGCGTGGGGTTCGGCCAGCCATTCCAGCACCGCGTGGCACAACACCAGGTCGTAGGGTTCGGTGAGCTGGCCCAGCAGGTCTTGCCAGGGCGCATGGATAAAAGTGGCGGTCTGCCCGGCGTCGGCAAACCGCTGGCGGGCCCCCTCGAGCATTGGTTCGGCAGGTTCGGCCAGGGTAACGTCATGGCCCTGCTCGGCCAGCCACAGCGACATGTGCCCCAGGCCCGCGCCGATATCCAGCACGCGCAACGGGCGCTTGGGCAGGGCTTCGGTAAGGTCGGCCTGGAGCACTGCCAGGCGTATGGCACCTTTGGCCCCCCCGTAGATCTTCTCGGCGAAGCGCGTGGCGAGCTGGTCGAAATGACGATCACTCATGGGCAAACCGCCGTTCGCTGTCGGCCAGTTTGGCGCGCACCACTTCATTCATGTCCAGGCCCAGCTCACTGCACAGCAACAACAGGTACAGCACGATATCGCCGACTTCCTGCCCGGCATGGGCGAGTTTGTCAGCCGGTAGCTGGCGCGATTGGTCCTCGGTCAGCCATTGGAAGATTTCCACCAGTTCGGCCATTTCCACACTGGCGGCCATGGCCAGGTTTTTCGGGCTGTGGAATGGCTTCCAGTCGTTGTTATCGCGGATGCGGTGCAGGCGTTCGGTGAGGTGTTCAAGGTTCATGCGGGGGCTCCTGAAGGTGGATAGCTTCGGGGGGATTAGACTTGAAGGCAAGTGAATCTCTGGGTGGCCTTGAGGACGCCTTCGCAGGCAAGCCAGCTCCCACATTTGACGGCATTCGCAAATCAACATGTAGGAGCCGGCTTGCCTGCGATGGGGCCCTAGTCGACGACGCTGAATTCGAGTCGGGCAGTCTGGCCGGCTTCGTCGAGGACGCTGAGCTGGTAGCGGCCCAGGCGCTCGAAACTGGCGTTGATAAAGTCCTGGTTGGCGCTTTCGCCCAGTGGCGCGCCATTAAGAAACCACCAGCGCCGGCCGCTGCCGCCCAGGGCGGAAATTTTCAGGCGCAGCGCCTGTTGGCTGGCGGCGGGCAGGCGTAGCTGGTCGCCTTCGCGCACACCGACGATCGACAGCGGTGAAGAAGCGGCCAGTGCCGGTGGCGGGCAATCGGGGTCGGCCGCGGGGATGCGCGCTTCGCGGCGTTCAGCCCTGGGCAGCCAGGGTTCCAGGGGCGCCGGCCACAAGGCGATGTTTTTGTGCTCGGCGCCAGGGCAATGGGCCTCGACCCGCAGGCCCTTGGCATTGACCCACACACTGTCCATCAAGCCCACGCTCAGCGGTTGGTCCAGCGCCTGCAAGGTGGGCGGCGTGGTGTTGTCCAGCGTCCAGGCGAAACGCTGGCGACGACAATTGGGATCGCTGCGGCTCATGGGCTGGCCCAGCGGCCAACAGATCGCCGCCACGCCGACATTGGCCGGCACCGGCTTGACCGGTGCGCTGATGCCGCGCTGGCTGTCGCGGTTGGTCAGCACGTCATGCACCTGCAACATCAACGGCGCGGCCGAGGCGAGGCCGAACTGCCCCGGCACCGGCGTGCCGTCCGGGCGGCCGATCCACACGCCGATCAAATAACGTGGGCCCACGCCAATCGCCCAGGCATCCCGAAAGCCATAGCTGGTGCCCGTTTTCCAGGCCAGCACCGGGCGCTGCACCAACTCGGCACGCGGGTCGCGATCCGGCCGCGCCTGGCCACTGAGAATACGTCGCACAATCCAGGCGGCCCCTGGCGACAGTAACGGCCGTTCCCTGAGCGTATCGTCCGGCTGTAATCGAAGGGTGGCACTCCTGCCGTTCCGGGCGAAGGCGCTGTAGCCGCTCACCAGGTCTTCGAGGCGACTGCCTGCACCACCGAGAATCAACGCCAGGTTCGGCTCGGCCAATGCAGGCAATGCCAACGGCACGCCGCCGATGCGCATCTCGGCGGCGAACCGCTTCGGCCCGTAGGCTTCCAGCAACTGCACGGCCGGCAGGTTGAGCGAACTGGACAGCGCCGTACTCGCCGGCACCGCACCGGTAAAGCCCATGGAGAAATTGCCCGGCCGGTAATCGCCATAACGCCGGGGCACGTCCTGCAGGAGGGATTCGGAGTGGATCAACCCATCGTCCAGGGCCATGCCATAGAGGAAGGGTTTCAAGGTGGAGCCCGGCGAACGCAACGCGCTGATCATGTCCACATGGCCAAAGCGCTTGGCATCATTGATGTCCACCGAACCGAGGTAGGCGCGCACGGCCATGGTTTCTTCTTCCACCACCAGAATCGCGGCAGAGGTGTGCTCCGGCAGACGCGCACGCCAGCCCAGCAGCAAGTCTTCGAGGCGACGTTGCAGGGTCGCATCCAGGGTGGTGCGGATCAGCGGCGGGCTGTCCGGGCGGTTCAGGCGGCGTGCGAGCAACGGCGCCAGGCTCGGCTCCAGGCGCGGGGCAAGCAGCAGCGGTTCTTCCAGGGCTTCATCGACGGCGGCCTGCGGCCACACCTGGAACTCGGCGAGCCGACGCAAGACTTTATCGCGGGCTTCCTGGGCTCGTTGGGGATGGCGGTCGGGGCGCAAACGGCTCGGCGCCTGGGGCAGCACAGCGAGCAAAGCGGCTTCAGCATGGGTGAGGTGTGAAGGCGATTTGCCCAAGTAGGCCCAACTGGCGGCCGCCACACCCTGCAACGTACCGCCAAACGGTGCGCGGTTCAGGTAGAGGTTGAGGATTTCCTCCTTGGACAGGTGCCACTCCAACTGCGCCGTGCGCCAAAGCTGGCGCAACTTGCCATGGAACGTGCGCGAATGCGGATCCAGCAACCGCGCCACCTGCATCGACAAGGTGCTGCCCCCCGACACCACCCGCGCGCCCGTGAGGTTCTGCCACGTCGCCCGTACCAGCGCCAGCGGGTTCACGCCGGGATGCTGGTAAAACCAACGGTCCTCGTAGGTCAGCAACGCGTCCAAGTAATATGGCGACACCTCGCTCGTCTGCACCGGATAGCGCCACACCCCATTGGCATCGGCAAATCGCCACAACGGCGTACCATCCTCGGCCAGCACCACCCGCGCCAAATCGTCCTTGGGCAACGGCAACGGCCAAATCCGATCAGCCAGCCAGATCAGCGCAACAACCACCCCCAAAATCCCCAACCCCCAACGCACAACCCGTAGGAGCCGGCTTGCCGGCGATAGCGGCGGATCAGTTGGCACATTGGTCACAGACACACCGCAATCGCCGGCAAGCCGGCTCCTACTCTGGACCCTGTACAATTAATGAAACCCATGTTCAAACCGGCAAACCTCTATGCTTGTAGGGAACTAGCCCGTCGCAATAACAACCAAAAGCACAGATACGCCCACCTTCTCATCAGGACACACATATGCAGGTAGAAAGCTTTTTCGGATGGTTGGGCCAGGCGCTCGGTTCCGTCATCCGTTTTATCGTCGACGGACTCAGCGGCTTGTTCGGTGCCCTGACCAATGCCGGTGGCAACTTCATCGACGGTTTGTCACGCACCTTGGGCATGGACACCTCGATCATCAGCATCATCACCCTGATCATCGGCCTGATGCTGCTGTACTCGGCCGTACGCGCCTTCATGCGGGCCTCAATCATCATGGGCATCATCTGGCTGCTGCTGGGCCTGTGGCTCCTGAGCTGGGTCGTCCACTAACCCAAAAACACCACAAATCCCCTGTGGGAGCGGGCTTGCTCGCGAATGCGGTGGGTCAGTAATAGAGACGCTAACTGACACTCCGCATTCGCGAGCAAGCTCGCTCCCACATTTGATCTCCATTTCAAGCTGAGACCGTCACCGCCCCTTGATCACCAGATCCGCCGGCGTGTCCCCGACTGCCTGCCAGTTCGGCCGGTACATCGACTCCACCTGCGGCGGCGGCACACGATACGTACCCGGCGTCACGGCACGCGCCAGATACAGCAGGTGCGTAGTGCCAGAGCCGTCCAGATTGATCGCCGCCACATAACGGTCGTCGCGGAACTCCTGGTGCTTGAGGGACGCGTTCTGCATCGACTCACGCCACTCCTTCACCTGGCTGCTGGCGTTTTCCAGGCTGGCGGCACTTTGCGCCAGGTTCTGGTTTTCCAGCTCCAGGCCGGCCGGCAACAGGTCCACGACCAGGGCATCCGGCACACGCTGCTTGGCGCCAACCGCCAAATGCACCAGCACCAGATCACCGCTGTTGAGGCTGCGCAGGTTCAGCGGCTGGCCATTCATGCCCAGGTATTCGCGGCGAATGCTCAGGTTGTCACCGCCAGGCGCCGGTGGCACCTGTGGATAACCCGAGATCGTCAGTTGCTGGTACACCGGCGTCTCGCCCTGATTGCTCAGGCTCAAGTCACTGGACAGCAGCTTGCCTTCCAACTCCAGCGTCGGCTGCTGATTGTTCAATGCCTGCACACCGCCACTGCCGGTGAGCGACACCTGCCAGTTAGCGTCCGGCTTGGCGAACCCGAGGCGCCCCGCCAGGAACAGTGAATTGCGCTCCTGGGTCGACAGATACGGGCTGGCCGCCAACTGATCCGACAGTGTAAACAAGCGCTCCTCTCGCTTGCCCTTGGCCAGGTCGTTCTCTTCCAGCAGGGCCAGGATCATCGCCTGGTCCCGCAGCGGGCTGCCGTAGTCGGCCAGCCATTCATTGGCGTTGCGCTGCGCCGCCAGCCCGGCGAGCAAGGCTTGGTCCGCACGCGGCTGGTCGCCCATCTTCTGCAATGCGATAGCCAATTGCACCAGCGGCAAACCGGAGCGCGCATCGCTGCGTCGTTCGAAGATGCTGCGCAGCG
Source organism: Pseudomonas sp. CHM02 (assembly GCF_000612585.1). Lineage (GTDB taxonomy): Bacteria > Pseudomonadota > Gammaproteobacteria > Pseudomonadales > Pseudomonadaceae > Aquipseudomonas. The sequence continues at coordinate 75,506 of NZ_JFCA01000033.1, forward strand.
CGCCCAGCGGCGCCTGCTGACTGCGCGCCAGCACCATGCCGGCGTAGGCCTGCACGGCAAAGCGGGTGTGGTCGGCGTTATCGCTGTAGTCGACGTCGATCAGGTTGCGTTCCTGCACGTACCGCAGCAGGCGCTCGCTGGCCTTCTTCAACGCTTCAGGCGGTACGGCAAAGCCTTGGTCGCGGGCACGCAGCAGGAAGTCGGTGACGTAAGCCGTCAGCCAGTATTCTTCTTCGCCATCGGCGCCCCACAAACCAAAGCTGCCGTTGTAGCGCTGCATGCCCAGCAGGCGTTCGATACCCAGCTCGATCTTGCGTTTGCGCTCGCTGTCCGACTCGCCTTTGATCGACAGGCGCTTGAGCAATGCATCGTCGGCATACAGCGACGGGTACAGGCCGCTCGCAGTCTGTTCCAGGCAACCGTACGGGTAGGCCTTGAGTGCGCTGATCTGCGCACCGAGGTTCAGCGGTGGCCGGCTCGACAGGCTCAGCAGCGCCTGGCGCCCCGAGGCATCGAATTGATCCAGGGTGCCCACCGGCAGGCTCCATGGCAGATCCTTGAGCACCGCACGGTAATGCTTGAGCAGTGCCGGATATGCAGGTCGCACGCCCAGCGTCCATTCACGGGTGAACGGCGGCAGGTTCTCGCCCGGCAGGTCCAGGCCATTCACGGTCACCTTGACCTTGCCCTGGCCCAACCCGCCCCAGGCTTTCACCGGAATGCGCAGGGTGGTGCGCTGGCCTTGTTTCAGCTCGACGGTCTGCGCGCCACCGTTCACCAACTCCAACTGCCCGTCGGCGCTCAGTTGCACATCGAGCGTCTGCGCCTTGCCCGACAGGTTGGACAGGTCCAGGGCCAGCGTCGTCTGGTCACCACCGGCGAGGAAGCGCGGTGCCGACAGCTCGGCAATCAGCGGTGCTGCGATCACCGTCTTGGCTTCGGCCATGCCGTAGCGGTCGTCGGTCCAAGCCTGGGCCATCAGCCGCAGTTCGCCGTTGAAGTCGGGAATATTGACGCTGACTTCACCTTCGCCTTGCTCATTCAAAGTCACCGGCGCGCTTTGCAGGGCGACGATGGTCACACTGGTGTCCGGGCGCTTGCCGCCCTTGGCCAACGCCGCATCCCCCCCAAACGCCAGGCTGGCCAGACGGCCCTGCCCGGCTTCGATCAACTGGCCGTAGATATCGAATTGGTCCACGCCATAAGCCTTGCGACCGAACAGGCTGGAGTACGGATCCGGCGTCGGGTATTCGGTGATATTGAGGATACCCACGTCCACCGCGGCCACCAGCACATGCACCTGTTTCGGCACGCTGCCATCGGCATTCCTGGCGGCGACTTTCACCGTCAGCGGTTGTTTGGGGCGCATTTTTTCCGGTGCTGCAAGGGTCACCCCGAGTTTGCGCTGGGTACGATCCAAAGGCAGGTGCAGCAGGCCCACCGCACGTTTGGGGGTGATATTGGCTTTGCGCTCGCCGGGGCGAATCACCAGGGCACTGACGTACAGGTCATGGCGCGACCATTTCGGGTCGAGCTTCACGGCGAAGCTTTTGCCTTCGGCCGGCACATCGATTTCCTGCCACCACAACGGCCCTTCGGCGGACTCCACCAGCAGGTAGCCTTTACCGGCCGCCGGCGGCGTTACGGTGACATTGGCGGTATCGCCGTCGCCATACGCGGGCTTGTCCAGCGCCAGCTTGACCTGGTCCGGCCGCACCGCGCCGCCTTCGGTGTTGTCCTGGGCCTGGTAGCCGGCCCAGAAGCGCAGGCTGCTGACCAGCCCGGTCTGCGGGTCTTCGACTTCGACGCGGTACGGGCCCCACTCCACCTGGAAGCTGACCTTGGCCGTGTCGCCGGCCTTGATGTTCAGGGTCTGTTCGTCGAGGTTGAGGAATTTCTCGTTGAAGTGGTAGCTCCAGCCATCGCTCTCGGAGTAGTTCCAGTAGTAGTCGCGGCGCTCACGCACCAGGCGCACCTTGAGGTTTTGCGCAGCGAGTTTCTGCCCGTCCTGGTTGGCCAGCAGCACTTCGAATTCCGCCGGGCCATCGCCATTGGTTTCCGTGCCGTCAAACAACCCGCGCAGGCCCGGCAATTGCTCGGCTGGCCAGATCGGCTGCACCAGGCGCCGGGTGATCGGTCGCCCGCCCGACTCTTGCAGGCTGGCCTGCACGATCAGTTGCAACGGCGACTTGGCCTCGGCCCACTTGCTTTCCAGGGTCAGTGCTTCCTGGCCCTTGGCGTCGAGCACGCTTTCCTCTAGCTCGAAATCCTGGCTCAACTCTTCTTCGGTGACGGAACCGAACTGGTAGCCCGGCAGCGACTTGACCGCTTCGCGCAACGGCCGCACATACACCTGCCCACTGACGCGGTTGCCCGATGCGGGCGCGCCGTACAGGTAACGACCGTTGACCTGGATCACAGCATCGTCGGTCGGGCTCAACGGTGTGTCGCTGCCCTTGAGCTCCAGCGCCAGGCGCTCGGGCAGGAAGTCTTCGACGAGGAATTCATACAACTGCGGCTTGCCATTGCCCAGGTCGAACACCAGTTGCCAGCGCCCGGTCGGTGCTTCGCCGGCCAGTTGCAGTTGATATTGATAGAGACCGGAGGCATCGGCCTCCCAGACGAATTTGCGGCTGACCTGCTCGTCCGGGCGGCGCACTTCGACGCTCACCGGCTGCGGTTTGACGGCATTGCCATCCTTGTCCCGCAGCAAGGCGTTGAGCAGCACTGTTTCGCCGGGGCGATACAGGTCACGCGGGCCGAACACAAAGAACTGCAACGGGTGGGACGGTTGGCCGCCGATGTCGAACTCAGCCAGGTCCAGTGCCGCGCTGTCGAGGCGCAACAAGCTGGTCTGTTCGCCCTGCTTGGCCAGCAGTACCTGGGCCTTTTTCGGCAGTGGCAGTTCAGCGTGGCCGCCCTTTTCGGTCTTGCCCTGGCCCAGCACGCGGCCTTCGGCGTCGAGCACTTCGAGGTCGACGCCATCCAGTGCCTTGCCGCCTTCCAGGGCCTGGGTAAACACATCCAGGCGATTGGCGTAGCGGTGCACCGACAGGCCGATGTCACTCAAGGTGAACAGCGTCGCCGGTTGCGAATAGTTGTAGGTACCCGAGGCGCGCATCACCGCCAGGTACACGCCCGGCTGTTGCAGTTGCTTGAGGCCGGCAATTGGCAGCAGCAGGGTTTCGCGGGTATTGCGCGCCGGGTTCAGGTCGAAACGCCCGCCATAGACCAGGTCGGCCATCGGCAGCAGCTCGCGGGATTCATAACTTTGCAGGCTGGTGTTGCGCCCCCACTGCGCCAGGAATGACGGCAGGGATTCAGGCTTGATGCGGAAGAATTCGACATCGATCTTGTCGACGTTCAGCGCGATCACCGGCAGGCCCTCGGCCAGGCGGGTCGGCAACAGGGTGCCACGGCTGGCGAAGCCGACGGTGGCTTGCAGGTCCCGGGTTTCGAGACGGGCAATGTACTCGGCGGGCAGCAGGTTGTTATTCACCGCCCTCACACCGGGATCAACCGTCAGCACCAGTTTGCGCTGCGGCTCCAGATGGCGCAGGCGCAGTTCCATCAGGTTGTCGGAGATTTCCCAGGCGCCATCGACCTTGCCGGACTTGCTGTCCACCAGATGAAGTTTGTCAGCGAATTTCTGCTCGGGATCCAGCGGAATGGAAAAGCTCACTGACAAGGTGCTTGCCCCGTCGAGCTGCACCTCGGACACGTCCACCACACTCAACTCACGCCCGGCGTAGCGCTGTTTCAGCGCCGGCACATCCACCGCCGCCTTGGCCGGTCTGGGTGCCACTGTCGCCGCTGCGGGCGCGGTCGGGGCGGCCGGTTTATCGGAGGAATCGCAGGCGCTCAGCAGGGCCAGCGCACAGGCCAGGAACAGTCCTTTGTTAAGCATGGGGCACTCGTCGTGAGAGGAATCCGAGGGGTGAACTATATATCAGCCCGGAGGGAGCCGATGTGGTGCTGGTCACATTGACCGACGGAGGGTGATTTGGTTCTTGAAGCTCTCAAACCCAGCCAAACCCCACAACCACCAAAGCCCCGTAGGAGCGGAGCTTGCCCGCGAAAATCGTCAACGATGACGCAATAAACTGGGAAGAAAGCGGCGCCCGTGCGTTTTTTGCGAGCAAGCTCGCTCCTACATTGGTTTCCCGCCCGGTTACAATGCGTGCCCCTGAGGAGCCCGCATGTCCACCTTACTCACCGACTGGCGCCACCGCCCCACCCACCGCCGCGTCTGGGCCCTGGCCGCGCCGATGATCCTGTCGAATATCTCGGTGCCGCTAGTGGCCCTGGTCGACAGCATGGTCATCGGCCACCTGCCCCATGCACACCAGTTGGGCGCCGTGGCCGTTGGCGCCAGCCTGTATACCTTTCTCGCCTGGGCCATGGGTTTCCTGCGCATGGGCTCCACCGGTTTCGCTGCCCAGGCCGCCGGGCGCAATGACGGGGCGGCGCTGCGACAAATCCTGCTGCAGGGCCTGCTGCTCGCACTCGGCCTGGCAATGCTGTTGGGCACTGTCGGCATTCCGCTGAGCCATCTGGCCCTGGAATGGATGCAGCCCTCAGCCGAACTCAATCAACTGACTCAAGATTTTTTCCACACCCGCCTGTTCGGCCTACCCGCCGCCCTTGCCAGCTACGCATTGGTCGGTTGGTTCCTCGGCACGCAGAACGCCCGGGCGCCGCTGGCGATCCTGCTGACCACCAACCTGGTCAACATCGCCCTGAACCTGTGGTTCGTACTCGGGCTGGATTGGGGCGTGGTCGGTTCGGCACGTGCGTCCGTTGTGGCGGAATGGACCGGCGCCTTGCTCGGCCTGGCGATGACGCAAAAAGCCCTGCGCGCCTACCCCGGTCATATCGCCTGGGCAGCGTTGAAAGCGTGGGAGAGCTGGCGCCCGCTGCTGGCGGTCAACCGCGACATTTTTATCCGCAGCCTCGCGCTGCAATCGGTGTTTTTCATGATCACCGTTCAAGGCGCCCGCCTCGGTGACGCCACCGTGGCGGCCAATGCATTATTGCTCAACGGCCTGCTGCTGACCGCCCACGCCCTGGATGGCTTGGCCCATGCGGTAGAAGCCCTGTGCGGCCACGCCATCGGCGCCCATGACCGCCAGTCCCTGCGCCGCTCGCTGGTGGTGGCCGGGGGTTGGTCGCTGATCGCCAGCATCGGTTTCGCCCTGCTGTTCACCGTTGCCGGCCACCTGTTCATCGCCATGCAGACCGACATCCCCAGCGTGCGCGAAACCGCCGACCTCTACCTGCCGTATCTGGCCGTGCTGCCGTTGATTGCAGTGTGGAGCTACCTGCTGGATGGCCTGTTCATCGGCGCAACCCGCGCGCGGGAAATGCGCAACGGCATGCTGCTGACGGTGCTGCTGACCTTGCCATTCGCCTGGGCATTGCAGGCCTTGGGTAACCACGGGCTGTGGATAACTTTCCTGCTGTTCATGGCTTTGCGCAGCCTCACTCTGTGGGCGATTGCCTGGCGCTTGAACCGGCAGGATCAGTGGCTTGGATAAACGCTGTCACCCGGTCCAATACCGGTGCCAACCAGCGCAGCGGTTTAGCGATTGCAGCCACCAGCGTCTGGTGATTGGTCTTGCCAAAATAGAACACCTCCACTGGAACACCTGCCCCCCGCAACTTGTCAGCCAACCCGCCGGTATTGCGTGTGGGGTTGACCAGCTTGTCGTCCGTCGAGGCCATCAACAGACTCGGCGGTGCGCTGGCGCTTACGTGGTTGATCGGCTGGGAATCCGGCGGTGAATCAGGGAAGAAAAACACCGGTTTCACCTCAGGGTTTTCAATCGGCAGGAAGTCATAGGGGCCGGCCAGGCCGATCCAGCCTTTGAAGATTGACGGCGTCAGGCCAACCTCTTTCAGCCAACGCGCATCCAGCGCCAGCATCGACGCGTTATAGGCGCCCGAGCTATGCCCCATTACATAGAGCTGGTGGGGATCACCACCGTGTTCGGCGATGTGTTGATAGGTCCAGGCAACGGCGTGGGCGTTGTCTTGGAGGAAGGCGGGATATCGCACTTGCGGGTAAAGCCGGTAATCGGCGATCACCACCACGATGCCGCGTGAGGCCAGGGCTTCGCCGACGAAACCATAGTCGTCCCTGGAGCCGCTGTTCCAGCTGCCGCCGTAGAAGAACACCACCACGGGGGCGTTGGAGATAGCGGGAGCTGGCCGGTAGATATCGAGTTTATGGCGGGGATCATCGCCGTAGGCGATGGCAGAGGTTCTGGTAAACGTGCTGGAAGGGGTGAGTGCGTTGAGCACATTGATGGGGGAACAGGCCGCAAGGCATGCCGCGACGGCCAGGGTAAACGCTTGCAAGAATACTCTCGACATCGCCAACCCCTTATACCTGTGAAGACAAACTTATGTGGTGAGCGGGCTTGCCCCGCGCGAGGCAAGCTCGCTCACCACAAAGAGCACGTTGTACGCGGTTATGAGGACAGGTACGAAGACCGTGTCAGGCCCAAACGCAGCGCATCCAGGAACTGGGTACGCTCCGCCGCACTGATCTTCGCGCTCGCACACTTGTCACGGTAATGCGTCATCAACTCTTCCGGCGACAAGTGCACATAACGCAGCATGTCTTCGATGGTGTCGTGGGTCTCGATCCCGGCGCTGTACACCGAACCGTCTTCACGCTGGTAGATGTTCACCGAATCGGTGTCACCGAACAGGTTGTGCATGTCGCCGAGGATTTCCTGGTAAGCCCCCACCAGGAAGATGCCCAGCAAGTAGTCCTCGCCTTCGTTCAAGGCGTGCACCGGCAGGCTGGTCTCGATGGACTGCTCGTCGACGTACTGCTTGATCTTGCCGTCGGAGTCGCAGGTCAGGTCTTGCAGTACGGCGCGGCGCAGCGGCTCTTCGTCGAGGCGGTGCAGCGGCAGGATCGGCAGGACCTGGCCGATGGCCCAGGTGTCCGGCAGGCTCTGGAACACCGAGAAGTTGCAGATGTACTTGTCGGCCAGCTTGTCGTTGAGTTCGTCCAACACTTGGCGGTGCGAGCGCTGACGGGCCTTGAGCGAGTTGTGCAGGCGGCGGCACACGGCGAAGTAGCACTGCTCGGCCAGGGCTTTCTCGGCCAGGGTCAGTTTGCCGTCGGCGTACTGGGTGGCCACGTCGCTCATGTAGTGGGTGGCGCGCCAGTAGGTTTCGGTGACCATTTCGATGTCGGTCGGACCCAGCAGGTCCACCAGCCATTGCACGGTTTCCGGCAGGCTTTCCTTGTTCTCGATCACCGGCACGTCGTCATTGTGTTTCTCGACGTCGGTCACCTGCACCACCAGCATGGCGTGGTGAGCGGTCAGGGAACGGCCGCTTTCGGAGAAGATGTTCGGGTGCGGCAGGCTCTGCGCGTCGCAGAACTCCTTGAGCATGCCCACGACCACGCCGGCGTAGTCGTCCATGTCGTAGTTGATCGAGCTGGCGTTACGCGAATGCGTACCGTCGTAGTCCACGCCCAGGCCGCCGCCCACGTCGATGTGGTCCACCGGCAGGCCGAGGTTGCGCAGCTCGCCGTAGTAACGGATGGCCTCCTTGAAACCGTGTTGGTAGTCGGCCAGGTTGGCGATCTGCGAGCCCATGTGGAAGTGCAGCAGGCGGATGCCCTGGTCCAGGCCCGCCGCGCGGAAGCGCTCGACCACGGACAGCAGTTGCGCCGCCGACAGACCGAACTTGGACTTCTCGCCACCGGTGTCGGCCCACTTGCTCGAGGCCAGCGACGACAAACGTACGCGCAGGCCGACCTGTGGCTTGACCTTGAGGCTCGCGGCCTCTTCGATCACCAGTTCGACTTCGGATTCTTTCTCGATCACGATGAACACGTTGTGACCGAGCTTCTGGCCCATCAGCGCGAGGCGGATGAACTCACGGTCCTTGTAACCGTTGCAGACGATGGTGCCGCCCTTCGGCGCCAGGGCCAATACCGCCAGCAGCTCAGGCTTGGAGCCGGCTTCCAGGCCGATGGACACGTTCTGGGTGGCGATGATGTTCTCGATCACCGCTTCCTGCTGGTTCACCTTGATCGGGTACAGCGCGGTGTACTTGCTCTGGTATTCCAGGCGCTCGATATTGGCGTCGAACGCACCGGTGAGCTGGCGCACGCGGTCTTGCAGGATGTCGGGGAAGCGCACCAGCAGCGGCAACGACAGACCGCTCTTGCGCAGCTCGTCGACTTGCTCGTACAGGTCGACAGGCGTGCTGTTCGGGCCGTTCGGACGGACTTCTACGCGACCGGCTTCATTGATCGCGAAATACCCGGCCCCCCAATGGCGAATCCCGTAAACACTGCGGCTGTCCGCAACTGTCCATTGGCTGCCATCGTCTTTGCGTGTGCGTCGTACGGACATCGAAGTCCCCTATAAATGAAGTCGAAGGCACCGCCCCTTTCTGAGGCTGGCGCAGTCTAAAGAATGAAAATGACGATTTGCCTGCGTGCAAGGTAGGACCTCACGCGCAGGACAGAGTTTAGACACAGGTCGGGAAGAGGCTTTCAGCCGCCGGACTTCTTGGCCTTGTACCCGAGCTTGATCAGCTCGGCCAACAGCAACTCGACGTGATCGCCCTGAATCTCGATGACGCCGTCTTTCAACGCGCCACCGGTGCCACAGCGTTTTTTCAGCGCCGTGGCAAGTTCCTTCAGCGCGTCTTCTGCCAGCGGCACGCCGGTGATGGTGGTCACCGTCTTGCCGCCACGGCCTTTGCTCTCGCGTCGCACGCGGGCAATACCGTCGCCTTCAGGGATCAGGGTCTGTTTGCAGGTACACGAATCCACGGGCTGACGACAGTCCGGGCAGTGTCGACCTGCGTCGGTGGAAAACACCAGGCCACCAAGGGCGGCGAAGGATGCGGCTTTTTTGGCCACCGGCAATCCTCTTGGGAGGACAAAGACTGATCGGCACCCGCAAAGGGAAAAACCGACCGCGAAGCCCCACTCAGGCAGGGGCAGCGCTACCAAACCACCCTGTTCACCCCCACCTGTAGGAGCCGGCTTGCCGGCGATAGCTGTCTTGAGGACGCCACCGCCAGCAAGCCGGCTCCTACGGTGATTCCAGGGTGAAACAAAGGTGGTTCGGGTGAAAAGTCGCGCAGTGTAACCACAAAAAGGCGACTTGCTAAGGGCCAAATGGCGCCAATTTATGCAACTTTAGCGACGCAACGCCAGATAGCGCCGCAACCCCTCTTGGGCGTCCGGGCAGTAAGGCTTTTGTTCAGCCTCCTGGAGGACTGTTTCGAGGGGTAAAAAGCGCGCTTCCATGACCTCTTCCGGCTGCAGGCGCAGCGGTCCGTCCCAGACGGCGGAGTAGGATTTGCACCAGAGCCGGCTGTCGCCATCTTCGAAATAGAAATGGTCATGTTCGACCAACTCCACCCCGCTGACACCCAGCTCTTCCTCCAGCTCGCGGGCTGCCGACAGTGAATAGGATTCGCCGGCCGCCACCATCCCGCCCGCCGCCGTGTCCCAGTAACCGGGATACATGGCTTTGCTCAGGGTGCGTCGATGCACACACAGCTCACCGGCCGAATTGAACAGGAAGATAAACGTGCATCGGCCGATCAGGCCGCGCTGGCGCAAGTCGGACCTGACCAGGGTACCGAGCAGGTGGTCCTGCTCGTCGACCCAGCAGATCAGTTCGGCATCGGAAGCCGCGCGGTGTGCGGCCTCCTTTTGAGTAGCGTCCATCATCAACCCTGGTTGAGGAGCTGACGCAAGTCGATCACTGCGGCGTTGGCCCGGGAAATATAGTTGGCCATCACCAGCGAGTGGTTCGCCAGCACGCCGAAGCCACTGCCATTAAGGATCATGGGACTCCAGACCGGCTCCTGCGAAGCTTCCAGCTCACGAATGATCTGGCGCACGCTGACGGTGGCGTTCTTCTTGGCCAACACATCGGCGAAGTCGACTTCGATGGCGCGCAGCAGGTGCGACAGGGCCCAGGCCTGACCGCGGGCTTCATAGAACACATTGTCGATCTGCATCCATGGGGTTTCCACCACTTCTTCATCGACCTGCGGCACCTCACCCGGCGCCAGGGCTTCGGTTTTCAGTGCCGTGTTGAGTTTTACCCGGCCAACGCTGGCCGACAGGCGTTGCGACAGCGAGCCCAGGCGGGTGGCGACATCACCCAGCCAGTTGTTCAGGTTGTCGGCACGCGCGTAGAACAAGGCGCCGCGCTGGTTCGGGTCGGACAAGCGCGCTTCATAGCGGCTAAGGGAGTTGATGCCTTCCTGGTATTCCGACTCGCTGGACGGCAGCACCCAGCTCTTGTTGTCGAAGTTGAAACGCGGCTCGGCCTTGGCCAAATCGGCGTCTTCAGCCGATTGCGACTGGGAGCGGGCGAAGTCTTTGCGCAGGGCGCGCGTCAGGTCACGTACCTGCACCAGCACGCCATATTCCCAGCTCGGCATGTTGTCCATCCACAGGCCAGGCGGGAAACGGTCGTTGGAAATGTAGCCTCCCGGCTTGTTCAGCAAGGTGCCGACCACAGTCTTGAGGGTTTCGACGGTGGTGTAGCCCACCACCATTTGCTTGCCTTCCTTCTCGGCGGCAAGCTGGGCGTTCTGCTGCACCGGAAACAGTGCCGGCTCCTGGCTCCAGTACCAACCCAGGCCACCGGTGACCAACAGGTACAGGCCGAGCACACTGAGCACGGCACGGCTCATCAGCACGGTACGAAAATAGCTGCGGTTGGCCGACTTGGGCTCAGGCGCAGGGCCTTTGGCACTGCCTGCACGGTTTTTCCAGTCCAGCATGGCGATATCCTTTCAATCACTTGAGTTCATGCACTTGAATTGATGGCGTGCGTTCAAACACTCCGACCACAACCCTACCCCATCGTGCCCGCACGTGCGGGGCTTTTCACCAAACTGGCGCACAGAGGGCATCCGACTATAAAGGATGCACGCTTTTTACGCTGCGCGACCACCAGGTCAGCAACTGAATACGCGGAACACGCAGTTAATTGATGTATGACACTCATCCCATGGAAAAGAGGTGCTAGCATAGAGCCATCAGTCGACCTCAGCATGCACCCTAACTAGTAGTCAGGATATGACCGAGCCAGAAGACCCCAGCCGTGAGCGTCTCAAGCAGCATTTTGCCCAGCGGGTAATTCATCAGGCACGTCAAATTCTTGAGATCTGGCAGCGCCTGCAACGCAGCGAGTGGTCCGGCACCGACCTTTCCGAACTCAGCGAGGCCAATCTGCGCCTGCTGCGTTTTGCCGAGCGTTTCGAACAACCGGAACACAGCCAACTGGCGCTGCACATCGGCGAATCCCTCAAGGCCGTGGACGAGAACCGTGGGCGCCTGAGCAGCCACCTGATCACCGAACTCAATCGCTTGATGCAGCGCCTGTCCCGCACCGGCCTGCGCCAGGGTGACCAGCTGGAACAAACCTTCCTGCCGCCGATGCGCAAGCCGATCTACGTGATGCTGGCCGATCACGACCGCGCCGAGCGCCTGGCCAAGCAGCTGGAATTCTTTGGCTTGAGCGCCCAGCCCCTCGACAGCGTGGCCGCGTTTCGTGCGTCGATGGCCGAGCGCTTGCCTTCGGCGATCGTGATGGACGTGGATTTCTGCGGCGCCGGCCTGGGCCTCAAACTCGCCGCCGAAGCCCAGGAAGGCCTGGAGCAAAAACTGCCGCTGCTGTTTTTCAGCCTGCACGAAACGGACACCCCCACCCGCCTGGCCGCCGTGCGCGCCGGCGGCCAGGAATTCCTGACCGGAACGCTGGAAGCCTCCAGCCTGCTGGAAAAGATCGAAGTGCTGACCTGCGTCGCCCAGTACGAACCCTATAAAGTGCTGATCATCGACGATTCGCGGGCCCAGGCGCTGCACACCGAGCGGTTGCTCAACAGTGCCGGCATCGTCACCCGCACCTTGATCGAGCCGATCCAGGCCATGGCCGAACTGGCGGACTTCCAGCCCGACCTGATCATCCTCGACATGTATATGCCCGCCTGTACGGGTACCGAACTGGCCAAGGTGATCCGCCACAACGACCGTTATGTCAGCGTGCCGATCATCTACCTGTCGGCCGAGGACGACCTGGACAAACAACTGGATGCCATGAGCGAAGGCGGCGACGACTTCCTCACCAAGCCGATCAAGCCGCGCCACCTGATCACCACCGTGCGCAACCGTGCGGCCCGTGCGCGCAACCTCAAGGCGCGGATGGTGCGCGACAGCCTCACCGGCCTGTACAACCACACTCATATCCTGCAACTGCTCGAAGACTGCAGCTTTCGCGCACGTCGCGAAAACAAGCCGCTGAGCTTTGCGATGCTCGATATCGACCACTTCAAGCGGGTCAATGACAGCCACGGCCACCCCATGGGCGACCGCGTGATCAAGAGCCTGGCGCTGTTTCTCAAGCAACGTCTGCGCAAGACCGACTACATCGGACGCTACGGCGGTGAAGAGTTCGCCATCGTGATGCCCGATACGGATCTGGAATCGGCGTGCAGGGTGCTGGATGAAATTCGCGGGCGCTTTGCCGAAATCCATTACCCGGCCCAGCCCCAGGATTTGTGGTGTACGTTCAGCGCCGGACTGGTGGAGCTGTGCGACGGCTCCGACAGCCTGATGATGGCCGCCCAGGCCGATGAGGCGCTGTACCGCGCCAAGGATGCAGGACGCAATCGCGTACAAGCCGCGCGCACATCAAAGCAAAGTGCCATCTTTTCACCGGAATCCACTGATTCGGTCATAACTTTGTAATGCAAACGCAATAACTTCAGGCACTTATCTTTTGCTGTCGGTTGAAACCACGCATGCGCCTGAAGCTGCTGACCAATCTCAATACCCTTCTTCTGGTGGCCGTGTGCCTGGCGCTGGGGGCGACGCTGTGGTGGTCGCAACGGGCGCTGGAGCGGCCTTATCTGCTGATGGAACGCTACCTTGGCCTGTCGCAGACCTTTCAGAACCAGGCCGCGCGCAATATCGACGACTACTTGGCCAGCGGCGATGCGCTGCGCCTGAGCAGCGCCAGCCAGAGCCTCGAAGGCCTGTTGCAGCACCTGGATGAACTGCCGGCGGACCTCGCGCACAACCTGCGCCCGAGCCTGGTGGAGCTGGACACGTTCAGCAAGACCGACTTGCTGGCTGCCGGCAAGCTCGCAGGCGACCCACAAGCCTTGCTGCTGCAGGCCGAGCGCGAGCTGGGGGCGAACCTGGAGCAATTGAGCCAGTACGCTATCGGCGTGAATTCCCCGGAAGCCGCACGCTATCTGCCACCCCTTCTCGCCGCGTCCCAGCACCTGGGCAAACTGTCCCTGGCCCGGGACAAACTGGTGAGCAGCGGCCGCGCGGAATTAGCCGATGATGTGGAGCGTGAGGTCGGTAATATCCGCAGCCAGGCGGACCTGCTGGAACAACTGCCGTTGCTCGGGGTGAAGGCCAGCGCCGACTCCAACACGGATGATTTTTCTGCGCTGATGGGCCTGGAAAACACCGAAAAAACCGAAGCCCAGGACACCGGCGTCGACCTCAAGCGCGAGCTCAACAGCCTGTTGACCCGCTACCCCGCCGAACTCAAGCGCACCCGTGAACAGATCCAGCAACGCGCCGACCTGGCCACCAGCACCCACTTGAAAATCGACGCCGTGCAGCAAGCCATCGCCGGCCTGGAGCCGGTCGTGCGCGCGCAGCACGGCAAGATCCAGGGCGAAGTGCGCCTGATGCAAGGCGTGATGATCGGCCTGATCCTGCTGATCGCACTGCTCATCGACACCCTGCAACGCCGCCTGGCACGGGTGCTGACCAACCTCGCACCGGCCTTGTCGATTTGGGCCGAAGGTGACTTCAGCCGGCCGATTGCCTTGGGCAAGACCAACCGCGAGCTGCACTATATCGAAGCCTCGTTGAACCGCCTGCGCGCCTATCTGGTGGACTTGGTCGGCACCATTCGTGGCAATGCCGAGGAAGTCGCCGGCAGCAGCCGCGCCCTTGCCGAACTGAGCAGCGGCCTGCACGACGGTGCCGAACGCCAGGCTGGGGATACCGCACAGATCCGTGATTCGCTGGGCGAACTGGAAGCGACCATCCAGCAAGTCGCCGGCGATGCCAGCCAGGCCGCGGGCGCCAGTCGCAGTGCCGGCCAGGCGGTGGAGCAAGGCCAGCGCGTGATCGGCCTGAGCCTGACCGGGCTGCATGCCCTGGTGGGCGAAGTGCAGCAAAACGCGCAAATGATCGAAAAACTCGCCGAAGAATCCGCCACCATCGGCGGCGTCCTGACGGTGATTCGCGCCATTGCCGACCAGACCAACCTGCTGGCCCTCAACGCCGCCATCGAGGCCGCCCGCGCCGGTGAAGCCGGCCGTGGTTTTGCCGTGGTCGCCGATGAGGTTCGCTCCCTGGCCCAGCGTACCGCCGGCGCCACGGCAGAAATCCAGACCTTGATCGCCGGCCTGCAAAACGCCGCCCACCAATCGGTGCAGGGCATGCGCGCCCAGGTCGAACACGCCGAAGCCACTGCCCAACAGGCCCAGGCAGCGGACGGTGCGCTGGATGAAATCGTCGGCGCGATCCAGACCATTTCCGACACCGCCGTGCGCATCGCCGATGTGACGGCGCAGCAAAGCGGTGCCGTGAGTGAGATTCGCGACAACAGTGAGCGGATTCACCAATTGGGTGAGGACAATCTGCTGCGTATCGGCCAGGGACGTCGCCAGGGCGAGCACCTGCTGGTGCTGGGTGGGCAGCTCAACACGGCCGTCCAAGCCTTCCGCGTATAAAAATGTGGGAGGGAGCTTGCCCCCGATTGCAGTGTGTCAGCCTCAGTACCTATAACTGATCCACCGCTATCGGGGGCAAGCCCCCTCCCACATTTGATCTCCACAGGATTGGAGACGGTGTTACCCATGACCGGATCCGGGGCCACAGTCACAAATTTCGCGCCATCCTCGGTAATCGTGCTGGCTACTGCATAGAACTGGACAGTCACAAAGGCTTTGCGGCATAGTCGCCGGGTTCTGCCGTACCCACATCAATAACAAGGAACAGCCGATGGCGACCTTACTGGTTCTTCACGGACCCAACCTGAACCTGCTCGGCACCCGTGAACCGGGCGTCTACGGGGCAGTCACCCTGGACCAGATCAACCTCGATCTTGAACGCAGGGCGCGTGAAGCCGGCCACCATCTGCTCTACCTGCAAAGCAATGCCGAGTACGAATTGATTGATCGCATCCATGCCGCGCGCGGCGAAGGCGTGGACTTTATCCTGATCAATCCCGCCGCTTTTACGCATACAAGCGTTGCATTACGTGACGCGTTGCTGGCGGTGAGCATCCCATTCATCGAAGTGCATTTGTCGAACGTGCACAAACGCGAACCTTTCCGCCATCACTCTTACTTCTCCGACGTAGCGGTAGGAGTGATCTGCGGCCTTGGCGCCAGCGGTTACCGACTGGCCCTGGAGGCCGCCCTGGAACAGCTTGAAGAAACGGCCAAGCGCCCCTGACCGACCCTTTGGGAGTTGATGATTCATGGATATCCGTAAAGTTAAGAAACTGATCGAACTGCTGGAAGAATCCGGTATCGACGAGCTGGAAATCAAGGAAGGCGAAGAGTCCGTACGGATCAGCCGTCACAGCAAGACCCCGGCCCAACAGTTCTACGCGCCACAGATGCAAGCGCCGGCTCCAGCCGCTGCTGCACCTGCTGCCGCCCCCGCTGCTGCCGCTGCACCTGCCGCCCCAGCCGCGCCTGCGCTGAACGGCTTCGTGGTCAAGTCGCCAATGGTCGGTACCTTCTACCGCACCCCGGCACCGACCTCGCCAGCCTTCGTTGAAGTCGGCGCAACCGTGAAAGTGGGCGACACCATCTGCATCGTGGAAGCGATGAAGATGATGAACCACATCACCGCTGAAAAAGCCGGCGTCATCGAATCCATCCTGGTAGAAAACGGTCAGCCGGTTGAGTACGACCAGCCGCTGTTCACCATCGTTTGAACCGCGGAGCGCCTTCGATGTTGAAACCTGCGAAGAAACTGCAAAAAGTCCTGATCGCCAACCGCGGCGAGATCGCGCTGCGTATCCTGCGCGCCTGTAAGGAAGAGGGCATCAAGACCGTCGCTGTTTACTCGACGGCCGATACTGAATTGATGCACGTGAAACTGGCGGACGAAAGCATCTGCATCGGCCCGCCACTGGCCACGAACTCGTACCTGAAAGTCTCGAACATCATCGCGGCCGCGGAAGTGACCGGCGCTGATGGCATCCACCCGGGCTACGGCTTCCTCGCGGAAAACGCCGATTTCGCCGAACAGGTGGAAAAATCCGGGTTTGCCTTCATCGGCCCGAAAGCCGAAACCATTCGCCTGATGGGCGACAAGGTCTCGGCCAAGGACGCCATGATCGCTGCCGGCGTGCCAACCGTTCCTGGTTCCGACGGCCCGCTGCCTGAAGACGAGGCAACGGCCCTGCGCATTGGTCGCGAAGTCGGTTACCCGGTGATCATCAAGGCCGCCGGTGGCGGTGGTGGTCGCGGCATGCGCGTGGTGCACAAGGAAGAAGATCTGATCGAAGCCGCCAAGCAGACTCGCTCCGAAGCGGGCGCCTGGTTCGGCAACCCGATGGTCTACCTGGAGAAGTACCTGACCAACCCACGTCACGTGGAAGTGCAGGTATTGTCCGACGGCCAGGGCCACGCCATCCACCTGGGCGACCGCGACTGCTCGCTGCAGCGCCGTCACCAGAAGGTCCTGGAAGAAGCGCCGGCACCGGGCCTGGATGAAAAGGCTCGCCAGGAAGTACTGGCTCGCTGCGTCAAGGCGTGCATCGACATCAATTACCGTGGCGCCGGGACCTTCGAGTTCCTCTACGAGAACGGTCGTTTCTACTTCATCGAGATGAACACTCGCGTGCAGGTAGAGCACCCGGTTTCGGAGATGGTCACCGGTATCGACATCGTCAAGGAGATGCTGAGCATCGCCGCCGGCAACCCGCTGTCCTTCACCCAGGACGACGTGAAGATGCACGGTCACTCCCTGGAGTGCCGCATCAACGCCGAAGACCCGAAAACCTTTATCCCAAGCCCCGGCCTGGTCAAGCATTTCCATGCGCCAGGCGGCAACGGCGTACGTGTGGATTCGCACCTGTACAGCGGCTACAAGGTTCCGTCCAACTACGACTCGCTGATCGGCAAGCTGATCACCTGGGGCGCCACCCGCGACGAGGCCATGGCCCGTATGCGCAACGCCCTGGACGAAATCGTGGTCGACGGCATCAAGACCAACATCCCGCTGCACCGGGACCTTGTTCGTGATGAAGGCTTCTGCGAGGGTGGTGTGAACATTCACTACCTGGAACACAAGCTGGCTAACCAGTAAGTGCTCTGAAACAACAAAGCCGCCCTCGGGCGGCTTTGTTGTTTCTGAAGACCAACGAAATACCCGTGGTGAGCGGGCTACACCCGCGCTGGGTGGCGAAGCCGCCCCAAAGCCTGCCGGCGCGTTTCAACGGGAAGAATGCGGTGCCTGG
>NZ_JFCA01000034.1 GCF_000612585.1 Pseudomonas sp. CHM02
TCGCGCCCCGGCGCGGGGCAAGCCCGCTCACCACAGCAAGCCCATCAGCATTCAACGGCACTCACCGCCAGCCCACCCCGCGACGTCTCTTTGTACTTGTCATGCATGTCCGCCCCGGTATCGCGCATGGTGCGGATCACCCGGTCCAGGGAGATAAAGTGCTGGCCGTCGCCCCGCAGCGCCATTTGCGCCGCGTTGATCGCCTTTACCGCCGCAATCGCATTGCGCTCGATGCACGGCACTTGCACCAGCCCGCCCACCGGGTCGCAGGTCAGGCCGAGGTTGTGCTCCAGGCCGATTTCGGCGGCGTTGCACAATTGTTCCGGCGTGGCGCCAAGAATCTCGGCCAAACCGGCGGCGGCCATGGCGCAGGCCGAACCCACCTCCCCTTGGCAGCCGACTTCCGCACCGGAGATCGAGGCGTTTTTCTTGCACAGGATGCCTACCGCCGCCGCACCGAGCAGGTAGTCGACCACGTTGGCTTCGGTGACCTCTTCACTGAATTTCATGAAGTAATGCAGCACCGCCGGGATGATCCCCGCCGCGCCATTGGTGGGCGCGGTCACCATGCGCCCGCCGGCAGCGTTTTCCTCGTTCACCGCCAGGGCGAACAGGTTGACCCATTCCATCGCGCTCAAGGTCGAGCCGATCACATTGGGCTTGTTCAACTCCTGCAGGCTGCGGTGCAACTTGGCCGCGCGGCGGCGCACGTTCAGGCCGCCGGGCAGGATGCCTTCGTGCTTGAGGCCCTGTTCCACGCAGTCCTGCATGGCGCGCCAGAGTTTCATCAGGCCGCTGCGGATTTCTTCTTCGGAGCGCCAGGTCTTTTCGTTGGCCAGCATCAACTCGGCGACACGCAGGTTATGGGTCTTGCACAGCTGCAACAGCTCTACTGCGCTGGAAAAATCATAAGGCAGCTCGGTACGGTCCATATCGGCCACGCCGCTCTGCGCCTGGGCCTCATCCACCACAAAGCCGCCGCCCACCGAATAGTAGGTGTCGCGGTGCAGCTCGCCGTGATCGCCCGTCACCACCAGGGTCATGGCATTGGGGTGGAACGGCAGGTTTTCGTCGAGCAGGCGCATGTCCCGCGCCCATACGAAGGGCACCGGCAAACGGCCGTCCAGCAGCAGGGTGTCGGTCTCGCGCAGGGTGTGGATGCGCACGCCGATTTGCGACGGATCGATCGCATCCGGCCACTCGCCCATCAGGCCCATGATGGTCGCAGTGTCGCTGCCGTGACCGATGCCGGTGGCCGACAATGAGCCGTAGAGCTGAACTTCGACGCGCCTGACTTGTTCCAACAGTTCACGTTCACGCAAAGCCTGGACGAACAACGCCGCAGCGCGCATGGGGCCGACGGTGTGAGAACTAGAAGGCCCGATGCCGATCTTGAACAGGTCGAAAACGCTGATAGCCATTAACGTGGAACTCCGCAGGTGAGCAGGCCGGACACCAAGGAGCTGCTACGCTCAGATCGCCCAGATGGCGGCATCATCAAGCTTTTACTTGCCGCCACGGCGTCTCACACCGACGCACTCATGCTCACCAGCGTCGCTCCCGTGCGATCGCCTGTTTTGGCCGTTTTTAGCGGTGCAGATGGGCAAAAACTGCAGTTTTGCCGCTGGAAAAATCTGTAAGCGACGTCACCGACACTGGATACGACCATCCCTGTACTGGATACGACGCCCCCTGTAGGCGTCAGATTTTCACTGGTACATGATCAGTCTCGACTCGTTTGCAAGGCACCGTGCCAGAGCTGTTGTCGCACGCACCAACCGCAACACCTATAAAGCGCGGCGAATGCCGCCAGAAAAAACACAGGAGTCTAGCCCCATGAAAGGTTCACCCTCGTTGTTGTTGGCCGCCATGCTGAGTCTGCCAGTCCTGGCGCACGCTGCAGAACCGGCACAATGTCAGACCGTCAACTTCTCCGATGTCGGCTGGACCGATATCACCGTCACGACCGCGACCACCAGCGAAATCCTCAAGGGGCTGGGCTACAAGCCGCGCACCACGATGATTTCGGTACCGGTGACCTACAAGTCACTGGCCGACGGCAAGAACATGGACATCTTCCTCGGCAACTGGATGCCGACCATGGAAAACGACATCAAGCAGTACCGTGATGCCGGCACCGTGGAAACCGTGCGCGCCAACCTGGAGAACGCCAAGTACACCCTGGCGGTCCCGGAAGCGCTGTACAACAAAGGCCTGAAAGACTTCGCCGATATCGCCAAATTCAAGGACGAGCTGGGCGGCAAGATCTACGGCATCGAGCCGGGTAACGACGGCAACCGCACCATCCAGACGCTGATCGACAAAGACGCCTTCGGCCTGAAAACCGCCGGCTTCAAAGTCGTCGAATCCAGCGAAGCCGGCATGCTCTCCCAGGTCGAACGCGCCACCAAACGCGACCAGGCCATCGTGTTCCTCGGCTGGGAACCGCACCCGATGAACACCCGTTTCAAGATGAAGTACCTGACCGGGGGTGACGATTCGTTCGGCCCCAACTACGGCCAGGCCACCATCTACACCAACACCCGCAAGGGCTACACCCAGGAATGCAGCAACGTGGGCCAGTTGCTGAAAAACCTGGTGTTCACCCTGAACATGGAAAGCACCCTGATGGGTAAAGTCCTGGACGATAAACAGAAACCCGATGCAGCGGCCAAGGCTTGGCTGAAAGCCAACCCGCAAGTGCTCGACACCTGGCTCGCCGGCGTCACCACCGTCGATGGCAAACCAGGTCTGGAGGCCGTCAAAGCTTATCTCGCCAAATAACACTCGCTGACCCCGGGCTGGTGCGCTGGCCCGGGATGTTTTCCCCTTCGCATGTGGACATTCACTACCATGCTGACTGAACAGAAAATCCCACTAGGCCAGTACATCGCTGCCTTCGTCGAATGGTTGACCCAGCACGGCGCCAACTACTTCGACGCAATCGCATCGACACTGGAAACGATGATCCACGGCGTGACGTTCGCGCTGACCTGGTTCAATCCGCTGGCATTGATCGGTCTGATTGCGCTGCTGGCTCACTTTATCCAACGTAAATGGGGACTGACTGTTTTTGTCATCGCCTCCTTCCTGCTGATCCTGAACCTGGGGTACTGGCAGGAAACCATGGAAACCCTCGCGCAGGTGTTGTTCGCCACCCTGGTCTGCGTGGTCATCGGTGTGCCGCTGGGCATTGTTGCCGCGCACAAGCCGATGTTCTACACCCTGATGCGGCCGGTGCTCGACCTGATGCAGACCGTACCGACCTTCGTCTACCTCATCCCTACCCTGACCCTCTTCGGGCTGGGTGTGGTGCCTGGGCTGATTTCCACGGTGGTGTTCGCGATTGCCGCGCCGATCCGCCTGACCTACCTGGGTATCCGCGATGTACCGCAAGAGTTGATGGACGCCGGCAAGGCCTTTGGCTGCTCGCGCCGTCAGTTGCTCTCGCGTATTGAACTGCCCCACGCCATGCCGAGCATTGCCGCCGGCATTACCCAATGCATCATGCTGTCGTTGTCGATGGTGGTGATCGCGGCCCTGGTGGGCGCCGATGGCCTCGGCAAACCCGTGGTCAACGCACTCAACACTGCCGATATCGCCCTGGGCTTTGAAGCCGGCCTGGCGATCGTGCTGCTGGCCATCATGCTCGACCGCATCTGCAAACAACCCGACGCTAAAGTAGGGGGTGATGCATGAGCATTATCCGATTCGACAATGTCGATGTGATCTTCTCCAAGGACCCACGCGAAGCGCTCAAGCTGCTGGACCAGGGGATGCACCGCAACGAGATCCTGAAAAAGACCGGGCAGATTGTCGGCGTAGAAAAAGCCAGCCTGGATATCGAGAAAGGCGAAATCTGCGTGCTGATGGGCTTGTCGGGCTCCGGCAAGTCCAGCTTGCTGCGCTGCATCAACGGCCTCAATACGGTGAGCCGTGGCCAACTGTTCGTGGAGCATGAAGGTCGCCAGATCGACATCGCCTCCTGCACGCCGGCCGAGCTGAAAATGATGCGCACCAAGCGCATCGCCATGGTGTTCCAGAAGTTCGCCCTGATGCCTTGGCTGACGGTGCGCGAGAACATCAGCTTCGGCCTGGAGATGCAGGGTCGCCCGGAGAAAGACCGGCGCAAGCTGGTGGATGAAAAACTCGAGCTGGTGGGCCTGACGCAATGGCGCAACAAGAAGCCCGATGAACTCTCCGGCGGCATGCAGCAACGCGTCGGCCTGGCCCGTGCGTTGGCGATGGACGCCGATATCCTGCTGATGGACGAACCCTTCTCAGCCCTCGACCCGCTGATCCGCCAGGGCCTGCAGGATGAACTGCTGGAACTGCAACGCAAGCTGAGCAAGACCATTGTCTTCGTGAGCCACGACCTCGATGAGGCGCTCAAACTGGGCAGCCGTATCGCGATCATGAAAGACGGCAAGATCATCCAGTACAGCGTGCCGGAAGAAATCGTGCTGAACCCGGCGGATGACTATGTGCGCACCTTCGTCGCCCATACCAACCCGCTGAACGTACTGTGCGGCCGCAGCCTGATGCGCACCCTCGACAACTGCAAGCGCGTGAACGGTTCGGTGTGCCTGGACCCGGGCGGCGACTCGTGGCTGGACCTGGCCGAAGGCAACACCATCAAGGGCGCCCGCCAGAATGGCGCAGTGATGAACCTGCAGAACTGGGAGCCGGGGCAAGCGGTGGAAGGTTTGGGCCGGCTGCCGACGCTGGTGGACTCGAACATCGGCATGCGCGATGCGTTGCAGATCCGCTATCACACCGGCAATAAGCTGGTGTTGCATGACAACAACCAGGTGGTGGGGATTCTGGGAGACAGTGAGCTGTACCACGCCTTGCTGGGCAAGAACCTGGGCTGATTCACACCGCAGGAACAACTGAAGAAACTGGGTCAATGTGGGAGCTGGCTTGCCTGCGATAGCGGTAGTGAATTCACCAAAGCTATCGCAGGCAAGCCAGCTCCCACAGTTGATTGGATTACCAATGCTTGGACAGGTGGTGTCAGTGACGACACCACCGGCTTTTATCAGCTATAGACACGGCCAAGGAGCTGCCGATGGCTTTCAAACTGATCGAGCACGTCCCGGGTGATCTGTTCCTGGGTGAAGCCCATCAGGTCGTATTCCTGAGGCCCGTTGTGCAGGTAAACCTCGGCACGGTAGTAACGGGTGCGCTCTTCCTCGGGCAGGTCACTCGGCGCCGACGAGTAAGCATCCAGGCTCACTTCGTAGACAAACGGGTTGCCTTCTTCCATCTCGATGCGCACACCGATGCAACGCTTGGACTTACCGAGCAAGGTCTGCACTTCCAGCCCCTGTTCACGCAACGCAGTCGCCGCTTGTTCCAGCGCCGGCGTGACGTGCTTGTCCATAAAGCGCTGCACGGTGCCTTGGCTCGGTTGCAGGTCCAGCGCGGTCAGGCGCTCGCTGAAACCACGACGGCCACGCTCGGCCAATTGCGCCTGCTCTTGCTCGATCGCCACGTCCTGGCGCATGGCCTTGTGCAAGCCGAACATGAAGAAGATCAGCACCACCGAGAACGGCAGCCCCGCCAGCACCACCATGGTTTGCATGGCTTCGAAGTTACCGGCGAACAGCAAGCCGATGGTCACCAGGGTAATCACCACCGACCAGAAGATCCGCAGCCAGTGCGGCGCATCTTCATCCACGTTGCCGCCTTTGCAGGAAAGGTTGGCCATCATCACCGCGCCGGAATCCGCCGGGGTCAGGAACAGTACGAAGCCCACAAAGATCGACACGCCAATGACGATTTTCGACGCCGGGTAATGCTCAAGCAGTTGGTAGATTGCCATGGAAGGCTGTTCCAACGCCGTCTTGCCCAACTCCACCGCACCGTGGTTCAGCACGAGGTCCAGGGCCGAGTTACCGAAGATCGACAGCCATGCCAGGGTGAAGCCCAGCGGGATCAGCAGCACGCCGGCCACCAGTTCACGCACCGTACGACCACGGGAAATACGCGCGATGAACATGCCCACGAATGGCGCCCAGGAAATCCACCACGCCCAGTAGAACAGGGTCCACAGGCCCATCCAGCGTTCGGTCTTGTCGGCATCGCCTTCGTAGACGTAGAGGTCGAAGGTTTTCAGGATGATGCCGTTGAGGTAGTCACCGGTGTTTTGCACCAGGCCGTTGAGCAGGTGCAAGGTCGGGCCGAACAGCAGCACGAAGATCAGCAAGCCGCTGAACAGCACGATGTTGAGGTTGGACAGGCGGCGGATGCCGTTCTCCACGCCCGACACGGCGGCGATGGTCGCCACGGTGCTCATCACGATGATCACGATCAGCAGGTTGGTGTTGCTGTGCTGCATGCCGAACAGGTTTTCCAACCCGGACGACACCTGCATCGAACCAATCCCCAGGTTCGTCACCAGGCCCAGCAGGGTCACGAACATGCCGAAACCGTCCACCGCATGGCCGGCCGCGCCCTTCACCCAGCGTTCGCCCACCAGCGGGTACAGCGCCGAACGCAAGGCCAGCGGCTGGTTATGACGATACGCGAAGTACGCCACCGCCAGGCCGACCAGCGCATAGATCGCCCAGCCGTGCAGGCCCCAGTGCAGGAAGGTCAGTTGCAGCGCCTGGCGTGCGGCACCATTGCTGGCGGCAGCGCCTTCGGGCGGGTTGAAGTAGTGGTCCAGCGGCTCCGAGGCACCGAAGTACAGCAGCGAGATGCCGATGCCCGACGAGAACAACATGCCGGCCCAGGCGCCGTAGCTGAAGTCCGGGGTGTCGTCCTTGCTGCCCAGTTTCAATTTGCCGTAGGACGAAAACGCCAGGCCCACCACAAACACGAGGTAGGCGGCGATGACCACCATGTAGTACCAGCCGAAGCTTTTGGAAAGCCACGCTTGTGCTACGCCGAGCATGCGCCCGGCCTCCTGCGGGGCGATGATCAGGATGGCGGTCAACAACAGAATCAGTGCGGTGGAGGTGTAGAACACCCAACCGTTGACCCGTACCTTTTCCGGCGGGGTCTTTATAAGAGAGGCAGAACTCATGGCGCAGATGCTCCAGGCAGTGCGAGAGAGAAACACAAGGCAACGGTTATCCCGGGACATCGATTTTTCGGCAGTCGACGGACGGGTGTTATAAAGACACCCCGAAAATTCTTGAGCCCCGCCGAAGCGGTGCCCAGGCCCTGATACGGCCTGTTTCAAGGGTTTTTGCAGGTGTCAGATGTCGCGGCTTGCACGTAGGAAATACCTGTAGGCAGCGACCATTTGTCGCAGATCTTATTCTTTGTTGATTGAACGTTCAATCAAAACAAAATAGACTGGCCATCAAGCCGACAGACGTTCATCGCCCGTCGGCAGGCCTAAGGAGAAGTGCTACATGCCAAAGGTCGGTATGCAACCCATACGCCGCCAGCAGTTGATCGAAGCCACCTTGACGGCCATCGATCAGGTCGGAATGGGGGATGCCAGCATTGCGCTGATCGCCCGTCTGGCCGGCGTCTCGAACGGCATCATCAGTCACTACTTTCAGGACAAGAACGGCCTGATCGCCGCGACGATGCGGTACTTGATGAATGTGCTGATCGAGAACGTCCACGAACGCAGGCTCGCACTGAAGGATGACAGCCCACGGGCGCACCTTCAGGTGATCATCGAGGGCAACTTCGATGCCAGCCAGGTCAACGGCCCGGCAATGAAAACCTGGCTGGCCTTCTGGGCCACCAGCATGCACCACCCGTCATTGCACAGGTTGCAGCGGATCAACGATCAACGTCTGTATTCCAACCTGTGCTGCCAGTTCCGCCGAGTGCTGCCGCTGCCGCACGCACGCAAAGCAGCCCGAGGCCTGGCGGCCCTGATCGACGGTTTGTGGTTGCGCGGCGCCCTGTCGGGAGACGCTTTCGACACGGAGCAGGCGCAACGGATCGCTTACGAATACATGGATTTCCAATTGGCCAAGCAGGTGAGTTAGAGCACACACAACCGCTCAACCCCTGAACGTCCGCCGCTCAGTGATGCCAGAACCCCATGGCCCACTGTCGGCGGGTAACGCCAACCACTTATGCACTTGCGAGGACTTTATGGCCCGTTTCGAACTGCAAAAACTCTACATTGACGGCGGCTACAGCGACGCTGGCAGCGATGCCACCTTCGAAGCCATCAACCCGGCTAACGGTGAAGTTCTCGCCCAAGTGCAACGCGCAACGAAAGAAGACGTTGAACGCGCCGTGGTCAGCGCCGAAAAAGGCCAGAAAATCTGGGCCGCGATGACCGCCATGGAGCGCTCGCGCATCCTGCGTCGCGCCGTCGACATCCTGCGCGAGCGCAACGACGAGTTGGCCGCCCTGGAAACCCTGGACACCGGTAAAGCCTTCTCCGAAACCAAGTACGTCGACATCGTCACCGGCGCCGACGTGCTGGAATACTACGCCGGCCTGGTGCCCGCCATCGAAGGCGAGCAGATCCCGCTGCGTGACACGTCGTTCGTCTACACCCGCCGCGAGCCGCTGGGCGTGGTAGCCGGTATCGGCGCGTGGAACTACCCGATCCAGATCGCCCTGTGGAAATCCGCACCGGCCCTGGCTGCCGGTAACGCGATGATCTTCAAGCCAAGCGAAGTCACCTCGCTGACCACCCTGAAACTGGCCGAGATCTACACCGAAGCCGGCGTTCCGGCGGGCGTGTTCAACGTATTGACCGGCAGCGGCCGTGAAGTCGGCACTTGGCTGACCGAACACCCGCGCATCGAGAAAGTCTCGTTCACCGGCGGCACCGACACCGGCAAGAAAGTCATGGCCAGCGCTTCGAGCTCGTCGCTCAAGGAAGTGACCATGGAGCTGGGCGGCAAGTCGCCGCTGATCGTGTTCGAAGATGCCGATCTGGATCGCGCTGCCGACATCGCGATGATGGCCAACTTCTACAGCTCCGGTCAGGTCTGCACCAACGGCACTCGCGTGTTCGTGCCCAAGCACCTGCAAGCAGCGTTCGAAGCCAAGATCGTTGAGCGTGTTGCACGCATCCGCGTCGGCAACCCGCAAGACGACAACACCAACTTCGGCCCGCTGGTCAGCTTCGCCCACATGGAAAGCGTGCTGGGCTACATCGCCAAAGGCAAGGAAGAAGGCGCACGCGTACTGTGCGGCGGCGACCGCCTGATCGACGGCGACTTCGCCAAAGGCGCTTTCGTGGCCCCGACCGTGTTCACCGACTGCACTGACGAAATGACCATCGTCCGTGAAGAAATCTTCGGCCCAGTGATGAGCATCCTCACTTACGAAACCGAAGAAGAAGTGATCCGTCGCGCCAACGACACCGACTTCGGCCTGGCTGCCGGCCTGGTGACCAAGGACCTGAACCGCGCCCACCGCGTGATTCATCAGCTGGAAGCGGGTATCTGCTGGATCAACGCCTGGGGCGAATCCGACGCGAAGATGCCGGTTGGTGGCTACAAGCAATCCGGTGTTGGCCGTGAGAACGGCATCAGCTCGCTGAACAACTTCACCCGCATCAAATCGGTACAGGTTGAGCTGGGCGACTACGCCTCGGTGTTCTAACAGCGTCGGGATTCGCCTTTGTAGTGAGCGGGCTCGCCCCGCGCTGGGCTGCGCAGCAGCCCCATCCCGGACACCACTGTTTGACTGACCTGACCATATCCAAAGAGGGTGCATCCAATGTCCCAAGAATACGATTACATCATTGTGGGTGCCGGCTCCGCCGGTAACACCCTGGCGACCCGTCTGACCGAAGACGAAGGCGTCACCGTCCTGCTGCTGGAAGCCGGTGGCCCGGACTACCGTTTCGACTTCCGTACCCAGATGCCAGCCGCCCTGGCCTTCCCACTCCAAGGCCGCCGCTACAACTGGGCCTACGAGACCGATCCAGAGCCACACATGGACGGCCGCCGGATGGAATGCGGTCGCGGCAAGGGCCTGGGTGGTTCTTCGCTGATCAACGGCATGTGCTACATCCGTGGCAACGCCATGGACTACGACAACTGGGCGAAGCTGCCAGGCCTGGAAAACTGGACCTACCTCGACTGCCTGCCGTATTTCCGCAAGGCCGAAACCCGCGACATCGGCCCGAACGACTGGCACGGCGGCGATGGCCCGGTCAGCGTGACCACGCCCAAAGCCGGCAATAACCCACTGTTCCACGCCATGGTCGAAGCCGGCGTGCAGGCCGGTTACCCGCGCACCGAAGACTTGAACGGCTACCAGCAGGAAGGCTTCGGCCCGATGGACCGTACCGTCACGCCAAAAGGCCGTCGCGCCAGCACCGCGCGCGGTTACCTGGACACCGCCAAGAAGCGCTCCACCCTGACCATCGTCACCCACGCCCTCACCGACAAAGTGTTGTTCGAAGGCAAGCGTGCCGTGGGCGTGCGTTACCTGATCGGTGCTGCCGAAGAGCGCGTTGAAGCCCGCGCCCGTAAAGAAGTGCTGGTGTGCAGCGGCGCGATCGCTTCGCCGCAACTGCTGCAACGCTCCGGTGTCGGCCCGGCCAAACTGCTGGAAAGCCTCGATATCCCGGTGGTCCATGACCTGCCAGGCGTCGGCGAAAACCTGCAGGACCACCTTGAGCTGTACCTGCAATACGCGTGCACCCAGCCCGTGTCGCTGTACCCGTCGCTGCTCTGGTACAACCAACCGGCGATCGGCGCCGAATGGCTGTTCAACGGCACCGGCATCGGCGCCAGCAACCAGTTCGAAGCGGGCGGTTTCATCCGTACCCGTGAAGAGTTCGAGTGGCCGAACATCCAGTACCACTTCCTGCCGGTAGCGATTAACTACAACGGCAGCAACGGTGTGAAAGAGCACGGTTTCCAGGCGCACATGGGCTCCATGCGTTCGCCAAGCCGTGGCCGCGTGCAACTGAAGTCGAAGAACCCACGGGACTACCCGAGCATCCTCTTCAACTACATGGCCACCGAGCAGGACTGGCAGGAATTCCGCGACGGCATCCGCCTGACCCGTGAAATCATGGCCCAGCCGGCACTCGACCAGTACCGTGGCCGCGAGATCAGCCCCGGCATTGACGTGCAAACCGATGAGCAACTGGACAAGTTCATCCGCGAGCACGCCGAGACCGCGTTCCACCCGTCCTGCTCGTGCAAGATGGGCACCGACGAAATGGCGGTCGTCGATGGCGAAGGCCGCGTGCATGGCATGCAGGGTCTGCGTGTGGTCGACGCATCGATCATGCCGATCATCACCACCGGCAACCTGAACGCGCCGACGATCATGATCGCCGAGAAAATCGCCGACAAGATCCGTGGCCGCCAGCCGCTGCCGCGCAGCACCGCCGACTACTACGTGGCCGGCGATGCGCCGGTGCGTGGCAAGCCGATGCGTGAAGTGGGCCCGACTGCGCAGTAACTGAAGCACTGTTGTGGTGAGCGAGCTTGCTCGCGCTGGAGTGCGAAGCGCTCCCAAGATTTTCAGGGCCGCTGCGCGGCCCAGCGCGGGGCAAGCCCGCTCACCACAACAAACCCGCTCACCACAATAAGCTCAAGCCACACAAGTGCTCGCCTTTCCTTGATCAGCTCACAGCCCAGGCCTACTCTGTTTGCCTGCCCGCGCCGAGCCGCCCACAAGGAAGGCCCCATGTTCGACCACCACGCCACACTCAAAAAGCATTTCAGTGCCCTGCGCACCACCGCCGATTTCTTCTCGCTGCGTTACGTACGCGAATCCGGCCAATACCTGGCCGTACGCAAGAACGTCGCCGAACCACCCCACCTGAACCACGACGAAGGCGCCATGCTCACCGTGCGTTTGAATGGCGTGGAAGCCTATGCCGCGACCAACGACATTTCCCTGCCAGGCTTGCAAGCTGCCCTTGAGCGTGCCGAACAGCAAGCCCGCCTGATCAAGCCCCATGCCCTGCTCGACCTGCGCGATCAACCCGTTTCCAGCGATGTCGCCGACTACCTGTCACCCAACCTTGCCCAGACCTTCGCGTCCCTGAGCGACTGCTACCAGTTGCTCGGCGATGAGTCCGCTGCCGTGCCCCAGGACGAGCGCCTGGTGAGCTGGGAAGTCAGCCTCGGCCTGACCCAGGTCGAGCAGATCTACCTCAACAGTGCCGGTGCCGAGTTGCGCCAGGCCCAGCGTTTTGTATTCCCCGGCGTCAATGTCACCGCCTACGACGGCAACGACAGCCAGTCGCGCACTTTCGGCGGTACCAACTTCGGCCAACAAGGTGGCTTCGATGTGATCGATCGCTTCGGCCTGGTCGGCGCCGCGCCGCGCATTGCCGACGAAGCCCTGCAACTGCTGCTGGCACCGAACACGCCCCAGGGCCCACGCGACCTGTTGCTGATGCCCGACCAGATGATCCTGCAGATCCACGAATCCATCGGCCACCCGCTGGAACTCGACCGCATCCTCGGCGATGAGCGTAATTACGCGGGCACCAGCTTCGTCAAGGCCGAGGACTTCGGCCACCTGCAATACGGCTCACCCTTGCTCAACGTGACCTTCGACCCGGACATTCCCGAACAACTGGCCAGCTACAGCCATGACGACGACGGCACCGCCGCCAGCAAGCAATTCCTGATCCGCGAAGGGTTGCTGCTCAAGCCGCTGGGCGGTGCGCTGTCGCAGTTCCGTTCCGGCATGGGCGGCGTGGCCAACAGCCGTGCCAGCAGTTGGAACCGCCCGCCGATCGACCGCATGGCCAACCTGAATATCGAAGCCGGTGACAAGAGCCTGGCGCAACTGGTTGGCGGCATCGAAAGCGGCATCCTGATGTCGACCAACCGCTCGTGGTCCATCGATGACGCGCGCAATAAATTCCAGTTCGGCTGCGAGTGGGGCCAGTTGATTGAAAACGGCGAGCTCAAGGGCGTGGTGAAAAACCCCAACTACCGGGCGATTTCCGCGCAGTTCTGGCGCAACCTCAGCGCCGTGGGCGACGCCAGCACTTTCAAGGTCCTGGGCACGCCGAACTGCGGCAAGGGTGAGCCCAACCAGGTCATCCGCGTCGGCCATGCATCGCCGGCCTGTGTATTCAGTGACATTGACGTATTCGGAGGAGATGCCTGATGAATAACTTCAAGGCATTGGTGGAGTGGCTCAAGCAAGCCATCACCGACAAGGAACAATTTCACCTGGGCTACGCCGCCGAAGCGTCCGAGTTCGTGCGCTTCAACCATGCGAAGGTGCGCCAGGCCGGGCAAGTGCAACAGGCCAGCCTCAACTTGAAGCTGATCAACGACGGTCGCCATGCCGACCTCGCCATTACCCTGGCTGGTGAACCGGAACTGGATCGCCAGCGCCTTGCCGAAGGCCTGCAGCAACTGCGCGAAACCCTGCCGTTGCTGCCCCACGATCCGTACCTGTTGCTCAACCACAACGCCTGGCAAAGCCACAACGAACAAGCCCGTCCCCTGCCGGCACTGGCCCAGGTACTGGAAGAAATCAGCCAGGCGGCCGAAGGCGTCGACCTGGTCGGCTTCTACGCCGCCGGCCCGATCAGCCGTGGCTTTGCCAGTTCGAATGGGGCATTTGGCTGGCATCAGGCCAACAGCTTCAACTTCGACTTCAGTCTGTTCCACGCCAATGGCGAAGCCGTGAAGGCCAGCTATGCCGGCGACGCATGGAACAGCGCCGAGTTCGCCCGCCGCCTTCAACAGACCCGTGAACAGCTCGAGTTTCTGGGCCGGCCGCTGCACAAGCTGGCGCCCGGCGCCTATCGCGCCTACCTGGCCCCGGCAGCGCTGGAGGAAATCATCAGCATCATCACCTGGGGTGGTTTTTCCGCCCAGGCCATCGCCAGCAAAGGCAGCTCGCTGCAACGGCTGTACGCCGGCGAACAACACCTCAGCCCGCTGGTGACGGTGACCGAACAGATCAGCGGCTCCCTGAGCCAGGCATTCTCCACCGAAGGCTACCCACGCAATGATGTCACGCTGATCAATGCGGGCCAGGCCGACGGCCAACTGGTGAACTCGCGCAGCGCCGCCGAATATGGCCTGAGCACCAACGGCGCCAGCAGTGATGAGTCGCCCAGCGCTCTGCAAATGGCCGCAGGCAACCTGGCCCAGGCCGATATCCTCAAGCAGTTGGGCACCGGGCTGTACATCAGCAACCTGTGGTACCTGAACTACTCCGACCTGCCGGCCGCCCGCCTGACCGGCATGACGCGCTTCGCCACGTTCTGGGTGGAAGACGGCGAGATCAAGGCGCCGGTCAGCACGATGCGCTTTGATGACAGTGTCTACAACCTGCTCGGTTCGCAGTTGGAAGCCCTGACCGCTGATCGGGAACTGCTGCTGTCCGCCAGTACGTACAGCCAGCGCAACACCGCCTCCAACCTGCTGCCGGGCGCCCTGGTCAAACGCCTGACCTTAACCTTGTAAATACAAAACCCTTGTGGGAGCAAGCCCGCTCCCACATTGTCTTGCGGTTACTTCCGACACCTCGACTCAATCCGTCCTACCGTCAAGTCCCATCTCACGCTTGCTCCAGCGTGCTCAGTTGTCGCTCTTAAAAAACCTCGCTATAAGGGTTGCTGGCCCCCCGCCACCCCACCCACGAGAGCACGACCTTGCCCGGGAAGGGCAAGCTGGAGCGTTGACATGAACCATGGAAGTTTTGTCATTGAAAAGCTGTTCAAGCACTACAACGTTCATGTTGAGCAGCTGGGAAACGATTCGGAAAAAAAGACCGTGCTGATGGTCAACGGCGCGCTGTCCACCACGCGCTCATTTGCTCGTACCAGCAAATGCCTGGCGGAGCATTTCAACGTGTTGCTGTTCGACCTGCCGTTCTCCGGCTATTCGCGCGAACACAACACTGACCTGGACCTGGTCACCAAGGATGACGAGGTGCAAATGCTGCGCGCCCTGGTCGAGCGTTTCCAGGTCAACCACCTGGTGTCGGCCTCCTGGGGCGGCATCTCGACGCTGCTGACCCTGGCGCACAACCCGCCATCCATCGAAAGCTCGGTGGTGATGGCCCTGGCACCCAACCTCAACCAAGCCATGCTCGACTATGTGGAGCGCGTGCGCGTGTTGATCGAGGCAGATGACAAGTCTGCCGTCGGCCACTTGCTCAACGAGACCGTGGGCAAGTACCTGTCGCCCCGACTCAAGCGCAACAACCACCGGCACTTGTCGACCATGGCCACCACCGAATACCGCCAGGCACGTTTTCATATCCACCAGGTGCTGGCCTTGGGCGATGGCAACTACCTGCCGGCCCTCAGGCAGATTGAAACACCGGTGCACTTTCTCAACGGCGCATTGGACGAATACACCCCCGCCGCAGAGGCAAAGGTGTTCAAGCAGTACGTGGGGCGCAGCAGCTTTGCCGTGGCCGAACATACTGGCCACTTGCTCGACCTGGAGTCACGCGAAGCGGCGTTGGCGGTACACCGCGCACTGTTGGATTTCCTGGTGGGCGAGCACGCTGCGTTGTCGGATTTAGACGAACCGCCAGTGGGAAAAGGAGCGACGGATGGCGCATAATCGCCAACACATAGCCTGCTAACAAAAAGGTTTTCCATGCCGAACCGCGTTCCGCTCGATGCCAAGACCGCCCGCTGGCTCCCCTGGGTGGTCGCGATTGCCTTCTTCATGCAGTCGCTGGACGGGACGATCCTCAACACGGCATTGCCGGCCATGGCCCGGGACCTCGCGGAAAACCCGCTGCGCATGCAAGGGGTGGTGATCGCCTACATGCTCACCGTCGCCTTGCTGATCCCGGCCTCGGGCTGGATCGCCGATCGCTTCGGCACCAAGAGAATCTTCTTCGGCGCGATCATGCTGTTCAGCATTGGTTCGCTGCTGTGCGCCTTGTCCAGCAGCCTGACCATGCTGGTGGGCGCACGAGTCATCCAGGGCCTGGGGGGCGCGTTGATGCTGCCGGTCGGGCGGCTGGTGGTGCTACGTGCGTATCCACGTTCCGAACTGGTGCGCATCATGGGCTTCATTACCATCCCTGGCCTGCTCGGCCCGCTGCTGGGCCCGACCATGGGCGGCTGGATGGTGCAATACCTGACCTGGCACTGGATCTTCCTGATCAACCTGCCGGTGGGCATGGTCGGCTGTTATGCCGTGTGGAAACTGATCCCCGACCTGCGCGGCAGCGAACGCACGCGCTTTGATGGCATCGGGTTTCTCTTGTTTGGCGCGGCGATGGTGCTGATCACCATCGCCATGGAAGGCCTGGGCGAACTGCACCTGCCGCACCTGCGGGTGATGTTGCTGCTGTTCGGCGGGCTGGCGTGCCTGGCGGCCTATTGGTTGCGGGCCGGGCATATCGATACCCCCCTGTTTTCGCCGGTGCTGTTCAGGACCCGCACCTTTGCCGTGGGTATTCTCGGCAACCTGTTCGCACGGCTGGGCAGTGGCGCCCTGCCGTTCCTGGTGCCGCTGCTGTTGCAGGTGGCGCTGGGTTATTCACCGTCGGAAGCCGGCATGAGCATGTTGCCCCTGGCGGCAGCGGCGATGTTCGCCAAATCCATCGCCCGCACGCTGATCGAACGCCTCGGCTACCGCATCGTGCTCACCGGCAATACGCTGGCGCTGGGCATCATGCTGGCCAGCATGGGCCTGGTCAGCGAGCACACGCCCTACCCGCTGCTGTTGTGCATGCTGGCGGTGCTGGGGGCGATCAACTCCCTGCAATTCACGGCGATGAACACCGTCACCCTGATCGACCTCGACGACGCCCAGGCCAGCAGCGGCAACAGTTTGCTGTCGGTGGTGGCGCAGTTGTCCCTCAGCCTGGGCGTAGCCTGCGCCGGTGCGCTGCTTGGCGGCTTCACCGCCGAAACCGGCAATGACGGTGTGGAAAGCGTACTCGGTGCGTTCCAGTTGACCTTCCTCACCGTGGGCATCATGGCGATGCTGGCGGCGGCGATCTTCCTGCAATTGTCGCCAACCGACGGCAAACGGGTGGTCAGCCGCGAGCACGACATCGAGCATTAACAGGCTTCTCGTCTAGAACTTGCGGGGAAATTCCCACGAGACTGGTACACTGCGCGACATTTTGTTTTGCAGAGCCAGTCCCGTGACTACCATCGCCACCGCTTTTAATACTTTGCCCCTGTCCGCCGCCATGCTGGCTAACCTCGACTCGCTGGGTTACGTCGAGATGACGCAGATCCAGGCGCAAAGCTTGCCGGTGATCCTCAAAGGGCTGGACCTGATTGCCCAGGCCAAGACCGGCAGCGGCAAGACCGCGGCGTTCGGCATCGGCCTGTTGAACCCGATCAACCCGCGCTACTTCGGCTGCCAGGCCCTGGTGATGTGCCCGACCCGTGAGCTGGCCGACCAGGTCGCCAAGGAAATCCGCCGCCTGGCCCGTGCCGAAGACAACATCAAGGTACTGACCCTGTGCGGCGGCGTGTCCCTCGGCCCGCAGATCGCCTCCCTGGAACACGGTGCCCACGTCATCGTCGGTACACCGGGCCGTATCCAGCAGCACCTGCGCAAAGGTTCGCTGGTGCTGGACGGCCTCAACACGCTGATCCTCGATGAAGCCGACCGCATGCTCGACATGGGCTTCTACGACGCCATCGAAGACATCATCAGCAAGACCCCGCCGCGCCGCCAGACCCTGCTGTTCTCGGCCACCTACCCGGTGAGCATCAAGCAGCTTGCTTCCAAGTTCATGCGCGCGCCGCAGCAAGTGAAGGCCGAAGCCTTCCACTCCGATGACCAGATCGAGCAGCGCTTCTACGAGATTTCCCCGGAAGAGCGCATGGACGCGGTGACCAAGGTCCTGGCGCACTTCCGCCCGGCCTCCTGCGTAGCGTTCTGCTTCACCAAGCAGCAAGTGCAGGAAACCGTGGATCACCTGACGTCCAAGGGCATTTCCGCCGTCGGCCTGCATGGCGACCTGGAACAGCGCGACCGTGACCAGGTGCTGGCGATGTTTGCCAACCGCAGCACGTCGGTGCTCGTCGCCACCGACGTCGCCGCCCGTGGTCTGGATATCGACTCGCTGGACATGGTGATCAACGTCGAACTGGCCCGCGATTCGGAAATCCATATCCACCGTGTCGGCCGTACCGGTCGCGCCGGTGAGACCGGCATCGCCATCAGCCTCGTGGCCCCGTCCGAAGCGCACCGTGCCCAGGCCATCGAGCAACTGCAGAAGTCGCCACTGAACTGGGACCAACTGGACAACCTCAAGCCGCAAAGCGGTGGTCCGTTGCTGCCGCAGATGAGCACCTTGTGCATCGCTGCCGGCCGTAAAGACAAGGTTCGCCCGGGCGACATCCTCGGCGCGTTGACCGGTGAAGCCGGCATCCCGGGCGCCCAGGTCGGCAAGATCGCGATCTTCGACTTCCAGGCTTTCGTGGCCGTGGAACGCGGGATCGCCAAGCAGGCACTGCAGCGCTTGAACGACGGCAAGATCAAAGGCCGTTCGTTGCGCGTGCGCATCCTGTAACACTCTCCGATCCAATGTGTGTGTGGCTCACCACAACAGCCCTCTCCCACATTCAATTGCATTTCATATCAAGTTTCTGTGAGGACAAAGCTGTGCGCTCGACCGAAGTTGTGATCATTGGCGCCGGCGCCGCTGGCTTGATGTGCGCGCTGACGGCCGCCGGGCGTGGGCGCAAGGTGATGTTGATCGACCATGCGAACAAGGCCGGCAAGAAGATCCTGATGTCCGGCGGTGGCCGTTGCAACTTCACCAATATGTACACCGAGCCGGCCAACTTCCTCTCGCACAACGAACACTTCTGCAAATCCGCCCTGGCGCGCTACACCCAGTGGGACTTTATCGGGCTGGTGGCCAAACACGGCGTGCCGTACCACGAGAAAAAGCTCGGCCAGTTGTTCTGCGATAACAAGTCCAGCGACATCCTCGGCATGTTGCTCGACGAGTGCATCCAGGTCGGTGTGAGCATGCACCTGGACACGTCGGTCCAGGAGATTGCCAAGCTGGAAGCCGGTTATCAGTTGCAAACCACCTTGGGTGAACTGCGCTGCGAATCCCTGGTGATCGCCACCGGCGGCCTGTCGATCCCGACTCTGGGTGCCACCGGTTTTGGTTACCAGGTAGCCAAGCAGTTCGGCCATGAACTGCTGCCGACCCGCGCAGGTTTGGTGCCATTTACCATTACCGATCAGCTCAAGGACTTGTGCGGCGAGCTGTCCGGTACTTCCGTGGATTGCCTGGTCAGCTGCAACGACCAGAGCTTTCGCGAGAACATCCTGTTTACCCACCGTGGTCTCAGTGGCCCGGCGATTTTGCAGATTTCGTCGTACTGGGAATCCGGCGACACGGTAGAAATCAACCTGCTGCCCGACCACGACGCGCACACCTGGCTGCAACAGCAACAGGTCGAGCACCCCAATAGCGAGTTGAAAACCCTACTGGGTGAGATCTTCACCAAGAAGATGGCCAACCTGTTGGCGCAAATCTGGTTTGTGTCCAAGCCGATGAAGCAATACACCCACGCCGAAGTGGCCGACATCGCGCAAAAGTTGTCGAGCTGGCAGTTGGTGCCGGCAGGTACTGAAGGCTATCGCACGGCCGAGGTGACGCTGGGTGGCGTGGACACACGTGAAGTGTCGTCCAAGACCATGGAATCGCTGAAAAGCCCGGGGCTGTACTTTATTGGTGAAGTGCTGGATGTGACCGGCCACCTGGGCGGGTTCAACTTCCAGTGGGCGTGGGCATCCGGCTACGCCGCCGCGCAATACGCCTGACAAAAGGCTGTACTCGGTCAAAATGTGGGAGCTGGCTTGCCTGCGATAGCGGTGGTGAATTCATCGCCGCCATCGCAGGCAAGCTAGCTCCCACATTCGTTTTGGGGTGGCACTCAAAAATATGCAATGAGATGTGATCGCCACGCTTGCCGTGACGTCACTGATGGCTCAATTTAACGGCATCGTCCCGGAAGACTCCAGACTCCATGTCATCGACCTCGTTCAAGCAGTCCATGCGGCGCCTGTGGGCACTGGATAAATTCAGCTACAGCATACGGGTGTTCATCGCCCTCACCGGCAGCATGGCGCTGTGCTGGTATCAGGATGAAATGACGCTGCTGATCCCGTTGTTCCTGGGGATTATCGCCAGCGCCCTGGCCGAGACCGATGACAGTTGGCAAGGCCGCCTCAACGCCCTGGCGGTGACGCTGGTGTGTTTCAGCATCGCCGCGCTGTCGGTGGAGCTGCTGTTCCCTTATCCGTGGATCTTCGCAATCTCCCTGGCCCTGGCCACCTTCTGCCTGACCATGCTCGGCGCCTTGGGCGAGCGCTATGGCGCGATTGCGTCGGCGACGCTGATCCTGTCGGTGTACACCATGATCGGCGTGGACCAGCGCGGCGGCGCCGTCTCCGACTTCTGGCACGAACCGTTGCTGCTGGTGGCCGGCGCTGCCTGGTACGGCGCGCTGTCGGTGCTGTGGCAGGCGCTGTTTTCCAACCAGCCGGTGCAGCAGAGCCTGGCACGACTGTTTCGCGAGCTGGGGCGTTACCTCAAGCTGAAGTCGTCGTTGTTCGAACCGATCCGCCAGCTGGATGTGGAAGCGCGACGCCTGGAGCTGGCCCAGCAGAACGGCCGCGTGGTGGCAGCGTTGAATGCGGCGAAGGAAATCATCCTGCACCGTGTAGGCAATGGTCGTCCCGGTTCGAAAGTCAGCCGCTACCTGAAGCTGTACTTCCTGGCCCAGGACATCCACGAACGCGCCAGCTCGTCCCACTACCCCTACAACGCCCTGGCCGAGGCCTTCTTCCACAGCGACGTGCTGTTCCGTTGCCAGCGCCTGCTACGCCAACAAGGCAAGGCCTGCCAGACCCTGGCCGAATCGATCCAGATGCGCCAGCCATTCATCTATGACGACAGCTTCGCCGAAGCCCTGGGCGACCTGAACGCGTCCCTGGAACACCTGCGCATCCAGAGCAACCCGGCCTGGCGCGGCCTGCTGCGCTCGTTGCGCGCCCTGGCGGCCAACCTGTCCACGCTGGACCGCCTGCTGGGCGACGCCAGCAACCCCGACAGCCTGGCGGACGCCACTGATAGCAACCTGCTGGACCGCGCCCCGCGCAACCTCAAGGAAATGTGGACGCGCCTGCGCACACAGATGACGCCGACGTCGCTGTTGTTCCGGCACGCGCTGCGTCTGTCCCTGGCGCTGACGGTCGGCTACGGCATGCTGCATGCGATCCACGCGTCCCAGGGCTACTGGATCATCCTCACCACGCTGTTTGTTTGCCAACCGAACTACGGCGCCACCCGGCGCAAGCTCGGCCAGCGGATCATCGGCACCGCCATCGGCCTCACCGTGGCATGGGCGCTGTTCGACCTGTTCCCGAGCCCCTTGGTGCAGTCAATGTTCGCCATCGCCGCCGGCCTGGTGTTCTTTATCAACCGCACCACCCGCTACACCCTGGCCACTGCAGCCATCACCTTGATGGTGCTGTTCTGCTTCAACCAGGTCGGCGATGGCTACGGGCTGTTCCTGCCGCGACTGTTGGATACCTTGCTCGGCAGCCTGATCGCCGGCCTGGCGGTGTTCCTGTTCCTGCCGGACTGGCAAGGCCGCCGCTTGAACAAAGTGCTGGCCAACACCCTGAGCTGCAACAGCATCTACCTGCGCCAGATCATGCAGCAGTACGCCGCCGGCAAGAGCGACGACCTGGCCTACCGCCTGGCCCGGCGCAATGCGCACAACGCCGATGCGGCGCTGTCCACCACCCTGGCGAACATGCTGATGGAGCCGGGGCACTTCCGTAAGGAGGCGGACGTGGGCTTCCGCTTCCTGGTGCTGTCGCACACCTTGCTGAGTTATTTGTCAGGCCTGGGCGCGCACCGCGAAACCCAATTGCCGGCCGAAGTGCGTGAGCATCTGATCGACGGCGCCGGGAATACCTTGGCAGCGAGCATCGATGAAATCGCCACGGGGTTGGCCAACAAGCAGCCGATTGCGATTCAGAGCGATGCTGAAGAAGCCCTGGCAACAGACCTGGAGCAGATGCCGGATGAGATTGATGAAGGGCAGCGGTTGGTGCAGACGCAGTTGGCGTTGATATGCCGGCAGTTGGGGCCGTTGCGCACCTTGGCGGCGCATCTGATCAAAGACACCAGCGCGGCCTGACCTATGGCGAGCGGGCTTGTCGAATCGTCGCACCGCCCGCGTTGGAGTGCGAAGCGCTCCCAAGATTTTTGGGGCCGCTGCGCAGCCCAATGCGGGGCCAGCCCGCTCGCCACAAGAGGCACCCGCTACATGCCATGCTGCTTCATCAACCGCGCATAACTGCCATCCGCCTTCATCCTGGCAATCTCTCGGTCAAAGCCGGCAACGATCTGCGCATGCTCGGGGTTCTTCAGGCTGACCAGGATATGCAGGCTGTTTTCGCTCAGCGGTTTGGGTAAAAACTCCACGGCACTGCGCACTCGCGCCGACTCGCGCGACAGGTAATAGCGCGCCACATATTCGTCCTCCACCGTCAGCCGCACCCGCTGCGCCGCCAGCATACGCACGGCCATGGCGAAGTTATGCACAGGGATTTTCTGTAGCTGCGCATCCCCATCGAACGCCGCCGAATAGGCATAACCGCGCACCACGGCGATGGGGTAATCGTGCAGTTGCTCGAGGTTCTGGAACTCAATGGGATCGTCGCGGCGCTTGATGAAGCGCACGCGGTTGAGCAGGTATTCTCCAGAGAACTGCCCCAACTGCGTACGGGCATCGTCGTACCAGGCGTTGACCAGCACGTCATAGCGCCCTTCGCCCACGCCCATCAGCGCCCGGGCCCAGGGCACCTGTTCAAAATCGCTGGCGTAACCCGCACGGGCCAGGGCGGTACTGACGATATCAGTGGCCAACCCACCGTTGATCAAGGTGGCATCGGTAAAGGGTGGCCAGGCATCCGCAACCAGGCGCAAGCGCTGTGCGAATGCCGGCTGGGCCAGCAACAACACTCCAATCAAAGCAACGGCACGAGAGAATCGCGGCATGCTCAAAGTCCTTGGCAGGCAGGCGGTGGCCTTAGCTCAGGCGGGGCCTGAGATTCTAACAGTAGCTCAGATTACACAAAGAAACCGGCACCGGACGCACTCAATGATGGCTATTTGACTTCACTCACAAAAATAGCTGATTTAGACAGCGTTGCCGGCTGCGCTTACTATCCGAAACAGACATTTATAAGAGAACACACCATGACAGTTGAATGGGTCTGCAAACATCACGATGACCTCGGCAAGGAGCAGCTTTACGCCATCCTGCGTCTGCGTAACGAGGTGTTTGTCGTCGAGCAGAAATGCGTTTACCAGGATCTCGACGGACAGGATTTGTCGGGCGACACCCACCACCTGATGGCCTGGCAGAATGACCAACTGGTGGCTTACCTGCGCCTGCTGGACCCTGAGTCCCAAGGCGGTGATGTGGTGATCGGCCGGGTGATCGTGGCACCGGTGACACGTGGCACCGGGCTGGGGCATCGGATGATGGAAGAGACACTCAAGCAGATTGCCGATATCTGGCCCGAGACACCGATATTCCTGTCAGCCCAGGCGCACCTGCAGGGCTACTACGGGCGTTATGGGTTCGTAGTGGCCGGTGAGGAATACCTTGAGGATGATATTCCGCACATTGGCATGAGAAAGGACTAGGGGTAACCCAGCACCTGCTTGATCTGCCCCAGGTTTGCCTCGATCCAGCGCCGATCAATCGCCCCCCAGCTGCGAATCCGATAGTGCCCGGCATGGTTGCGGGCGCCGTCTTCCTGTTCGAACTCACACAGGATATCCAGGTCGGCCAATGCCGCAATCGTGTCCTGCGCCGTGCGCCGGGGCATGCCGGTGGCGTCGGTCAGGGCCGGGACGTTGCTGGCCTGGCCGCTGTCGATCAGGTAGGCCACGTACAGGCGGCGGTAAAAGCTGCTCTTGGTCTTGCTCACATCCATGGTCGGTCGCCTTGTGCGGTCAGGGCCTGCCCTGCAGGTCGCGGTACGTGAGGTAGACGCGCAGGTCGAATTCCACCTGATGGTAGCCCGGCATCATGTATTCACAGAGTTTGTAGAACGCCTTGTTGTGGTCCGACTCCTTGAAGTGCGCCAGTTCATGTACCACGATCATGCGCAGAAACTCGGGCGCGGCTTCCTTGAACAGCGCGGCAATGCGGATCTCTTTCTTGGATTTCAGATTGCCGCCTTGCACCCGTGAGATCGTGGTGTGCAGGCCGAGGGCGCGGTGAGTCAGGTCCAGGCGGTTATCGAACAGCACCTTGTCGATCGCCGGCGCATTACGCAGGTGTTCCTGCTTCAAGGCCAGGGCATAGGTATACAACGCCTTGTCGCTCTGCACGGCGTGGCGTTCGGGGTAACGTTGTTCCAGGTAGGCACCCAACTGGTCCTTGGCGATCAGCTGGCGCACTTGCTCCTGGAGGGCGGCGGGATACGCCTGGAGGTATTTCAGCGCGGTCATGGGTTCTGCAACAGGGCTCGGATGGCCGCCAGTGTAGCGAATTCAGCGCACGCGGGCGCGGCACCAATGCGCCACTTCCTCCGCCACCAACGGCTGTGCCGCCAATGGGCCTTGAATAAACGGGCAACCATTGGCCTTGAGCCATTGGGCTTGTTCTTCGCTTTCCACACCCTCGGCGACCACGGCCACCTCAAAATGCCCGCACAACTCGATAATGCTGCGCGCCATCACCGCATCCCGCGCGGAACCCGGCAGGCGCGCCACCAATTGCGGGTCGAGCTTGAGGGTGTCAAACGCCAGATCGCGCAGATGCGCCAGGGAACAATTGCCCAGGCCGAAGTCATCCAAGGCGGTTCGCACGCCAATCTGGCGCAATAACTTGAGCTGCTTGGTCGACTCTTCCAGGTTGTTCATCAGGCTGTCTTCGCTGATCTCCACCTCCAACTGGTGCCCCTGCAAGCCATGTCGCTCGAGCACCTGCTGCAGTTGGATCGCCAGGTTAGGCATATTGAACTGGTTGCTGCTCAGGCTCACGCTCAGCACCAGATCATCATCGAAGGTGGCCTGCCACGCCTGGCGCTGCGCGGCGACCTGTTGATAGATCCATGTACTCAGTTGGCTGATCAACCGCGCCTCTTCCAGCAACGGCAAGAACAGCCCCGGCGGCACATCGCCGACACTCGGGTGCTGCCAGCGCAACAGCGCTTCGACGCCGCGCACACGGCCGTCCTCCAGGGAGATCTGGGGTTGGTAGACGAGGGTGAAATCCTTGTTTTGAATTGCCGTGCGCACGCTGTCTTCGAGCATCAGTCGCGAGCGAGCGCGGCCGTTCATTTCCTGGTCGTAATAGCGATATTGCTGACGACCCGCACGCTTGGCTTCGTACATGGCAATGTCAGCCGCACGCAGCAGGCCATTCAAGTCCGAGCCGCAATCGGGGAACGTGGCGATGCCAATGCTGACGCCGAGTACCACATCCAGGCCATCCACCTGCTGGCAGATCGACACGCGTTCGATCAGTTTTTCCGCAATCTTCGCCGCCTGCTCGGGGAACTCCAGCTCCAGCAGCGCGGTGAATTCGTCCCCGCCCATGCGCCCGAGAATGTCGCAAGAGCGCAAGCACCCTTGCAATTGCTCCGAAACCCAGCGCAAGACCCGGTCACCGGCGTCATGGCCAAGGGAATCGTTGACCCGCTTGAAGCCGTCGAGATCCAGGTAGAGCAATACCAAAGACGGCTCCACCCGTTCGTTGCGCAGCAGGGTGTTCTCCACCGCCTGATAGAAACCGCGCCGGTTCAGCAAACCGGTCAATGGGTCCGTGACCGCCTGGAACTCCAGTTGCTGATGCAGGTGGCGCACCTCGGACATATCCAGCACCGTCACCACCATCGCTTTCTGCTCGGCAGGCAACGGCGCACAGGACAAGGCCACCGGTACCTGCTGGCCGCGGCCGGTGCGCAAGATCGCATCGTGCACGCGCCAAGTGTCGCTCTGGCGGTAAGCGGTGTACATCTGCGAATCGAGCCACGCGGGCACGTGGGGTTTCTGCAGGAAGCTCAAGAACTCTTGCCCCTGCAGCTCATCCATCGTGGCGTTGAGCAGGCGTGAAATCGCCGGGTTGGCGTACTCGATCACGCCCGCCTCGCTCACCACCAGAATGCCTTCGGCGGCGTTGTCCAATACCGAGGCATTGAAAGCACGCGCGGACTCCAGGTCATGGCTCAGGCGCTGCAAGGCCCGGCGATTGCGCTGGTGCTCCAGCAACGCCTGGACCTTGGGCTTGAGGATATGCGGGTCGAAGGGTTTGAACAGGTAATCGATGGCACCGCTGGCGTAGCCTTCCAGCACGGCGGCGGGTGATTGGGCATTGGCGCTGAGAAAGATGATCGGCGTCATCCGCGTGCGCTGGCTGCCGCGCATCAGGCGGGCGACTTCAAAGCCGTCCATGCCGGGCATCTTCACATCCAGCAACACCAGGTCGACTTCATGCTCCAGCAGCAATTCGAGGGCTTCCAGGCCGGAACCGGCAGTGATCACCTGCCAGTCTTCCCGCTGCAAAAGTGCGCGCATGCTGAGCAGGTTTTCCGGGTAGTCATCGACCACCAAAAGAACCGAATCGCCATCGCCGTGGTGTGGAGCGCAATCCATGCTACGTCTCTTCCTTAAGGAGCTGCTCCGGTCACTTTTGAGATAAACCCGGATAAACACTGAGGCCTCACTCTAGCCCCGGTTCCGAAAAATCAGAAGTAATGGCAGTGCCATCATTGCGCCAATTTTCAGCAAGCCGACTAACGGTAAGCGCCTGAAGCCCACGGATCATGGGAAACATGGCTTTTTGACATTCATTTGACGCCAATAAATTGCCATCAATCGTTTAACAAGACGGTTAACACCACCTATAAAGAACCTGTCTGGCCCAAGGGCCATAGCCTACACCCCTCTGTAAAAAGGCCTACGCCATGATCGACCTATCTACCTGGAACCTCAGCATCCCGGTCGGCTCTCCGCCCGCCACCATCGACACCCCGAAGCTGATGAATGGCTTCAAAGACCAGTATTTCCAGGCCGAAGGCAGCAATGTGCAATTCTGGACCCCCGTCACCGGCACCCGCACCGAAAATGCCGTGTACCCGCGCAGCGAACTGCGTGAAACCTACGCCGATGGGCGCCTGCGCAACTGGACCTACCCGGATGCGGACAACTTTCTACGCGCCACCCTGGCCGTGAATCAAGTGCCCTCCACCGGCAAGATCGTGATCGGGCAGAT
Source organism: Pseudomonas sp. CHM02 (assembly GCF_000612585.1). Classification (GTDB taxonomy): domain Bacteria; phylum Pseudomonadota; class Gammaproteobacteria; order Pseudomonadales; family Pseudomonadaceae; genus Aquipseudomonas. Next base: position 27,152 of record NZ_JFCA01000034.1, read on the forward strand.
CCACGCCTACGACAGCCAGAAACCGCTGATCAAGCTGGAGTATCAATTCAAGGAAAAAACCCAGACCGGCAACATCGTCGCCAAGGTGCGCATGCGTCCGGACGAGGACGAAGGTCGGGTAATCATCGTCGCGTCGAACGTGCCGCTGGAGAAAACGTTTACCTACGTCATCAACCTCAACAAGGCCGGACTGCTCAGCGTCTATGCCGCGGATGGCGAGTGGAATGAACGCATTGGCGCGGCGTGGGGCAGCAAGCCGTTATATTTCAAGGCCGGGGCCTATGTGCAGGACAACAGTGGCAACAGCAAGGAAGGCGCACGGGTGACCTTTGCGAAGTTGGATATTGATCACGATTGAGCATCGCCTAGTATTGCGTAGGCCTTGTCCTAACAAGCCCATAGATCATTCGCACTCTTGAATACACCAACGATCCATGTGGGAGCCGGGCTTGCCCGCGATGGCGGTGTATCAGGCAACATTTTCGGTGGCTGGCCCACCGCCATCGCGGGCAAGCCCGGCTCCCACAGGGGTTCTGCGTCCTACAGGGCCGTTGCGGTGAATCAGGTCGGCGCTTATAGTTCGCCCCGTCGCTGGCATTGACTGGCGATAGGGTTTCGCAGCCCTACAGAGTTAAAGCCACAACCGTCAAAGCAGCCCCGGTATTCTTGCCGATGGCCGTCTTTGTTATGGCGGTTGTGCGTGGGAGACCTCAGGGTCTGCCGGGTCTTAACTCCTCGGTCTGCGAACCCGCGCACAACTGCCACCCCATTTGTTTCGCAGCAAACGGTGGCCATTCTTCTCTTGAGTTAAGGATTTGCCATGAAGAACGAACTACCTCCACGCCGCTTCTACCCTTGCACCGAAACCGCGACCGTCAACCCCGTCCTATTGATCGACAGCGCCGCCCCACTGCGCGACCTCCACGCCTGCCTGCGCGAACGCCTCAACGCCGCCCTCGAACATCTCAGCCTGATGGCCTGCTCCAGCCTGCCGGACTTCGCCGAGCGCGACCTGAACAACGTCGCCAACACGGCGCGCATTCTCGTGCAGGACGTGAGTGATGTGTTCCGCGTAATCGAACACCGTGGTTTCGATACACCCAACGCTGCCTGATCAAACCCGAGGCCAAAAAAAGCCCGCATCGCTGCGGGCTTCTTTTTTAAACGCCTGAGGCTCAGTTCACCTTAGCGTTCAGCTCACCTTTGAGGTAACGCTGGTACATCGCTTCCAACGAGATCGGCTTGATCTTCGAAGCATTGCCAGCAGTACCAAACGCTTCATAACGCGCAATACACACATCACGCATCGCGGTCACGGTGGCGCCGAAGAACTTACGCGGGTCGAACTCGCTCGGGTTGGTGGCCATCAGGCGACGCATTGCGCCGGTGGACGCCAGGCGCAGGTCGGTGTCGATGTTGACCTTGCGCACGCCGTACTTGATGCCTTCGACGATTTCTTCAACCGGTACGCCGTAGGTTTCTTTGATGTCGCCGCCGTACTGGTTGATGATCGCCAGCCACTCTTGCGGGACCGAGGAAGAACCGTGCATCACCAGGTGGGTGTTGGGGATGCGTTTGTGGATTTCCTTGATGCGGTCGATGGCCAGCACGTCGCCGGTAGGCGGTTTGGTGAACTTGTAGGCACCGTGGCTGGTGCCGATGGCGATGGCCAGGGCATCGACTTGGGTCTTCTTGACGAAGTCGGCGGCTTCTTCCGGGTCGGTCAGCATCTGGCTGTGATCCAGCACGCCTTCGGCGCCGATGCCGTCTTCTTCGCCAGCCATGCCGGTTTCCAGGGAACCCAGGCAGCCCAGTTCGCCTTCAACCGAGACGCCGCAGGCGTGAGCCATGGCCACGGTCTGCTGGGTCACACGGACGTTGTATTCGTAGTCGGTCGGGGTCTTGCCGTCTTCACCGAGGGAACCGTCCATCATCACCGAGCTGAAGCCCAGTTGGATGGAGCGCTGGCACACGTCAGGGCTAGTACCGTGGTCCTGGTGCATGCACACCGGGATGTGCGGGAATTCTTCGATCGCAGCGAGGATCAGGTGACGCAGGAACGGGGCACCGGCGTATTTGCGCGCACCGGCCGAAGCCTGGACGATCACGGGGGAGTCGGTCTTGTCAGCGGCTTCCATGATGGCGCGCATCTGCTCAAGGTTGTTGACGTTAAAGGCTGGGACGCCGTAGCCGAACTCGGCTGCGTGGTCCAGCATTTGACGCATGCTGATAAGTGCCATTGTGTTGTCTCTCCCGGTCGAGGGTCGTTAATCGTGCAAGCCTGCCGTAGCGGCGGCTGCTATTCAAGTTATTGCAGATCAAGGGGTTGAGCCTTGGCCTGCTGAATCGTTATTGCTAATAGGTTGACCCAAATTCCAATCTGGAACCGAACCATGTGGGAGCTGGCTTGCCTGCGATGGCGACTTACCTGCCAACATCTTCAGTGGCGGACCCACCGTAATCGCAGGCAAGCCAGCTCCCACATTTGATCTTCATTGATCCCACTACTGGGCTCTGCAACCACGGCCGATCAAATCATCGGTGGCGACCCAGTAAACCAGGCCTTCCTCACCTTTTGTGTGAAACGCCAGTTGGTCGTTGGCGTACAGCACGCCCGAAGCGGCGACGTCCTGTTTAAGGCGATAAACCTGGTCGGAACCGCCGAGGCGTACATCCACCTCGGATTTAGCCTGATTAGCAAAGCGCCAATTGACCTCGGCCTTGCTGTCGCAGGTCCAGGTGGTCCATTTGTCGGCCGTTTCGGCCTTGCTGTTGAACATGTCCATGCTGCTGCAGCCGGCCAACAGGGCCAGGGCTGCCAGGGCGAAAACGCCTTTCATTGCCAATCCTCACAGGACGACCGGGGGGCCGCCGCTGCTGTCGGTTAGTTGATCAGACCCGTCAAGGGCAACCCTGTTCCTGACCGTTGGGCGCGGAGTCGTATTTCTCCAGCCGTTCGTTGCCGATGCGCTTGTTGATCACCGGCATGGTCTCGGCTTGCCAGTCAGCCTGATAGCAGCTCTTTTTCGGCGACGGCCCCGACTTCTCGGGCTCCGGCGCCGCGTTTGGTGTGCTGCCGCAGCCGGCCAACAGGCCCGCCGCGATCACCAGTGCCAACGACTTGATCATGGGAATACTCCTTTTCCGGATCACGAGCCTTAGCCTTTGGCTCGTGTTTCCAGCACTTCAACCGCCGGCAGTACTTTGCCTTCGACGAATTCGAGGAATGCGCCGCCACCAGTGGAAATGTAGGAGATCTGGTCAGCAACGCCATATTTATCGATGGCCGCCAGGGTGTCGCCGCCGCCAGCGATGGAGAAGGCCGAGCTTTCGGCGATGGCCTTGGCCAGCACTTTGGTGCCGTTACCGAACTGGTCGAATTCGAACACACCCACTGGACCGTTCCACAGAATGGTCTGCGAGGCTTTCAGCAGTTCGGCGAAGTTGGCTGCGGTTTGCGGGCCGATATCCAGGATCATGTCGTCGGCGGCCACGTCAGCGATCAGCTTGACCGTGGCTTCGGCGCTTTCAGCGAATTCCTTGGCAACGACCACGTCCACCGGCAGCGGTACGCTGACCTTGGCGGCGATGGCGCGGGCGGTGTCGAGCAGGTCCGGCTCGTACAGGGACTTGCCCACCGGGTGGCCAGCAGCGGCCAGGAAGGTGTTGGCAATGCCGCCGCCGACGATCAGTTGGTTACAGATCTGGCTCAGGCTGTTGAGCACATCCAGTTTGGTGGACACCTTGGAGCCGGCCACGATGGCAGCCATTGGCTGAGCCGGAGCGCCCAGTGCCTTGCCCAGTGCGTCCAGTTCAGCAGCCAGCAGTGGGCCAGCGGCGGCAACCTTGGCGAACTTGGCCACGCCGTGGGTCGAACCTTCAGCACGGTGAGCGGTGCCAAATGCGTCCATCACGAATACGTCGCACAGCGCCGCATATTGCTGGGCCAGTTCGTCGCTGTTCTTTTTCTCGCCCTTGTTGAAGCGTACGTTTTCGAATAACACGATGTCGCCAGCTTTCACGTCCACACCACCCAGGTAGTCAGCCACCAGCGGCACGTCGCGACCCAGGGCCTTGCTCAGGTAGTCGGCTACAGGCTTGAGGCTATTTTCGGCAGAGAACTCACCTTCGGTCGGGCGACCCAGGTGGGAACAGACCATCACGGCCGCGCCTTTTTCCAGGGCCAGCTTGATGGTCGGCAGCGAGGCCAGGATTCGCGCATCGCTGGTGACAACACCGTCCTTGACTGGGACGTTGAGGTCTTCGCGGATCAGTACGCGCTTACCTTGCAGATCGAGGTCGGTCATCTTCAACACGGTCATGGGTCGCAGTTCCTGAATTACTGTTGATGAGGTTGTTTAGAGGCGATGTGCAGATAATGTTCCGCAACATCCAGCATTCGGTTGGCAAAACCCCATTCGTTGTCGAACCAGGCCAGGATGTTCACCAGCCTGGGGCCGGAAACGCGGGTCTGGCTGGCATCGACAATCGCCGAATGCGGGTCATGGTTGAAATCGCAGCTGGCGTGGGGCAACTCGGTGTAGGCCAGCAAGCCTTTGAGCGGGCCGCTGGTGGCGGCGTCGCGCAAAATACGGTTGACCTCTGTCGCATCGGTGTCGCTGACGGTCTGCATGGTGATGTCCAGGCAGGACACATTCACCGTCGGCACCCGTACGGCTTTGGCCTGGATTCGCCCGGCAAGTTCCGGCAAGAGTCGTTCGATACCGCGCGCCAGGCCCGTGGACACCGGGATCACTGACTGGAACGCCGAACGCGTGCGACGCAGGTCTTCGTGGTGGTAAGCGTCGATCACCGGCTGGTCGTTCATCGCCGAGTGGATCGTGGTGATCGACACGTAGTCCAGGCCGATCGCCTGATCCAGCAGGCGCAACAGCGGCACGCTGCAGTTGGTGGTGCAGGAAGCATTGGACACCAGCAGCTCATCGCCGGTCAGGCAATCCTGGTTGATGCCGTAGACGATGGTGGCGTCGACATCCGCCTCGCTGGCCATCGGCTGGGAAAACAGCACACGCGGTGCGCCGGCGTCGAGGAAACGCTGGCCATCGGCACGGGTGTGATAGACACCGGAACATTCCAGCACCAGGTCGACGCCCAGTGCTTTCCAGTCGATGCCTTCGGGGGTGGCACTGCGCAAGACCTGCACGCAGTTGCCATTGATATGCAGACAATCGCCCTCGACCCGCACTTCGCCGGGGAAGCGGCCGTGGGTGGAGTCAAAGCGTGTCAGGTATTCGATGCTCGCCATGTCGGCCAAGTCGTTGATCGCGACAATTTCGAACCCGGCCGCCGCCCCTCGCTCGAACAGAGCACGCAAGACGCAACGACCAATGCGGCCGTAGCCGTTGAGTGCAACTTTGTAGGGACGGGGTTGAGGCATGGGGTTCTCGCATTATGGGCGACACAAACCATTGTAGGAGCTGGCTTGCCAGCGATGAGGCCATCAGCTTCAACATAGATGTTGGCTGGACAGACGCCATCGCTGGCAAGCCAGCTCCTACAAGGGGTGCGGCGGCCAGTTGACCACCGCGTTCGCGCTTTAGTCTTCCAGCAACTCTTCAGCCTGACCCAGGATGTTTTCCAGGGTGAAGCCGAACTCTTCGAACAACGCTGGCGCCGGCGCCGACTCACCGTAGGTGGTCATGCCGATCACGCGGCCTTCCAGGCCCACGTACTTGTACCAGTAGTCGGCGTGAGCCGCTTCGATGGCGATACGCGCACTGACCTGCAATGGCAGCACCGATTGCTTGTAGCCGGCATCCTGGGCTTCGAACACGCTGGTGCACGGCATGGACACAACACGTACGTTGCGGCCTTGCGCGGTCAGCTTGTCATACGCCTGGACAGTCAGGCCCACTTCGGAACCGGTGGAGATCAGGATCAGCTCCGGCTCGCCGATGCAGTCCTTGAGTACGTAGCCGCCACGACTGATGTCGGCGATCTGCGCATCGGTACGCACTTGGTGCTGCAGGTTCTGACGCGAGAAGATCAGCGCCGAAGGGCCATCCTTGCGCTCGATGGCGTGCTTCCAGGCCACGGCGGATTCCACCGCGTCGGCTGGGCGCCAGCAATCCAGGTTTGGCGTGGTACGCAGGCTGGTCAGTTGCTCGACCGGCTGGTGCGTCGGGCCGTCTTCGCCCAGGCCGATGGAGTCGTGGGTGTAGACATGGATCACGCGCTTCTTCATCAGCGCAGCCATGCGTACGGCGTTGCGGGCGTATTCCATGAACATCAGGAAGGTCGCGCCGTAAGGCACCAGGCCGCCGTGCAGGGACACGCCGTTCATGATGGCGCTCATGCCGAACTCACGTACGCCGTAGTACATGTAGTTGCCGCTGGCGTCTTCAGCCGAAACACCTTTGCAGCCTTTCCACAGGGTCAGGTTGGAACCGGCCAGGTCAGCCGAACCGCCGAGGATCTCAGGCAGCAGCGGGCCGAAGGCGTTCAGGGTGTTCTGGCTGGCTTTACGGCTGGCGATGGTCTCGCCCTTGGCTGCGACTTCGGCGATGTAGGCCGAGGCTTTTTCCGAGAAGTCGGCAGGCAGGTCACCGGCCAGGCGGCGTACCAGCTCATTGGCCAGTTCCGGGAATTCGGCGGAGTAGGCAGCGAAACGCTGGTCCCACTCGGCCTCGGTGGCCAGGCCTTTTTCCTTGGCATCCCATTCGGCGTAGATGTCGGCCGGGATTTCGAACGGGCCGTGGGTCCACTTCAGGGCTTCACGGGTCAGGGCGATTTCCGCGTCACCCAGTGGGGCGCCGTGGCAGTCTTCCTTGCCCTGCTTGTTCGGCGAACCGAAACCGATGGTGGTCTTGCAGCAGATCAGCGTCGGCTGCGCGCTCTTGCGAGCGGTGTCGATGGCGGTCTTGATCTCTTCCGGATCGTGGCCGTCGACGTTGCGGATCACCTGCCAGTTGTAGGCTTCGAAACGCTTAGGGGTGTCATCGGTGAACCAGCCTTCGACTTCGCCGTCGATGGAGATGCCGTTGTCATCGTAGAAGGCGATCAGCTTGCCCAGGCCCAGGGTGCCGGCCAGGGAAGCGACTTCGTGGGAAATGCCTTCCATCATGCAGCCATCACCCAGGAACACGTAGGTGTGGTGGTCAACGATGTCGTGGCCAGGACGGTTGAACTGCGCGCCCAGGACTTTTTCAGCCAGTGCGAAGCCAACGGCGTTGGCCAGGCCTTGGCCCAGGGGACCAGTGGTGGTCTCGACGCCTGGGGTGTAACCGAATTCCGGGTGGCCCGGAGTGCGGCTGTGCAACTGGCGGAAGCTCTTGAGGTCGTCGATGGTGACATCGTAGCCGGTCAGGTGCAGCAGCGAGTAGATCAGCATCGAGCCGTGGCCGTTGGACAGCACGAAGCGGTCTCGGTCGGCGAACGACGGGTTGCTCGGGTTGTGTTTCAGGTAGTCACGCCAAAGTACCTCGGCGATATCCGCCATGCCCATCGGGGCACCGGGATGGCCGCTGTTGGCTTTTTGCACGGCATCCATGCTGAGGGCACGAATGGCGTTGGCACGCTCACGACGGCTGGGCATCGCTGATCTCCTGAGGTTTGAATATAAAAGAAACGGAAAAAAGGACCGGCATTTTCCCTCAGCCACCGCCTGCGGGCAATGACAGATAGTCACTTGAGGGTGTTTTTCCTGCGCTTTGGGCGGCAATCGCTTGCAGAAACCTTGAACCGGTTCGTCTAAAGGTTATAGCGGCTGCTTATAACTGCCACTTATCGATCAATATCAAAACTTTTTGATATTGGCCTTGCGGGTATTTCCCCCCATCACTAGACTGCTGGCCTTATGAACCTACCCGTGCCCTCACTGCGCCCCGACGACGGCGATGAACTGGCAGCCTTGTGCAAGGCCGCTGGCGACCCGTTGCGTCTGAACGTATTGCGCGCACTGGCCAACGACTCCTTCGGCGTACTGGAACTGGCGCAGATTTTCGCCATCGGCCAGTCCGGCATGAGCCACCACTTGAAGGTCCTGGCCCAGGCCGACCTGGTGGCCACCCGCCGTGAAGGCAACGCGATTTTCTACCGTCGCGCCCTGCCCCACACCGAACTGCTCGGCGGCAAGCTGCACGCCGCCCTGCTCGAAGAAGTGGACAACCTGAGCCTGCCAGGCGACGTACAGTCGCGCATCGGCCAGGTGCATGGGCAACGCGCCGCCGCGAGCCAGGACTTCTTCGCACGGGTTGCGGAGAAGTTTCGTGCGCAGCAGGACCTGATCGCCGGCTTGCCCCAGTACCGCGACAGCGTACTGGCATTGCTGGACAAGCTGAGCTTCAGTGATGAGGCCACGGTGCTGGAAGTCGGCCCGGGCGATGGCGGTTTCTTGCCGGAGCTGGCGCGGCGTTTCCAGCAGGTAACCGCGCTGGACAACAGCCCGGCGATGCTCGAACTGGCACGCCAGCTGTGCGAACGCGAAACGCTGGGCAATGTCAGCCTGCAGTTGGCGGACGCATTGAATAGCACGACGATCAAGGCCGACTGCGTGGTGTTGAATATGGTGCTGCACCATTTCGCCGCCCCCGCCGACGCCCTCAAGCAAATGGCCGGGCTGCTGCACCCCGGCGGTAGCCTGCTGGTTACAGATTTATGCAGCCACAACCAGAATTGGGCCAGGGAGGCCTGCGGTGATCTCTGGCTGGGTTTTGAACAGGACGATCTGGCCCGTTGGGCCACCGCTGCGGGACTCGTTCCCGGGGAAAGCCTCTATGTAGGTTTACGTAATGGTTTCCAGATCCAGGTCCGCCATTTTCAGCGACCGGCTGGCGACACTCACCATCGGTAAATATCAGGAAAACATCGAGATGAGCGAATACTCCCTTTTCACCTCCGAGTCCGTGTCTGAAGGGCATCCGGACAAAATCGCCGACCAGATTTCTGATGCGGTGCTGGACGCCATCATTGCTGAAGACAAGTTCGCCCGTGTGGCGTGCGAGACTCTGGTGAAAACCGGTGTAGCGATCATCGCTGGCGAAGTGACCACCACGGCCTGGGTCGACCTGGAGCAGATCGTTCGTGACGTGATCACCGACATTGGCTACACCAGTTCCGACGTCGGCTTCGATGGCGCGACCTGCGGCGTGATGAACATCATCGGCAAGCAGTCCCCGGACATCAACCAAGGTGTCGACCGCGCCAAGCCTGAAGATCAAGGTGCCGGCGACCAGGGCCTGATGTTCGGCTACGCCAGCAACGAAACCGACGTACTGATGCCAGCACCGATCACCTTCTCGCACCAACTGGTGCAGCGCCAGGCCGAAGCCCGCAAATCCGGGCAACTGCCTTGGTTGCGCCCCGACGCCAAGTCCCAGGTGACCTGCCGCTACGAAGGCGGCAAAGTCGTCGGTATCGACGCTGTCGTACTGTCGACCCAGCACAACCCGGACGTGTCCTACGCCGACCTGCGCGAAGGCGTGATGGAGCTGATCGTCAAGCACGTGCTGCCGGCCGAGCTGCTGAGCAAGGACACCCAGTTCCACATCAACCCGACTGGCCAGTTCATCATCGGTGGCCCGGTAGGTGACTGCGGCCTGACCGGCCGCAAGATCATCGTCGACAGCTACGGCGGCATGGCCCGTCACGGCGGTGGCGCGTTCTCGGGCAAGGACCCTTCCAAGGTTGACCGTTCGGCAGCCTACGCCGGGCGTTACGTGGCCAAGAACATCGTCGCGGCCGGCCTGGCCGAACGTTGCGAGATCCAGGTGTCCTACGCCATCGGTGTGGCCCAGCCTACGTCGATCTCGCTGAATACCTTCGGCACCGGCAAGATCAGCGATGACAAGATCGTGAAGCTCGTGCGTGAGATCTTCGACCTGCGCCCTTACGCGATCACCACCATGCTCGACCTGCTGCACCCGATGTACCAGGAAACCGCAGCCTACGGCCACTTCGGTCGTACCCCTGCGCAGAAGACTGTCGGCGACGACACCTTCACCACCTTCACCTGGGAAAAAACCGACCGCGCCAACGACCTGCGCACTGCCGCCGGCCTGTAATCGCGCTTGGTACTCAAAAGCCCCGCCGGGTTCGCCCGGCGGGGCTTTTTTATTGCGCGCGAATGGCGCGACGAGCTTCACGCTTTTTGGATCCAAAGCTTGCAGGCGCAATGATGGCCCTCTAGAATCCGCGCCCTCTCGGGCCCTTCACCTAATTTGGATATTGCCCTGCGCCAGCCCGGGATTCACATGCGCGCAGGCAATCGAACATTGAGGTTTTCATGCGCATTTCCACGCTCGCCCCTGCCGCCCTTCTGCTCAGCCTGTTCGCCCTGCCGGCCCACTCTGCCGACTTGAGCGCACTGAGTGGCGCCCTGAGCGCCCAACTGGGTGGCGGCAATTCCGGCGACTGCCAGAAACAAGCCAACGATCTGCAAGCCAAGATCGATGCTGCCGAAGCCCAGAAGGACACCTTGAAAGTGAAGGCCTTCAAAGCAGCGCAGGACCAGATCAACAAAGGTTGCAACAAACTCTCCGAGGCCCAGGCCAAAGCCGACGCCAAGCAGCAAACCCAAGAGGCCAAGGCCGATAAGCCTGACGCAGTCAAAGCCCTGGGCGGCCTGTTCAAGTAAATAGAAACACCCAGTAAAAAGCCCCGCCCTGCCGGGGCTTTTTTGTGGCCGCGTGGATCATTTAGGCTGGGCGCCCTTTCCGAGCAAGGATGCTCATGATGCGTTTACTGCTTGCCCTTCTACTCATCGTCTTACCCTCCTGGATACGGGCCGAAGGCTGCCCGGATGAAGCCCGTTCACAGGTCGGCACTCTCGCCGAACAGATTCGCCAGTGGGATGACCGTTACCACCGCCTCGGCCAATCTCCCGTCAGCGATGAACTCTATGACCAGGCGCGCCAGCGCTTGACCCATTGGCGCCAGTGCTTCCCCGAACCCGCTGCAGCGCCCGGCAATCCACTGGCAAGTTCGCGCGGAACCCTGCTTCATCCCGTCGCCCACACTGGCCTGGAAAAACTGCTGGATGAGCAGGCCGTCGGCGCCTGGATGGGCACACGCCAGGATGTCTGGATTCAACCCAAGGTGGATGGTGTTGCGGTGACCCTGGTGTATCGCCAGGGGCACCTGAGCCAGGTCATCAGCCGAGGTGATGGAGCCGCGGGACACGACTGGTCGGCTTCTGCGCGCAAGATTCCCGGTATTGTCCAGCAACTGCCCGACCCCATCGACCTGGTGCTGCAAGGCGAACTCTACTGGCGCCTCGATGACCACGTGCAGTCCGCAAGCGGAGGGCTCAATGCTCGCAGCAAGGTGGCCGGGCTGATGAACCGCAAGCAATTGAGCGACACCGACGCCGCCGGCATTGGCCTGTTCGTCTGGGCCTGGCCGGAAGGGCCGGCAGGGTTTACCGAACGCCTGGCCGCACTGGCGCGCTGGGGCTTCACCGATAGCCGACGCTACAGCCAGCCCATCCAAAACATCAGCGAGGCCGCACATTGGCGCACCTATTGGTACAACCATCCACTGCCGTTCGCCAGCGATGGCGTGGTGTTGCATCAGGCGCAGCGCGCGCCCGCCGAGCGGTGGCAGGTCAGCGCACCCTATTGGGCCGTTGCCTGGAAGTACCCGGCCGCCAAGGCCTTGGCGCTGGTGCGCAACGTGCAATTCAAGATCGGCCGCACCGGGCGCATCACGCCCATGCTGGAGCTGGAACCGGTGCGGTTGGATGACCGCCTGATCAGCCGCGTGAGCGCCGGTTCATTGAAGCGTTGGCAAACGCTGGATATCCGCCCTGGCGACCAGGTGTCCATCAGCCTGGCGGGCCAGGTGATCCCCCGGTTGGACGAGGTCATCCTGCGCAGCACCAGCAGGGCGGACCTGCCAGTGCCCAACCCTGGAAAATTCCACGCCTTGAGCTGCTGGCAGCTGGACCCCGGTTGCGAGGAGCAGTTGCTGGCACGCCTTACCTGGCTGAGCGGCAACCAGGGCCTCGCCTTGCCACACATGGGCCGCGAGACGTGGAACGTATTGATCCAGGCCGGTCTAATCGCAGGCTTTCTCGATTGGTTGACCCTGGATGCGGCAGAGCTTGCTAACATTGATGGCTTCGGTGAACGCAGCCGTGCGCGCGTGTTGGAAAGTCTTCACAGCGCGCGACAACGGCCCTTTGCACAATGGCTCAAAGCCTTAGGTGTACCGCCTGCGGCACGTAACAACCTGGAAGGCGACTGGCAGACGCTGGTCGCCAGAGACACCCAGGCCTGGCTGGCCATCGATGGCATCGGCCCGGGCCGCGCAGCGCAACTGAGCGCTTTTTTTCGCGACCCGCACGTACAGGCCCTGGCTGAAACATTACGCGTGGCGGGGATAGACGGGTTTTGAGCCCGATATCCGCGCCATCAGATTGCGATTTTGGAGCCCCACATGAAATTTCTAGCCCCCTTTGCCTTGCTGACCGTCGCAAGCTTCATGACCACGCCGCTACTGGCCGCCGAAGAAGCGCCTCAGCTCACCGGCTGCGCCGCCAAGCGCCAAGCCATCAGCACCCAGATCGAACAGGCCAAGGCCCATGGCAACAGTGCACAACAAGCCGGCCTGGAAAAAGCCCTGAGCGAAGTCACCGCCAATTGCACCGACGCCTCCCTGAAGAAAGAGCGGGAAAACAAGGTGCTCGACGCCAAGCATGAAGTCAGCCGCCGTCAGGCCGACCTCGACAAGGCCATGAAAAAAGGCGACGCGGACAAGATCAACAAGCGCAAGGACAAGCTCGCCGAGTCCCGCAAGGAACTGCAGGATGCCGTGGAAGAACTCGACCAGTAAAACCGGTCAGTGGTCCCGGAACTGTTTATGGCAGGCGCTGCAGGCATCTTCGACTTTCTGCACCGCAGGCCCCAGGTTGCTCGCCTTGTAAGGCTGCACCTGGCTGGCGGTCACCAATTCACCGGTGGCCGCTTCAAGGTTGCGGGCCAACTGCTGGAATTGCGCCTGCTTCTGCCAGACATCGTCCTTGGCGCTGGTGTGATCCTCTTCACGCACGCTCGGGAAATGTTTCCACGGTTCATGGGACAACGCATCCAGCTTGACTGCGCCTTCGGCGAATTTTGCGCCGTCGAACGCAATGCGCCCACGCAGCATGCCGCCCAGGTCTTCGCCGGTCTTGAGCATCTGTTTGAAGATTGCCTTGCGCTGGCCCAGTGGCGAATTCGGATCAACGCCGCCACAGGCGGACAGGGTCAGGCAGGCCAGCAGTACAACGGTCAGTCGTTTGAAAGTCATGGTGGCTTCGAGGTCACGGGAAACGGCGGCCAGTATCCCCGCCCCGCCCGCAAAGACCAATAGCCCTATTATTAATAAGGGTTGCCCAACAGCGCTGCGACGCGGGCAATCGCTTCAGGAAGTGTGTGTATGAATGTCAGCTTGAACCCCTGGAGCCGCCGCCTGGCGTGGGCTCTGCCGATGATCGCGCTGCTGGCCGGCTGCGACGCGGGCAAGGAAACAGCCAAAGATGAAACTTCCAAACCCCACGCCGTCGCCACCTATGTGAGTGCGCCATGGGAAGCCTTGCCGGCGGTGTCCGACAGCGACCTGCTGGCGGGTTTTGAGTCCTGGCGCAGCGCCTGCCAGCGCCTCAAGGCCGACCCGGTGTGGGGCGCGACCTGTGCGGCAGCCGCCACGGTGCCGAGCAATGCCGGGGCGGTGCGTGGGTTTCTCAAAGAACGCCTGGACGTGTTCGGCCTGCGTTCGGCTGACAACACCCCGAACGGCTTGATCACCGGCTACTACGAACCGGTCTACCCCGGCAGCCTGACCAAGACCGCCACCGCCAATGTGCCGGTGTATGGCGTGCCGGATGACCTGATCATCGTCAACCTGGAAAGCATCTACCCCGAGCTCAAGGGCAAACGCCTGCGTGGTCGCCTGGAAGGTCGCGTGCTCAAGCCCTACGACGATGCCAGCGCCATCAACGGCCAGGGCTCCACGGCCAAACCGATTGCCTGGCTGACCAACCCGATGGACCTGCAATTCCTGCAGATCCAGGGCTCGGGCCGCATTCAACTGGCCGGTGGGCGTCAACTGCGCGTCGGTTATGGCGACCAGAACGGCTACCCCTATCGCCCGATCGGGCGCTGGCTGGTTGAGCAAGGCGAGTTGAAGAAAGAAGACGTGACCATGGGCGCCATCAGCGCCTGGGCCAAGGCGCATCCGCAGCGTATTCCGGAACTGCTGGCGAGCAACCCCAGCTATGTGTTCTTCAGCGCTCGGCCTGACAGCAACGAAGGTCCGCGCGGCTCATTGAACGTACCGCTGACCGCAGGCTACAGCGTCGCGGTGGATCGCAAGGTGATTCCGTTGGGCAGTCTGTTATGGCTCTCGACCACCAAGCCGGATGGTTCGCCAATCGCACGGCCCGTCGCGGCGCAGGACACCGGTGGCGCGATCACGGGTGAAGTGCGTGCGGACCTGTTCTGGGGCACTGGTGAGGCAGCGGGAGAATTGGCGGGCAACATGAAACAGCAGGGGCAGATATGGATGTTGTGGCCCAAGGGCGCAGCATTGCCGCAGGTGCCGGAGGCACCAGCCGGGACCTGAACACGGTCTGCCCAACTTGGTTCAGCGGGGTGAGCAGGCTAGCTAGTGGGCAGGCTCGTTGTGGCGAGCGGGGCTGTTGTGGTGAGCGGGCTTGCCCCACGTTGGGCTGCGCAGCAGCCCTCATCAGCCTCACCACATTTCTTCAGGCACACCGAGGTGTAGGGTTCTGGGGCGGCTTCGCCACCCAACGCGGGGCAAGCCCGCTCACCACAACAGCCCCGCTCACCACAACAAGCCCGCTCCCACAGGGGATCTTCATCAACCCGTCAGATCGAGACGAAGAAGAAACTCGCAATCAACGCCATCCCTACGAACCACACCAGCGAACGCAGCATCGCCCAATCCGCCAGGTAGCAGATGATGTACAGCAGGCGGCTGGTGATAAACAGCACGGCCAGCACATTGATGGTCACCAATTCGGCCGTACCGGCCAGGTGCGCGATAATCACGGCCGCTGCAAATGCCGGCGTGACTTCAAAGCTGTTGAGTTGCGCGCTGTGGGCGCGCTTGGCGAACCCTTCAAGGGAGTCCAGGAAAGCGCGCGGGTCGTGGTTTTGCCGCGGGCCGAACTTGCCACCGCTGAACTTGGCCACACCCGTGCACAGGTAAGGCAGGAAAATTGCGATCAACACACACCAGAAGGCCACCGTCATCACTGATTCCTTTTTTAGTTTACTTTTTAGTTTGCAACGGAAATTAGAGTTTTAGCACTAAACATGAAAAGCCGCACTCACCGCTATGAGCCGCCAGACCTGCAAAGGTTCTATCGGTGATTTGCCCCCAGCCCTGCAACATCATGCCGCTGTTGCGGTCCATGCCTCATTGACGCTCTTCCACCCAACTTCCAAGGACCCCGGATGCTTGAACTTGTCGCCGCTTTCATTTGCCTCACCACCCTGCTCACCTACGTGAACTTCCGCTTTATCGGCCTGCCGCCCACCATCGGTGTGATGGTCACGGCCCTGATGTTTTCCTTGATCCTGCAAGGCTTGAGCGTTCTCGGCTACCCGGGCCTGGAGGAACGCATCCAGCAACTGATCGGCCAGATCGACTTCGGCGATTTGCTGATGAACTGGATGCTCTCGTTCCTGCTGTTCGCCGGCGCCTTGCACGTGAACCTCAACGACCTGCGCAGCTACCGCTGGCCCATCGGCCTGCTGGCGACCTTCGGCGTATTGATCGCGACCGTGGTGATCGGCAGCCTGGCGTACTACATCTTTGCCCTGTTTGGCTGGCACGTGAGCTTCCTCTACTGCCTGCTGTTCGGCGCGCTGATTTCCCCCACCGATCCGATTGCGGTGCTGGGCGTGCTGCGTACCGCCAACGCCTCCAAGCCATTGAAGACCACTATCGTCGGCGAGTCGCTGTTCAATGACGGCACGGCCGTGGTGGTGTTTACCGTATTGCTGGGTATCGCACAGCTGGGCGAGACGCCGACCGTGGGCGCTACCGCCATGCTGTTTGCCCATGAGGCGATCGGCGGCGTGGTGTTCGGCGGCCTGATCGGCTACCTGGTGTACCTGATGATCAAGAGCATCGAGCAGCACCAGATCGAAGTGATGCTGACCCTCGCCCTGGTGATCGGCGGCTCGGCGATGGCCACCGAGCTGCACGTCTCGGCACCGATTGCGATGGTGGTCGCCGGCCTGATCATCGGCAACCTGGGGCGCAAGCTGGCGATGAACGACATGACCCGTCGCTATCTGGACGGCTTCTGGGAATTGCTCGACGACATGCTCAACGCCCTGCTGTTTGCGCTGATCGGCATGGAGCTGCTGCTGTTGCCGTTCAACTGGCTGCACGTGTTCGCCGCCAGCCTGCTGGCCGTGGCGATCCTGCTGTCGCGCCTGCTGACGGTAGCCCCGGCCATTCTGTTGTTGCGGCGTTGGCGCAGCGTGCCACGCGGCACCATCCGCATCCTCACCTGGGGTGGCTTGCGTGGTGGGGTTTCCGTGGCACTGGCATTGGCCCTGCCGCTGGGCCCGGAGCGCGACCTGCTGCTGAGCATCACCTACATCGTGGTGTTGTCGTCGATCCTGTTGCAGGGGTTGAGCATCGGCAAGCTGGTCAAACGCGTGACTCGGGACGAGCCCCAGGCCGCGCCTGACGCTCACTGATCCTTGTCGATCTGCTGCGGATGCCTCGGGTCCGCAGCTTTCTTGCCCGGCAGGCTGCCTTCGCTGCGAATCTGCGCGTGGCTGATCAGCGCGAAGATAAAGCTGCCGCCAATGATGTTGCCCGCCAGCGTCGGCCCGGCGAACACCAGCCAGAAATCCTTCCACGGCAACTCGCCGGCAAACACCAGGTACGACACCTCGGCCGAGCCGACGACGATATGGGTGAAATCGCCCAGGGCCATCAGGTAGGTGATCAGGATAATGATCCACATCTTGGCGCTTTCCATGGAGGGAATCATCCACACCATGGTGGCGATCATCCAGCCGGAGACAATGCCCTTGGCGAACATCTGGCCGGTGTCGTTCTCCATGATCTTGCGGCCGATTTCGAGGAAGGCCAGGTCGGTCTTGGTATCGAAGATCGGCAAGTGCAACATCACGTATGCCACCAGCAAGGTGCCGCACAGGTTGCCCACCAGCACCACTGTCCATAGACGCAACAGTCGCCCGGCATTGCCCAGGGTCGGTTTGCTCATCACCGGCAGCACGGCAGTCAGGGTGTTTTCGGTGAACAGTTGCTGGCGCGCAAGGATCACCGCCAGGAAGCCCGCGCAATAACCGAAGCTGGCGATCACCTTGAAGGCTTCGCCATTCGGCAGACGGGAGTTGAGCAACCCCATCGCCATCAGCGACAGCCCCATGGTCAGCCCGGCGGCCAGCGCCGACCACCACAAGGCGGCGACACTGCGCTCCAGCTCCTGATCGCCCTGGGTGCGGATGATTTCATGCAGCACGGCTGCGCGCGGCGGCTGGCTCTTGTCGACGTCCTGCTGCTCTTCCTGGGATAGATTGGGGGTTTTGCCTGCTTCGTCGGTGGCCATGATCATCCAGAGTCCAAGGGGTGCCTGTAGCTACGACACGCCGCCACAGTGGCTGTTCAGTGGCCAGCCAACTAAACCTGCAGCTTCCAGGCCCTGGCCATCTCTACCGTGGTGGACCTGGATGGCGTGTCCCAGGGTTTGTTACGCGCCTTGTAGTGGTCGCTGAGGGTGTCGAGTACCCGGTTGAACTCGTCAGGCGTGTTCGCCCAGGCCAGGTCCTGCGCTGCACGGTGCAACAGTTCAACGTTGGACTCGGGTTGGCCTGGCCGAAACAACGAGGGGTAGATCACCTCGCGTGTGAAGTTTTCAGCTTTCATCGCGATATCACGTGCCTTCATCTCGACGACCGCGCCACCGATGACATTGGACCTCGGCAATGCATCGCCTGCGACCTGTCCGGCCGCCACTTGCAGCAACTGCTGGAAATTGCGCTGGCTTGCGACATTGAGACGCCGGCCCAACCAATCAATTTGCTCAGGCCGCCGGGCAAGGGCATCCAGGTTACGCAGCGCCGATAAAATCTTCGGCGTGAACACCAGCGGGCCCTGTGACTGGTTCGCCTCGGCAATCGCACTGTCCAGGGCCTGCAACCCCTGTGGCGCGTATTTTCTAAACATCAGCACCTGGGCGGCGGCCGGGTCCTGTTGCAGCGCGGGTTGCACACTGGCGAGCATTTCATCATCCATGGCCAGCACCGCATCATCCAGGGACTGGAACGTGTGATGCTCAAGTGCCTGGGTGCGTCGTTCCAGATGCGCCTCCACCACCTGCCGTGCTTTTGCCTGCAGGTGCTGCTTCTGCTCATCCCGCATAGTGAAGTTGACCGTGCCGGTGAGCAGGCCCCGAAAGTCACCTTTTTCGGTCTTCAGGGGCAGGGTCACCCGCTGGTCGGCGAACGCTTCAAGGCGCTTGTCTTGAAAGGCCCCAGCGGCTGAATGCGGTACACCCGTGATGCAGTCGACCACACCACCGAAAAAACGCCCACTGCGAGCTGGCGCATCAGTGGAGCCGGGTTCGAACGTGACAATCAACGATTCAGACTTGTTCAGGGGGCTATCGGGAAATGCCCTCTGCACCACACCCGGCGCCGGGGTGTTGAGCAACAAGCCACCGTCCTTGAAGACGGTGGCTTCAGCTGACGCCTGGAAGTCATGACCTCGCTCCAGCGAGCTTTTGAACACTACCGGCAACGCGCCCGAAATATGCGCCGCCCGTGCGATGTCCATTTCCGGGGTCAAACTGGCATTGAACACCACCAACTGCGGGCGCCCGTCAAACACGCCGGTCCCGGTGATACTGAGTTGCTTGATCGCGGGAATATGCCGGTGCAGCACCTCAAGATCGCCAAACGTCGGAGCGCCACCGGCACTCAGCCTGTCAGCAATGTTCATGACTTCGACCGGACGGGTTTCTCGAGGGGTTTGCGCAATATGAGCAAGAATCGACTGGCGCGACTCGTGGCGGATCATTTCTTCAAGGGGAACGGCTTCGGTTTGCAGGCGCGGCAGCAAGGTCATCAACGACTGAGCGATACTGCCGACGGGGCTGGGCAGGTGGCGTAAGCGTTTGCCAAGTGTCGTGCTGGCATCCTGCATCCAAGCCGTCACGGTGTCCTGGC
This sequence comes from Pseudomonas sp. CHM02, assembly GCF_000612585.1. Lineage (GTDB taxonomy): Bacteria > Pseudomonadota > Gammaproteobacteria > Pseudomonadales > Pseudomonadaceae > Aquipseudomonas. The sequence continues at coordinate 46,330 of NZ_JFCA01000034.1, forward strand.
TGTTCAACAGGCTTGGCAAGTCAATGCTGTCCGACAACTTGTCGAACGCTGCCGCCCCCATGCCACTGGCAAGCAGCGCCGCCGAAATCGCGCCGGCGGATGAGCCGCAAGCCAATTGGATACCCTGCAGTTTTCGGGCATCTTCAAGTGCCTGCACCACCCCTGAAAAGGCAATGCCCTTGGCCCCGCCTCCACTCAGCACCAGGCTCGTGACAGGCGGAGCCGATAAAATCACCTCCACCCGTCCCTGGCTATCGCGCAGAAGCGTCACATTGCGCTCGCCCACCCGCTCTACCAGAGGCGTCTGCACAGTGTGATGGGTCGGAGGTTGAGCCTTCTCACTCAATGGGGGCTGAATCTGGACGGTCGAGGTGAACACTTTCATACGCGGGCTCTCCACAGGGGTGTAGTCCTGAGTGATGAGCACGCCGGGCAAAGATCCATGCGGAATGATTTGGTAAAGCAAATCACACCGCAGGAATGTCATTCAGGAAGACTGTCTTCCTTGAACTGGTCCTTCACGTACTTGATCTCGGTGCGGCCATGTGGTGCTGGCAGGCCATCCTCACCGAGGTTGACGAAGACCATTTTCTCCACCGTGAGGATGCTTTTGCGGGTGATCTTGTTGCGCACTTCACAGGTCAGGGTGATGGAGGTGCGGCCGAACTCGGTGGCGGTGATGCCCAGCTCGATGATGTCACCCTGGCGCGACGCGCTGACGAAGTTGATTTCGGAGATGTACTTGGTCACTACGCGCTGGTTGCCCAATTGCACAATGGCGTAGATGGCCGCTTCTTCGTCGATCCAGCGCAGCAGGCTGCCACCGAACAGCGTGCCGTTGGGGTTGAGGTCTTCGGGTTTTACCCATTTGCGGGTGTGGAAGTTCATAGTCACTCCAAAGCGTCTTGCCGAATGATGGGCAACATCATGGCAGAGCCCGGCCCCAAGCTCTATGTGCCATTGCCTATCAAGCCCATGTGCGATCTTCATATGGCCGACAGAAAGGCTTGGGAAGTCTGGCGCACACGGCTATAATCGCCCCCGCTTCAAAACGGTCATCTTCAGTTGATACCGTTCTCCCGCCACCTGTCCGAGGGGCGCTGCAGCAGGTTCAACCTGTCAGGCTCGGATGGGGCGTTGTCCGGCCTGGTCCACCTGGCCTGATACTAAACGCACAACGGCGCCCATTCGCACACTACGAATGGAGGCTCTTCATGAGCGCAGTAAACACGCCTGCAGATTTCAACGACTACAAAGTCGCCGACATGTCCCTCGCCGCCTGGGGCCGTCGCGAAACCTTTATCGCCGAATCCGAAATGCCTGCCCTGATGGGTCTGCGCCGCAAGTACGCCGCTGAGCAACCGCTCAAGGGTGCGAAGATCCTCGGCTGCATCCACATGACCATTCAGACTGCCGTGCTGATCGAAACCCTGGTTGCCCTGGGTGCCGAAGTACGCTGGTCGTCCTGCAACATTTTCTCGACTCAAGACCAGGCCGCTGCCGCTATCGCTGCTGCCGGTATCGCGGTATTCGCCTGGAAAGGCGAGACCGAAGAAGAGTACGAGTGGTGCCTGGAGCAAACCATCCTGAAAGATGGCAAGCCATGGGACGCCAACATGATCCTCGACGACGGCGGCGACCTGACCGAGCTGCTGCACAAGAAGTACCCGCAGATCCTCGACCGCGTCCACGGCGTGACCGAAGAAACCACCACTGGCGTGCACCGCCTGCTGGACATGCTGGCCAAGGGCGAGCTGAAAATCCCGGCCATCAACGTCAACGACTCGGTGACCAAGAGCAAGAACGACAACAAGTACGGCTGCCGTCACAGCCTGAACGATGCCATCAAGCGCGGCACCGACCACCTGCTGTCGGGCAAGCAAGCCCTGGTGATCGGCTACGGTGACGTGGGCAAGGGTTCGTCCCAGTCCCTGCGCCAGGAAGGCATGATCGTCAAGGTCTCCGAAGTTGACCCGATCTGCGCCATGCAAGCCTGCATGGACGGTTTCGAAGTGGTTTCGCCGTTCATCAACGGCCAGAACGACGGCACCGAAGCCAGCATCGACAAGGCCCTGCTGGGCAAGATCGACCTGATCGTGACCACCACCGGCAACGTGAATGTTTGCGACGCGAACATGCTCAAAGCCCTGAAGAAGCGCGCCGTTGTCTGCAACATCGGTCACTTCGACAACGAAATCGACACCGCTTTCATGCGCAAGAACTGGGCATGGGAAGAAGTGAAGCCACAGGTGCACAAGGTTCACCGTACCGGTGCGGGTGATTTCGACCCACAGAACGACGACTACCTGATCCTGCTGGCTGAAGGCCGCCTGGTCAACCTGGGCAACGCCACTGGCCACCCAAGCCGCATCATGGACGGCTCGTTCGCCAACCAGGTACTGGCCCAGATCTTCCTGTTCGGCCAGAAGTACGCCGACCTGTCGCCGGCCCAGAAAGCCGAGCGCCTGACCGTGGAAGTACTGCCGAAGAAACTCGACGAAGAAGTGGCCCTGGAAATGGTCCGCGGCTTCGGCGGCGTGGTGACTCAACTGACCAAGACCCAGGCCGACTACATCGGCGTGACCGTCGAAGGTCCGTTCAAGCCGCACGCTTACCGCTACTGATTTGCCTGCTGCCCGCCCTCCGTGTGAGGGCGAGCTTTTGTAGGAGCTGGCTTGCCGGCGATGGTTTCACCTCGGTTCTGCTGAGCCACCGAGACGCCTGCATCGCCGGCAAGCCAGCTCCTACATGAATTGCGCACGTCTTTCAGGCCTTTGAGTTTCCAAGGATACGACCATGTCCCAAGACCGTCGCTACAGCTTCGAGTTCTTCCCGACCAAGACCGATGCTGGGCATGAAAAACTGATGGCGACTGCCAAGCAGTTGGCCAGCTACAACCCCGACTTCTTCTCCTGCACCTACGGCGCCGGCGGCTCGACCCGTGATCGCACGATCAACACCGTGTTGCAGCTGGAAAGCGAAGTCAAAGTTCCCGCCGCTCCGCACTTGTCGTGCGTGGGCGACAGCAAGGCCGACCTGCGCAGCCTGCTGACCCAATACAAGGCCGCCGGCATCAAGCGTATCGTCGCCCTGCGCGGTGACCTGCCGTCCGGCATGGGCATGGCCAGCGGCGAACTGCGCTACGCCAATGACCTGGTGAGCTTCATCCGTGAAGAAAGCGGCGACCATTTCCACATCGAAGTGGCGGCTTACCCGGAGATGCACCCCCAGGCCCGCAATTTCGAAGACGATCTGCAGAATTTCGTGCGCAAGGCCAACGCCGGCGCCGACAGCGCGATCACCCAGTACTTCTTCAACGCCGACAGCTACTTCTACTTCGTCGAGCGCGTACGGGCCATGGGTGTGAACATCCCGATCGTGCCGGGCATCATGCCAATCACCAACTACAGCAAGCTGGCGCGTTTCTCTGATGCCTGCGGTGCCGAGATCCCGCGCTGGGTGCGCAAACAACTGGAAGCCTATGGCGACGACGTCAAGAGCATCCAGGCGTTTGGCGAACAGGTCATCAGCACAATGTGTGAAGAATTGTTGCAAGGTGGAGCGCCAGGGTTGCACTTCTATACCCTGAACCAGGCTGAACCCAGCCTTGCCATCTGGAACAACCTCAAGCTGCCACGCTAAAGCTTGTCCGGCTGTGCCAAGGCCCTCGCTTCCACGAGGGCCTTTGTTGTTTTACATGCCCACGGAATCCAGCAGTCCATGAATACAGTGCCCACGACTTCCCGCCCACAACTGGTCTATCTGGTCTTCGGCTCCGAGACCTACCACCAGGAAGCGGTGTTCAGCATCGCCAGTGCACTGGCCTTCCTGCAGGACACTCCGGACGCCGCCGTGGATATCCAGGTATTCAGCGACAACCCCGAGCCCTATCGCCTCTTGCCAGTGCGCGTACGCCCGCTGGACGAAGCCACCCGCAAACGCTGGAGCGAGCCCCACGGCTATCACTTCCGCACCAAGCATGTGGTCTTGCGCCAAGTGCTGGAAGAATCGCCGGTGGCCATGTTGATCGACACCGACACGTTCTTCCATCATTCACCGATGGACCTGTTCGAGCGCGTGCAGCCCGGCACCCTGCTGTGCAACGCCTTCTACACCAAGTACGGCGACAACCACGAAAGCGTTCTCTACACCGCCCTGCGCCAGCGCCTGCTGGACATGGGCGTGGCCGACGATGACATGATGACGCTCAACTCCGGGGTCATGGGCCTGACGCAACAGGACGCGCACATCCTCGACCGCTCCATCGCCTTGATGGACGAACTGTTCCCCTACGCCCAGGGCGCCTACACCCTCGAAGAGTTCTGCCTGTCGATCGCCGCCTATCGCACCGTCAACGTGCGCGAATGCCCGGACCTGATCCACCATTACTGGAGTCGCAAGCAACTGTTTCGCGCCAAGGTCAAGGCCTGGATCGCCAAGCATGCGGCCGCCCCTACCAGTGCATTGGCGTTGGCCGATACCCGCCAGGTGTCCTCGCACCTGCCGCGCCCTCCCCGCCTGCAACGTCTGCTGTACAAGCTGATCACGCTGGTGCTGCCCAAGCACCAGCAGCAGTTCATCCGCGAAATTCTCTACGGCTGCTACGAGCATGAGAACGAGTTCGACCAGGCGTGTGGCCCGGTGTGGTGGGACAAGGCCCGGCAGAACCAGGAAGAACGCCAGAAACGCCCGATCGACGCCCATCAGTTGGAGCACTGGTTCGCCAACCCCGTGGTGCGCCTGATTCTCGGCGAGCGGCGCGCATCGATCTACGAACACTTGATGACCTCACCGGCCAGATAGTCCCGCCCGCGGATGCGCGTGCCAGAGCTTCTCTTTAAGGCAGGAGCGTCGTAACCTCAAGGCATGCCCGTCCTTCTCAAGTTGTTGACCGCTGCCCTCTTTACTTGCCTGAGCCTGGCCGCTTATGGCGAGAAACTGCGCATTGTCACGGAGCCGTGGGCGCCTTATGTGTACGACGACAACGGCACCATGCGTGGGCTGGACTACGAAACCACGGTGATCGTGTTTCAACGCCTGGGCGTCGAGGTGCAATGGCAGTTCCTGCCGTGGAAGCGCTGCCTGGCCATGCTCGACCAAGGCCAGGCCGACGGGGCACTGGATATTTTCCACAGCCATGAGCGCGACACCTTGCTTCTGTATCCCAGCGAACCGCTGTCGGAAGTGGAGTTCGTGCTCTTCTACGCCAATGAGCGCCCCCACCCTGCACAAAGTCTCGAAGACCTGCGCGGCCTTACGGTCGGTACGTCGCCGGGCTACCTGTACGACGACGAGTTCAGCGATTCGCCGCTGTTCGACCGCGAACCGGCGCCCAGCCACGAGGCCAACTTCGGCAAATTGATGCTCGGACGCATCGATCTGGTGATCACCGACCGCCGGGTAGGCCAGCATGTGATCAAGGCATTGGGCCTGGAAGGCAAGGTCAGCCAGGCGCCGGCGGTGGTCAGCCGTCAGCCGCAGTTTCTGGCGGTGCGTCGTGGCGCGGGCATGGACCTGCTGATACAACGCTTTGCCGCCGAGCTCAAACGCTTCAAACAGGAACCGGCCTATAGCGCCTTGAGCGCCAGATATGGTGGAATCCAAGCCAATACGGGGTCTGGACGCACCGTTGAGCAGCAGGAAAGCAGCGCGCCGTGATTGCTCTGTTATACTCCGGCCTTTCCGCCAGGCTCACGCCCGGCCGCTGAGGTCTTGAAAAAGGCACCCAACCCCGCTACAGCGCAGCTTTCAGCCCGCGCGAGCCGGTGGAGTGCCCGCCAGACGCAGCAGGACCGGACGGGGTTGCGCTCCCCTAAGCGCCATTCACGCCCGGCAAGATTATCCCTTTGGGCCAAGCCCTAACTAAAACAGGATTACTCATGTCCTTTGCTTCCCTCGGTCTCTCCGAGGCTTTAGTCCGCGCCATCGAGGCAGCGGGCTATACCGAGCCTACTCCGGTGCAACAGCGGGCCATTCCCGCCGTGTTGCAAGGTCGCGACCTCATGGTTGCGGCTCAGACAGGTACTGGTAAAACCGGCGGTTTCGCCCTCCCGATTCTGGAGCGGTTGTTCCCCAACGGTCACCCGGACAAATCCCAGCGTCACGGCCCGCGTCAACCGCGCGTACTGGTCCTGACCCCAACCCGCGAACTCGCCGCCCAGGTGCACGACAGCTTCAAGCTGTATGCCCGCGACCTGAAGTTCGTCAGTGCCTGCATCTTCGGCGGCGTCGGCATGAACCCACAGGTTCAGGCCATGTCCCGTGGTGTTGACGTGCTGGTGGCGTGCCCTGGTCGTTTGCTCGACTTGTGCGGCCAAGGCAGCGTCGACCTGTCCCACGTGGAAATCCTCGTGCTGGACGAAGCCGACCGCATGCTCGACATGGGCTTTGTCCATGACGTGAAAAAGGTCCTCGCCCGCCTGCCGGCCAAACGTCAGAACCTGCTGTTCTCGGCGACGTTCTCCCAGGACATCACCGCCCTGGCCGGCAAGTTGCTGCACAACCCGGAGCGCATCGAAGTCACGCCGCCGAACACCACGGTCGAGCGTATCGAGCAACGCGTATTCCGCCTGGCTGCCAGCCACAAGCGTGCGCTGCTGGCTCACCTGATCACCGCCGGCGCGTGGGAACAGGTGCTGGTGTTCACCCGCACCAAGCACGGCGCCAACCGTCTGGCCGAGTACCTGGACAAGCACGGCCTCACCGCCGTCGCCATCCACGGCAACAAGAGCCAGAACGCGCGCACCAAGGCCCTGGCTGACTTCAAGGCCGGCTCCGTGCGCATCCTGGTTGCCACCGATATCGCCGCCCGCGGCCTGGATATCGACCAACTGCCGCACGTGGTCAACTTCGAGCTGCCAAACGTCGATGAAGACTACGTGCACCGTATCGGCCGTACCGGCCGTGCCGGTCGTTCGGGTGAAGCCATCTCCCTGGTTGCACCGGACGAAGAAAAACTGCTGAAAAGCATCGAGCGCATGACCAAGCAGAAAATCGCCGACGGCGACCTGATGGGCTTCGATGCCAGCGCCGTGGAGGCCGAGAAGCCAGAAGCGCGCGAGCGTCCGGACGTGCGCAACCCACGCAACCCACGCGGTCCGAAGGGCGATGGCCCGAACGGCGGCGGTGGCGGCGGTGGTCGTCGCGACAAAGGCAAGGACAAGGGCGGCAAGGAAAAAGCGCCAACCAACGGCCGTGGCGAACGCCCGGCCCGCGAGCAGAAGCCCCGTGAAGGCACCCCGGCCCGCGAACAGCGCCAGCCGAGCCAGCCACCGCGCGCGGCCGCTGACCGTGCTCCGGACGAGTTCCTGGACGACGATATCGATAACTTCGGTAACCGCGTCGACTACGTGCCTCAGGCCAAGCCAGCCCAAGGCCGTGGCCGTCGCCCAGGTGCCCCGGCACAAGGCGCAGGCGCTCCACGTGGCGGCCAGCCACAGGGCGGTCGTCAGAACGGCCCACGCAACAGCAGCGGCGGCACCACAGGTACCCCGCCTGCCAAGCGTAACGGCCCGCGCAACGGTGCACCGCGTGACGGCCAGGCTCGTCGCGACGACTCGCGCAGCAATAACCGCCGACCAGCCCGTGACGACCAGCCTCGCTTGTCCGAACCGGCGGTGCAGAACCCGCGCGGTGGCCCGGCGCCAAAGATCATCCACAAGGAGTCGAAAGCCGACCGCTTCCCGACACCCGAGCAATTGGATCAACTGCCAGGCCGTCCTCGTGGTGAAAAACCGGCATTGCTGACGCGCAACCGGTAGTTTCAAAACGCCAAAAAAAATGCCTCGCATCGAAAGATGCGGGGCATTTTTTTAGCGCTTTGAAACTGTAGGAGCCGGCTTGCCGGCGATAGCAGTCATTGAGTCACTGCAAACCTCAAGGGCCTCATCGCCGGCAAGCCGGCTCCTGCATACGAAGCATTACTTCGTCTTGACGCCTTCCAGCGAGATGTCCAGGTCCACGGTCTGCGAGGACGGGCCTGGGCCTTTGATGCCGAAGTCGTTCAGGTTCAGCGTGGTGGTGGCGTTGAAGCCAGCGCGTTCGCCGCCCCATGGGTCCTTGCCTTCACCGTTGAACGTGGCCTTGAAGGTCACAGGCTTGGTCACGCCGTGAAAGGTCAGGTCGCCGGTCACGTCAGCAGTCTTTTCGCCGGTGGATTTAACAGCGGTGGACACGAACTTGGCGTCGGCGAATTTGCCCACGTCGATGAAGTCTTTGCTGGCGATGTGCTTGTCACGTTCTGCGTGGTTGGACCACAGGCTGGCGGTTTTCACGTCGACCGCGATTTTGCTGGCTTCAGGCTTGGCAGCATCCCAGCTGAACGAGCCATCCCAATCCTTGAAGGTACCGTGGATGAAGCTGTAGCCCAGGTGGCTGATTTTCCAGTCGATGAAGGCGTGCTGGCCTTCTTTGTCGATCTTGTAGTCAGCAGCCATCACCTGACCTGCAGACAGCAGGGCAGTACCGATTGCCAGAGCGGCGAGGGTCTTTTTCAACATGCTTTCTATTCCTTGTGAGTCGAGGTTGAACATCAGGCTTTGCGCCCCAGCATTCGCGTGAGGGTCGCATCACGATCGATAAAGTGGTGTTTCAATGCAGCCACGCCATGCAAGCCGGCGAAGACCACCAACACCCAGGCCAGGTACAGATGCACGAGGCCAGCGTTGTCTGCCTGGTCCGGTAGCCCGGAAACCACGGCAGGAATCTCAAACAGGCCAAACACCGGGATACCGACACCGTCTGCGGTGGAAATCAGGTAACCGGCGATCATCACGGCAAACAACCCGAGATAAAGGAACGCATGGCCAAATGCAGCACCGATACGGGTCATGCGGCTGTAGCTGGCCAGCGCGGGCGGCGGTGGGCTCACCAGGCGCCAGACAATACGCACCAGCATGATGGCGAACAGCGTGATGCCAATACTCTTGTGCAGGTCCGGCGCGTCTTTGCGCCAGGCGCTGTAGTAGTCGAGACCGACCATCCACAAGCCCAGGGCGAACAAACCAAACACCACCAGGGCCACGCCCCAGTGCAAAACAATGCTGACCCAACCATAGCGGGCCGATGAATTACGTAGCTGCATGTCCCAAATCCCGTAAGAGCTGTGCCCAAGACTAGCGATTTACCTATCGAATTAAAGCGGAAAATTTCGCTTTGAAATATCGAGAAATACGATCTGGAGCGTATGCACAGTAAGTTAACGAAGGATTAAGGACTATTCCTAAGAAACGTGACAGACCGTCCTGTGTTTACCGCGAATTCATGGGTAATAGCTTGTGACACAGCCGTCCATTGCATAGGCTTGCGCGATTGTTTTACCTGCGCCAGCCGCAGGACCGCTTCGAGGAGATAACCGATGGGCTTGAACAACCAGTGGATGCAACGCGACCTTGCGGTACTGTGGCATCCCTGCACCCAGATGAAAGACCACCAGCAATTGCCGCTGATTCCGATCAAGCGCGGTGAAGGCGTCTGGCTGGAAGACTTCGAAGGCAAGCGCTACCTCGATGCCGTCAGTTCCTGGTGGGTCAACGTGTTTGGCCACGCCAACCCGCGCATCAACCAGCGCATCAAGGACCAGGTCGACCAGCTGGAGCACGTGATCCTCGCCGGTTTCAGCCACCAGCCGGTGATCGAGCTGTCCGAACGCCTGGTGCAGATGACGCCCGAAGGCCTGACCCGCTGCTTCTACGCCGACAACGGTTCGTCGTGCATCGAAGTCGCGCTGAAGATGAGCTTTCACTATTGGCTCAACCGTGGCCTGCCGAACAAGAAGCGCTTCGTCACCTTGACCAACAGCTACCACGGCGAAACCATCGCCGCGATGTCAGTGGGCGACGTGCCGCTGTTTACCGAGACCTACAAGGCGCTGCTGCTCGACACCATCAAGGTGCCGAGCCCGGACTGCTACCTGCGCCCCGAGGGCATGAGCTGGGAAGAACATTCGCGCACTATGTTCCTGGCCATGGAACAAACCCTGGCGGACAACCACGACACCGTCGCTGCCGTGATCGTCGAACCACTGATCCAGGGCGCCGGCGGCATGCGCATGTACCACCCGGTGTACCTCAAGCTGCTGCGCGAAGCCTGCGACCGCTACGGCGTGCACCTGATCCACGACGAAATCGCCGTAGGCTTTGGCCGCACCGGCAGCATGTTCGCCTGCGAACAGGCCGGTATCCGCCCGGACTTCCTGTGCCTGTCCAAGGCCCTGACCGGCGGCTACCTGCCGCTGGCGGCCGTGGTCACCACTGAAGATGTCTACAGCGCCTTCTACGACGACTACCCGACCCTGCGCGCCTTCCTGCATTCCCACAGCTACACCGGCAACCCGCTGGCGTGTGCGGCAGCGTTGGCGACCCTGGATATCTTCGAAGAAGACAACGTCATCGAGAACAACAAGGCCCTGGCCCAGCGCATGGCCACGGCTACCGCGCACCTGGTGGATCACCCTCACGTCTCGGAAGTGCGCCAGACCGGCATGGTGCTGGCCATCGAGATGGTCCAGGACAAAGCCACCAAGACCGCCTACCCATGGCAGGAACGTCGCGGCCTGAAGGTGTTCGAGCATGCCCTGGAGCGGGGTGCCCTGTTGCGGCCATTGGGCAGCGTGGTGTATTTCCTGCCGCCCTATGTGATCACGCCGGAGCAGATCGACTTCCTCGCCAAAGTCGCCAGCGAAGGCATCGATATCGCCACCAACAGCAAGGTCAGTGTTGCCGTTCCAGACAATTTCCACCCCGATTTCCGCGACCCAGGCTAGCCCCCTTGTAGGAGCCGGCTTGCCGGCGATGAGGCCTTTACGCCTTGCAGCGAGCTTACAGCCGCCATCGCCGGCAAGCCGGCTCCTACAGGGATTTGTCATCGCTCCTATTTTCCAGAGAACAGAAATGAGACTGTCCCGCTTTTTTACCGACACCCCGCTGAGCCTCGGCGACCATGAACTGCCCGAAGCCCAGGCGCACTACATCAGCCGTGTGCTGCGCATGGGCGAAGGCGATGCCGTGCAATTGTTCGACGGTTCCGGCCAGGAGTTCCTGGGCAGCCTGCTGGAAGTCGGCAAGAAGCGCGTCACCGTGCAACTCACGCAACACTTCGCCGGCCAGACCGAATCACCGCTGCATATCCATCTCGGCCAGGGCCTGTCCCGCGGCGAGCGCATGGATTGGGCGATTCAGAAAGCCACCGAACTGGGCGTCAACGCGATCACGCCGATTTTCAGCGAGCGCTGCGAAGTGCGCCTCAAGGATGAACGCGCCGACAAACGCCTGCTGCACTGGCGCCAGGTAGCCATCAGCGCCTGCGAGCAATGCGGGCGCTCCACAGTGCCGGTGATTCACCCACCGCTGCTGCTGGCAGAATGGTTGAAGCAGACCGAGGCGGATTTGAAGTTGGTGCTGCACCCGGTGGCCGAGCCGATGGTCAGCCACGCCAAGCCGTCGAGCCTGGCGTTCCTGATCGGGCCTGAAGGTGGGCTGACCGACCCTGAAGTCGAAACCGCCCAAGCCGCCGGCTACCACGCCGCCCGCCTCGGCCCAAGGGTGTTGCGTACCGAGACGGCGCCGGTGGTGGCGCTGGCCGTCGCCCAGCAGCTGTGGGGCGATTTCTAGGGTTTACTCCACCGGATCGCTGATCGGTTTGGCAATGATCGCCTTCAACTCGCTGGTCATCGGAAATTCCAGGTTCAAGCCCTTGGGCGGGATCGGCTGTTCAAACCAGCGCTGGTAAATCCCGTTGATCTCGCCACTGCGGTACAGGTCGCCGAGCGTCTCGTTGACCACCGCCAGAAACTGCGGGTCGTCCTTGCGCACCATGCAGCTGTAGATCTCCCGCGACTGCTCCTCGCCCACCACCACCCACTTATGCGGGTCCTTGGCCTTGGCGCGTTCGCCATAGAGCAACGCGTCATCCATGTAGAACGCTACCGCACGACCAGTCTCGAGCATCTTGAACGCCTCGCCGTGATCCTTGGCGCTGATCACCGAGATATTGGCTTTATGCTCGACGTTGTAGCGCTTGAGATAGCGCTCATTGGTCGTGCCGGCGGTGGTCACCACGTTCTTGCCCGCAAGGTCGGAGAAGCCTTGGATGCCACTGTCCCTGGCCGTCAGCAGTTGTCCCTTCACGTAAATGAAACCGTAGGAAAATGCCACCTGCTTCTGGCGCTCGGCCGTCACCCCGGTGGAGCCGCACTCGAGGTCGACGGTACCGTTCTGCACCAGCGGGATACGCGTCTGCGATGTCACCAGGTTGTATTTCACCCTAAGCGTTGCCACCCCGGTTTTCTGCTGGATACGTTCGACGATCTTGTCCGCCAGTTCCACTGAATAGCCCATGGGCTTGCCACTGTGATCCCCCACGTAGGAAAACGGCACCGACGCATCGCGATAGCCCAAGGTTATGGACTTGGCGCTGACGATCTTGCCCAGCGTGCCCTCCAGCACCGCTGGACTCGCATGGGCCTGTGCCCCCAGCAAAAGCCCCAGGGTGCAGCCGGTCAACAGGATTCTTTTCATTGTTATGCTCCGTTGGTTTTCGGGTTGTGAGTGGTCACGCAGCGCGGGGTGTCAGGCCCTGCATATCAATGGAAGGGGTTTGCCGGCCAATCAATTCGGCGAGCAATTGGCCGCTGCCACAGGCCAGTGTAAAACCCAGCGCACCGTGCCCCAGGTTCAGCCACAGGTTGCGGTAGACACTGGCGCCAATCAGCGGCACACCGGTTGGGGTGGCCGGGCGCATGCCGGCCCACTCCACCGCCTGGGCATAATCGCCGGCCAGCGCAAATGTCTCCAGCGCCTGGCGTTTCATCAGCGCCAGGCGCTTGGGCTCCAGGCGGGTGTCGAAACCGACAATATCCACCATGGCCGCTACCCGAAGCTGTTCGCCGATGCGTGCATAGACGATCTTGCGGTCGTAGTCGGTGATGCTGACGTTCGGCGCCCGGTGCTGCTCGCCAATCGGCACACTCAGGCTATACCCCTTGAGCGGATACAGCGGCAGTGACAATCCAGGCAACGCCAACTCGGCGCTGCGATGCCCGGCCGCCAGCACCAGATGCTCTACCGGCATCACCTCGCTGCCCAGTTCGATAGCCTGCACAGCTGTGTCAGCGTGACGAATCCCGGTGACCTTGCGCCCCAACAAAAAAGTGCAGCGCCCTGATGCCTCCAGCCGCGCCGCCAACCGCTGGCAGAACGCGTGACAATCGGCGACCTCTTCGTTGGGCGTATAGATCCCGCCGACGAAACCACCGCCGGCCAGCGCCGGCTCCAGGCGGGCGCAATCGGCGGCCGACAGCACCTGCTGTTGAAGGATATTGGTAACCTTACTGCGCGCCTGTTCAAAGGAGCTGGCGTTGCGGAAGGTCACCAGCTTGCCGTTGCGCCGCCAGTCGAAGCCGTCCAGGTGATCATCGTCGCGCCATTGCTGCAAGGTGTCCTGGCTGAGGGTCGCCAGGCGCAGCAGGTGGGCGGCATTGCGTTTGTTCACCGAGCCACGGCAGGCGCCGAGGAACGCCGTCATCCAGCGCCATTGCTGGGGGTCGAGGCGCGGGCGCAGTTTCAGCGGCGAGTCACCGCGCAGTAACCAGCCAATGGCCTGCAGCGGTACCCCTTTATCGGCCAGCGGTGCCACGTAGCGATAGGACAGTTGCCCGCCGTTGGCGAAGCTGGTTTCACTGCCCAGGGTCTCGCGCGCATCGATCACCGTCACCTCATGACCTGCACGCACCAACGCATATGCGCTGGCCAGACCAATCACCCCACCGCCAATGATGCACACCATCTTCGCTGCCCGCCGTTGAATCCAGAGGCCTCAAGCCTAGAGGCAGGTGACACGTCACCGACAATGAATAAAGATGGGCCACCTATAAACAAAGGTTATGGGCTTGCCATGCGCTTGCGTCATATCGAAATCTTCCAGGCCATCCGCCAGACCGGCTCCGTCAGTGCGGCTGCGCAGTTGCTGCACGTGTCGCAGCCCGCCGTCACCAAGGTGCTGCAGCACGCCGAACTGCAGTTGGGCTTCCCCCTGTTCCTGCGCGTGCGCGGCAAGTTGCAGCCCACGCCGGAAGCCCTGGCGCTGGAGCGCGAAGTGGAGAAAGTCACCGAAAGCCTGCAAGGCGTACGCCGCCTGGCCAAGAGCTTGCGCCGTGCACCGGGCCAGAGTGTGCGCATCGGCGCGATCCCGGCGCTGGCCCTGTCGCTGCTGCCGCCGGCGGTGCTGGAGTGGAAGCGCGACTACCCGGACATGGCCTGCGAGCTGTCCAGCGACCACAGCCGCGAACTGGTGCAGAAGCTGCTGATGCGTGAGATTGATCTGGCGCTGACTCTCAACTTCTCCGGCCATCCAGGGCTGACCACGCAGGTGCTGGCCAATGGAGTGCTGGTGGCGTTGGCGTCCAAAGGCTATTGGCCGCAAGACGAACTGAGCAAACCCTTGCCCTTGGCGGACCTGGCGGGCGCGCCGTTGATCGGTCTTTCCAGCGCCGACCCGCTGGCGGCGAAACTCGACAGCTACCTGGAAAACGTCGACCCACCGCCCAGGGTCACGATCTCGGTGCAAACCTATTCCCTGGCGCGCGCGATGGTGGAGTCCGGAGCCGGCTTGACGGTGATCGATCCCTTCACCGCCCTCGGTGCTTCGACCGCCACCACCTGCATCCGCCCGCTCACACCGCCGCTGCCAATTACCCTGTACGCCCTGACCCGCGCCGATGAGCCGCCGCCGCATATGTTGGCCAACCTGCTCGACATCCTCGGCCACCGCGCCCGTGACCTGCTGCAACGCTTGTAACGGAGCCGGCTTGCCGGCGATGAGGCCCGATGCCTTGCGGAGGATTCAAGGCAGCCATCGCCGGCAAGCCGGCTCCTACAGGACGTAGTGCATGATCGCCACGAAATGCAGCAGGCTGCCGCCGATTACGAACAGGTGCCAGATGCCATGGGAATGCCGCAGGCGGTCCTCCAGGGCAAAGAAGATAATGCCGACGGTGTACAACACCCCGCCTGAAGCCAACCAGATAAACCCCGCCGTGCCCAGTGCTGCAATCAACGGTTTGACCGCCACCAGCACGATCCAGCCCATCACCGCATAGATCACGATCGACAGGATGCGCGCCTCGGAGCGCGGCTTGATCTCCTGCAAAATCCCGATCACCGCCAGCCCCCACACGATGCCGAACAGTGTCCAGCCCCACGGCCCTCTCAAGGTCACCAGGCAAAACGGCGTGTAGCTGCCGGCAATCAACAGGTAGATCGAAAAGTGATCGACCTTCTGCATGATCTCTTTTCGGCGCCCCTGCACGCTGTGGTACACGGTGGACGCGCTGTACAGCACCATCAAGGTAAAGCCATAGATCGCCACGCTGACGATCTTCCAGGGGCTGCCGTCCAGGCTCGCCACCACCAACATCCATACCGCGCCAATACTGGCCGCAACCGCCCCGAGCAAATGGCTCCAGGCGTTGAATCGTTCCCCGTGATACATGTGTCACTCACCTCGAATAACCGTTATCACCTTGAGCATTCTGACGCCAGTCACTCACTATCAGGTAACAACCTTTCTTCATTTGCTCTAACACCACTGCCCATCGGATGATTCACACCCTCCTTGCCGGCAATGAGGCCCTTGAGCCTTGCGGCGATCCAGCGGCCGGCTCCAATTACAAGGGGAGCGTGCGCCCCGATTATTGGTATTGACCATGCCCGAACTTGAACCCGACGTGCCGCCACCCAGCCTATGGCAATTGTTTTACAACTTTGCCATGGTCGGTCTGTTCGGCTTTGGCGGCGTGATGCCCTGGGCGCGGCAGATGATGGTCGACCGCAGGCGTTGGGTCAGCGAACAGGCGTTCAATGAACTGCTGACCACCGGCCAGTTCTTCCCCGGCCCCAACATTGCCAACGTCGGCATCATCTACGGCCGACGGCTGCATGGCTTGCCAGGTGCGGTTGTGACAGTGTGCGGGTTGTACCTGTTCCCCTCGCTGATCACCGTGCTCGCCGGCTTCGCCTATACAAAGTGGTGGACCCATGAGGTGGTCCAGCAGATTTTCGGCGCAGTCATGCCGATTGCCACCGGCCTGATTCTCGGCACGACCCTGCGCCTGCTCAAGGCCATGCCCAGGACCGTCGCCAACTACGTCGCGTTCCTGATGACTTTCGTGTTGATGGCGATCCTGGTGCTGCCGCTGTGGATGGTGCTGTTGATCTGCATCCCCAGTTCGCTGGCGCTGGGGTTCATCGACACCCGCAAGGTGGCCCGCTGATGCAAGCCACCCTCCTGCACCTGATGATCCAATGCTCGCTGTGGTCGCTGATGTCGATCGGCGGCAACATGGTTGCCATCGGCGATATCCACCGCTACTCCGTCAACGACATGAACTGGCTGACCGACGCACAATTCGTCGCGTTCTTCGCCCTGTCCCAGGCCCTGCCCGGGCCGAACGGCATGCTGCTGGTGTTTATCGGCCAGCAAGCCGCCGGCCTGCCCGGCGCGCTGGTCGCACTGCTGGCCAAGCTGGTGCCGTGCTCGGTGCTCACCTACATCGGCGCCGGCTGGCTGGAGCGCCATACCGAAACGCCGTGGGTGCAGCGGGTCAAACGCAGCCTGCTGCCGATCTCCATCGGCCTGATCCTCGCCGCCAGCTACATCCTGATGAACAGCCTGGAAAGCAACGCCACCAGCCTGGTGCTGACCCTGGCCAGCGCCGCCGCGGTGTATTACACGCGGCTGAATGCGATCTGGCTGATCGTCCTCGGCGTGGTGCTGGGCCTGTGCAGTGCATGGCTGGGAGTGAACTGGTTTTAGGGGCACAATCGACCGCATTCGAACAAGAGCCCCGGCCATGCTGATCGACGAAGAATTCACCCTCAAGAAACTGGAAATCTTCCTGGCGTTCATGCGCACCGGAAACCTGACCCGCGCCGCCGCCGAGCTGCAAACCAGTAACGTCAGCGTGCACCGCGCCATCCACTCCCTGGAAAACGCCCTGCGCTGCCCGCTGTTCAAACACGAAGGGCGCAACCTCACGCCGCTGGAAAGCGCCTACGTATTGGAAGAGCGCGCGCAAAAACTGGTCGCCGATGTGGTCGACAGCGTGCGCCTTACCCGCGAAGCCGCCGGGTTCTCTGCCGAGCGCTTCAAGCTGGGCTCGCTGTATTCGCTGACCGTGAAGACCGTGCCGCAACTGATCATGGGCCTGAAGATCCGCCGCAGCGAACTCAATATCGACCTGATCCTGGGCTCCAACTTCGACCTGCTCTACAAGCTCAAGAACATGGAAGTGGACGCGATCCTCATCTCCCTGGACGAACACGCCAACGACCCCGACTGCGAGCAGATTGCGCTGTTTTCCGATGATATCTTCCTCGCCACCCCGGCTGATTCCCCCTTCGACCGTGAGCGGGAGATCGACCTCGCCGACGTGCGCGACGCCACCTTCATCACCCTCACCCAAGGCTTCGCCACGCACCAGGATGGCAATCGCGTGTTCAAGCAGGCGGGGTTCGAGCCGAAGGTGGCGATGCAGGTCAATGACATCTTCACGCTGCTGAGCATGGTCAGCTCGGGCGTGGGTTATGCGCTGCTGCCGGGGCGGATTGCGGCGGTGTACGAGAACCGCGTGAAGTTGATACCGCTGCAACCCAGGTATCGGTTGCAGCAGCATATCGGGGTGGTGTTCCTGAAAGCCAAGGAACGTGACCCGAACTTGCTCGCGTTGTTGGCGGAGTGTCGGATGTACGCCAACCGTAGCGACTAGCCGACCAGGCCGCGCATGAGCAGAAACAGCAGCGAAGGCCCCAGCAAACAACCCAACGCCGTATAGAACGCTGCGGTCAGGCAGCCATACGGCACCAGTTTCGGGTCGGTTGCCGCCAGCCCGCCAGCCACACCGCTGGAGGTGCCCATCAAGCCGCCGAAGATCACCGCGCTGCGCGGGTTGTTCAGGCCGATCAGGGGCGCCACGAAGGGCGTCATCACCATCACCAGGATCGCCTTGATCAACCCGGCGGCGATGGACAGCGCCATCACCTCGGAACTGGCCCCAATCGCCGCGCCGGTAACCGGGCCGACAATGTAGGTGACGGCACCCGCACCAATGGTGGTGAGGCTTACGGCATCGGTGTAGCCGAACGCCATGGCCACGCCGACGCCGGCGACAAAGGACGAGCCCACGCCGACAAACAACGCGAGTACCCCGACATAGCCCGCGCGCTTGAGCTCATCGACACTCACGCCAAAGGCCGTAGCGACAATGGCAAAGTCCCGCAGCATCGCCCCGCCCAACAGGCCGATGCCCGACAACAACGGGATATCCACCACGCCTTTCGAACCACCGGTAAACGCACCGCCAACATAAGAAAGTACCAGCCCCAACAGGATGGCAATCGCCGAACCGTGCAGGCGGCCCTTGGTGAAGGTGTCGGAAATCCAATAGGAGACCCACATGGTCAGGCCAATTACGGCGAAACCACTGATCAGGCCATAGCCGGTGATCACTTTCATTATCGATTCGTACATGGCGATCACCCGGCTTCTTTGGTGGGAACAACCGCGCTCGGCTCGCGATTGCCGATGCGCACCAGCACCGGCACCAGGGCAAAGCCCAGCACCACTGCCAGTGTTCCGGCCAGAATCGCCATGGGCCCGCCACTGATGGCGCCATACACGTTCTGCTGGGCGGCCATGGCCACCACAATCGGAATGTAGATCGCGGCCCAGAAGCTTACGCCCTGCTCTGACTTACCCGTAAACAACCCACGCTTGCCCAGGTAACTGCCCAGGCCGATCAACAGCAACATGGCAATCCCCACGCCACCGACGTTGGCCGGGATGCCCATCCATTTGCCCAGCAGTTCACCGACAAACAAGCCGGCCAAGGTACACAGCGCCAGAAACGCCACACCGTAGATAATCATTGTTGTTGTCCTCAAAGTGCTCGATCGAAATTGTTGTTTTTGTGCTTCGAAAGCCTTGGGTGGTGCTTTATCGGTGGCGGCGTTCCTCCTCTTGCAGCAGGGCCTGCAAGGTGTCCAGGCGTGCGCCTTCGCAGGCGATCACCGTGCCCTGTTCAAACACCCGTCGCGACAGGCCGGTGAGCACCGCGCCCGGAGGCAGTTCGATTTGCAGGCGTACGCCGCGCTCATAGGCGCTTTGCACGGTGCCGCGCCAGTCGACGACGCGGCACATGTTGAAGGCCAGGTCGTCGCGCAGTTGCTCGGGGTTGTGAATGGGCCGCGCGCGGGTGCTGCTCAGGTAGGTGATGCGCGGCGCCTTGAGCGGCACGAAGGCTTGCGCCAGCGCCTGGGCAGGCGCTTCCAGCAGCGCGCAATGGGACGGCACGTTGACGGCCAGGCGCTTGGCGATGCCGTTGCCTTTGATGCGTTCTGCGACACGCTGCATGGCCGCGTTGCTGCCAGCAATCACGGTCTGGTTGTCGGCGTTGATATTGGCCAGGTACACCGGGGTTTCAGCACTGTGTATATCGGCCAGCATGCTTTCGACGGTGGATAACGCAGGGCCGATCAGAGCGGTCATGCCGTAACCCTGTGGATAAGCGTTTTGCATCAGCTCGCCGCGCAGGCTGACGAGTTTGAGGGCGTCGTCGAAGTCCAGTGCACCGGCGATCACCGCCGCCGGGTAGGCGCCGATGGACAGGCCCGCGACGTAGTCCGGGGAGTGTTGCAGGCGGCGAGCGTGGGCCACGCCGGCGATCAACAGGCACAGCTGCACAGCGCGGGTCGACTCAAGGGCTTGCGCCGAGTCGAGCGTCAGCACGTCTTCGCCCAATGCATCACTGGCTTGCTCCAACACCTCCACGGGCAACTGTTGGAGCATGCCCGGCCGTTGGGCGCCCTGCCCCGGGAACACCAGAAGGCTGCTCATGCCAAGGCCTGCCAAGGATCCAGCACCAGGTGCGCACCGCTGGCGGTTTTGAGCAACACGCGGCGTGAACCACTCGCCCATTCGCGCAGGGCAACAGCGCCAAATGGCGTTTGCAACTGCAGATCCACGGGGCACTCAGCCGTTTCAAGAATCGCCAACAGGTCTTCTGCATCACCTCGAGCCAACGGCTCGGGCGTGCGCAGGATCAAATCCAGATCACTCTGCTCATGCAGCGCTTCGACCCCGCTGGCCAATTCGAAGCCGGCGCTGCCGGTGACGCCCCATGTCTCCTGAGCCAGCATCGGCCGCAGGGCTGCGAGCGCTCGCAACGCCGGCAAATCCCGTGGTGAAACAACACCGCGCAAGGCTTCCGGCGTCACACGCCGCTGCACCGCCGACACCGGCATCTGCGCCGCCAAGCGCTGCTCCCGCAAGCGCCCGCGCACACCGACCGCCACATAGCCCGGCTCGGCAATGGCGCGACGCACCACCACGGGCTGCCCCGCGCCGATCGCCTCCACCGCCCAGGTCGGCGCGTCGGCAGGCAGGTGCGCCGGGGTCATGCCCCAGAGCAAGTCGTGGGCGTTCACCATTGCTCCCGCAGCAACTGGCGTACGTGGCTGGAGGCTGCACGGTTGGTCGCACCAAGGCGCCCGCTCAAGTCGGTGCTGCCGATATCCTTGATCGCCTGTGCCAGGCAATCGCTGACCCGCGCCACATCCTGCGCCGTGGGCTGTTCGATCTGGCTGACCGACAAGGTCTCCCAGAGCAAGCCGAGGCTGGCATAACTGTCGATGTCATAGGCCATCGGCGGCACACTCGCGGCCAGGGCTTCCAGCTCTTCAACGCTGCGCAGGGTCACCCGCGCGGCCGAAGCCTTGCCCATGGCGTGCACCATCACGCCAGGGTCGCGCAGGGCGATCAGGCGGTTGGCCTGGTAGCCGTGGGCAAGGAATGCGCCGGACATGGCCTTGCCTACCAACAGCGCAATCACCGGGTGCCCGGCCAGGCGAGCACGGGCGTAGCTGTCGGCAGCGGCGGCCAGGGCCTGGTGGATGCCGAGGGCTTCTTCGCGCCGGCCATAGGCTTGGCTGGGCACGTCGACAATGGCGATGATCGGGCGTTTGTCGCCTCGGGCGATGGCTTCATCCACTGCTTTGGCCAGGCCCCAACCTTCGAGCAAACCGACTTCGCCATTACGCGCACGCGCAAAGCGGTTTTGCGCGTCAGTGACCACGGCGATAAAGCGCACGGCCTGCTCGCCCAACAGCCCGTCAGCCACTCTCAGAGAGTTCGGCAACCCCTCGACAGGCGTCGCACCCGCGCTCAATGCGTTGAACCACTGCAAACCTCTCATGAGCGTTCTCCTTGAAACAGCGCGCGTACCGTCGCCGGGTCGATCTGCGCCGTGGCGTCCAGTTCGGCCAGGCGCGCCAGGTAGTACGCGGCCTGGCGGCTGCGTTGTTGGGTGGGCCGGCCTTGTTGCAGCAATGCACTGACGGTCTGTTGAATCTCGGCCACATCGTCCGCTACATAACGGTCGGCCAAGCCGCTGTTGAAGCGTTGCTCACCGCCCGTAAGGCTCCAGATGAAAGGCCGGTCGCGGGAGTCGTACTCTTCAAGCCCCGCTTCCTGTTCGATCACTTGCGGGCCATTCAGGCCCAGGCGGGCTTCGCGCGTGACCACCAGGTAACTGCACAACCCGGCCGCGATGGACATGCCGCCAAAACAACCGACGCTGCCGGCTACCACGCCGACCACCGGCTGGTACTGGCGCAGGTCGACGATCGCGGCGTGGATATCGGCGATGGCGGCCAGGCCCAGGTTGGCTTCCTGCAAGCGCACGCCGCCGGTTTCCAGCAGCAACACAGCGCGGGTTGGAATGCCCTTGCGATTGTCTTCGGCCGCCAGCTCAAGCGCGCCGGCGATTTTCGCGCCGCCCACCTCGCCGAGGCTGCCGCCCTGGAAGTTGCCTTCGATGGCGGCAATGACGACAGGTTTGCCGTCGATGCTGCCCTTGGCGATCACCACACCGTCATCGGCCTGGGGCACCACGCCTTGGCGGCTGAGCCACGGCGACATGACGCGCTGGAACGGGTCGATCAATTCGCGGTAGGAGCCGGCGTCCAGCAAAGCCTTGGCACGCTGCCGAGCGCCCAGTTCAACGAAGCTGTGTTTGGCGAGTAAGTCAGTCATGGCCGACCTCCTCGAAACCCTGCTCCAGGCGCAAGCGCACCACGCCGGGGGTGGCGCCGAAGTCGTGGATATCAATGTTCAAGGCCGGCGGGGTCTGCTCCTGGAAGATCCGCTCGAACAGATGCTGCCAGCGTTGCTCGGCGCCATTCACCGAGGTCTGCACCTGGATGGTCAGGGTGCCCGGCGTGCCGGGTTCCAGCAGCACTTCCAGGTCGCCCGAGCCGACGCAACCCACCAGCGCACGGCCTTTGGGGGGCTGCCCGGCGGGGAATTCAAAGGATAAGGTTTCCATCACAACGCTCCGTCGAGGCGGTCGATAAACAGGCAGGCGGCCAACAGGTCGGCGGCGCCGCCGGGGGAGGCATTCAGGGCCAGCAGTTGGTGATCCAGTGCGTGCAGTTGGCGGCGACCGGCGAGGGTTGCGCTGCCACCTGCATCCAGCACGGCCTGGGCCCCGCGTTGCATCGCGTGCAGGCCTTCGGTGCCGGCGCGGTAGAGCACGCAGGTGTCGGCCAGGTCCGTCATGATCGCGAGCAAGGCGTCCAGGCGCGCGTTCTGTTCGCCGGCGTTTTGCTGGCGGCTTCGGTGCAGCTGCGGCAAGCCGCGTTGCACCACGGAGGGGAAGCCCAGCTGCGCTTCTTCACGAGCGCCGCGTGCGCCGTAACGTTGGGCGACTTGAGCACCGTGGCTCATGGGCTGGGGGGCGTAGCGGTCGTTGAGCAGGGCCAGTCTGGCCGCAGTCAGCGTGATGGCGCGGGGTGCCAGGGCGGCGGCAGCGGTGATCAAGCCAAGCGCCCAGATCGCGCCGCGGTGGGTATTCACGCCGTTAGTGGTGATTAGCATCGCTTGCTCACCCTCACGGCCAATACGCCCGAGGGCTTCGCGCAGAGGCAGACCGACTTCACCGAATTCAATCGCCGCCTCGGCCATTTCCTTGAACATCGGCCACAGCGACAACGCCGAGGCGTGCATCAGGCCCAGGTGCAAATCGCTGTGGGCGCCGTTGCCACGCCGGTCCACCAACGCGGGTTTGGGCGACAGGTCCGCTTCATCGATCAGCGCATCGACGGCCATATCGGCCAGGCGATCCGCAAGGCTGAGTTCATGCAGTTTGAGGGCGCGCATTTACCAACTCCTGAACTTGGCGGGCGGGTTGTACAAGCCACCGGACCACTCCACCAGGTCGGCCACGCTCTTGGCGGCCAATAGCTCGCGGGTGGCGTCGGTGCGGCGAATCCCCAGGTCTTCGGGCAAGGCGATCAGGCCTTCGCGGCGCATGCGCGCGGTGTCCTTGGGGTTATGGCGCATGCCAATCGCCGTGACACCTGCGACAGCGGCAATCATCGCTTGGCGCTCTTCGAGGGAGCGCGCCTTGTACAGGTAGGCGATGCCCTCTTCGGTGAGCAGGTGGGTGACGTCATCGCCGTAGATCATGATCGGTGCCAGCGGCATGCCGCTTTTGCGCGCCACTTCCACCGCGTCGAGCGTCTCGACGAAAGTGGGTTTGCCGCCTTCCTGGAAGGTCTCGACCATTTGCACCACGAGTTTTTTGCCACGTTCCAGCAGCGCTTCCGGGGCATCGTCGTGGCGCATATCCAGCCAGGCCGGCGTGCCGTGGCGCCGGCCGCGTGGGTCGTGGCCCATGTTCGGTGCGCCACCAAAACCGGCGAGTCGGCCACGGGTCACGGTGGAGGAATGGCCGTCGCCGTCGACCTGCAGGGTGGCGCCGATAAACAGGTCCACCGCGTATTGGCCGGCGAGTTGGCAGAACATCCGGTTGGAGCGCATCGAGCCGTCACGGCCGGTGAAGAACACATCCGGCCTCGCGGCGATGTAGTGCTCCATGCCCAGTTCGGTGCCGAAGCAATGCACGCTTTCCACCCAGCCGCTTTCAATGGCAGGGATCAGCGTGGGGTGCGGGTTGAGGGTCCAGTTGCGGCAGATCTTGCCCTTGAGGCCCAGGGATTCGCCGTAGGTGGGCAGGATCAGCTCGATGGCGGCAGTGTTGAAACCGATGCCGTGGTTGAGCGACTGCACATTGTGTTTTTCGTAGATGCCGCGGATCGCCATCATCGCCATCAGCACATGCACCGGCTTGATGTGGCGCGGGTCGCGGGTAAACAGCGGCTCGATGTAGAACGGCTTGTCGGCCACCACCACAAAATCCACCCAGCTTGCCGGAATGTCGA
Source organism: Pseudomonas sp. CHM02 (assembly GCF_000612585.1). Classification (GTDB taxonomy): domain Bacteria; phylum Pseudomonadota; class Gammaproteobacteria; order Pseudomonadales; family Pseudomonadaceae; genus Aquipseudomonas. Next base: position 70,602 of record NZ_JFCA01000034.1, read on the forward strand.
CGCGGGGCAAATCGGTGACGTCGTCCACCAACTGGTTGACCTGCACGATCACGATGCCATCGCTGAACGCGGCGGGCTCGATCAGCGCCGGGGTGTCTTCGGTGCTGGCGCCGGTGTAGATATTGCCGGCGCGGTCGGCCATGAAACCGGCGGAAAGCACGACGTTGGGGATCAGGTCCACCACCAGCCGCGCATAGAGTTCGATGTAGGTGTGGATCGCGCCGATTTCCAGCAGGCCGTCTTCGAGCAACTGGCTGATACGCAGGGATTGGGTGCCGGCGAAGGAGAAGTCCAGCTTGCGGGCGATGCCTTTTTCAAACAGGTCCAGGTGCTCGGAACGGCCGACACTGGGCATGATCATGTGCAAATCGTGGAGTTTGGCGGGGTTGGCCTTGGCCAGGGAGCGCGAGAGGAAATCGGCCTGTTTCTGGTTGTTGCCTTCCAGCACCACGCGGTCGCCGGGGAGGATCAACGCCTCAAGCGCCTCGACGATCCTGTCGCTGGGCAGCACCGCGCCGTCTGCGTATTGTTTGACCAGCCCGAGCCGCCGCTGCTTCTCGTCGCGCCGCCGCGTCCAGCGTGAGTCGGGGGTTATTGTTGTTGTCATGGTCGCTCCACGGGTTTGCTGTCGTGGGCTGTACCTTAGGAGTGATTCAGAGGGCCATCAATCAAGCTGGGCGTTGGATCGTTACGGTTGGGGTAACGAAGCCCCTGCGAATGCTGATCGTGAGCCTGATGCACATCAAAATGTGGGAGCTGGCTTGCCTGCGATAGCGGTGTGTCATCTGGCGATAAGTCGACTGGTACTCCGCCATCGCAGGCAAGCCAGCTCCCACATTTGATCGATGGTGTTTGTTAAATAGCGGTCCCAATCAGGGAACGATCAGTCCCTGTTTGGGACCGTTTCAAGAGGCTGGCGATGGGCTGACTTGCTCCAATGCTCTATCGACCAACAACTGACCCAACTCTGCCATTTGCTGAATCCCGAGCATGATCGCGCGCTGGGAGGTGTCCAGGTCGAAAGCGAGATTGCAGGTGAGTGCGTTGAGGGAGGACAGGGTTTCGCTGGCGTTGACCAGCAGGGTTTCGGTGTTTTCGTGCGGGTTTACGGTGAAGAGGGGCGGATTGGGGGTAGGTTTGACCATGATTTACAGCTCCGATATGTGATGGAGACCGCCCTCTTCCGCTTGCACGCGAATAAGGTGGCAGCTGTGCGCAGGTGTGCAAGACCGGGCATATCGGACCCCGGCAGACCCCGAAGGGTCTCCCACGCACAGCCGCCATAACAAATACAGCAGGCATAAAAAACGCCCGTTGGATGGCTATGGGCGTTGGTGCGCCGATATGTAACCGGACTTGCACGTCCGTGTCACCGTTTTTTGCGATGACAGAACGAAGACTAGGCGCGCTGACGGCACGCGACAAGTTCATGCACAGCCCAAAATCTTGCAGGAAAAATCCGAGAGCCTGCCGACCTATAACCTCATGTCTAGTCTCACAGCCCCTAAACCTTCGAGCGGGTAACTACGGTACTCATAAACCTCACCTCGAACAGTGAGGCGGATAAGGCCCCCCTGCCGGGTAACTTGAACATCCGGCTCTTTGGTTTTCAGAAAAGGGTGTGCCGACACCAATGTCGTGAGTATTTCCCGATCATTCCCCAGATCCTTGTGGACGTAGTACAGGTAGGAAAAGCCCACCGTAGCGCCACCCTGATTGTTTCGCGCACCGTAAATGGAGCTCCCGTTATTCAGGGAATACTTGAGCACAACCTCATCCAATTCCGGTGGACCTGGGCTCATCAACCAACCAACACCCAAGTACCCGAGACACACCACCAGCAGCCCATTGAACAAGCCCTGGACCGGCCACTTAATACCCTTGAGCTCTGGCATATTCGATACCCTCCTTGATCCAATGCTGGTCACTGTGATCATCACCATACGGCGCATCGCCCCACCAGTCTCCGAACTCCGCCCGAGAAGTCCCTGCTGCCTTTTGCGCCGCACCAGCCGCTCTCAACAGCACACTCTCCGGAATACCCAGCACAATGCCGGTAACGCCGTAGTTGAAGTTACCGAACGCCTCGTACTCACGGCTTTTCTGTTTGTAATCCCAAGGGCCACGCCCCCGAACCTGTGAGTAAAACCACGAATAGGCGAAGGCCGAACCAGGCTTCAAATGCATCCTGCGGTTGTTGGCCAAGGCGATATTGTCTTGCAGCGAAACGCCCGAAGGTATGGGAGGGACGGCCATTTGCGAATCCTTGCTGATGGGGCTGAGCGATGAAAACTAGCACTCAAAAATCAGTAAAAATACGAAGGTGAGACTTACAGAAATTTCAGACACGCTATCAGTCCGAGCCCTACCTACGATTATCGTCCCGACAAGCAACAAGGAATGTTCTGACAGCGTTTCAGGTTGTTGCTCGGAACCTGTGTCTCTAGCCTTTCCGCTCCGAATCGTTCCGCGGACAGACATCATGAAGCCGACCGTTAAAACCGATGCAAGGCCATTGCAGAGCGTGATGTATCACATCACAATCGCGCCATGATCGTCAGCTGGAAACACAAAGGTCTCAGGGTCTTCTATGAGACAGGCTCGACCAGTGGAATCAACGCAAATCATGCAAAGCGCTTACGCCGCGTTCTGTTCATTCTGGACAAAGCCGAACGTCCAGAGGCACTGAACTTGCCTGGTTGGCGTTTCCATCGGTTGAATGGCGACCTGATCGACTATTGGTCTGTCAGCATTAGTGGTAACTGGCGCATCACTTTTCGGATGTTCGACGACCAAGTCGAACTGGTTGATTATCTTGATTACCACTGAGTAGAGGTATCGATATGGGCATGCACAACCCCCCTCACCCAGGTGAAATCCTGCTTGAAGATGTAATCCCTGCCCTGAACATCACCATCACCGAAATGGCCCGGCGCCTGGGTTTCGCCCGTGAGACATTTTCGAGGATTTTGCATGGGCGTGCGCCTGTCAGTCCTGACTTGGCGGTGCGGCTTGAGCGGGCAGGTGTGAGCACTGGGCAGTTATGGCTGTCGATGCAAAGCGCCTACGACTTGTGGCAGGCCGAGCATCGGGAGCAGCCGGTGATTGAGCGGTTTGCGCGGATTGATTGAGGCTTAAAGGCACGCACAATCCCCTGTAGGAGCTGGCTTGCCAGCGATAGCGGTGGGTCAGTTGTTAATGAGTGGGCTGGCAGACCGTCATCGCCGGCAAGCCGGCTCCTACAGAGATTTACGCCAGACCAGATTCGACCAGCAAGGCTTCCAACCCCATGAGGTCCGGCACCTTCGCCACATGCTCGCCCACCTGCACCGCCGCCAGTTCCAGCGGGCACAGCGGCACGTCCACATAGCTCAACTCACTGTCGAGCTTGTACGAACGCGGAATGCCCTGGATCACCAGCGCAATAAACTTCAACGTCGGCCGCCCACCCAATGCATTCAACACCACGATCCGCGAGCGTTCGCCGGTCACACTCGCTTCGCCGCATACCGCTTCGAAGCTGATCAGCGGGATTTGCCGATCGCGCCAGGTCACTTGCCGCAGATACCACGGCGGTGCATCGCTGGCCGGCTCGCCGCGCTGAAAGTCGATCAGCTCGGCGATGGCGACGTTGGGCAGCACCAGGTGGCGGTCGGCCAAGGGCAGGAGCAGGCCGGTGAGTTGGCTGGTGCGGTGGTCAAGCATGGGACTTGCTCCAGTAGGCGATGCTTTCGAGCAGCACCGATTCCTGGTACGGCTTGCCGAGATAGTCGTTGACGCCGATGGCCATGGCGCGGTCGCGGTGTTTCTGGCCGGTGCGCGAGGTGATCATGATGATCGGCAGGCGCATCAGCCGGGGGTCGTTGCGCACTTGGGTGGCGACTTCGAAGCCGTCCATGCGCGGCATTTCGATGTCGAGCAGCATCAGGTCCGGGGTGTGTTCTTCGAGCACGGCGAGGGCGTCGATGCCGTCTTTGGCGGTGAGCACGTTCATGCCGTTGCGCTCCAGCAGGCGGCTGGTGACTTTGCGCACGGTGACGGAGTCGTCCACCACCAGCACCAGCAACGGGCGTTTTTTCAATGGGTCGTTGAGGATCAGCGGTGCATCGACCGACTGGGCCGGCAAGGCCGGCTGGCGTGCACGAATATGTGCGAGCAAATCGATGATCAACACCACGCGGCCATCGCCCAGAATCGTCGCGCCCGACAGGCCCTGCACACCGGCAAACTGCGGGCCCAGGCCCTTGACCACAATCTCCCGCGTGCCGGCCATGGCGTCCACATGGATGGCCACGCGCAGCTCATTGCACTGCACCAACAGCACCGGCACCGGCTGGTACTGGCCCAGCAGTTTCGGGCGGCTCACGGTGTGCAACAGGTCGCCCAGATAGAACAGCTCATAGCGCTGGCCGGCGTATTCATAACTCGGCGGATCCTGCTGATAGTGCCCCGCCAGCTCATGGGGCAGCACCCGCACCAGGCCTTCGATGGTGTTGAGCGGAATCGCGTACTGGTCGTCCGCACATTGCACCATCAGCGCGCGGTTGACCGACACGGTGAACGGCAAGCGAATACGGAAATGCACACCCTCGCCCGGCGTCGAATCAATGACCATCGAGCCACCCAGCTGACGCACTTCTTCATGCACCACATCCATGCCCACGCCGCGCCCGGAAATCTGCGTGATCTTTTCGGCGGTGGAGAACCCCGGCTGCAGGATGAACTGCAACACATCGCGGTCGCTGATCTCTTGATGCGGGGCGAGCAGGCCACGCTTGATCGCCTTGCGGCGCACGGCCTCCAGCGGTACACCGGCGCCGTCGTCGCGCATGTCGAAGACGATGTCGCCGCCCTCGTGGGTCAGGTCCAGGGTGATGCGGCCTTTCTCGGGCTTGCCAGCCAGCAGCCGCGCATCACGGGACTCCAGGCCGTGGTCGACAGCGTTGCGCAGCATGTGCTCCAGCGGCGCGGCCATGCGCTCCAGCACGTTGCGGTCCATCTCGCCCTCGGCATTGCCGACGATGAACTCCACGTCTTTGCCCAACTCCCCGGCCACTTGGCGCACGATGCGCTTGAGGCGCGGCAGCATGCGCTCGAACGGCACCATGCGCGTGCGCATCAGGCCTTCCTGCAACTCGGTGTTGATGCGCGCCTGTTGCTGCAACAGGCCGTGGGCGTCCTCGTTGCGGCGCTCGAGGGTGTCCTTGAGGTCGAGCAGGTCGGAGGCGGACTCGGACAACGCACGGGACAATTGCTGCAATTGCGAGTGGCGGTCCATTTCCAGCGGATCGAATTCTTCGTAGCCCAGGCGCTCGGCCTCGGCTTGCTGGCGGCTGAGGATGCGGCCCTGGGTTTCAGTGTCGAGACGTCGCAGTTGGTCGCGCATGCGCTCGATAGTGGTTTCCACTTCCGTGAGGGCAATGCGTGCGTCGTTGACTTGCTGCTCGATACGGCCACGGAAGATGGAAGTCTCACCGGCCAGGTTGACCAGATCGTCGAGCAGCTCGGCAGAGATCTTCACCATGTCGGCCGCCGGGTCCACCACGGCATCCGTCTTGCCCGCAGGCAACGCCACCGGCGCTACCGGCTCTACGCTTGGGTGCACCAGGCTTTTGATGCGCTCGATAAGCTTGTCCACCGAGCCGACCGGCAAGCCATCCGCCACTGCGTCGATCATCTGCGCCAATCGGTCGTGGCAGCCCTGCAGCAACGCGAACAGCTCCGGCGACGGCGCAAGCAAACCGGCGGACAGGCCTTCGTAGAGAAACTCCAGTTCATGGGCCAGGTCGCCAATGGGCGCGATTTCGACCATGCGTGCACCGCCCTTGAGGGTGTGCAGGTCGCGCAGCAGGGTTTCCACCTCCTGGCGATTGCCGGGCTCGGCCTGCCAGCGCGACAACGCCGCACTGGAACTGTCGAGAATATCGGCCGCCTCTTCGAGGAAGATATCCAGCAGCTCGGGGTCGGCACCGGACGCTGGCGGCTCGGCGGTCGGGGCGACAGGCGCATTGCCTTGGCGCAACGCCCGCACCTTGGCAATCAGCTCGGCGCTGTCGCTCAAGGGCTGGTGATGCTGTAGCTCTTCAAGCTGCAAGGCAAGCAGCTCGTGGCTGGCCATCAGCACTTGGGACAGCTCGGTGGAATAGCTGAAGCGACGGTCCACCAACCCTTCGTACAGGCATTCCAGCTCATGGGCCAGGTCGCCAATCGGGCCGATTTCGGCCATGCGCGCGCCCCCCTTGAGGGTGTGCAAGTCGCGCTGCAATGACGACAACGGCGCGGCGCTGTCGGGTTCCAGTAACCAACGCTTGAGCGACTGCCCGGCGCTGTCGAGGATGTCCACGGCTTCTTCGAGAAAGATCTCGACGATCTCATCGTCCATCGCGGTGGCGTGATCCAACTGCTGCGTGGCCGCGCCCAGTTCGGAAATGCTCAGCACCCGGCTGCCGTCACTTTTGATCAGGCCGGTGGCGGACGGGTCGAGGGCTTCATCCAGCAGTTCGCGCAGGGCTTCGACCCGCGCCGGTGCCGGACTGATTTCCTGGCCGGCGGCCAGTTGGTCGAGCATGCTGATCAGCGCTTCATGGGCCTGCTCGGCCTCATGGAAAAACCGCTCGCTCACGGCGAGGCTGCTCTCCTCCACCGCGCCATAGAGGTCGAGCAGGGCTTCGCAGAGTTCGTCGATGGCGTGCAAATCCGCGACGTGCGCGCCCTCCCCGAGGGTGGTCAGTTCGTCGAGCAGCGCGGTGAGTTCCTGGCGTTCGCCGGGATGCTGTTGCCAGCGGCGCAACAGGCTTTCGGCGTCGAGCAGAATGTCCATGCCCCGGGCCAGGAAGTTGGCGATCAGTTGCGGGTCGCGCTTGATGCGCAGGCCGGTGGTCGGGGCGTCGAGCAATGCTTCAAGCTGGTGGTCCAGCAGGCTTTGGGTACGGTTGATCAGGTCCTGTGCGCCTCTGATGGGCGCCAGGGGGTCGCCGTCCAGGTCACGCAGCCCGCGCTGGAACAGGCCCTCGGCTTCGAGCAGCAACTCCACTTCGTCCAGGTCCAGCGGCAGGCGGTGAGCCTTGTATTCGCGGGTGAGGTGGTCCAGCGGGCGCGCCAGCTCGGCGATGGGCAACACGCCGGCCATGTAGGCGCTGCCCTTGAGCGTGTGCAGGGCGCGTTGCAGTTCATCGCTGACTTGCAGCGGTACATGCTCGGCGGCCTGTTGCAGGAAGTGGTTGAGGCTGTCCAGATGGCTTTGGGCTTCGTTGCGGAAGATCTCCAGCAACATCGGGTCATGGGGCTCGGCGGCCGGTACTTGTGTACCGCTGGCCAAGGCGTGGGCGCGGGCGGCCAGGGCGTCGACTTCATCGCGCTGGCGTTGGTCATCGGTGGCAAAGTCAGCCACCAGTTCCGGCAAAAGGGCCACCGCTTCATCCAGCACCTGTTGCACCTCGGGGCCCAGGACCACGCTGCGCTCCAGTACACGATTAAGCAGGTTCTCCACAGCCCAGGCCAGCTCGGCCAGGACCAGGGCACGGACCATGCGGCCGCTGCCCTTGAGGGTGTGGAAGGCCCGGCGCATTTCGCCCTGGGCGGTTTTATCCGCGCTGTTGGGCAGGTAACGGTGCAGCACCTCCAGGACTTCGTCGGTCTCCTCAAGGAAGACTTCGCGCAGTTCATCGTCGATGGGTTCTTCATCGGCCGGAGGCGGCAGCAGGCTGCCTGGGCGTTGCAGCGCCGGCGGGTTCAGGCGCGACGTCGGGCTGGCCAGCGCGTCGAACTGCGACTGGCTCGGCGTGACCTCCACCGCCAGTGCGCCGTCCGGCGCAACCAGGGCTTGGCGCCAGGGTTTCTCGGCAGGCAGGTAACCCAGCGCCGCCAGGCCTTGGGTGGCCAGTTCCAGCACCCGTTCACCTGCAGCATCGGGGTCCTGGAGCATACGTTCGAGGTAGTACTCAAGGCTGCTGATCACGTCGGCGAAATGCGCCAGTTGCATCTCGGACGGCGACGCGTCGTTGCCCATCAACTGTTCGTCGACGTAATCCGTACAACCCCGCATCAGGCTCGCCGCACGGGGCAGCGGAATCATCGCCAGGGCGCCACGCACCTGGCTCAGCAGCTCCGGCAAGGACTCGATGCGCTGGCGGTCCCAGTCGGCTTCGATGCAGTCGATCACCAGTTCCTTGGCTTGCTTGAGGCACTGGCAGGATTCGCGGATCACCAGTTGGTGGATCTGGGTCAGGTCGGTGGTGGGCAGGCGGCTGTCTTCGCGGCTTTCCGGCTCGACGGTGCCGACCATGCCGGCCAGTGTGGCTTCGACGTAGAGCAACGCGCCGGCGACGTCCATCAGCACCGCATCGTTCGGCTCGCGCTGCCCCTGGGCCAGGCTCAGCACCACGGCAAGCTGGTCGATGATGACTTTGCGCGGCTGGCCGAAACCCAGCACCGCCAGGGTGTCGGCGATCTGCCGCAGCGGTGCCAGCAATGCATCGAGATCGCTGGTGTGCTGACGGTCGCTGCGTACGAACAAGTCGAGGCGCTCCTTGACCCGCACCAGTTCTTCACACAATGCCCCCAGCACCGAGCCCATGGCGTTGCGGTCCGGTCCGGCCAAGCGTGCGCGTTCGGCATCGACCACCGCACTGTCAGGCAAGGCTTCATCCAGGCCGTAGCGTTCCTTGAGGCTTTGCATGCGCGGCGTCGGCCGGGTGACCTTGGCGACATAGAACAGCAGGCTCTTGAGCAGCTCATCCGGCGCCGGTTGATTGATCCCGCCGATGCCTTGCGCCAGCAGGCGCTTGAGTTGTTTGTCACTGGCCTTGAGCAGGCTGCGCAACGCCGGGCTGTTGGCGATCACGCCGGTGAGCATGCCTTCGACCAGCGCCGAGGTGACTTGCCACAGCGGCAACAACGGCGCGCCCTGACACAAGGCTTCGAGGCGCGCGAACACCCGCGCCATGTCTTCCAGGTTGCTGGGACCGTGGTCTTCGCGCAGCAGCCCGGCCAGGGCCTGTTGCAGCAGTTGGTGCCACTGGCGCAATTGCTCTTTGAGGTCGGGCACGGTGCGTTGGGCCAGGGCCTCATCGGGCAACGGCACGATCGTCAGCAGTTGCGGGCTGAACAGACTGGTCTCCGACAGCAGGCTTTCACCCCGGGCACTGCGCAGGTCGTTGAGCAGCGGCAACACCACCAGCGGCAGGTCACGGCGGGCGCTGTGCACACGGTCCAGGTACAGCGGCAATTGGTTGAGGGCTTGTTGCAGCAGGCGGATGCCTTCGTCGCGCTGGCTCACGTGACCGGCTTGGAGGGCCAGGGCCAATTCTTCGATTTCCTCGGCGAGCAGGGCCGCGCCGTAGAACTCGACCATTTGCAACGCACCATGCACTTGGTGGATGCCGACCAGGCACTCGGTGATGGCGTCGCCGTCGGAGGTTTCGACGTACGCATCGAGCGCCGAACGGGCCTGTTTCAGGGTTTCGGCAATGTCGCCCTTGACCCATTCGAGGGCCACGTAGTCGTGCCGATCAACCATAACTGCTCCGCTTAGAATTCATGGGTTGCTGGTGGTGCGAGATCTCAAGACAGATAGAGATCAAATGTGGGAGGGGGCTTGCCCCCGATGGCGGTGCATCAGTCAAAGATTGGGTGACTGACCCACTGCTATCGGGGGCAAGCCCCCTCCCACATTGACACTGCATTTCAATCATCAACCTGCTTTGCGGGCGGGAGGGTGAACCCCGACACCGACCGGCGCAACTGGCTGGCCATCTTCGCCAGGTTGCCGATGCTTTCGGCGGTCGCCGTGGAGCCCGACGAGGTCTGGGTGGTGATCTGCTGGATCACGTTCATGGTCAGGGAGATCTGCCCCGCCGAACTCGTCTGTTGCTGCGCCGCGTTGGAGATGCTCTGGATCAGCGCCGCCAGGGTTTTCGACACGCCTTCGATCTCTTCCAGCGCCACTCCGGCGTCCTGGGCCAGCCGCGCGCCGCGCACCACTTCAGTGGTGGTCTGCTCCATGGATATCACCGCTTCGTTGGTGTCGGCCTGGATCGCCCGCACCAGCGTTTCGATCTGCCGCGTCGCCGCAGACGAACGTTCGGCCAGGCGCTGCACTTCATCGGCCACCACCGCAAAGCCACGTCCGGCGTCCCCGGCCATGCTCGCCTGGATCGCAGCATTGAGGGCGAGGATGTTGGTCTGGTCGGCGATGTCGTCGATCAGGCTGACGATGTCGCCAATCTCCTGGGACGACTCACCCAGGCGCTTGATGCGCTTGGCAGTGTCCTGGATCTGTTCGCGAATGTTGTCCATGCCGTGGATGGTGTTGTGCACCACCTCGTTGCCCTTGTTGGCGATCTCCACCGAGCGCTCCGCCACCGCCGAGGACTCGGCGGCGTTGGCCGAGACCTGGTCGATGGACTGGGCCATCTGGTTGATTGCCGTGGACGCCTCGGCGATCTGCTGGGCCTGGTGCTCCGAGGCCTGGGCCAGGTGCATGGCGGTGGCCTGGGTGTCCTGCACCGCGCCGGCGACTTGCCCGGCGGTGAGGTTGATGGTGGCGACCAGGTCGCGCAGTTGGTCGACGGAATAGTTGATGGAGTCGGCGATGGTGCCGGTGAAGTCTTCGGTCACCGAGGCCGTCACGGTGAGGTCGCCGTCGGCCAGGTCTTCGATTTCATCCAGCAGGCGCATGATCGCATTCTGGTTGCGCTCGTTCTTCTCGGCGGTTTCGTGCAGTTGGCGGTTGGTCTCGCGCACCATCACCAGGCCGATCAGGATGATCGAAGTCAGCGCCAACAGGCCCAGCACATAGCCGCCAATGGTGTCGAAGCTGCGCCCGCTGGCCAGGTTTTCGAACCCGGTGGCCAGGTGCGAGGCTTCGTCGAGCAAGGTTTGCGACAGGTTGAAGATATTGCTCGCCGAGGCGCGTACCTGGAACAGTTGCGGCGAAGTCTCAAGGATTTCATCCACGGAGCCTGAGACAAACTCGAACAGCTCGGCAATTTCCGCCAGCCGCGCACGGGCGTCGTGGTCTTCGACCTGGGTGATGCGCAGGCCGGGGTTGCCCTGGAGCATGCCGTTGAGCACCTGCCCGAAGCGGTTGGCATCGCGGCCAAAGGCGTCGGCGGCCTGGACGGCGGTTTCGTCGCCGGCGAGTACGGTGTTCACCGCGCCAAGGATACGTTCGGCCAGCAGGGACTGACGCTGGGCCAGGGCCACCTGGCTGGCCGGGGCGCCGCGTTGCAGGAGGATGTCGACAACTTTTTCCGACTCCATCTGCAGTTGCGGTACGGTTTCGGCCAGCGTCGCAGCGACCTGGTGCAACGACAGCACGGTCTGTTCGCTGGCGAGGATGGCGTCGGTATTTTTCAGCAGCGCTTCCCAATCGGTCTGCACTGCGCGCATTTCAGCGCGCACGGCGTTGGGCGCGGCGGGCAGGCCGGTTTCCACGTCACCTTTTTTCAGGTAACCCCAGCGCTGGGCAAAGTCGTTGCGCGCCTCACCCAACAGCTTGAACGCAGCCGCCTTGCCGGCAGCGGCTTCGGTGGCGTTCTTGGCGATACGCTGGGACAGCACGCGCAGCTCGCCGGCGTGGCCGATGTACTGTTTGTCATAGGTGGACTGGGTGTTGAGGTACGCAAAGTTGGCGAACAGCAACATGATGAACACGATCAGTGCAATGAACAGCACGATGATCTGAGAACGGCTGCGCGAGCCGGCCTGGGGTTTTGGAGTGGTAGCGGTGGTCATGCGGCAACATCCATGAAGCCTGGGGCCTGGGCCAGGGCGAAGGGGCTGAAGACCTGCCATTGCTGGGCGCCATCGAACTGGCCCTGGATAAACGGCGCACCGGGAGCGGTGCTCGCCAGCAGTGCGTCTTGTGCGAAATGCTGCATCCCCACCACCTCGTCGACCAGCAGCCCGACAAACACGTCGTTGAATTCCACCACCAGTACGCGCCGTTGTTTACGCGCCTTGGACAGTTCAAGCCCGAGGAAACCACCCAGGTCCATCACCGGCAGCAAGCGCCCACGCAGGTTGGCCACGCCCTTGACCCAGGCCTTGACCCCGGGCATCAACGTGCAGCGCGGTTCATGCAGGACTTCGGCGACTTCGCCCATGGGCGCCACATACCAGTGCTGGCCCAGGCGAAAGCCGATTCCGCTCCAGCGTTGCAGGCGGGTTTCCTGGGACGGCAGGTCGGCAGCCAGCAGGCGGCAGCGCCGGTCGATGTCCAGCAGCAGCTCGAAGGCGGTTTGCGACTCGGTCATGATGGCGAACCGTCAGCCGGCCAGCACCTTGTTCAGGGTGGCGATCAGGGTTTCTTCATCCACCGGCTTGGTCAGGTAGTCCTTGGCGCCCTGGCGCGCGCCCCAGATCTTGTCGGTTTCCTGGTCCTTGGTGGTGATGATGATGATCGGGATGCCGTTGGTTTCCGGCTCCTTGGACAGCTGGCGCGTGGCCTGGAAGCCATTGAGGCCCGGCATCACGATGTCCATCAGCACGGCATCGGGTTTTTCCTGGCGGGCCAGGGCCACGCCGTCCGCGCCGTTTTCGGCCTTGAGAACCTGGTGGCCATGCTTTTCCAGCATGCCGGTCAGTTTGTACATTTCGGTCGGCGAATCGTCGACGATCAGAACACGTGCCATGGTTTTCCCCACTACATAGGTGGACGCCGGCCCTTGTGAGGCGGTGTCAGTGTGCTTGTTCTACTGCGGCGAAAGCAGGCACGTAGGCCTTGATCGCGCTCAGCAGTTCTTCCTTGCTGAAAGGCTTGGTCAAAAACTGATCGACACCGACGATGCGCCCCTTGGCCTTGTCGAACAGGCCGTCCTTGGAGGACAACATGATCACCGGAATCGACTTGAACGCCGGGTTGTTCTTCACCAGCGCGCAGGTCTGATAGCCATCCAGGCGCGGCATCATGATGTCGACAAAAATAATGTGCGGGTGATGATCAACAATCCGGGCCAGGGCATCGAAACCGTCGATGGCCGTGATGACATCGCATCCCACATTCTTCAACAAGGTTTCAGCGGTGCGCCGGATCGTCTTCGAATCGTCGATCACCATCACTCTCAAGGCGTTGGAATGCTGTTCCATATCTGCTCTGCCATCGCCACAGCGAATCGGTTTTCGGTGTGTACTGCCTGATGTTGCACAGGATGAGCGCCGCAAGCCTTGGAATTCAAGGGCTGCTACGCCGTGGCAGTCTTTTTAGCACAGTCTCCGGACGCAATCTATCGAGCAACCGGCCAGGTGGTTTTTCCTTGACCCACAACAGCCACAGCGCCACTCTGACGCCACTTTTATGCGCCCTAATTTGCTAGAGGAAATCCCCCATGAGCGTTCGCGTCGGCATTGTCATGGACCCTATCGCCAGCATCTCCTATAAAAAGGACAGTTCGCTGGCCATGCTCCTGGCCGCCCAGGCCCGCGGCTGGACGTTGTTCTATATGGAGCAGCGCGATCTTTACCAGGGTGACGGCGAAGCCCGCGCACGCATGCGCCCGCTGCAGGTGTTTGCCAACCCCGAGAAGTGGTTCGAGCTTGCCGACGAAATCGACAGCCCGCTGAGCGATCTGGACGTGATCCTGATGCGCAAGGATCCGCCGTTCGACATGGAATTCGTCTACTCCACCTACCTGCTGGAGCAGGCCGAGCGCGCCGGCGTGCTGATCGTCAACAAGCCGCAGAGCCTGCGCGACTGCAATGAAAAGCTGTTCGCCACCCTTTTCCCGCAGTGCACCCCGCCAACCGTGGTCAGCCGCCGCGCCGACGTGCTGCGTGAATTCGCCGCCAAGCACGGTGATGTGATCCTCAAGCCGCTGGACGGCATGGGCGGCACCTCGATCTTCCGTCATCGCGCCGGCGACCCGAACCTGTCGGTGATCCTCGAAACCCTGACCGCCCTGGGCACCCAGCAGATCATGGGCCAGGCCTACTTGCCGGCGATCAAGGACGGCGACAAGCGCATCCTGATGATCGACGGCGAGCCGGTGGACTACTGCCTGGCGCGCATCCCGGCAGCCGGCGAGACCCGCGGCAACCTGGCGGCCGGTGGTCGTGGTGAAGCACGTCCTCTGTCGGACAAGGACCGCTGGATTGCCACCCAGGTTGGCCCGACCCTGCGCGAAAAAGGCTTGCTGTTCGTGGGACTGGATGTGATCGGCGAGAACCTCACCGAAATCAACGTCACCAGCCCGACCTGCATTCGCGAGATCGACAACGCATTTGGCACGAACATCGGCGAAATGTTGATGGCCGCCATTGAGCGCAAGCTACAAGCCAAGTGACATAGAACAGCCGGACACACACCAACATTGCGTTATCATGCGCCACCTGTGAAACGCGCGATGTTGGTTTTTTTGTCATGACACTCCCGTCCGAACTGCCTCCCGAACTCTCCCATAGCGGCGTGCGCCCGGCTGATCGGCTCGGATTTACCCTGTTCCTCGCTGCACTGATTCACCTGGCCTTGATCCTCGGCGTTGGGTTCACAATGGTCGAGCCCAAGCAGATCAGCAAAACCCTGGAAATCACCCTCGCCACGTTCAAGAGCGAAAAGAAGCCCGAGAAGGCGGACTTTCTCGCCCAGGATAATCAGCAAGGCAGCGGCACGCTCGACAAGAAAGCCGTGCCCAAGACCACCGAAGTGGCGCCGTTCCAGGACAACAAGGTGAATAAAGTCACCCCGCCACCAGCCCCCAAGCCGGAGGTCAAGCAGGCCGCGCCCAAGGCTGCAGTGACCACCGTCGCGCCCAAACCGCAAAAAGCCCCGACCCAGCGCGAAAAAACCAAGACCGAGCCCGTGCCCGAGCCCGTGAAACCGGCGCCAACCTTCGACAGCTCGACGCTGACCGATGAAATTTCCAGCCTGGAAGCCGAACTGGCCAACGAACAGCAGCTGTACGCCAAGCGCCCGCGCATCTACCGGCTGAACGCTGCCTCGACCATGCGTGACAAAGGCGCCTGGTATAAGGACGAATGGCGCAAGAAGGTCGAGCGTATCGGCAACCTCAACTACCCGGATGAAGCGCGACGCCAACAGATTTATGGCAATTTGCGCTTGCTGGTGTCGATCAACCGCGACGGTACGTTATATGAGGTGCAGGTGCTGGAATCGTCCGGCCAGCCGTTGCTGGACCAGGCCGCCCAGCGCATCGTGCGCCTGGCGGCGCCCTTTGCGCCATTCAGCGGCGACTTGAATGACGTCGACCGCCTGGAAATCATCCGCACCTGGAAGTTCGCCAAGGGCGACCGCCTGTCCAGCAACTGAATATGACCTTCGTGGTAAGCAGGCTTGCTGTGGTGAGCCCGCTCACCACAACAACCCTGTTTGCCACAATTATGGTCCGCCCCAGCTTGTCAGCTCGCCCCTCCACCGCCACACTAGCGGACATGAAAAATGTCAGCCCGACCTACCTCAAGCACCAATTCCTGATCGCCATGCCCCATATGGCCGACCCGAACTTTGCGCAGACCTTGACCTACATCGTCGAGCACACCGCCAATGGTGCCATGGGGTTGGTTATCAACCGCCCGCAAGAGCTGAACCTGGCGGACATCCTTGAGCAACTGCGCCCAGAGATCGACCCGCCCGCCCGGTGCCAGGGCGTGCCGATCTACATCGGCGGCCCGGTGCAGACCGATCGCGGCTTTGTGCTGCACCCCACCGGACCGAAGTTCCAGGCCACGGTCGACCTGGAAGGCGTGTCGCTGTCCACTTCCCAGGACGTGTTGTTCGCCATCGCGGACGGCGTGGGCCCTGAGCAAAGCGTGATCACCCTCGGCTACGCGGGCTGGGAAGCCGGCCAACTGGAAGCCGAACTGGCCAGCAATGCCTGGCTGACCTGCCCTTTCGACGCCGAAATCCTCTTCAACACCCCCAGCGAACTGCGCCTGGAAGCCGCTGCGGCCAAGCTGCGGGTGAACCTCAGCCTGCTGACCAGCCAGGCGGGGCACGCCTGATGGCTTTGCGTCTGATCCTTGGTTTTGACTACGGCACTAAACAGATCGGCGTAGCGGTCGGCCAGGTGATCACCGGCCAGGCCCGCGAACTGTGCACCCTGAAAGCCCAGAACGGTGTGCCGGACTGGAACCAGGTCGAAGCCCTGATCAAAGAGTGGAAGCCCGACGCGGTCGTCGTCGGCCTGCCCTTGAACATGGACGGCACCCCCAGCGACATGTGCCTGCGCGCCGAAAAGTTCGCCCGCCGCCTCAATGGCCGCTACAACCTGCCCTTCTATACCCATGACGAACGCCTGACCACCTTTGAAGCCAAGGGTGAGCGCCGCGACCGTGGCGGCCAGAAAGGCAGCTACCGCGACAACCCCGTGGACGCCATCGCCGCCGCGCTGCTGTTGCAGGGCTGGCTGGATGAAAACACTGCTTTATTTACATCCTGAATTGCCGCATTGCTTTTTGTAGGAGCGAGCTTGCTCGCGAAAAACGTCAACGATTACGCGCGCATCCAGTGATGCACGCGGTGCCTGTGAGTTCTTCGCGAGCAAGCTCGCTCCTACAGTGTCTTTTACGTTTGAGCCCGGACCTTGCCTGCGCAAGGCCTTGAAGGAGCGCACCATGAGCCTGCCCAATCCCGCCGAACTGATCAGCCAGATGGCGACAAGCCTCACGGCCCATCTGCAACACCGTGCCATCAGCGAGCCACGCTTCATTGGCATCCGCACCGGCGGTGTGTGGGTGGCCCAGGCACTGTTGGAGGCACTGGGCAGCGACTCGCCCCTGGGCACCCTGGACGTGTCCTTCTACCGCGACGACTTCAGCCAGAACGGCCTGCACCCGCAAGTGCGCCCGTCGGCCCTGCCGTTCGAGATCGAAGGCCAGCACCTGGTGCTGATCGACGACGTGCTGATGAGCGGCCGCACCATCCGCGCCGCCATGAACGAACTGTTCGACTACGGCCGCCCGGCCAGCGTGACCCTGGTGTGCCTGCTGGACCTGGACGCCGGCGAATTGCCGATCAGCCCGGACGTGGTCGGCGCCACACTGTCGCTGCAAGCCCACCAACGGGTAAAATTGTCCGGTCCCACGCCGCTCGAACTCGAACTGCAAGACCTCGCCCTTTAAACCGCCTTGTAAAGAGTCCCCGCGATGACGCCTCTAGATGCCAAGCGCCCGCTGCAGCTCAATGCTCAGGGCCAGTTGCAACACTTCTTGTCCCTTGACGGTTTGCCCCGCGAACTGCTCACCGAAATCCTCGACACCGCCGACTCGTTCCTCGAAGTCGGTGGCCGCGCGGTGAAGAAGGTCCCGCTGTTGCGTGGCAAGACCATCTGCAACGTGTTCTTCGAGAACTCCACCCGCACCCGAACCACCTTTGAACTGGCGGCCCAACGGTTGTCGGCCGACGTGATCACGTTGAACGTGTCCACTTCGTCGGCGAGCAAGGGCGAAACCCTGCTCGACACCCTGCGCAACCTGGAAGCCATGGCCGCCGACATGTTCGTGGTGCGCCACGGCGATTCCGGCGCTGCGCACTTCATCGCCGAGCACGTGTGCCCGCAGGTGGCGATCATCAACGGCGGCGACGGCCGTCATGCGCACCCGACCCAGGGCATGCTCGACATGCTCACCATTCGTCGGCACAAGGGCAGCTTTGAAAACCTCTCGGTGGCCATCGTCGGCGACATCCTGCACTCGCGGGTCGCACGCTCGAACATGCTGGCCCTGAAGACCCTGGGCTGCCCGGACATCCGCGTGATTGCACCGAAAACCCTGCTGCCGATCGGTATCGAGCAATACGGCGTGAAGGTCTACACCGACATGACCGAAGGCCTCAAGGATGTGGACGTGGTGATCATGCTGCGCCTGCAGCGTGAGCGCATGGCCGGCGGCCTGCTGCCGAGCGAAGGCGAGTTCTATCGTCTGTTCGGCCTGACCACCGCACGCCTGGCCGGCGCCAAGCCGGATGCCATCGTGATGCACCCCGGCCCGATCAACCGCGGCGTGGAGATTGAGTCGGCGGTGGCCGACGGCAACCAGTCGGTGATCCTCAACCAGGTGACCTACGGCATCGCCGTACGCATGGCGGTGTTGTCCATGGCCATGAGCGGGCAAACCGCGCAACGTCAATTCGAGCAGGAGAACGCCCAGTGAAGCTCAGCATTCTCGGCGCCCGAGTCATCGATCCGGCCAGTGGCCTGGATCAAGTTACCGATCTGCATCTGGAAGCCGGCAAGATCATTGCCATTGGCGCCGCGCCCGCAGGCTTCAACGCCAGCGAGACCATCGACGCCAAAGGCCTGGTGGCCGCGCCTGGCCTGGTCGACCTGAACGTCGCCCTGCGCGAGCCGGGTTACAGCCGCAAGGGCAACATCACCAGCGAAACCCGCGCCGCCGCGGCCGGTGGTGTGACCAGCCTGTGCTGCCCGCCGCATACCAAGCCAGTACTGGACACCTCGGCCGTGACCGAGCTGATCCTCGACCGCGCCCGTGAAGCCGGCAATTGCAAAGTGTTCCCCATCGGCGCCCTGAGCAAAGGCCTGGAAGGCGAACAACTCGCCGAGCTGATCGCCCTGCGTGACGCCGGTTGCGTCGCCTTCGGCAACGGCCTGGAAAGCTTCCGCAGCACCCGTACGCTGTTGCGTGCCCTGGAATACGCGGCGACCTTCGATTTGACGGTGATCTTCCACTCCCAGGACCGCGACCTGGCCGAAGGCGGCCTGGCCCATGAAGGCGCAGTGGCCAGCTTCCTCGGCCTGCCGGGCATTCCGGAAACCGCCGAAACCGTGGCCCTCGCCCGCGACCTGCTGCTGGTGGAACAAAGTGGCGTGCGTGCGCACTTCAGCCAGCTGACCAGCGCGCGTGGTGTGGCCCTGATCGCCCAGGCCCAGGCCCGTGGCTTGCCGGTTACCGCGGATGTGGCGCTGTATCAGCTGATCCTGACGGATGAGGCGCTGATCGACTTCTCCAGCCTGTATCACGTGCAACCGCCGCTGCGCACCCTGGCCGACCGCGAAGGTTTGCGTGCGGCGGTGAAATCCGGTGTGGTCTCGGCGATTTCCAGCCATCACCAGCCCCACGAGCGCGATGCCAAGCTGGCACCGTTCGGCGCGACAGAGCCGGGCATCAGCAGTGTCGAACTGTTGCTGCCGCTGGCGATGACGTTGGTGGAGGATGGCTTGCTGGACTTGCCGACACTGCTGGCACGCCTGAGCCCCGGCCCGGCCGAGGCCTTGCGCTTGCCGGCGGGCAAGCTGGCGGTGGGTTCGGCGGCAGACCTGGTGCTGTTCGACCCGGCCAGCTCCACCATTGCCGGGGAGCAGTGGCTGTCCAAGGGGGAAAACTGCCCGTTCGTCGGCCATAGCCTGCCGGCGACGGTGCGTTACACCCTGGTCGACGGACGTATCAGCTACCAGGCCTGACGCTGAACGGTAGGAGCCCGGCTTGCCGGCGA
>NZ_JFCA01000035.1 GCF_000612585.1 Pseudomonas sp. CHM02
CCAGCGCGGGGCAAGCCCGCTCACTACAGGAATCGGTTCGCCACAACTCCTGCACACAGCATCAAGCCAATGCCAACTCCACCCCCCCACCGTTCAACCGCACCGGCCACACCCGCAGGCGCTGGTCCGGCGCCTCCAGGCACTGGCCGTCTTCCAGCCGGTAATGCTGCTTGTAGATCGGCGCCGCCACCACCAGGTCGCCCTTGATACTGCCGATCAAACCACGGCCGATCACATTCGCCCCGGATTCCGGGTCATGGTTGTCGATGGCGTACACCGTCTGGTCCTGCGCATCCGGCAGGTAGAACAGCGCCACCTGCGCGCCGTCCACCCACACCACCACGCCGGAATTGCTCACCAGGTCGGCCTGGTTGCACACACGTTTCCAGGTGGCCAGGTTGCGTTGCGTGTTGGACTGGCTCATCAAGCAATCTCCTCGGTGACGGGAATCAGGTTGAGTTCGGCGGCCATGATCGGCCGGCGCTGGCCGCGTTCCTGGACGAAGTGGATGTCCGGGTCGGGGCGTTTGTCGTTGACGAAGGTGCGGAAGCGCTTGAGTTTCTCCGGGTCCTTGAGGGCGTTGGCCCACTCGCATTCATAGCGGTCGACCACCTGTTGCATTTGCGCTTCCAGCTCGGCACCCACGCCCAGGCTGTCGTGCAGGATCACGTCCTTGAGGAAATCCAGGCCGCCTTCCAGGCTCTCGCGCCATACCGATGTACGCTGCAACTTGTCGGCGGTGCGGATGTAGAACATCAGGAAACGGTCGATGCAGCGGATCAGCGAGGCATCGTCCAGGTCGGTGGCAAACAGTTCCGCATGACGCGGGCGCATGCCACCGTTACCAGCGATGTAGAGGTTCCAGCCCTTCTCCGTGGCGATCACGCCCACGTCCTTGCTCTGGGCTTCGGCGCACTCGCGAGTGCAGCCGGACACTGCGAACTTGAGCTTGTGCGGCGAGCGCAGGCCCTTGTAGCGGTCCTCGATCAGCAGCGCCATTTTCACGCTGTCTTGCACGCCGTAGCGGCACCAGGTGCTGCCCACGCACGACTTCACCGTGCGCGTGGACTTGCCATACGCATGCCCGGTCTCGAACCCCGCCGCGATCAACTCGCCCCAGATGTCCGGCAGTTCATGCAGTTGCGCGCCAAACAGGTCAATGCGCTGGCCGCCGGTGATCTTGGTGTAGAGGTCGTATTTCTTCGCCACTTCGCCGATCACAATGAGCTTATCCGCGGTGATCTCGCCGCCCGGAATGCGTGGCACCACCGAGTAGGTGCCGTTCTTCTGCATGTTGGCCATGAACGTATCGTTGGTGTCCTGCAGCGGCACCAGGGATGCGTCCATGATCGGCTGGTTCCAGCACGACGCCAGGATCGAGCCCACCGTCGGCTTGCAGACGTCGCAACCGGTATGGCCACGGCCGTGTTTGGCCAGCAGTTCGTCGAACGTGGTGATGCCTTCCACACGCACCAGCGCGTACAGCGCCTGCCGTGTGTAGGCGAAGTGCTCGCACAGGCTCTTGTCGACGCTGACGCCACGGGCGATCAGTTCATGCTCGAACACTTGCTTGAGCAGCCCGGCGCAGCCGCCGCAACCGGTGCAGGCCTTGGTCTGGGATTTGAGCAGGCCAAGGTCGCTGCAGCCACTGTCGATGGCCGAGCAGATCGCGCCTTTGGTCACGTTGTGGCAGGAGCACACGGTGGCCGATTCCGGCAACGCGCCGGGGCCGAGGATCGGAGCGCCACTGGAGGATGGCAGGATCAGGCTGGCCGGTTCGGATGGCAGCGCGATGCCGTTCTGCAGGTATTGCAGCAAGGTGTCGTAGTAACTGTTGTCACCCACCAGCACGGCGCCGATCACCTGCTTGCCCGAGGCGTCCACCACCAGGCGGCGGTAGCTGGCGCTGGCTTCGTCGATGAACTGGTAGCTGCGCGCGCCGGGTGTGTGGGCATGGGCGTCGCCGATGGAGCCCACGTCCACGCCCAGCAATTTGAGTTTGGTGGACATGTCGGCGCCCACAAACGGCTCGGCGGTTTGCTCACAAAGCAGCGCGGCGACGCCTCGGGCCATCTGGTAGCCGGGCGCGACCAGGCCGAACAGGCTGCCGTTCCAGGAGGCACACTCGCCTATCGCGTAGATGTTCGGGTCACAACTCAGGCATTCGTCGTTGATCACCACGCCGCCGCGCGGGCCGATCTCGAGGCCCGCCTGACGGGCCAGTGCGTCCTGGGCGCGGATACCGGCAGAGAACACGATCAGGTCGGTTTCGAGGCATTCGTCATTGGCGAAGTTCATGCGGTAGCGGAACTGCTCGCCAGCACTGATCGACTGGGTGGCGCGAGACAAATGCACCCCCACGCCCAGCCGCTCGATCTGCGCCTTGAGCGCCAGGCCGCCCAAGTCGTCCAGTTGCACCGGCATCAAGCGCGGCGCGAACTCCACCACATGGGCTTCAAGGCCCAGGCTTTTCAGCGCGTTGGCGGCTTCCAGGCCCAGCAGGCCACCGCCCACCACCACACCGCGCTTCGCGTTGACGGCCGCCTTGCGAATCGCGTCCAGGTCTTCAAGCGTGCGATACACCAGCCGCGAATCGCCTTCTGCGCCTTCGATCGGCGGCACGAACGGATAGGAGCCGGTGGCCAACACCAGCTTGTCATAGCCGAAGCAACCGTTGGCGGTGATCACCTCGCAGCGGACGCGGTCGATCTCCAGCACCGGCACGCCCAGGTGCAGGGTCACGCCTGGCGTCTGATACAACGAGGCCTCGGACAAGGCCAGGGACTCGGCGTCACGGCCGGTGAAATACTCGGACAGATGCACCCGGTCATAGGCGCGCATCGGTTCCTCGCTGAACACATGCAAGCGATAGCGATCCAGCGCGCCGCGCTCGATCAGTTGCGCCACACAGTGGTGGCCGACCATGCCATTGCCGACGACGATCAAGGTTTTGAGATTGTTCATATAAAGCACCCGACAAAGCTCATCACGGTTTAAAAAAGCAAAAAAAACGCCTGAAACCTTTCGGTTCCAGGCGTCTTTGCCTGTTCTTATGCGGGTTCGGATCGGGCGACTGCGCCGGACTGACCGCTATTGCCCCTGGTGTCGATCGTCGTTGACCGAGGTGGGTTAAGAGGGAGCTTGCAGGGTCTGTGCCAAACGAAGGCGAGGCCGTGTTCATGGCTCGACAGGTTGTTCGCAATTCTGTACACCCTCTCCAACGCCTCTAACTGGTGCGTCTCGCGTCATAAAAGTGCACGATTTGCCAGGGGTAAACAGTGTTCTGTGGTGAGCGGGCTTGCTGTGGTGAGCGGGCTTGCCCCGCGCGGGAGCACCACGGTATCTATTTAAGGGCTGCTGCGCAGCCCAGCGCGGGGCAAGCCCGCTCACCACAAAAATCCCGTTCATCACAAAAGGCCAGTTCACCCGACAAACCGCGTCGTGAACAAACTGGCGCGTGACTTGCTAGGAACACCCCAACCAAGCAGTCAACGCTGACTGCCCTCTCACGACAAAGGCGCCGTGTAATCCCCGTTTTCAACGGAGGGTTACAAGGCGCCTTTTTTGTTTACACGGGTTTCACATGGCCAACCAAAGCATACGCAGTGTGTGTCCCTATTGTGGCGTGGGCTGCGGCATCGTCATGCAGGTCGAACACAACAAAGTAGTCAAGGTGATCGGCGACAAGGCCCACCCCACCAACTTCGGTCGCCTGTGCACCAAAGGCACCACCTGCGGCCAAGCCATCGCCGAATCCGGACGCATGGAGAACGCCTATGTGCGCCAGGCACGCGAGCAGGACCCCGTGCGCGTCGCCATGGACAAGGCCATCAGCGACACTGCGCGCCGCTTGCGCCACGTCCTCGACACCCATGGGCCGGACGCGTTGGCCTTCTACGTGTCGGGCCAGATGTCGCTGGAATCCCAGTACCTGGTCAACAAACTGGCCAAGGGCTTCGTGCGCACCGCCAACATCGAGTCCAACTCGCGCCTGTGCATGGCCAGCGCCGGCAGTGGCTACAAACTGTCCCTCGGCTCCGACGGCCCGCCGGGCTCCTATGAGGACTTCGACCGCGCCGACCTGTTCTTCGTGATCGGCGCAAATATGGCCGACTGTCACCCCATCCTGTTCCTGCGCATGATGGACCGGGTCAAGGCCGGGGCGAAGCTGATCGTGGTCGACCCACGGCGCAGCGCCACGGCGGACAAGGCCAACCTGTTCCTGCCGATAAAACCCGGCACCGACCTGGCCCTGCTCAATGGCCTGCTGCACCTGCTGGTCAAAAACGGCCATACCGACCCGCAATTCATCGCTGCATTCACGGAGGGCTGGGAGGCCATGCCCGCGTTCCTGGAGGACTATTCGCCGCAGCGCGTCGCAGACCTCACCGGCCTTGCCGAAGCGGATATCCGCCAAGCCGCCGACTGGATCGGCCAGGCCACCGAGTGGATGAGCTGCTGGACCATGGGCCTGAACCAGAGTACCCACGGCACCTGGCACACCAACGCCCTCTGCAACCTGCACCTTGCCACCGGCGCCATCTGCCGGCCGGGCAGCGGTCCGTTTTCCCTCACGGGCCAGCCCAACGCCATGGGCGGGCGCGAAATGGGCTACATGGGCCCAGGCCTGCCGGGGCAGCGCTCGGTGCTGGTCGAGGCGGACCGCGCCTTTATCGAGGACCTGTGGCAGATCCCCCACGACAGCCTGCCACGCCAGGCCGGCAGCGGCACCGTGGCGCTGTTCGAGCAGATGGCCGCCGGGCAGATCAAGGCCTGCTGGATAATCTGCACCAACCCGGTCGCCAGCGTGCCCAACCGCCAAACCGTCATCAAAGGGCTGCAGACCGCCGAACTGGTGATTACCCAGGATGCCTTCCTCGACACCGAGACCAACCGCTACGCCGACATTCTGCTACCGGGTGCGCTGTGGGCCGAAGCCGAAGGGGTGATGATCAACTCCGAACGTAACCTGACCCTGATGCAGAAAGCCGTCGACGCCCCCGGCGAAACGTTACCCGACTGGCAGATCATCGCCAGGGTCGCCTGTGAGATGGGCTTTGCCGAAGCCTTCAGCTACGCATCCGCCGCCGACGTATTCGAAGAAATCAAATGCGCCTGGAACCCCAAGACCGGCTATGACCTGCGCGGCGCGAGTTACCCGCGCCTGCGCGAAAAGCCGCTGCAATGGCCCTGCGCATCCGTTGATGCAGCGGACCGCAACCCGATCCGCTACCGCACCCACGGCGCCCTCGCCTTCGCCACCGACAACGGCAAGGCCCGGTTCTTTGCCCGCCCGCATATGCCGCCCGCCGAGATGCCCGATGATGCGTTCCCCTTCGTGCTCAACACCGGCCGCGTGCAGCACCAATGGCACACCCTGACCAAGACCGGCAAGGTCGCCACCTTGAACAAACTCAACCCCGGCCCCTTCGTGGAACTGCACCCCGAAGACGCAGCCCGGCTGGGCATCAAAGACAAGGACCGGGTCGAAATACGCTCCCTGCGCGGCCACGCCGTGCTGCCTGCCGTGGTCACCGACCGTGTGCGGCCAGGCAACTGTTTTGCACCTTTTCATTGGAACGATGTGTTTGGCGAACACCTGGCGATCAACGCCGTGACCAACGATGCCGTGGACCCGATTTCCCTGCAGCCGGAGTTCAAGTTCTGCGCCGTCGCCCTGGTCCGCGTCGAACTGATCGACCATCAGCTCCTCGACCTCCACGCTCACGAACCTGAGGACACCGTCATGTCGCGCCTCGACGCCTTCGCCGAAATCGCCGGCCTCCGTCACCTGCCGCAACCGTCATTGAGTGACAACGAGCGCATCTACCTCGCTGGTTTCCTCAGCGGCCTGCAATCCAACGCCGCGCGCCAGGCCGTCGGCGTACCGACGATGCCCGCCAATGCGCCGCTGGCCGATGCGTCCCGGCTCTGGTTGAACGGCTTGCTCGGCGGGCTATTCAGTCATACCGAATCCGGCGCAGCGCCCTCGCCTGCCGTGACCCTGCTGTGGGCATCGCAAACCGGCAACGCCGAAGCCCTGGCCGAGCGTTTCGCCAAGCGCCTGCACGACGCCGGTATCAGGGTGGAACTGAGCGCGATGTCGGACTTCCCCGCGAGCAAACTGGCGAGCACCCACACCCTGGCGCTGATCAGCAGCACCTTCGGCGACGGCGACCCGCCGGACAATGGCGAAGGTTTCTGGCACAGCCTCAGCACCGCCGAGACGCGCCTGGAGTCGCTGCGCTTTGCGGTGCTGGCCTTGGGCGATCCGAACTACGACCAGTTCTGCAACCACGGCAAGCAACTCGACCAGCGCCTGTCGGAACTGGGCGCAACCCGCCTGCTCGAACGCGTCGACTGCGATACCGAATTCGAAGCCCCCGCCGACGCCTGGCTGGCGCGCTTCCAGCAGAGCCTCAACCCGGCAAAGCCGGTGGCGCTCGCCCCACCCGCCACGCCTGCCGGCAAGACCAAGCTGTACGGGTCGCGCCTGCTGCTCAACCGGCACCTGAATCCGCACAGCGCCCACAAGGAAACCCGCCAGTTCGCCCTGGACCTGGCCGACTCCGGGCTGACCTACGAAGCCGGCGATGCGCTGGGTGTGCGGCCGCGCAACTGCCCCGAGCTGGTCAGCGAGTTGCTCGACCTGACCCGCCTGGGGGGCAGTACCTGCGTGAACATCGACACGTTCGGCGATGTTCCCCTGGACCAGGCACTCACCCAGCATTTCGAAATCGCCCGGCCCAGCAGCGACACCCTGGCCTTTATCGCCGAGCGCAGCGCCAACCCAGGCCTCAAGCACCTGCTCAACCCCGAGCACAAGGCCGAACTGAATGACTGGCTGTGGGGCCGGCAACTGGCGGACGTGCTGCACGAGTACCCCATCGATTGCTCGGCGGACGAACTGCTGGGCACCCTCAAGCGCCTGCAGCCGCGCCTCTACTCAATCGCCTCGAGTGCCAAGGCCTACCCACGGGAAGTGCACCTCACCGTGGCCGCCGTGCGTTATGGCAGACGCAAAGGGGTGTCCTCGACCTTCCTGGCCGACCGCGTCGGTGACGGTGAAGTGCCATTGTTCGTGCAGCCGTCCAAGCACTTTCGCACACCCCGTGACGGCGAAGTGCCGATGATCATGATCGGCCCCGGTACCGGTGTCGCACCGTTCCGTGCGTTCCTGCAGGAGCGCCGGGCGCTGGGGCATCAGGGCCGCAACTGGCTGTTCTTCGGCGAACAACACGCCGCCACTGACTTCTACTATCAGGACGAACTGCAAGGCCTGCAGCGCGACGGCCTGCTCACCCACTTGAGCCTGGCGTTCTCCCGCGACCAGGCGCAGAAGGTCTACGTGCAGGATCGCATCCGCGAGCAAGGCGCCGAACTGTGGCGCTGGCTGCAGGACGGCGCCAGGCTGTACATCTGCGGCGATGCCAGCCATATGGCCAAGGACGTCGACCAGGCCCTGCGTCAAGTGGCGCAAACCCACGGCGGGCTGGATGTGGAAGGTGCCGTCGATTACTGGCGTCAGCTGAGCGAACAGAAGCGTTATCTGCGTGATGTGTATTGATTGGATACAGAACAATCACCCATTTGTATTGTGTACAAAAAACCCTAAAGGTTTGCCGGACCAGGGCCGAAACAGCAGTGATAGCAAATTGCCGCGATTCCATTTCAGGACTGCGACGATTTGGCCGCCCTCTACGCTGATGGTCGTCTCGATGAAAATAAAAAATAAGTTGGTACTGGCATTTGCCTCTGTTGCGTTTATCCCGGTGAGCCTGGTGGCCGTGATTTCGGTCATGAACACACGGACCCAGGCGGTGGATCAGTTCATCGATGGCAGCACCCGCGAAATCCGTCAGATCGATGGCAACATTCGCCAGTTCTTCGACGGCACGCTGCAAAACGTCGATCAAATGGCTACTGATCCTGTATACACATCGGTGAACACACTAAAGAACTACCAGCCCGCCGAGGCGGCGAGTCAGCCAATGCCGGCCGAGGCGCAAGCGGTGATCGACCGTTTCGCGCGCTTTGGCGCCACGCACCCGGCGGCGGCGATCCTGTCCATCGGCCTGGAAGACGGCACCTACGCCAAATGGCCGGATGACCCGCAACTGGCCAAGTACGACCCGCGCACCCGCCCCTGGTACAAGGCCGCGATGGCCAGCCCCGGCAAGACCGTGCGCACGCCGGCTTACTACTACGACAAAGACGACGTGGCACTGGTAGGCACTGCGCGGGCGTTGCTGGACAACGGCAAGGCCAAGGGCGTGTTCGTGGTCAGCGTCTCGCTGAAGAACCTCACCGAGCTGGTCAAGAGCATCAAGCTGGGCGAAAGCGGCTACGTGATGCTGATCGAAGACGGCGTGGTGCTGGTGGACCCACGCGACGCCGCCCACAGTTTCAAGCCGCTCAAGGACCTGGGCGCAGCCTATGCGCAATTGGCCGACACGCCGCAAGGCTCCACCGAGGTGGTGATCGACGGCGTGCGCTACATGGCCAACGTGTGGACCTCACCCGGCCTCGGCTGGCGCTATATCGGGCTGATCGAACACCGTGAAGTCATGGCCGAAGCCACGCGCATGACCTACCTCACCGCGATCATCGTCGGCGTGCTGGTGCTGATCTTCGGGCTGATCGCGGCGGCGTTTTCCAAGGTCATCGTCAAACCCATCGGCCAGGTCAGCACCGGCCTGCAGTCCATCGCCCAGGGTGAAGGCGACTTGCGCCACGAGTTGCACGTACAGGGCAAGGATGAAACCGCCGAACTGGCCGGCTGGTTCAACAAGTTTCTCGCGGCGATCCGCCAACTGATCCAGCATATCGGCGCGGCCTCGGCCAACCTGCAGAACGCTTCCAAGGTCAACAGCGAGGTGGCGCACAACATGAACGAGGCTGCCGGCCGCCAGCGTGAGGCCGTCGAATTGGTGTCGACCGCGTTCAACGAAATGGTGGCCACCGCCAACGAAGTCGCACGCTCATGCAGCGGTGCGGCGCAGTCCGCCGAGAACGGCCACCGTCGCGTGGCCGAGGGCAAGCAGCAGATCGAGGTCACCACCGACAACGTCAACCGCCTGGGCCGGCGCCTCACCGAATCGTCCCAGGCCATGGTCGAACTGGAGGCCGGCAGCCGCAGCATCAACCAGATTCTCGGCACCATCCGCGCGATTGCCGAGCAGACCAACCTGCTGGCACTCAACGCCGCCATCGAAGCCGCCCGTGCCGGCGACCAGGGCCGTGGCTTCGCGGTGGTGGCCGATGAAGTGCGCGCACTGGCCAAGCGCACGTCCGACTCCACCGGTGAAATCGAGCAACTGCTCGGCACCCTGGAAAACAAGACCCAGGAAGTCACACAGAAGATGGGCAGTTGCCTGGACCTGTCGCGAGCCAGCGTGTCCTCCATCGAAAGCGCGCGGGACAGTTTCGAAGGCATCCAATTGTCGGTGAACGAGATCCGCGACCAGAACCTGCAGATCTCCGCCGCGGCCGAGGAACAACACAGCGTGGCCGAAGAGATCAACCGGCATATCCAGCAGATCTACGACGAGGCACGCCTGGTGGAAAGCCTGGCCAACTCGGCGCAGGACGATTCGGGGCGTTTGTCCAATCTGTCGGACGAGTTGAATGGCCTGGTGGGACGGTTCAAGTCCTGAGGCACCCGCTCAGGATTTTGGTTGTGCCTGCTGGGCGCACGTTTTGTGGCGCTGCTGGCATCCTGGTCGACCGACACTCTGCCTACGCCTCAACCGTTGCACCGCGTCCAGTGCGCATAAAAGGCCAACGCGGCCACGTTTTTGTCCTTGGCTTCGAGCATGATGTCGAAACGATCGAGAAACTGCAGCGCGTAGTCGTTGGTCCAGCGGTTCCACATCTGTGCGCTATGGGCGTACAGGTCGCGCTTGGACACGACCTGCAACAGCGCACCCATTTCCAGCTTGTGCTCGGCGTCGAACCCCAGTGCCTGCAGGCTCTCCTGGGGTTGGGAGTAATGCAGGGTGGGCCGCACGCCACGCCAGCTTTCAATCACGCGGGCGACCCGTTCCGAGTGGGGGTCGATGTAGTCGTCTTCGTTGATCCAGCAGTGGTGAATGTCCAGCACCACCGGCGCCAGGTCGGCGACTTGCAGGCAGTGGTCCAGGCCATAGGTTTTCTCGTCGTTCTCGAAGGTGATGCAGTTGCGCGCCACTTCTGACAGGCGCGACCACACCGCACGGGTGCCTTGCACGCCAAGGCGGCCGGCAATGTGCACATTGCACTTGAGGTCCTGGAAGCGTCGGCCGTAGCCCATCATGCGGATCATGTCAGCGTGGTATTCAAACTCGGCCAGGCTGTTTTCCACCACGCCAGGGTTCTCCGAACCCAGCACACAGTACTGGCCAGGGTGGAACGACAGGCGAATATCCGAAGCACGCGCCAAGTCGCCGATAGCGGCAAACCCCTCCACCAACTGACGTTCGATGGCCGGGTCCTTGTACACAGCAGCGATTTTCGGGTGGCTATAGAAGGGCAACAGATCGCTGCTCAGACGCAGCATACGCAAGGTCGGCGGCAGCTCGGCGACGTACGCCAACAGGCGCAATTGGGCGGCCAGGTTATGGGTGACCACCTCCACTAATTTGTCACGGGCCACTTGCGGCGCAACGCTCTCCATCCAGCGCAATGTGGTGGTGCGCGGGTTGAACGGACCTTCGATCAGCTTCAAGGCGCTGGCGGAGGGCAGGCGTTCGGGGTGCTTGTATTGGCACGCGAAGCCGATGCGAGGGTGGGTCATGGAAGCGCCTGGCGTTAATAAAGTGCTGGATGATACGGCGTTAGGCCGGGGCCAACCCAGTGGGTTCACAATATTTCGACACGATTCACGCTGAACTTTCTGACGTCCGGTGTGCTCATCTCCTATGCGCTGCCCCATCCCAGGGGCGTTGTACAACAAGGAGCCGCCACGCCTATGACTACCCTCCCCGCCTACCGATACACGCCAGGGCCGCTGCATGCGACCTTGCTGGCCGGCACCGTACCGTTGTTTCTCGGTGCCTTGCTCAGTGACATTGCCTACACCCAGACCTACCAGATTCAATGGGCCAACTTCGCGTCCTGGCTGATTGCTGGCGCGTTGGTGTTCGCAGGTTTTGCGTTTTTGTTCGCGCTGGTCAACCTGCTCCGCGCCGAGCGCAAGGCCGGACAACCCGCACGGTATGTGCTGCTGCTGTTGGCCACCTGGTTACTGGGCCTGGTCAATGCCTTCCAGCACGCCAAGGACGCCTACGCCTCGATGCCGGCCGGCCTAGTGCTGTCGGCCATCGTCATGCTGCTGACACTGGCGGCGACATGGACCGGCCTGCGCTCGGGAGGTGTCAAATGAAAACGTCCAGCACCCTGACCCTGTTGAGCGCCGCATTATTGCTGAGCGCCTGCGGGGGCGAAGGCGACAAGACCCAGGCCCGTGGTCCGAATCCCAAGCTGCCCGAGCAACAAAGCAGCCTGCTGCCGAGCATGAAGATTGCCGAGCCCGCACCGTGGGGCGAGCAAAAACCCAAGGTGCCGGATGGCTACAGCGTGACGGCCATCGCCACTGGCCTCGCCATCCCGCGCCAGACCCTGGTGCTGCCCAACGGTGACATCCTCGTCGCTGAAGGCCGTGGCGGTAGCGCAGCGAAGCTCAAGCCCAAGGACGTGATCGCCAGCCTGATCAAGGCCGAAGGCAATACCAAGGTCAAGAGCGGCAACCGCCTGACCCTGCTGCGCGACGCCGATGGTGACGGCACCTATGAACTCAAGACCGTGTTCGCGGACAACCTCAATGCGCCCTACGGCCTGGCGTTCGCCAACGGCAAACTCTATGTGGCCAACCAGGATGCACTGGTGAGCTTCGACTACGCCGACGGCCAGACCAAGGCCAGCGGCCCACCCAGCACAGTCACCGACCTGCCGGCACAGATCAACCATCACTGGACCAAATCCCTGGCCGTGAGCGCTGACGGAAGCCAGCTCTACGTGGGTATCGGCTCCAATAGCAATGTCACCGAACGCGGCATGGAAGTGGAGATCGACCGCGCGATGGTCTGGCAGATCGACGCGGCCACCGGCGCGCGCAAGCCCTATGCAACAGGCCTGCGCAACCCGACCGCACTGACCATCCAGCCGGACTCCGGGCAATTGTGGACGGTGGTCAACGAACGCGACGAACTCGGCCCGGACCTGGTGCCGGACTACCTCACTTCGGTGCGTGAAGGCGCCTTCTACGGCTGGCCCTACAGCTATTGGGGCCAGAACGTCGACCCGCGTGCACAGCCGCAGAACCCGGCCAAAGTCGCCGCTGCGATCAAGCCGGATTACAGCCTGGGCTCCCACGTGGCAGCCCTCGGCGTAGACTTTTCCATCGCGCAAATGGGCGAGAAGTTTGCCGATGGCGTCTTCGTCGGCGAGCACGGCAGTTGGAACCGTGACAATCCGGTGGGCTACAAGGTGATCTTCGTGCCGTTCAGCAATGGCAAGCCGTCCGGCGAGCCTATCGACTTCGCCACCGGCTTTCGCGGTGATGACGGCAAGACCCGTGGCCGCCCGGTGGGCGTGACGGTAGACCCGAAAGGCGCGCTGATCATCGCCGACGACCTGGCCAATACCATTTGGCGGGTAACGCGTAACCCGTAACGGCACAAACCCATGGGGGGCGGGCTTGCCTGCCCCCACATTTCTCCTCGGGTTTACAGGTCAGTGATTTCCTTGTGACGCGGTACCAGCGTCTTCATCACGCTCCACGCCACCAGGTAAGCCAGCGCACAGATCGCGAACATGATCATGTAGCCGGTGTGGATGTCACCGACTGACTTGTAGTAGTCGAACACCCAGCCGCCGATCTTGGTCATCACCACGCCGCCGAGGCCGCCGGCCATGCCGCCGATACCGACCACCGAAGCCACGGTCTTCTGCGGGAACATGTCCGACACCGTGGTGAAGATGTTGCACGACCACGCCTGGTGCGCGGAGGCGCCCACGCCGATCAGCAATACCGGTACCCAGAAGCTGATGTAGCCCAACGGCTGCGCAAGCAACACCACCAGCGGGAACAGCGCAATCACCAGCATGGCTTTCATGCGCCCATCGTAAGGAGCATCGCCGCGCGCCATGAAGTAGCTGGGGAACCAGCCGCCACCGATGCTGCCGACCATGGTCATGCTGTACAGCACCGCCAGCGGCATCACGATATCGGCGCCTTTCATGCCGTATTGCGCCGACAGATAGGTGGGCAGCCAGAACAGGAAGAACCACCACACGCCGTCGGTCATGAACTTGCCGAAGGCAAAGGCCCAGGTCTGGCGATAGGTGAGCAACTTGAACCACGAGACCTTCTTCTCCACAGCGCCGGCCGGTGCCGGGGTGAAAGGCTGCACGGTCTGGTCGCTGCGGATGTAGGCCAGTTCCGCGGGCGACAAGCGTTTTTGCTCCTCCGGTTTCTGGTAGAGCGCGATCCACACCGCAACCCACACGAATCCCAAGCCGCCGATCACGATAAACGCCGCTTCCCAGCCCCAGAGGCCTGCGATCAGCGGCACGCAGATCGGCGCCAGGATCGCGCCCACGTTGGCCCCGGAGTTGAAGATACCGGTGGCCAGTGAACGTTCTTTCTTGGGGAAGTACTCGGCGGTGGCCTTGATCGCGATCGGGAAGTTACCCGCTTCGCCAATCGCCAGCACCGCACGGGACAGCATGAAACCGGCAATCGACACCGGAATCACCGCCAGGCCGATTGCGCCGCTGATGGCCGCGATGCCCTCGCCCATCGGCACCGAGAACGCATGCATGATGGCGCCCGTGGACCAGATGCCAATCGCCACGACATAGGCCGCCTTGGTGCCGATCCTGTCGACAAAGCGCCCGGCGAACAGCATGGAAATCGCGTAGACAAACTGGAACACCGCGGCAATGTTGGCGTAGTCGGTGTTGCTCCAGCCAAATTGCGTGGACAGCTGAGGTGCCAGCAGGCTGAGTACCTGGCGGTCGAGGTAGTTGACGGTGGTAGCGAAGAACAGCATCGCGCAGATGGTCCAGCGATAGTTACCTACCGCCTGGCCAACGCGCTGGGCGTTGATGGGCTCGTTCAAGTTCATGGCATCACTTTTTATTTTTGTTAGGTAGGACATACGTTACGTCATATGTCGTCGTACAACTGCGACTTTTATATCGAGACGCCTACACGCTGTCAATCTGAAAGATTGCCGCTTATCGAGGTATTTGGCTGGTATGTAAAATATCAGGCCATCGCAGTTGTAGGATGACAAACCCGTCATACCAGGCTTGGTGCCTTGCCCGGCACATCATCGAGCAGGCCGAAAGGCTGCATGCCGATCTTTTCCAGCACCCGAATCGATGCCGCGTGATCCGGTCGCACCAGACCGAACACCGCCGGCAAACCGAGAGTATTGAATGCCAGCATCAGCGCGTCGCGGCCTAACTCGGTGGCATAGCCCTGCCCCCAGGCTTCCACCGCGAACCGGTATCCGAGGTTGATGCGCCGCTCGGTCAAGTAGTTGAGGGGCGCGATCCCGCCGAAGCCAATGATGTGTTCCGGCGCTTCTTTGCGGGCAATCGCCCACCAGCCATAACCCTGACTGGCCCACTGTTCGAGCCAGTGATCCAGCAGGCGTTGCGCAACGTCCAGGCTGTCCATCGGCCCCGCTGGGTTGAACAGGTTCGTTTGCGGGTCACCGAAGATCGCGAACAATCGCTGCACATCGTCGGGGCGTGGCTGACGGTAGATGAGGCGGGAGGGGGTGGCTGGCATCGGCATATCTCGTGTGTGGACTGACAACGTTCAATCCATCCGCAAAAAAACGCAAATAGTGGTGAATTATTTCATGTCCGCCTGTATCTGAACTGACAGAGCGGTGCCATCGCAGCGATGGCACCTCCCCTGTTCTGCTTTAGAGTGCCCCGCATGAAATCACGTAAGAAAAGCGTCAAGCCCATCGGATTGAAAGACATCACCATCGTCGACGACACCAAAGTGCGCAAGGCGATCACCGCCGCCGCACTGGGTAACGCCATGGAATGGTTCGACTTTGGCGTCTACGGTTTTGTCGCCTATGTACTGGGCAAGGTGTTTTTTCCCGACGCTTCGCCCAGCGTACAAATGATCGCTGCACTGGGTACCTTCTCCGTGCCCTTCCTGATCCGTCCGCTGGGGGGGCTGTTCTTCGGGGCACTGGGCGATAAGTACGGGCGGCAAAAGGTCCTCGCCGCCACCATTGTGATCATGTCCCTGAGCACCTTCGCCATCGGCCTGATCCCCTCCTACGCCTCGATTGGCATCTGGGCGCCGATCCTGCTGTTGCTGTGCAAAATGGCCCAGGGGTTCTCGGTCGGTGGCGAATACACCGGTGCTTCGATCTTCGTGGCCGAATACGCCCCGGACCGCAAGCGTGGCTTCCTGGGCAGTTGGCTGGACTTCGGTTCCATCGCCGGTTTCGTGTTGGGCGCGGGCGTGGTGGTGCTGATTTCCAGCGTCGTCGGCGAAGCCGATTTTGAAGCGTGGGGCTGGCGCCTGCCGTTCTTCCTTGCCCTGCCCTTGGGCATCATCGGCCTGTACCTGCGCCATGCGCTGGAAGAAACCCCGGCCTTCCAGCAACACATGGACAAGCTCGAACAAGGCGACCGCGAAGGCCTGACCCACGGTCCCAAAGTCTCGTTCAAGGAGGTCGCGACCCAGCACTGGCGCAGCCTGCTGACCTGCATCGGGATTGTCGCGGCCACCAACGTGACGTACTACATGCTGCTCACGTACATGCCGAGCTACCTGTCGCATAACCTGCACTACAAAGAAAACAGCGGTGTGCTGATCATCATTGCGATCATGGTCGGCATGCTGTTCGTGCAGCCGTTCATTGGCTTTGTCAGCGACAAGATCGGCCGCAAGCCGTTTATCATCGCTGGCAGTATCGGCCTGCTGTTCCTGGCCATCCCGGCGTTCATGCTGATCACCAGCGGCAAGATCGGGCTGATCTTCGCGGGCCTGCTGATCCTGGCGGTGATCCTCAACTTCTTTATCGGCGTGATGGCCTCGACCCTGCCGGCGATGTTCCCCACTCACCTGCGCTACAGCGCGCTGGCCAGTGCGTTCAACGTCTCGGTACTGATCGCCGGCGTCACCCCGACCGCCGTGGCCTGGCTGGTGGAAAGCACCAACGACCTGTACATGCCCGCCTACTACCTGATGGTGTTTGCGGTGGTCGGCCTGATCACCGGCCTGACCATGAAGGAAACCGCCAACAAGCCACTGCGCGGTGCAGCGCCGGCCGCTTCGGACATGGAAGAAGCCAAGGAACTGCTGCAGGAACACCACGACACTATCGAGCAGAAGATCGAAGACATCGATGCCGAGATTGCCGAGCTGGAAGCCAAGCGCAAGCACCTCGTGGAACAGCACCCGCGCATCAACTAAAAGCCGGTTTGCGCGACTGATCGGGTGCCTCTTCTGTGCCAACTTGACGCCCACCGATCAGCCGCCCTACCTGAAGAAATGACTCGGCGTCTTGCCAAACTGTTTCTTGAACATGCTGGTAAAAGCACTGGGGCTTTCATAGCCCAGTTCCAGCGCGATATCGATCACCTTCTCGCCCACCGCAATGCGCTCCAGCGCCAGCAGCAACCGCGCCTGCTGACGCCATTGGCCGAAGGTCATGCCGGTTTCCCTGCGAAACAGACGCTGGATGGTTTTCTGGTCCAGGTTCAGGCGTTCGCTCCAGTGCGCCACGGTGGAGGCGTCGCTCGGGTCTTCCTGCAGCGCCAGGCTGATGCGCTGCAGGCGAGGGTCGGCGGGCTGCGGCAACGACAGTGGCAACGCCGGCAGGATGGCCAGTTCGTCGAGGATCAAGTGCATGATCCGCGCCTCCCGCGAGTCCTCGGCATACGGCGGTTTCAAACTCACGGAGGCCTTGATCAGCTCGCTCAGCAGCGGTGAAATGCTGACGGTTTTCGGCTCGCCGGGCATGTTCGGGAAGCGGTCCGGGCGCACGAACACGCTGCGCATCTTCAGGGTGCCGACGCAACGCAGGGAATGCACTTGCCCGGCAGGCATCCAGATCCCGCGATTGGGCGGCACCGTCCACTGGTTCAGCGCCGAGTACACCACCATTACGCCCTCGATGGCGTAGAGCAGTTGATGTTTCTCGTGGCTGTGGTCGGGGATCACCCAGTTTTCCGGGTAATCCGTGGCGGAACTGATGACAGCCCAGGCGCCTTCGTTGATTTCCTGGAGAAATTCATTCAGTGGTTTAATCATTTCGCCCTTTTTGCGATGGTTGTCGCCCGAATTACGCGAGACAGGCATTCTTGACGAATCTAGCATGAACGCCGAATCATTTTGTAATGGATGACGACCTTAAGAAGTCGCCGCCTCTGATTAGCTGCCTTGTATGGAATGCCTGCATGTCGACCCTCACTGCGTCACCCGCCGCTGCAACCACTACACCCCAGGCCAGCCCTTTGGTCATGCGTATCCTAGGCGCCTGCGCCCTGGCGCACTTGATCAATGACCTGATCCAGGCCGTGCTGCCGTCGATCTACCCGATGCTCAAGGCCAACTACGGCCTGTCGTTTACCCAGGTGGGCCTGATCACCCTGACCTTCCAACTGACCGCCTCGCTGCTGCAGCCCTGGATCGGTTACCACACCGACCGCCACCCCAAGCCATGGCTGCTGCCGGCGGGCATGGTGTGCACCTTGATCGGCATCCTGATGCTGGCCTTTGTCGGCAGCTTCCCGGCGATCCTGCTGGCGGCAGGCCTGGTGGGCGTCGGCTCGTCGACCTTCCACCCGGAAACCTCGCGCGTCGCGCGCCTGGCCTCCGGCGGTCGCTACGGCCTGGCGCAGTCGACTTTCCAGGTGGGCGGCAATACCGGCAGCGCGTTGGGCCCATTGCTGGCCGCGGCGATCATCATTCCTTACGGCCAGGGCCATATCGCCTGGTTCGGATTGTTTGCCGTGTTTGCGATCCTGGTGCTCTACGGCCTGAGCCGCTGGTACCGCCACCACCTCAACCTGTTCAAGCTCAAGCAAGGCGGCAAAGCCACCCACGGGCTGTCCAAAGGCCGCGTGACCTTTGCCCTGGTGGTGCTCGCCGTGCTGGTGTTCTCCAAATACTGGTACATGACCAGCCTGACCAGCTACTTCACGTTCTACCTGATCGAAAAATTCCAGCTGTCGGTCTCCAGCTCGCAGATGTACCTGTTCCTGTTCCTGGGCGCCGTGGCAGTCGGCACCTTCGCGGGCGGCCCGATCGGCGACAGGATCGGCCGCAAGAAAGTCATCTGGTTCTCGATCCTCGGCGCCGCGCCGTTCACCCTGGCGCTGCCCTACGTCGACCTGTTCTGGACGGCGGTATTGAGCGTGGTAATCGGGTTTATCATCGCGTCGGCCTTCTCGGCCATCGTGGTGTATGCCCAGGAGCTGGTGCCCGGCAACGTGGGCATGATCGCCGGGATCTTCTTCGGCCTGATGTTCGGTTTCAGCGGGATTGGCGCGGCCTTGCTCGGCTTGCTCGCCGATACCCACGGTATCGAGTACGTCTACACACTGTGTTCGTTCCTGCCGTTGGTGGGCATCCTGACGGTCCTGCTGCCGTCGACCAAAGGCGCCTGACCTGCCGATCATCGCCTGGCCGTGTGCCATCACGATGAATGCTCTGAAAAACCTGCGTGTGCGCTTACAATCCCGGTTCTAAAGGCACACCAGGCAGACCCGGCAAGAAATGACGCTCGACCCTCCCACGATACTGGCACTTTCCGTTGCCCTGGCGGCCGCTGCCGCCCTGTACCTGGCCGTTGAGTGGCGCAGTGTGCGTGAACCCTCGCTGCTGTGCTGGAGCGCGGGTTTCGCGACCATCTGCATCGGCTCTCTCCTCGCGCTGCTACGCATCAATGGCTTCCTGATGATCGGCATCTGGTTCGCCAACGGCTTGCTGGTGACCGCGCACTTTCTATTTCTGCTGGGTGTGGCACGGTTCACCCAGGTGCGTTTGTCGCCGTTGTGGTTGTTGATGCTGGTGGTGTGGCTCGGCATGCTGATGCTGCCGGCCGACCTGCCGTGGTCCAAAGCCATGCTGGGCGTGCAGTCGCTGCTGGTGGCGCTGCCGACCCTGCGCGCCAGTTTCCTGCTGCGCCCCCATGGCAAGTCCTTGAGCATCGGCGCCGTGCAGTTGCGCTATGTACTGCTGATCCATGGTGGGTTTTATGTGGCCAAGGCGCTGTCGGTGCTGATCCCCGGCACCTTGATCGACCTCGCCGCGTTCAAGGGCGAGATCATTCAGGTGTCCCTGGTGGAAGGCGCCATGGCAATCATGCTGATTGCGCTGTCGATGACCGGCTCCGAACGCTACCGTCGCGAACAGCAGATTGCCCGCCTCGCCGCCCGCGACCCACTGACCGCCCTGTACAACCGCCGCGCCCTCGACCTGCGCGCACCGCGCCTGCTGGCCCAGGTGTCGCCGGCGCAACCGGGTGCGCTGCTGCTGATCGACATCGACAACTTCAAATCGGTCAACGACCTCCACGGCCACACC
This sequence comes from Pseudomonas sp. CHM02, assembly GCF_000612585.1. GTDB lineage: Bacteria > Pseudomonadota > Gammaproteobacteria > Pseudomonadales > Pseudomonadaceae > Aquipseudomonas. The sequence continues at coordinate 19,556 of NZ_JFCA01000035.1, forward strand.
GCCGGCGACCGCTTGCTGATTGCCTTGAGTGAAATGATCCGCGGCGTGGTGCCCCAGGGCGCGCTGGCGGCCCGCCTGGGTGGGGATGAATTCGTGATTCTGTTCAACCCGGCCTCCACCGAACAGATCGTCGAACTGGGCAGCAGCCTGCGCGACCAGTTCCACCAACTGGCCTCGCAGACCTTCAACACGCCGGCGCCGGTGACTCTGAGCATCGGCGCCAACCTGTTCGACCAGCCGCCGCCGAGCCTGACGGCGTTGATTGAGCAAGGCGATACCACGCTGTATGAGTCCAAGCGGGGTGGGCGCGATAGCATTCGCCTTGTCGACCGCACGGGTTCAAGCGCTTACGGCCAAAGATCGTAACTGACCGCGACGCTACGCCCAGCCCTCACCGATTCCAACGCACAGTCCGCCAAGTGCAACGCATACAGCCCATCGCGCACGCTGGTGGGCAATGCCGTGCCGCTGTTCAATGCGTCGATGAAGTGCGTCAGCTCATTGCGGTAGGCCTCTGCATAACGCTCGAGGAAAAAGTGCTGCAAAGGCTCCAGCGCTTCGGTGTGCTCGGCGCTCCAGTGCCGCAAGGTGCTGGGGCGATGGTTGTCGGTAAGCAGCACGCCCTTGGCGCCGGACACTTCCACGCGCTGGTCATAACCGTACACCGCCTGGCGGCAGCAGTTGATGTGGCACTGCTTGCCGGAGGCGGTGCGCAGCAGCACCATCACGCTGTCGTAGTCGTCGATCTCGGCCAGGCTCGGGTCCACCAGGCGGCTGGCGATGGCGCTGACCTCCACCGGTTCTTCGCCCAGCAGGTGGCGGGCGGTGTCGAAGTCGTGGATGGTCATGTCGCGCAGGATGCCGCCGGAGTGTTCCAGGTAGTCGCGCGGTGCCAGGCCGGGGTCGCGACTGGTGATAATCACCTGGCGCACGTCACCGATCTGCCCGGCATCGAGGGCCTGGCGCAGGCGCAGCATGTCGGGGTCGAAGCGTCGGTTGAAACCGAGCATCACCCTACCGCCTTGGCGCTCTACCGCTTGGGCGGCGCTGCGGGCCTTGGCGATATCGAGGTCGATGGGTTTTTCGCAGAGTACCGCCTTGCCCGCGGCCACTGCCGCCAGGAGCAGGTCGATATGCGTATCGGTAGGTGTACCGATCACCACGGCGTCGATGTCTTGGCGGGTCAGCACGGCGGCGCAATCGTAAGCGGCCTCGCAGCCCAGTTGCGTGCTCAAGGCATCGACACCTTCACGCCAGGGGTCGGCCACCAATACCAGCGTGGCGTTGGGATGGGCGGCGACGTTGGCGGCGTGGATCCTGGCGATGCGCCCGGCACCCAGAACGGCGATTCGTAGCATGGTCGAACTCCTGATGTTGTTATTGAGGGAGTCATCAATCCGGCAGGTTGAACGGCGTCACGATCTGCACCTGTGACGGCGCAATCGGCCCGGTCTTCCAGAGCCGGTGGTAGTGCAGGATATGCAGGAACACGTGGCGGGCATCGATCTGCAGGTTGTGGTCGATGATCGCGGCGACTTTTTCTTCGCGCAGCAACTGGCGGTTTTCTTCGTCGAGGTCGTGACCGATAAACACTTCCAGTGGCCGGTCCAGGGCGGCGAAAGCATCGACGATCGCGCGGTTGCCACCGCCGACGCTGTACACCGCCTTGAGTTCGGGATGCTGCTTCAGCGCCTGGGTCACCCGTTCAAAAGTGCGGTCGTACACCCCATAGCCGCCACTGATGTCCACTACCCGCAAGTGCGCGGCACGCCCCCGCAGCCAGGCGCGGAAACCCATTTCGCGCTCTTCTTCGCCACGGAACAACTCACTGCCGATCACCACCGCCACGTCCTGGGGCTGCTTCGGTAGCCAGCGCGACATCAGGTAGGCGGCGGTCTGGCCGGCGGTGCGGTTGTCCATGCCGACGTAGCCGATGCGCTCGCTTTGCGGCAAGTCCGTGACGAGGGTCACCACCGGAATCCCCGCCGCGATCAGTTGCTTGACCGCCTGGTTCACCGCCGGCTCATCAGCCGCCTTGAGCACCACGCCCTGGCTGCCTGTGTCCAGGCAGCGCAGCAGTTGGTCGTGCATGGCCTGGGGCTCAATCTCTTCGAACAGGTGAAAACGCGGGGCAATCCGGAACGGCGCCAGGCTGCCCAGTTGCGCGGTGATCGCTGCCTGCACCGCCGCACTGAAACGTTTGGGCGTATGCATGATCACGTCAACGTGGAAAGTGCGCCCCACCGCCAGGCCGTTTTTCTCCTGGGACTCCAACTCATCCAACGCTTGCTCGATACGCCGCCGGGTCTGGGCGTGCACGCTGCCGCGCTGGTGCAGCACGCGATCGACCGTGGCTTTGCTCACCCCCGCCTGGGTCGCGAGTTGCTTGATGGAGAAGTGTTTTGCGCGTTCGAGCATGGAGCCTCACCTTGAGGTGTTTTTGAGGTGTTTTTTGGGCTTTACTGAGGTTTTGCAATGCTAGTCTCAGTTTCGCCAGGCGTCGAGCCCGGCGATGAACAACAACAAAAAAATCCAGGAGAGCTGCATGCCTAACACCGATCTCGCCACTTCGTTCAGCGGTCAATACTTTGTCGTCACCGGCAGCACCCAGGGCCTGGGCGCCGCTGTGGCCCACACTCTGGCCCGTCGTGGCGCCGCCGGGCTGATCATCTGCGGGCGTCGGCGTGCCCAGGGCGAAGAGCAGATCCGGCAGTTGGCACAGCTGGATTGCCAGGCATTTTTCGTCGAGGCAGACCTGGAGAAGATCGAAGATTGCCGCGCGATCATCGACGCGGCCCGCACCCACTTCGGCACCTTGCATGGGCTGGTGAACTGCGCCGGGATGTCGGATCGCGGCACCATTCTGGATACCTCACCGGCGCTGTTTGATCGGCTGATGGCGGTCAACGTGCGGGCGCCGTTTTTCCTGATGCAGGAAGCGCTGAAGCTGATGATCAGCCAGGGCGTGGAAGGCGCCGTGGTGAATATCCAGAGCGTCACCGGGCATGGCGGGCAATCCTTCCTGAGTGCTTATGCAGCATCCAAGGGCGCGCTGGCGATCCTCACCAAGAACGTGGCGTTCAGTGCCCTGCGCAACCGCATCCGGGTCAATGGCTTGAATATCGGCTGGATGGACACGCCCCACGAAGACGAGATCCAGCGCCAGTACCACGGTGCCGAGGATGGCTGGCTGGAGAAGGCGGAAAGCGCGCAGCCTTTCGGGCGCCTGCTCAAGCCCGAAGAAGTGGCGCGCAGCGTGGCGTTTCTGCTGTCCAGCGAATCGGGAATGATGACCGGCTCGGTGATCGACCTGGAGCAAGGCGTGGTCGGCTGCTCCGACGGTGGCAGCCCGCAGCCCTACCAGGCGCTGGGAGGTGTGTGATGTCGGCATTCGTGACTGAACAGGCAGTGCGCCTGGCGGACTTCAGCCGGATCTGCGCGCAGCGCGTGAGCCGGGATGACTACCCCTTGTGCACAGAAGTGTTGAACAACGTGCCGATCTATCAGGCCCACACCCTGCGCAATAGCGAGCGTTTGGCAGTGATGAATGAACTGCACGGCCTGTTTCGCGATGGGCCGGGGGTGATGGTGGTGCGCAGGGCTTACGAAGATCTCGAAGTGGTCGACCGTCACAGCCAGGTGTTCGACGCGATATTCGCCCATGAAGCGGCGCAGGGCGTGGCCGCCGATCACTTCGCCAAGGCCGGCAGCAATGGGCGAATCTGGAATTCACTGCAGAAGGCCGCGTTGCAGTCGCCGGCATCCTTTGTCGAGTACTACGCCAACCCGCTGCTGGGGCTGATTGCAGAGGCGTGGCTGGGGCCGGGCTTCCAGGTGACCGCGCAGGTGAATGTGGTGCACCCCGGTGGCCAGGCCCAGCAGCCGCACCGTGACTACCACCTGGGATTTCAGACCAACGACGTGGTGGAGCGCTTTCCCCTGCCACTGCACCAACTGTCCCAGTACCTGACGCTGCAAGGCGCCATCGCGCACTCGGACATGCCACTGGAAACCGGCCCCACCCAACTGCTGCCGTTTTCCCAGCAATACGCCCTGGGCTACTTGGCCTGGCGCCGCGAAGACTTTATCGACTACTTCCAGCAACACGCTGTGCAACTGCCGTTGAACAAAGGCGACCTGCTGTTCTTCAACCCGGCGCTGTTTCATGCCGCCGGCACCAACCGCACGCCGGACCGCCAGCGCATGGCCAACCTGCTGCAGATCTCCTCGGCGTTCGGCAAACCCATGGAAGCCCTCGACCGCGACCGCATGATGCTGGCGGTGTACCCCGCCCTGCTGGACAACACTGCGCTGGATGCCCAGGCCGTGGCAGCGGTGGTTGCCTGCACCGCCGACGGTTACGCCTTCCCCACCAACCTCGACACCGACCCACCCTTGAAGGGCCTCGCCCCGCAAACCGGGCAGCAACTGATGCAGCAAGCCCTCGACGAGCGCTGGCCATCTGCGGCCTTTGCAGCCGCCGTGGAGCAGTTGCGGGCCAAGCGCCAAGCGTGAACCACCCGGCTTTAAAACAACAAAAACAACGGAGCACCACCATGAAAAAGCAACTCCTTGCGGCACTCCTTACCCTGGCGATCAGCCCCTGGGCCATGGCCGATATCCGTATCGGCGTGAGCATCGCCCAGGTCGACGATGTGTTCCTCGCGCAGATGCGTGACTACATGGCCGCCCACGCCAAGGAACTGCCCGGCGTGACCCTGCAATTCGAAGACGCCCAGGGCGATGTGGTGCGCCAGCTCAACCAGGTACAGAACTTCACCGCCCAGGGCATGGACGCGATTATCGTCAACGCGGTAGACACCGCCGCCACACAGAAAATGACCGTGAATGCCCAACAGGCGAAGATCCCACTGGTATACGTCAATCGCCGTCCTGAGTTCAAGGAAGTGCCACCGGGCGTGGGGTATGTGGGCTCGGATGAGATCAAGGCCGGTGAGATCCAGATGCGTTACCTGGCAGAAAAAATGGGCGGCAAGGGCAACCTGGCGATCATGCTTGGGCTGCTGTCCAACAACGCCACGCACAACCGCACCCTGGGCGTGAAAACCGTACTCAAGGAGTACCCCGACATCAAGATCGTCGAAGAACAAACCGCAGAATGGCAGCGCGGCAAGGCGATTGACCTGATGAACAACTGGATCGTGTCCGGTCGCAAAATCGACGCAGTGGCCGCGAACGCGGATGAAATGGCGATCGGTGCCGCCATGGCAATTACCCAGGCGGGGATGCAGCCGGGCAAGGACATCCTGGTCGCCGGCAGCGACGGCGGCGCTGCCGGACTGGATGCAGTGAAGAAAGGCCAGTTGCTGGTGACGGTCTATCAGGACAACAAGGGCCAGGCGGTGGGCTCGATTGATCTGGCGGTGAAGATGGTCAAGAAAGAACCCTACACAGCTGAACTGACCATCCCTTACCAGCAGATCACCCGGGAAAACTACCAGGCATTCCTGAATCCTTGAACACCGGCAACAGCATCCGATGTAAGAGCCGGGCTTGCCCGCGATGCAGGCACCTCGGTACATGAGGCAGACCGCGTCGACGCCATCGCCGGCAAGCCAGCTCCTACAAAACCGCGTACCCACGATGCGAAGCGAGCCGCTCTTGATCTCGCTTTTGATCTTAGGCGCCCCGTCAAACACGCTGGCCGGAATTCGACAGGGATTTGGGGGGTAAACCGGCAGGGATGCCGGTTTAGCCGCCCCGCGCCATGGATGGCGCGTGGCGGCGGCCCCCCAAATACCTGTCGGATTACGGGCACACCGAGCCTAGGTGAGGTGCCGAGTGTTGGGGCAAGAGCGTTTTGCTTACTTTTGCGCTGTTCAAAAGTGAGCCGCCGTAAGGGCGGAACCCATAGCAGCCATTACCTAATTAACGGATATGTACTCAGTCAGATCCAACATCCAGGTCGGCAGTTAGGCCGCCTTCGCGAGCAAGCGCGCTCCCACATTGATCTACGGTGCAGCGCTCACACCAACGCGCAAGCCATCCTGTTGGGCAGCCAATGGGACGTACTGGCAGCGAATGCCAGCACTGGCGTGCTGTTCGAATTACTCGGCATCCCGACGCGGGCGACTGAAGGCTTGAACCTGCTGACCACGCTGCTGCAACCGGCCGGCCTCGGCGATCACCTGATCAATGCCGAAGAGATCCGCACCCTGGCCTGGCAGCGCGCCACCCGCGAGTCACTGGGCAATCCCGGATTGGCCGCGCTGCTGGCGAGCCTGCCCACACCGGCCAGCACCGAACTGCCTGAACAGATGCCGCCGCTGGTACTGACGCGCATTCGCACACCTCAGGGTGAACTGAGCTTCCTGTCCACCCTCACCACCTTCGGCATGCCCCAGGACATCACCCTCACCTCCCTGCGCATCGAACATCTGATTCCCGCCGACGAGGCCACCTGGCAGGTGATGCGCGGCGCCTACGCGGATTATGCGGCGCTGGTTTTGTGAAATATCTGTACGTAGACTGCCGCCATACCCCCACTTGAAGGCGGCGAAAAAAACGTGATGCAAGTTACCGAAGTCTCCATTGCCCAATTGCGCGCTGCGCTTGAATCCGGCCAGACCACGGCCGTTGAACTGGTCCAGGCCTACCTGGCACGGATCGATGCCTACGACGGTCCGCAGACCGCCACCGCCTTGAACGCCGTCGTGGTGCGCAACCCCCAGGCGCTGAAAGAAGCCGAGGCGTCCGATGCGCGCCGGGCCAAAGGCGAAACCCTGGGGCCCTTGGATGGCATTCCCTACACCGCCAAAGACAGCTATCTGGTCAAGGGCCTGACCGCGGCATCCGGCAGCCCGGCGTTTGCCAACCTGGTCGCCCAACGCGATGCGTTCACCATCGAGCGCCTGCGCGCCGGTGGCGCCATCTGCCTGGGCAAGACCAACATGCCGCCGATGGCCAATGGCGGCATGCAGCGTGGCGTGTATGGCCGCGCGGAAAGCCCGTACAACGCCGACTACCTGACCGCGCCGTTTGCCTCCGGCTCGTCCAACGGCGCCGGCACCGCGACGGCAGCGAGCTTTGCCGCGTTCGGCCTGGCCGAAGAGACCTGGTCGAGCGGACGCGGCCCGGCGTCCAACAATGGCCTGTGTGCCTACACACCGTCCCGTGGGGTGATTTCGGTACGCGGCAACTGGCCGCTGACGCCGACCATGGACGTGGTGGTGCCCTACGCCCGCACCATGGCTGACCTGCTGGAAATCCTCGACGTGGTGGTGGCCGAAGACCCGGACACCCGTGGAGACCTGTGGCGCCTGCAGCCTTGGGTGCCGATCCCCAGCGTGGCCTCGGTGCGCCCGGCGGCCTACGCTGAACTGGCCGTGCCCGCCGAATCCCTCGCGGGCAAGCGCTTTGGCGTGCCGCGCATGTACATCAATGCCGATCCTGACGCTGGCACCAGCGAGAAGCCTGGCATTGGCGGCCCGACCGGGCAGAAGATCAACACCCGCGCCAGCGTGATCGACCTGTGGGAAGACGCGCGCCAGGCATTGGTCGCGGCCGGCGCCGAAGTCATCGACGTGGACTTCCCACTGGTGTCCAACTGCGAAGGTGATCGCCCCGGCGCGCCCACCGTGTTTACCCGTGGGCTGGTCTCCAAGGAATTCCTCCACGATGAACTGTGGGAGCTGTCGGCCTGGGCTTTCGATGACTTCCTGCGCGCCAACAACGACCCCGCGCTCAACCGCCTGGCGGATGTAGACGGGCCGAAGATTTTCCCCCACGACCCCGGCACTCTGCCCAACCGTGAGGATGACTTGGCGGCGGGCATGGACGAATACGTGCGCATGGCCGAACGCGGCATTACGCCATGGGATCAGATCAGCACCGTCCCCGACGGCCTGCGCGGCCTGGAACGAACCCGGCGGATCGACCTGGAAGAGTGGATGGACACACTCGGCCTCGACGCGGTGCTGTTCCCCACCGTGGCCGACGTAGGCCCGGCGGATGCCGACGTGAACGAAGCCAGTGCCGATATCGCCTGGAGCAACGGCATCTGGGTGGCCAACGGCAACCTCGCCATCCGCCACCTGGGCGTGCCGACCGTCACCGTGCCGATGGGCGTGATGGCGGATATTGGCATGCCGGTGGGGCTGACGTTTGCCGGTCGCGCCTACGATGACTCGGCGTTGCTGCGCTTTGCTTCGGCCTATGAAGCCACCGGCAGCAAACGCCTGATCCCGCCACGTACACCCCCGCTGGCAGCTGACTAAACACCCTCCCTGTAGGAGCCGGCTTGCCGGCGATAGCGGTCTAACCGTAATGGTTGCGCAGCCTGGACCACCGCCATCGCCAGCAAGCCGGCGCCTACAATTGGACTGCGTTTCACATCAAGCGCTGTGGGCGACGGCAATCATATCGATCTCTACCGCCGCCGACTTCGGCAGTTGCATCACCCCCACCGACGTACGCGTATGCACCCCGGCGCTGCCGAGGATCTCGTGCAACAGATCGGAGGCGCCGTTGGCCACTTCACTCTGCTGGTCAAAATCCTCGGCGCTGCGTACGTAAACGGTGATGCGCGGGATCGCCTTGATCCGGTCCAGCGAACCCAATGCTTGCTTGAGCAACCCCAGGCAGCGCAAGGCGCTGATCCCAGCGGCGATTTGCGCCTGCGCCAGGGTCAGGCTGTCACCCACCCTGCCCGGCAGCACGATGGCATCGCCCACGCGGGGGATCTGGCCGCTGATGTACAGGTGGTTACCGTCGCGAACCAGTGGCGTGTAGTTGCCACCGACTTTGAATTCGTCCAGCTGATAGCCAAGGCGTTGCTGGGCGGCCTGGTATTTCTCGTCGGGTGTCATGGGCGTGAATCCTCGTGTCGGCGTTGCCACTCATCCACCATGTCGCCCAGGGTCTTGGGTACTTCGTTGCGAATCCAGGCCATGAAGGGCCGGTCGAACTTGAACCCCGGGCCGCAGTGCTCAAGCATGAAGCGGCGTACGTTCTGCGTGTTTTTGTAGTGTGGGATCACGGGAGTGGCGCGGGTGATGGGGTCGCTGTGCCAGTCAAAATCCATTTTGTCTCTCGGGCGGGGCTGGGTTCCGGCAGTAGCATAGCGATGTGCTACTTGCACAGGAAGCAAAGCGTTGTGTTGAGACATCGTATAAGTTGATCGTCGTTTTATAACGCCATAAAGTCGAATCTTTTCAGGATATTTCAAAATTTCACTTTCCTTCCCCACTGGAAATATTGCATGGTTGTACGACGACTCAACCTGTCGTGTCGGCCCCCAACAACAATAAGGAAACACCCATGCAAAACGTCAAAGTGCTGATCGGTTTTCTGTGCCTGTTCACCGGTTATGTCGCAGCAGCGCCTGCCCCTGCCGAAAAGGATGTGGCCCAAGCGGTCGACCAACTGACCCAAGCCATGCTGCACCTGGACCTCAAGCAGCTTCACGCGCTGACGTCCGACAAACTCACCTACGGCCACTCCAGCGGCAAGGTGCAGAACAAAGACCAGTTCATTGCTGACCTGGAAACCCACACCAGCGCATTCAAGACCCTGGAAATGCAAAACCAGACCATCACCCTGCAAGGCGACACCGCCCTGGTTCGCAACCACTTCCACGCCCTGGCCGTGAACAGTGGCGTTGAGGTCCCTACCGACATCGATAACTTCCAGATCTGGCAGAAGCAGAAAGGCAAATGGCTGCTGATCGGACGTCAGGCCTACAAGTACTGATGCCCACCGGTGAGCCGCTGAACCCGGCTCACCATTCCACCACCCTGCGTACTTTGAGCAATGCCTCGTGCAGCGCGGGCATTGCCACCGAGCCCAGGGCCAGGCGTAACGCGTGTGGGACATGGGCCGAGACGGCAAACGGCTCGGCAGTGGATACCGAGATATTCTCGCGCTGCAAGGTCATGGCGACCTGATCGGCCCGCGCGTCTTCCGCCAACGGCAACCACAAGAAATACGATGAAGGATGGCTGCTGTAGGCCAACCCCTTGAGCACCCGCGCGGCGAGCTCCTGGCGCGCCTGGGCATCTTCACGCTTTTGCGCTTCCAACTGCGCCACGGTGCCATCCTCGATCCAGGCCACCGCGATGGCGCTCATCACACCGGGCACATTCCAGGTGGTGGCCATGATCGTGCGCTCAAGGGGTTTCACCCATTCGCTGGGCGCGGCGACAAACCCCACGCGCAGGCCGGTCGCGACACTTTTCGACAGCCCACCCACATACACCGTGCGTTCCGGCGCCAGCGTCGCCACGGGCGGCGGTGCGTTTTCGGCCAGGAACGCATAGGCCGCGTCTTCGATGATCATCAGGTTGTGCTGGCGGGCGATGGCGACCAGTTGTTCGCGTTGGCCCTTGTCCATCACCCAGCCGAGGGGATTGTGCAAGGTCGGCATGCTGTACACCGCACGCACCGGGCGTCGGCGACACAGGCTTTGCAAGGCGTCCAGGTCCGGGCCTGCGGGCGTCACCGGGATCGCGACGACTTCCAGGTGCAGAGTCTCAGCGAGCACCTTGAACCCCGAATAGGTCAACGCATCCACCGCGATCACATCCCCGGGCTTGAGCAACGCCATCATCGTCACCGCCAAGCCATGCTGGGCACCGCTGACCAGCAGCACCTGGTCGGCCTCCACGCTCAATCCTCTGCTGCGCAAATGCCGTGCGAATGCAGCACGCTCATGCTGGCGGCCGGCGTGGGGCTGGTAACGCAGCAGGGCCTCAAGGTCGCCGGACAACGCCAACTGTCGCAAGGCCGTGCGCAGCAGGTCCGCCTGGCCCGGCAACGAGGGGTAGTTGAAGTTGAGGTCGAGCATCCCCGCCGCCACCGTCATCTGCCCACTGCCCTGCCCCGGTGGCAGCGAGATTTCGCGCACAAAGGTGCCGCGCCCGGTTTCACCGCTGACCAGTCCCATGGCCTCCAGTTCGGTGTACACCCGGCTGGCGGTGACCAGCGCCAGACCCTGCTCGGCCGCCAACTGACGGTGAGTCGGCAGGCGCGTACCGGGCGGCATTTTTCCGCTGCGGATGTCTGCGGCGAACATATCGACCAGGGACTTGTAGCGGGCGCGGGGCATAAGCATGTATCCATGACAATTCTTTGATTGTCTCAATGCTCGCCCCTAGGATGGCTCGGACGCAACCCCCTCTTTCTTCGGGCACCTCCTCATGGAACGTACATCCTCACTCAACACCCTGGACGCCAGCACCCAAGGCTGGATCAACGGCTTTATCGGCGTGGTGATTTTCAGCGGGTCCTTGCCCGCCACGCGCCTGGCGGTGATGGCGTTCGACCCGGTGTTCCTGACCATGATCCGCGCCGCCATCGCCGCCGTCCTAGGGGTGCTGCTGCTGTGGCTGTTCAAGGAAAAACGCCCCGCACGCACTCAATGGATGCCGCTGGCGATCGTCGCCCTTGGCGTGGTGATCGGCTTCCCGCTGCTCACCGCCCTGGCGCTGCAATATGTGACCTCGGCCCACTCCATCGTGTTCATCGGCCTGCTGCCGCTGGCGACCGCTGTATTTGGCGTGCTGCGCGGTGGCGAACGCCCGCGCGCGGTGTTCTGGTTGTTCTCGGTCCTCGGCAGTGTATTGGTGATGGGTTATGCCTTCGCCCAGGGCTTGAGCGCCGCGCCGGCCGGCGATGTGCTGATGCTGCTGGCGGTGCTGGCGTGTGGCCTGGGCTATGCCGAAGGCGCCAAGTTGTCACGCAGCCTGGGCGGCTGGCAGGTGATCTGCTGGGCGCTGGTGGTGTCGATGCCGGTGGTGGTGCCGTTGAGCCTGGTGCTGGCGCCGACAAGCTTTCACGGCATCAGCCTGCCTGCCTGGCTGAGCCTGGGTTATGTGTCGCTGTTCAGCATGCTGATCGGCTTTGTGTTCTGGTACCGCGGCCTGGCTCAGGGTGGCATCGCCGCTGTCGGTCAGTTGCAGTTGCTGCAACCGTTTTTCGGCCTGGCACTGGCGGCGGGCCTGCTGCATGAGCAGGTCAGCCTGGGCATGGTGCTGGTGACGGTCGCGGTGATCGGCTGCGTGGCCGGCGCGAAGAAGTTCGCGCGTTAACGCTGCGGCGCGACCATCTTGAACTTGATGTTGATGTCATTCGACACCACGCTGTTGCCGGCCCATTCCCCCTCGCCGATCTTGAAGTCGCCGCGCTTGAGGATGAACTCACCGTCGAACACGCCAATGCCGCTTTGTTCCTTGAGCACCACGTCGACATCCACCGATTGCGTGGTGCCCTTGATGGTCAGGTTGCCGCTGATCGTATAGCGGTTGTCTCCCAGGGCCTTGACCCCGGTGGATTCATACACGCCCACCGGGTAGGTCGCGGTGTCGAACCAGGACGCACGTTGCAGTTCGTCGTTGGCGTCCGGGCTGCCGGCGTCGATGCTGGCGAGCTGGATCTTCAGCAAGGCATGCCCGGCTTCCGGCTTTTGTGTATCGAAGGTCAAGGTACCCTCGAAGTCGCTGAAGGTGCCGTACACCCGCTGCCCCAATTGCTTGTAGGTAAAGCTGATCTGGCTGGCGGTGCGGTTGACGTCCTTGTATTCCACTGCCTGGGCGCTGGCGCCATAGGCGAGGATCAAGGCCAGTACGGCGACCGGGGACATTCGTCGTTTCATGCAACGCTCCGCTGGAGGTTAAGGACACAGGTACTGAGCTAACACGCCAGACCCGGGATTTATTCCCATCCGGCGTCTGTCCTGCTAAACAGAGTAGTCGCCCAAGCACAACAAGGACTCTGCATGCTCGCCCCCTCACTCCAGGACATCACCGCGCCGGAAGGCATCTGCTACGGCTGCGGCGGCAGCAACCCCCACGGCCTCCATATCAAGAGCCGCTGGGACGCGGACGGCATCCACCTGATCGCTGAACATCTGCCCGACGCCCAATACAGCGGCTGGCCCGACCTGGTCTACGGTGGCCTGATCGCCATGCTGGTGGACTGCCATTCCAATTGGACCGCCATGGCTTACCACTACCGCGCCGAACAGCGCGAGCCCGGCAGCCTGCCGCGCATCGACTGCGTCACCGGCAACCTGGGCATCAAATTCATCAAGCCAACGCCCATGGGCGTCACCCTCACCCTGCGCGCACGGGCCGAGGGCGATGTGGGGCGCAAGACCCGCGTGATCTGCGAGGTGTACGCCGGTGACGTGCTCACCGCGGTCGGTGATTCGATCTTCGTGCGCGTCGACACCGGCCAACTGGCCGCCGCCGCCCATGGTCGCGAGGGCTGATCCTGGTCTACATTGACTGCCACCGCTAATCGAGGACTGCACCGATGACTCGTCTCACCGCGAAAGACTTTGCCCCCGAACTGCTGGAACTCTACGACGGCTACGCCCACGGCAAGATCAACCGCCGCGAATTTCTCGACCGCGCCGCGCTGTTCACGTTTGGCGGCCTAACCGCCTCGGCCCTGCTCGCCGCCCTGAGCCCCAACTATGCGCTGGCCGAACAGGTGAAATTCACCGACCCGGATATCGTCGCCGACTACATCACTTATCCCTCGCCCAAGGGCAACGGCAATGTACGCGGCTATCTGGTGCGCCCGGCCAAAGCGGCGGGCAAATTGCCGGCGGTGGTGGTGGTCCACGAGAACCGTGGCCTCAACCCTTATATCGAAGACGTCGCCCGGCGCCTGGCCAAGGCCGGCTTTATCGCCCTGGCCCCCGATGGCCTGACCTCGGTCGGCGGCTACCCCGGCAACGATGAAAAAGGCGTGGAACTGCAGCAGAAAGTCGACCCGACCAAGCTGATGAACGACTTCTTCGCCGCCATCGAATGGCTGATGCACCACGACAGCAGCACCGGCAAAGTCGGCATCACCGGCTTCTGTTATGGCGGCGGCGTGACCAATGCGGCAGCGGTGGCGTACCCGGAACTGGGCGCGGCGGTGTCGTTCTATGGGCGTCAGCCGGAGGCCAAGGATGTGCCGCGGATCAAGGCGCCGATCATGCTGCACTACGGTGAGTTGGACACGCGGATCAACGAAGGCTGGCCGGCGTACGAGAAGGCGCTCAAGGCCGCCGGCACCACGTATGAGGCGTATATCTACAAGGGCGCCAACCACGGTTTCCATAATGATTCGACGCCGCGTTATGACGAGGCAGCGGCGAACCTGGCGTGGGAGAGGACGCTCGACTGGTTCCATAAATATTTGGCCTAGACACCCGTTAAATGTGGGAGCTGGCTTGCCTGCTCCCACATTGGATCGACTTCGTTCTCGAGGTCAGTGTTCCAAGGCATAACGCCGGCAATGGTTGAGGTAGCCTTGCTCATGGCTCCCCACCAGTTGCACCACGCTGGTCCACAACCAGGACGGTGCATCCAGTTGCTTGGAACGGTTCTCCTGCAACACCGCCATCCAGTCCTTGCGCGTCTCGCGGTCCATCTGCCGCGCATGGGCGATACCCACCACCCGCGCCAGGTAGCCGGCGGCGTGCCTGGCGTCTGTCTCGCTCAACTCATCCAGCTCCAGTTTCATGTCCTGGGGCAGCAGCTCGCGGATAAAGAACCCGTGATCCAGAAAACGCGTGGCCACCATCCGCTCACCCAAGCCGGGTGACAACTGGCGCGCGCCTTCCACCACGCGACGACCGTTGTCCCTGGGCATCTTCGCCCGTGCCGCACGGGGTGCTGCGGCGCCGACGGCCTCCTTGATATCGATCAGGCAGTATTCCTGTTCGTCCTTGTCGCCCACACCGAGCAAGGCGGCATAGCGCAGCAGGCCGAGCGAACTGCAACCCTTGACCCAATAAGCCGAGTCCAGCAGTTCGACCCTGGCGTCCTTGGGCCGGCCCTTGAGCGAGGTGACCAACTGGTGGATTTCGTCCGAGGCACACAGGGTTTCCAGCGCCGCTTTTTCGGCCCGTGACAACGACCAGAAATGCTTGCCCAACGGGATGGTCGGCCGGGCGCTTTCGATGCGCTCGCGCGCCAGGTTTTTCCAGGTGCGCTCCACGGCGCTGCGCATGCCCGCCTTGACCTGGGACGGACGCGGCGGCGCCTGGTCGGGCTTGTCTTTGAACGCCTGTTCGTAGCCCACCATCATCTCTTCGAGCATGCGTGCGGTGGTGACGCCGGGCAGGTCCGAGCCGCGCGCGGCGGTGGCCAGGGACAGGGCCAGGCGCACCAGGTCGTGGGTCGGGTTGCCGATCACTGCCTGGTCGAGGTCGCGGATGTGCATATCGATGCGGCCCTTGGTGTCGCCGGTAGGCCCCAGGTTGCCGGCGTGGCAGTCGCCGCAGATCCAGATCGCCGGGCCGTGGGGCAAGCGGCGACCGGTCTGGCTGTGCAGCCACTCGTAGAACTGCACGGTGCTGCCGCGTACGTAGGCATGGGCAGAGCGCGCCATCTTCAAATTGCGCAATTGGGTCAGGTGTGGCATGCGGGCGGAGGGGCGCGGTGTTTTCATGGAATAACTCAGTGCAGGTGTTGCGGTAGAGCGCTGGCCTCCAGCAAATGTTTCATCATGTTTCAAAAAAACACATTTAGTCTTGCGTCGCCCTCTCCCGCAACCAGCCCTTGAATGCCAACATCGCCGAGGTCTCAGCCCGCGATTGCAGGCGGGTCAGCCAGTAGCTGCCGGTGGTAATGCCCACATCGAACGGTTGGCGGATGACGTCGCTCTCCAGTTGCCGCGAAAACATCATCGCCGGTGCCAATGCCACCCCCATGCCTTGCAAAGCCGCTTCCATCATTGCCAGCGAGGAATCAAACACGATGCTGCGCGGCACCAGGGTATCGGCGGGCAAACCGGCGGCCTGGAACCACAGGCTCCACTCATCGGCGCGGTAGGAGCGCAGCAGGGTGTGTTTCAACAGGTCGGCGGGCGTGTGCAGTTGCTCGGCCAATGACGGCACGCAGAGCACAGTCAGTGGCGCTGCCAGCAGTTCGCAGGCCTCTGTGCCATGCCAGGCACCTGCGCCGAAGCGGATGGCATAGTCCAGGCCTTCGGCGGCCACGTCGACGCGGTTGTTGTGGGTGGACAGCCGCAGGTCGATAAAGGGATAGCGTGCGTGGAAATCCGGCAGCCGAGGCAACAACCAGCCCACGGCAAAGGTGCCGACTGCGCCCACTGTGAGCACTTCGCGGTAATGCCCGCCTTCGAATTGGCTCAAGGTCTGGGCAATGCGGTCAAATGACTCGCGCACTACCGGCAGCAGGGTTTCGCCTTCACGGGTCAGCATCAGGCCGCGGGGCAAGCGTTTGAACAATGTGACGTTGAGTTGCGCCTCCAGGCTTTTGACTTGGTGGCTGACCGCTGCTTGAGTCACACACAGCTCGATGGCCGCACGGGTAAAGCTCAAATGTCGCGCAGAGGCCTCGAAAGCGCGCAGCGCGTTGAGCGGCAAATGGGAGCGCAGCATACTTGACCCTAACTAATCTAATGGCAGGTGCGAGATATCATCGTTTGCCCAAGGCCGGCGAACTGCCTACATTTGCCACGCCCGCGCAGGCTCTCAGTCAATCGATCACTCTCATGGAAGCGATATCATGCCCCAACTCTCCCTGCCTGGAGTGCGTAATTTAAGCGCCCTGGCTTTGTTTCTGGCTGCCGGCCACTGTCTGGCCGCTACCGACCTGCGTACCGTGGTGGACGCCAGCGTCAAGCCACTGATGCAACAGCAGTCTATTCCAGGCTTGGTCGTCGGCATCGTGAAGGACGGCAAAACGCAATACTTTAACTACGGTGTTGCCAGCAAAGACGCTCAGCAACCCGTGAGTGAAGACACCCTGTTTGAAGTCGGTTCGGTGAGCAAGACCTTTACCGCCACCCTCGCCGGTTATGCCGTGGCGACCGGCAAACTGACCCTCTCCGCGCCGGCCAGCGACTACCTGCCGGCATTGCGCGGCGGCCGGTTCGACCACATCAGCGTAATCAACCTGGGCACCTACACTGCCGGCGGCCTGCCCCTGCAGTTCCCCGCCGAGGCGGATAACAACTCGCGCATGATCAGT
This sequence comes from Pseudomonas sp. CHM02, assembly GCF_000612585.1. Classification (GTDB taxonomy): domain Bacteria; phylum Pseudomonadota; class Gammaproteobacteria; order Pseudomonadales; family Pseudomonadaceae; genus Aquipseudomonas. The sequence goes on from NZ_JFCA01000035.1 coordinate 36,511, forward strand.
TACTTCCAGCACTGGAAACCCGACTTCGCCCCCGGCACCCACCGCTTGTACTCCAACCCGAGCCTGGGCCTGTTCGGCTACCTGGCGGCGCAGAGCCTGAAGCAACCGTTCGACCGGCTGATGGAGCAAACCCTGCTCCCGAAACTGGGGCTCAAGCACACCTTCGTCAAAGTGCCCGCCAGCCAGATGGACCTGTATGCCCAGGGCTACGGCAACGACGGCAAGCCGGTACGCGTCGGTCCTGGCGCCATGGACAGCGAGGCCTATGGCATCAAGACCAGCGCTGCCGACCTGCTGCACTACGTCAGTGTGAACATGAACCCGGCCAGTCTGGAAAAACCGTTGCAACAGGCGATCGCCACCACGCACACCGGTTACTACAGCGTAAGCGGCATGACCCAGGGTCTGGGCTGGGAGATGTATCCCTACCCGATCAAGCTCGACGCCTTGCTCGACGGCAACTCGACCCTCATGGCGCGTGAACCGCACAAGGTCGATTGGCTGACCCCGCCGCAAGCCCCCCACGCCGACACACTGGTGAACAAAACCGGCTCCACCAACGGATTTGGCGCGTACGTGGCCTATGTGCCGAGCAAGGGCATGGGCGTGGTGATCCTGGCGAACAAGAACTACCCGAACGGGGAGCGAGTGAAAGTGGCCCATGCGATCTTGAGTGCGTTGGACCACTGACCCACACATCCCTGCAGGAACCGGCTTGCCGGCGATGGCGCCCCTGATACATGCACTGGTTTCAAGGGCCTCATCGCCGGCAAGTCGGCGCCTACAGGGGGGGGCGACTACATGCCGAGCCAGTGCGGCAGCGCCAGGGAGATGAACGGCAGGTAGGTGACCATGATCAGGAACACCAGCAGGATCATCAGCCACGGCAACGCCGCACGGATGGTCTGCCCCAGGCTCAAGCCGGTCACCGCCGAGGTCACGAACAGGTTCAGCCCGACTGGCGGATGCACCAGGCCGATCTCCATGTTCACCACCATCACGATCCCCAAGTGAATCGGGTCGATGCCCAGCTTCATCGCAATCGGGAAGAAGATCGGCGCCAGGATCAGCACGATGGCGGACGGTTCCATGAAGCTGCCCGCTACCAACAGCACCACGTTGACCATGATCAGGAAGCCAATCGGCGTCAGCCCTTCAGAGATCACCCACGCGGTGATTTCCTGGGGAATCTGCTCAGTGGTGAGCACATGGGCGAACAGCATGGCGTTGGCGATGATGAACATCAGCATGATCGCCAGGCGCCCGGACTCCAGCAGTACCTTGGGACAGTCGCGCAGCTTCATGTCCTTGTAGACGAACAACGCCACAAACGCCGAGTACACCGCCGCCACCGCCGCCGCTTCGGTCGGGGTGAACATGCCGCTGTAGATGCCGCCGAGGATGATCACCAGCAACAACAGGCCCCAGAATGCACGGCGTGCGCAGGTCAGCCACTCACGGAAGGTCGCCCGTGGCTGCGCCGGCAACTTCTTGATGCGCGCGACAATGTAGATCGCGATCATCAACATCAGGCCCAGCAGCAAGCCTGGAATCACGCCCGCCATGAACAGCTTGCCCACCGATGTTTCCGTCGCGGCCGAGTACACCACCATCACGATCGACGGCGGGATCAGGATACCCAGCGTGCCCGCATTACAGATGATCCCGGCACCGAATTCCTTCGGGTAACCGGAACGCACCATGCCTGCCACGGCGATCGATCCCACCGCCGCCACCGTCGCCGGCGACGAACCCGACAGCGCCGCAAACAGCATGCACGCCAGCACCGCCGCAATCGCCAGGCCACCGCGAATATGCCCGACACAAGCGTTGGCAAAGTCGATCAGGCGTTGCGCCACGCCCCCGGTGGTCATGAACGCGCCGGACAGCAGGAAGAACGGAATCGCCAAAAACGTGTAGGCGTCAGACGTCTCGAACAGCTTGATCGCCAGGGAGCTGACTGAGTCGGGGCTGAACATCAGGATCGACACCGCCCCCGACAACCCCAGTGCAATTGCGATTGGCACACCCAGGAACATGAACACGAACAACAGCAGGAATAGACAGAGCACGGCCATCAGTGACGCTCCTCATGGCTGCCGGCCAACTTGCTGGCCTCACCAGCCTCGTCGGCCAGCCCCAACCCGACCTGACGGTGGGTAAAGATGCGGTAGAAAATTTCGAGGTAGCGGATGAACACCAGCGCAAAACCGATGGGCACGATGATCACGATATCGCCCACGTCAACGCCGTACTGGTCGAGGTCTTCAGCGCCGATATGGGCGCCCATCACCGCACTCACCCACTTGTAGCTGGCGATCATGAACAGCCCGGCGTAGGCCAGGCAGCACAGGCAGGCGAGCATGCCGAGCACGCGCTGCACCGGGCGCTTGGTCAGCTTGACCAGTGCATCCACGCCGAGGTGGCCGGCAGTGCGCACACCGTAGGAAATACCGAAAAAAATCAGCCAGCCGAACATGGCCTTGGTCAGCGCCACGCTCCACGTCATGTCCTGAGCCCAGGTCATGGTGTGGTCACCCAGCGCGCCGAAGAAGTTGCTGCTCCATGTCCACTTGTCAGACAAGGCAAAGAACAACGTGTAGATGTTGTTGAGCATGACGTAGACGAATGTCACCAGGGTCATGGCGGCCAGCAGGAAGGCGATAAAACCTTCCTCCAGGTGCTCCCAGACGCGCCTTAGCGTTTGCATGGCAAAACCTCGCAAAAGGAACGGGAATGTGAACGCAGATGGCTTTTTGTAGGAGCCGGCTTGCCGGCGATGAGGCCCTTGAAATGAATGCATGTATCTAGGACGCCATCGCCGGCAAGCCGGCTCCTACCGGGTTATTGGGCTTGGTTGGAGGCGTCCGCCGCCTTGATCAGGTCAGCCCCGATCTCACCCTCGAACTTCTGCCACACCGGGCGCATGGCTTCGCGCCAGAGTGCGCGCTGCTCCGGGGTCAGTTCGATGATTTCGCTGGTCTTGGCGTCGACGATCTTCTGCTTGGCCGATTGGTTCAGCGCCTCGGCCTGCTTGTTCACCTCGACGGTGACTTCGACCATGATCTGGTCCAGGGTGGTACGGATATCCGGTGGCAGGCCGTTCCAGAACGTGGCGTTGGTGATCACCATGTAATCGATCAAGCCATGGTTGGATTCGGTGAAGTACTTCTGCACTTCGTTGACTTTCTGGCTTTCGTAGTTCGACCAAGTGTTCTCGGTGCCGTTGACCGTGCCGGTCTGCAGGCCTTGGTACACCTCGGCAAAGCTCATCTTGCGCGGGTTGGCGCGGATCGCCTTGAACTGCTCTTCGAGCACGCTGGAGGCCTGCACGCGGAACTTCAGGCCACGGGCGTCCTTGGGCTCATGCAACGCCTTGTTCGACGAGAGTTGCTTGAGGCCGTTGTGCCAATAGGCCAGGCCGAGGATGTTCTTGTCCTGCATGGACGTCAGCAGCGCCTTGCCCTGGGCGGCCTGGAAACGGTCGACGGCGGCGAGGTCGTTGAACAGGAACGGCAGGTCATAGATCTGCACTTGCTTGGTGTATTGCTCGAACTTGGCCAGGGACGGTGCCAGCATCTGCACGTCGCCCAGCAGCAGCGCTTCCATTTCCTTGCCGTCGCCGAAGAGCGACGAGTTCGGGTACACCTCGACCTTGACCTTGCCCGCCAGGCGTTCTTCGGCGAGCTTCTTGAACAGCAGCGCGCCCTGGCCTTTGGGGGTGTTTTCGGCGACCACGTGGGCAAACTTGATGACAATCGGGTCCGCCGCCTGGGCCAGGCCCGCGGCAAACAAGGTGGCGGCGCACAGCAGCGCCCGGGAAAGCTTGAGCATGGAGAATCACCTTCTTATTGTTGTGTTGTAAGGCAAGGTGCCTGATGTCGTGCGTGTAGTGAATTTCGATTTTTTGATACCTGCGTTCGGTCTGGACGAACGCCAATCTGAGCTACAACAGCGATCCAATGTGGGAGCGAGCAAGCCCGCTCCCACATTTTGATTCGGTTTCTCCAGCTAGATAGAGGCGGCCAGAAGTCGTTGAGCGCGCAACAGCACCGGCGCATCCACCATCTGCCCATCGATCTGGTAGGCCCCTGCCCCATGGGCACCGGCGTCCACCACTCGCTGCGCCCAGGCCAGGTCTGCGGCGCTCGGCGCCAACGCTTCATGGATCACCGCCACCTGCTTGGGATGAATGCACAGCGCGCCGGCAAACCCCATTTCATAGGCATGCCGGATCGACCGGCGCAGGCCCTCGGGGTCGTCGATCGCCGGGTGCACGCCGTCCAGCGGCGCGACCAACCCTGCTGCACGAGAATGCACGATCAGCGCCAGGCGTGCCTGGTCCAGGGCAAACCGAGCAGCCGGGGAATTACTGCTCAGGTTCAGGTTCAGGTCCAGGGCCAGGTCCAGCCCGCCGAACGACAAACGCTCCACGTGCGGCGCATGGGCGATTTCAGCCACGGCCAACAAGCCGCGCGCACTCTCGATGATCGGCCAGATGACTTTGCCGGTGGCGGCCACCACGGCGACCTGGGCCGCGCTTTCAACTTTCGGCAGCAACACGCCCGCCACGTTGGGGTGGGCTTTACAGAACGCCACATCCTCGAAATGCCCGGCATGGTCCGGCGCGTTGATGCGCACCCACACCTGGGCGCTGGGGTTGGCGGTCAAAAACGCCCCGAGGTTATCCCGCGCCTGACGCTTGAGCGGTTCTTCAACCGCATCTTCAAAATCCACGATCACCGCGTCTGCACCACTGGCCAAGGCTTTGGAGAATCGCTCCGGTCGGCTACCGGGCACAAACAGCGCAGAGCGCACAAGAGGGTTTGGCATCACACAATTCCTTATTGTCACGCCCGATGCAGGAGCTGGCTTGCCAGCGATGAGGCCCTTGAAATCAGTGCATGCTCAAGGCCGCCATTGCCGGCAAGCCGGCTCCTGCAAAGGGGTGCGGGGTCAGATGACGCCGCGGGTTTTCAGGGTTTCGATAGCGTCGGCGCTGAAACCGAGCTGGTCGAGAATGGCTTGGCTGTGCTGCCCCAACGCGGGCACGGGGTCCATGCGCGGGGTAAACGCGGCATTGCGTCCCGGTGGCAGCAGCGACGGCAACGGCCCCGCCGGGCTATCGACTTCGCGCCAGCTGTCGCGGGCCTTGAGTTGCGGGTGGTCCCACACGCCTTGCATATCGTTGACACGCGCACTGGCGATCTGCGCGTCTTCCAGGCGCTGGATCACCGCTTCGGCGTCAAGCTGGGCAAAACTGTCGACGATGATCTGGCGCAGCACGTCGCGGTTGGCCGAGCGCTTGAAGTTGGCGGAGAAACGTTCGTCCGTCGCCAATGCCGGCGTGAGCAGCACCTTGTCGCAGAACGCCGCCCACTCGCGCTCGTTCTGCAAGCCGAGCATCACCGTGCCGCCGTCGCCGGTGGGAAACGGGCCATAGGGATAGATCGTCGAATGCGCAGCCCCGGCACGCGGCGGCTGGGGGGCGCCATCGAACGCGTAATACATCGGGTAGCCCATCCACTCCACCAGGCTTTCCAGCATGCTCACGTCGATGCGACTGCCCTTTCCCGTCTTGCCACGCAACAGCAGCGCCGAGAGGATGCCGCTGTAGGCGTACATGCCCGCCGAGATATCGGCGATGGAGCAGCCGGCCTTGGCCATCTGGTCTTCGCCGGGGCCGCCGGTCACCGACAGAAAGCCGCCCTCGCTCTGGATCAGCAGGTCGTAGGCCTTCTTTTTCTCGTAGGGCCCGCCTTCGCCGTAGCCAGAGATATCGCACACGATCAAACGCGGAAAACGCGCATGCAATGCCTCGAACGACAGGCCCATGCGCGCCGCCGCACCGGGCGCCAGGTTCTGTACCAGCACATCGGCGTCGGCCAGCAACGTGTCGAGAATGTCGCCCGCCTCGTCCTGCTTGAGGTCAAGGGTGAGGCTTTCCTTGGAACGGTTGGTCCACACGAAATGCGAAGCCAGGCCGCGCACGCGCTCGTCGTAGCCACGGGCAAAGTCGCCGGTGCCAGGGCGCTCGACCTTGATCACACGGGCCCCCAGGTCCGCCAACTGACGGGTGCAGAACGGCGCGGCAATCGCGTGTTCCAGGCTGACAACGGTGATACCGTCCAGCGGTCGTTGATGAGTCATGACAGTTCCTCAGAGCCAGCCGGCCATGGACGCGGCGTTGCGCAAGTCCCAGACCTTTTCGATCAAGACGTCGGCCTGGGCCGAGGTGCGGGCGCCACTGAAGCGGGTGAGGCGCTGGAATTTATCCGCCAACTCTTCGCGGCTCAGGGTGTTGCCCGGATCGCCCTTGGGCTCGTCGATGGCGCCGTGCAGCGTGCGGCCATCGAGGGTGGTGACGGTGACGCGGCCGAGCCAGTGCCGGGGATAGGCGCCATCGACCTCAGGGTCGAGGGTCATGCTGACCTTGTCGCGAAAGCGCGAGACGGCCGGGTCGGTCAATGCCAATTCATGAAATTCCGTGAGCCCGGCCTTGCCATGCACCGCGATCAGGCCCAGCACGGTGCCCATGGAGAACTTGGCCTGGTGCACACTGGTCGGCACGTTCACCCGACCCAACACATCGATGGCGCCCTGGTGCACGCGTGTTTCCACGTGGGCGATGTCGGCGGCGGTGAGGCTTTCGCGCTGCATCAACTCCAACAGCGCATCGGCGGCGGGATGGGTGTGGCGGCATGAAGCGTGGAACTTGAACGAGGTTTCCAGCAGCGCCCAGCGGCTGCCGAGGTCGGCGGACAACCGGCTCGGTTCGGCATCGCTGGACATACCTGCTGCCAAGCCCTGGTCGCCTTCGAGGATATTGCGCGCGCCGGTCAGCCCATCCGCTGTCAGGTAAGCGGCGAGCAGACCGTCTGCCGCGGCCTTGGCCGTGTGCAGTTGCTTGGAGTCGGCGGCATCGCGCAGGAACTCCCATAGCCCGGCGGCCTGGGTGCCGGCGCTGCCAAGCAGGTTGATAAACTGCTCCTCGTTGAAATCCAAGAGTTTGCCCACCGCCACCGCCGCCGCCAACGTGCCGACGGTCGCGGTGGTGTGAAAGATGCGGTAGTGGGAACGCCCCATGAACTCGCCGATGCGAATACCGGCCTCGTAGCCGGCCACCGAGGCCAGCAGCAGTTCACGGCCGGACTTGCCGAGGTCCTGAGCCGCCGCCAGCGCCGCGGGGAACACCACGGTCGCCGGGTGCAATACGGAGCTGTTGTGCAGATCATCCTGCTCCACCAGATGGGACGAAGCGCCGTTGACCAGCGCGGCGAAATACGCGCTGCTACTGCTGCCATTGACGATCACCTGCGCCGGGCCGCTGCTCGGGCCCATCTTCTGCGCATAGCGTTCGAACAACGGAATCGGATGCGCACCCTTGCTGGCCAGGGCCGAGGCCAGCCAGTCCAGATACAGGTCTTCGGTACGCGCCAGCACGTCTTCAGGCAGTTGCGCGTAGTTCAACTCGGCAAGGAACCGACACAAGGCTTGGGTATGGCTCATGGTCAGGCCCTCAGAAGCTGCGTGGCAGTTCGAGCAAATGCTCGGCCACGTAGGACAGGATCAGGTTGGTGGAAATCGGCGCCACCTGGTACAGGCGCGTCTCGCGGAATTTGCGCTCCACGTCGTATTCGCAGGCGAACCCGAAGCCGCCGTGGGTTTGCAGGCAGGCATTGGCCGCTTCCCAGGACGCCTTGGCCGCCAGGTACTTGGCCATGTTCGCGCTCGCGCCGGCATTCTTGCCGCTGTCGTATTCCTCGCAGGCACGCCAGCGCATCAGGTCTGCCGCTTCGATCTCGATATGCGCTTCGGCAATCGGGAACTGCACGCCCTGGTTCTGCCCGATGGGCCGGCCAAACACCACGCGGTCGCGGGCATAGGCGCTGGCTTTTTCAACGAACCAGCGACCGTCGCCGATGCATTCGGCGGCAATCAGCGTGCGTTCGGCGTTGAGGCCGTCGAGGATGTATTTGAAGCCCTTGCCCTCCTCGCCGATCAGGCTGTCCAGCGGCAACTCGAGGTTGTCGAAGAACAACTCGTTGGTCTCGTGGTTGACCATGTTGGCGATGGGCTGCACGGTCAGGCCGTTGCCGATGGCTTCGCGCAGGTCCACCAGGAAGATCGACATGCCTTCGGACTTTTTCTTCACCTCGACCAATGGCGTGGTGCGCGCCAGCAGGATCATCAGGTCGGAATGCTGCACCCGCGAGATCCAGACTTTCTGGCCGTTGATCACGTATTTGTCGCCACGCTTGATCGCGGTGGTCTTGATCTTGGTGGTGTCAGTGCCGGTGGTGGGCTCGGTCACGCCCATGGACTGCAGGCGCAACTCGCCGCTGGCGAGCTTGGGCAGGTAGAAGCGCTTCTGCGCTTCGCTGCCATGGCGCAGCAAGGTGAACATGTTGTACATCTGGCCGTGCACGGTGCCGGAGTTGCCGCCGCAGCGGTTCACTTCTTCGAGGATCACCGAGGCCTCGGCCAGGCCCAGGCCGGAGCCACCGTACTCTTCAGGGATCATCGCCGACAGCCAGCCGGCGTCGGTCAGCGCCTTGACGAACGCTTCGGGGAAGCCTTTCTCTTCATCGATCTTGCGCCAGTAGGCCGCATCGAATTCTGCGCACAAGGCGCGCACGCCTTCGCGGATGGCATTGAGTTCTTCATTGTCATTGGGGTTCATGTAACGGCTCTCCGCCTGTTGTTCTTGGATTATTCGAAATGCACGTGGGCTTGCTGCGCCAGGCCTTCGGCGTTGCCGGCCCATAGCTGGGCCACGCCGGTTTCGGTCACGCGGCCCCCCACTTCGAAGGGTTGCGGCGCAATCAACGGGCGTACGCCGCGATAGGCAAAACGGCGCAAGGTAGCGTCGGGGTGGGCTCGGCAAAATGCGCGCAGGCTCAAGGTGGCAATCAGCGGCCCGTGCACCACCAGTCCCGAATAGCCTTCGGTGCCGGTGACATAGGGATAGTCGTAGTGAATACGGTGGCCGTTGAAGGTCACGGCGCTGTAGCGAAACAGCAGGGTTGGCGTGGGGTCGATCGCTTCACGCCATTCGCCCTGCTCCAGCGCCTCACCGCTACCTGGTTTGGGCGGCGTGGGTTCGCGGTAGACGATGTCCTGTTCTTCGCGGATCGCCAGGCGGCCCGCCTGGGAGTAGTCGTGGCGTACGGTGACGAACAGCAACGAGCCGGTACGCCCGGTCTTTTCTTCTACCTGGGTGATGGTCGACACGCGGGTCGCCGCCTCGCCGGCACGCAGCGCATGAATGAACTCGATACGCCCGCCGGCCCACATGCGATTGCGGTTGTCGGCCGGCGGCAGGAAGCCGCCACGGGCCGGGTGGCCGTCTGCGCCCAGCGCGGTTTCCGGCAGCGGGTCCTGGAAGAAACACCACTGCCACAGCGGCGGTATGTCCGCGCCATCCGCGGGCACCGCGTCGCCGAACGTGGCGGCGATGCGTTTGAGCAGGTTATGGCTGAGGTGGTCGTGGGCGGTCTCGCTTCGGCCGATCCAATCGGTGGCGCTCATCGGGTGCAGGTCCTCGGGCAGTGAGTGTCTGCCCCGGATCATGCAAGCGCGTGCCCGTTCTGAGAATTTGCATTTCAATAAACCAGCGTTCGGTTATGCTGAACGCCAAACACCCTCTGTAGGCGCTGGCTTGCCAGCGATGGCGGTGTGTCAGGATGACCGCGATCGCCGGCAAGCCGGCTCCTACAGGTTTAAAATGCCACGGAGCCTTGCATGCACTTCGATCTGGCCGACCTGCGCCTGTTTATCCATATCGCCGAATCCCCCAGCCTGACCCAGGGTGCCAAGCGCGCATTTCTCTCACCGGCGGCCGCCAGTGCGCGGATCAAGGCCCTCGAAGGCCAGCTCGACACTCGCCTGCTGTACCGCGACAGCCGTGGCGTGGAGATCACTCCGGCCGGTGAGCGCTTGCTGCACCATGCGCGGCTGATCATGCGCCAGGTCGACTATCTCAAGAGCGAATTCACCCAGTACGGCGTGGACTCGGCCGGGCATATCCGCATCTTCGCCAACACCACGGCGGTCACCGAATTCTTGCCGGAAGTGCTGGCGGGTTTCCTGTCGCAACGGCCCGGCGTCACCGTCGACCTGCAGGAACGCCTGTCCCGCGACATCGTGCGCGGCGTGCTCGATGGCACCAGCGACATGGGCATCATTGCCGGGCCTGTGGAAGCGGCGGGTTTGCAGGTGCTGCATTTCAGCACGGATGAGCTGGTGTTGATGGTGCCGGTCGGCCACCCGCTGGCGGAGCAAGCGTCGGTGACGCTGGAACAGACCCTCGCCTACCAGCATATCGGCCTGCATGAAGGCAGCACCTTGCTGAGCTTCTTGCGCGAACACGTCGAGCGGCTCGGTAAACATTTGTCGCTACGGATTCAAGTATCCAGCTTCGAGGCGATTTGCCGGATGGTCGAGGCCGGCGTGGGCATTGGCATCATTCCGGAGTCCGCCGCCGTGCGCCACAGCCGCACCATGCAACTGGTGGCGGTGAAGCTCGATGAGCCCTGGGCGATTCGCGAACGCAGCATCCTGGTGCGGGAGCTGGAGGCGTTGCCCGGCACCATTCGTGCGTTGATTGCCACGTTGATGCCGGAAAACGCCTAAGCTGGACAGTCACCTTGCCAAAGGAGTCAGCCCATGCAGCTCGAAGGATCCTGCCATTGCGGCGCCGTCACGTTCAGCCTCGACAGTGCCCATCCTTACCCTTACCAGCGTTGCTACTGCTCGATCTGTCGCAAGACCCAGGGCGGTGGCGGTTATGCGATCAACCTCGCCGGCGATACCAAGAGCCTGAAGGTGCGCGGGCGCAAACTGATTTCGATCTACCACGCCAGGCTCAAGCCCGAGGGCGCCAGCCGTGCCCACGCGAGCACCGCCGAACGGCACTTCTGTTCGCAGTGCGGCAGCGCCTTGTGGTTGTTCAGCCCGGAGTGGCCGGAGTTGATCCACCCGTTTGCCTCGGCCATCGACACGCCGTTGCCAGTGCCGCCGGAGCATACGCACCTGATGCTGGGGTCGAAGGCGCCGTGGGTGGAAGTCACGTTGCGCAAGGGTGACCTGCAGTTCGATGAATACCCCGAAGAGTCCATCGCCCAATGGCATGAGCGCAATGGCGTGACCCGTTAACAGTCTTTGACAGTTTCTCGACAAAGCTGCCAAAGACCTCTGGGCATCGCGCCCCTAGCATTCGAGCATCCAAACCACCTGTCGGGTGCTCTTCATGCTTCGCACATTGCGTGGTATTCCGTTACTCGGTTGCCTGTTGGGCAGTCTCGGCTGCCACGGGCAGCCACCTGCCCCGCCGCCGATTCCCAAGGGCGACTACAGCGCGATCATCCGCTACCTGCAAACTCGCATCCCCCAAGAGATGGCCCGTGCAAACGTGCCCGGCCTGTCGATTGCGCTGGTCAACGGCCAGGAGTTGATCTGGGCACGCGGGTTCGGCATGGCCGACAAAGCCATGGGCCTGCTGGTGACGCCGAACACTGCCTTCCGCGCCGGAGCGATCTCCAAGCTGTTCACCGCCAGTGCTGCCCTGCAACTGGTGGAACAGCAGCGGCTGGCGCTGGATGCACCGATCCAGCAGACCCTGCGTGAGTTCTATGTGCGCTCGCGCTTTCACGTCGACCAACAGGCCGCCGACCGCGACATCACCTTGCGTCGCCTGCTCAGCCATCAATCCGGCTTGCCCAGTGAGCACCTGCGCGACCTGCGCAACCGCTTCGCCATGGGGCAGATGCCGATGCGCCTGTCGGGCATATGGCTGAGCACACCGCCCGGCACGCAGGTGGCCTATTCCAACCTGGGTTATGCGCTGGTGGGCGCGGCCATCGAGCGCAGCAGCGGCAAGGACTTTGAAACCCAGTTGCAACACAGCCTGCTCACACCGCTGGAAATGAGCCACGCGAGTTTTGTCGGCACCGCTGCGCAATCGGCCAATCGCGCCCAGGGCTATCAGGAAGGTGTCGCCAGCACCGACGCCCAAGTGCGCGACCTCGCCGCCGGCGGCTTGTGGGCCAGCCCCAAGGACCTCAGCCATTACGTGCAGATGCTGTTCGCCAAGGGCCTCTACAAGGGCAATCGGGTGATGGCCAGCCGGTCCATCGATGACATGTTCACCCAGCAGAACACTGGCAACGCCCTGGATTTCGACTGCCAGATCGGCCTGGGCTGGTTCCTGGCGCCGTGCGGTGACGAGCCGATCGCGCCCGGCGTGCGCAGCTACCAGCACAGCGGCGGTGGCGATGACTTTGCCGCGCAACTGACCGTGCTGCCTGACCAGCAACTGGCGGTGATCATCATGGCCAATGACAGCAATGCCGAAGACCTGGTTGCCACACTGGCCACCGACACCCTACGCCTGATGCTCCAGGCACACACCGGTGAGCGGATGTGCAACGACGACTGCCAGGCACCCCGCCATGGGCTCAAGCTGCGCCAGGTGCCGGCCGCCATCGACCGCCAGCGCCTGGCCGGGTTCTACGCGACCGCCTGGGGCGTGTTCCGGATCAGGGACGACGCCAATCGGCTGCGGGGCGAGTTGGCCGGCTACGACTTCGAACTGCTGCGTGACGATCAGGGTTGGTTGCGCGCGCAGAAAAAAGTCCTCGGTTTCTGGCTCAAGGACCTCGGCGAACTCGGCCGCGTACAACTCGACATGATCACCGTGCAAGGCCGGCAGATACTCACTGCGCGCAGCCACGGCCAGCGCATCGCCATCGGCGAACGCATCGACCCGCCACCGCTGCCCACGGCCTGGGCCGATACCGTCGGCACCTATCAAGTGCTCAACACCCACGAGCCCGACGCACCGTTGAGCGGCATCAGCGTGCGCCTGGAAGAAGGCTTCCTGGTGATTCGCGGCCAACTGCATGACGAGCCGCTGACCGACTACATCCTGCTGCCCGTGGACAACGCCCATGCCGTACTCGCCGGCAACGGCTATGGCCTGGGCGACACCGTCAGCCGCCAGGTCAACGGCCTGAGCGCCTCGGGCTACGCCTTCAAACGTACCCATCCACCCCTGAGTTTCTGATCCCCATGAAAGCCCTGATGCCCTCCAAACACCTCTGCCTGTCCATCACCTCACTGTGCTTGCTCGCAGGCGCCAACCCAGTGCTGGCCGAGGACTGGACCTACACCCTCAAGGCCGGCGTTGCCAACCTGCCACGCTACAGCGGCAGCGACGAGCGCATGACCGCGCCCATGGTCGGCGGCGCCGTCGTCAGCCCATGGGGAATCTTCCTCGACACCGACAAAGGCCTGGGCTGGGGCTACGAAGGCAATGCCTTGAGCTTCAGTGCCTACGTCGGCGCCAGCGCCTCACGCAAGGACAAGAACGAGTCAATGCATGCCGGCTCCAAGCGCCTCAAGGGCATGGGCGAAATCAAGTCACGCCCGCAAGTGGGCGTGAGTGCCAGCTACAACCTCGGCGGCGCAATTGTCGGCGCCACCCTGGAACATGCACTCAAGGAAGATGACCACAAAGACAGTGGCAAGGCGTTCACCCATTTGGAACTGAGCCTGGGCACGAACCTTTATGAAGGCCGCTACGGCTCCGTGGATGCCAGCCTCAGCAGCCATTTTGGCGACCGCGACTACCTGCAGACCTGGTACGGCGTCACCACCGGCCAAGCCGCCCGCAGCCGCTTCAAAGCCTACAAGGCTGGCGCCGGCAACATCAGCAACGGCCTGAACCTGTCGTGGAGCCTGCCCATCAGCGAACACACTCAGTTCTCGACCTTGCTGGACGTGCAATACCTGGCGGACGAAGCCGGCAAGAGCCCCATTGTGGAGCGACGGTTGCAGACTTCAGTGATGGGCGTTTTGGAATACACCTTCTGACCTGATAACCCAATCAAACACTGCAGGCGCTGGCTTGCCAGCGATAGCGGATAAACATTCAGCCCCGTCCTTGAATGAACGATCGCCATCGCTGGCAAGCCAGCGCCTACAGTTAGATCGCGGGGCAACAGTTAGAGAGTGGTCGGCTGTCAGGCCGCCTTCGCAGCAAGCCAGCGACTACAGTTACTCGGCATACGCCCAAGTCATCCGAAACGAGGCCCCGCCCCATTCCGAATCCAGCACTTGCACCTGGCCGCCGTGCCACTGCGACACCCGCTGCACCAGCGCCAGGCCCAGGCCGAAGCCGCCGGTACGGCGGTCGCGGCTAGCGTCCAGGCGCATAAAGGGCTGGAAGATCTTCGCCCGGCCTTCCTCCGGCACACCGGGGCCGTCGTCACACACCCGCACTTCATAGCCGCTGCCGAACTTGATCAGCGACACTTCGACGCGGCGGTCGGCATAGCGAATGGCGTTGCGCAACAGGTTGATCACCGCGCGTGCCATAAAGCGTGGCTCGATCTGGATAAAGTCCACCTCGCAGGTGCGCAACGACAGCTGGATGCCGGCCGCCTCGGCCTCCAGGGCCACGCTGCCGATCACACTGTCGAGCCAACTGTGAGCCTCGATACGCTCGCGAGTGACCTGGGTGGCGCCGCGCTCCAGGCTGGCGTAGGTCAGCAGTTCGGAGACCATTTCTTCCAGCTCGCCCAAGTCGGCGTACATGTCGGTGATCAATTCACCGCGCTGGCGCGGGTCGGTTTGCTGCTTGAGCTGGTCCAGTTCGAACGACAGGCGCGCAATCGGCGTGCGCAGTTCGTGGGACACCGCGTTGGTCAGCTCGCGCTGGTTGGCGATCAGGCTTTCGATGCGCTCGGCCATCTGGTTGAAGTGCCCGGCCAGCTCGCGCACGGTGGAGCGGCGTGGCAGCAGGATGCGTGAACCGAGGTCGTTGTCACCAAAACGCTGGGCGGCCAGGCGAATATGCTCCAGGTCGCGCCAGTGCGGGCGCACCCAGAAATACAGCACGATCGCCAGGCTCAGACCCAGCAGGCTGTAGGCCCACAGGTACAACCATTTCGGCTCATCGGGCAGCTTGATATTCAGCAACTGCGGGCCGCCATCGATGTTGGCGATGAATTCCATGAAGTCGCCGCGCACCACCAGCTTTCCCGCAGCGAGCAGCTGTTGCTCACGCTGACTCAGCGCCAGGTCATCGCGCTGCACCAGTTTCAGGTGCAGGCCGTAATGGGGTTGCAGTTCGCTCAGCCGTGCCTGGCGAGCATCGCCCGGCAAGGGCCGCAACTGCTCGACCAAGCCATAGGCCGGCCCGCGCAGGGCTTCGCGGTTATAGGTTTCATTGGCTTCGGGCAGCAACTCATCGAAGGTGTAGTTGACCAGCCAGATCGCCCCCGCCAGGCCCAGCGCCAGGATGATGTACAGGCGAATGTAGAGCCGCAGCATCTAGACCTCCCACGCGAACGGGTTGAACAGGTAACCCTTGCCCCAGATGGTCTTGATGCACACCGGCTCGCGGGGATTGTCGTTGAGTTTGCCGCGCAGTTTGCTGATGTACACATCGACGCTGCGGTTGAGGCCGTCAAACGCAATACCGCGCATGCGGTTGAGGATGTCATCGCGGGACAGGATCGTGCCCGCGTTACTGGCCAGCAACCACAACAGCTCGAACTCCATGGTGGTGAGGTCGATCTTGTCATCGCCCAGGCTGACCACCCGGCAACTGCGATCGATGGCCAGCCGCCCGAAGGCCAGCGACCCGCGCACCGTCGGCTCCGGCGCCTGGCGGCGTTGCAGGGCACGCAGGCGCGCCAGCAGCACCGGCGGCTTGATCGGTTTGATCACATAGTCGTCGGCACCGGACTCCAGGCCGAGGATATGGTCCAGGTCGTCTTCCTTGGCCGTGAGGATCACGATAGGCGTGTCGGACACCGAACGGATCCCACGGCACACATGCAGGCCGCTCTGGCCGGGAAGCATCAGGTCGAGCACGACGATCTTCGGCCTGAAATCCAGGAACGCCGCCAGGGCCTCATCGCCGCGATGCTCCACGCGCACCTCGAAACCGTGCTGCGACAGGAAGTGCGCGATCAGCCCTGCCAGCTTTTCGTCGTCCTCGACGAGCAATACCTTGCCCAACCCCAGGTTTTCCATAAGTTCTCAGTGTGCAGACGCGGATTGAAGAGCGGGCATTATAGGTGGCAAGCTGGGCAACTAAAGCCGCAGGCCTGCACTGGCCGACGAAGCTTCATGCTTTTAAGAGTTTTTAACAAATAACCTGCAATCTTTAACGCCAACTACAGGGAGTTGTATGCGCAAGGATTACCTAGCGTTCTTTGTTTCGCTGTTCCTGTCGCGGCTGGCGGACCAGATCCTGCTGTTTATCGTGCCCTTGATCGTGTTCCAGACCACCCAGAGCGTGGCCTGGGCCGGGCTGGCGTTTTTTGTCGAGTCGCTGCCGCGTTACCTGGCGTTCCCGGTGTGCGGCGCATTGTGCGACAAGTTTGCGCCGGTGCGCATCCTGCATATCAGCCAGGTGTACCGGGCACTGGCCTGTGCCGTGGCGGTCGCCTTGTACAGTGTGTTCGATGGCATCTACTGGATCGTGCTGCTCTCGGCGCTGTGCGGCGTGCTGACCACGCAGGGCATCATGGCGCGGGAAGTGCTGATGCCGCATATCTTCGAGCAGTACAGCTATGCCAAGACCCTCTCCTATTCGCAGATCGCTGACCAGGGCGGGCTGGTGCTGGGGCCACTGGTGGCGGCGCTGATGCTGGAGCTGTGGGCCTGGCACTGGGTGGTGCTGGGGGTGGCCGGGCTGTTTTTGCTGGCAGACCTGGCGATGCGAGTGTGGCAGCGCTCCAGCACGGTCAGCCTGGAGACCTTCGAGCAGCACCGGGATATCTGGCTGCGACCGCTGAAGATTGCCTTCGGGCATATCCGCAGCCTGGCGGAATTGAAGCGGATCATCACGTTGGCCGTGGGTGTGAACCTGATCATCGGTGTCACGCTGGCCACGTCTGCGGCGATGGTGACAGGCCAGTTTGCGCAGGATAAGGACGCCTATGCCGCGCTGCAGGCGGCGGGCGCCCTGGTGACGATCGGGATTCTGTTCTATCTGGCGCGGGCCGGCCTGCCGCTGAAGGTGATGGGCGGGTTGTCGTATTCGATGATCGGGGTGGGCGCGCTGATCATGGCGATCAGCCCTGGCGTGTGGCTGTATGCCGTGGGTTTCCTGCTGGTCACCGGTTTCGACAAGATGTTCAACGTCTACCTGCGCAGCACCCGTCAGCGCGTGATCCCCGTGCAGGACTTTGGTAAGACGGTGGGCGTGATCACCCTGCTCAATAACCTGCCGCAACCCTTGGCGGGCCTGGCGATTGCGCTGCTGGCAGCGCCGTTGGGTACACAGGCGGTGATCCTGCTGCTGGCCGGGATCACCGCGTTGCTAGGCGTGGCCGTGGCCTCAGGCTGGCACGCCACTGTGAAAGCGGAACTCGATGTCGGGTGACTCGATCAGTTCCTGCTCGGCCGCCCTCACCCGCTCGATCACTTGGGCAATGTCCTTGGCGTCGCCGTACTGGTACGCCAACTTGAGGTACCCCTGGAAGTGCCGCGCCTCGCTTTTCAGCAGGCCGAAGTAGAACTTGCCGAGTTCTTCGTCCAAATGCGGCACCAGCGCTTCGAAACGCTCGCAACTGCGCGCCTCGATAAAGGCGCCCACCACCAGCGTATCCACCAGTTTGACCGGCTCGTGGCTGCGCACCACTTTGCGCAAACCAGAGGCGTAACGCCCGGCATGCAGTTGGCGCAGCTCGACCTTGCGCTTTTTCATCAGGCGCATGACTTGCTCGTGGTGCACCAGTTCTTCGCGGGCCAGGCGCGACATCATGTTGATCAGGTCGACATGGCCGTGGTACTTGGCGATCAGGCTAAGGGCGGTGCTGGCGGCTTTGAATTCGCAGTTCTTGTGGTCGATCAGCAGGGTCTCCTGATCGGCCAGCGCGGCCTGGACCCAGGCATCAGGGGTGCGGCAACCGAGGAATTCGTGGATTTCTGGCAGGTTCATCGGGCTCACGGGCAAAAGGATCACAAAAGGCCGGCGATTATACCGACCCCGCTGCAGACCACCAGCCGCTGGCCTTGATGTGCATCAACATGACGTGCGCCAGCCAGCAACTATAGTTGTTCCAGCCCCCGCCTTTTTTGGAGATCCCGATCATGCAAGCCATCCGCAGCATCCTGGTGGTCGTCGAGCCCGAGCATTCGGAGAGCCTGGCCCTCAAACGCGCCAAGCTGATCGCCGGGGTCACCGGCGCGCACCTGCATTTGCTGGTCTGTGACAAGAAGCATGAGCACTCGGCGCTGTTGGCCCTGCTGAAATCGGGTCTGCAGGAAGACGGCTACAGCGTCAGCACCGAGCAGGCGTGGAATGACAGCCTGCATGAAACCATCATCGACGTGCAGCAGGCCGAGGGCTGTGGGCTGGTGATCAAGCAGCACTTCCCGGACAGCCCACTGAAAAAAGCCCTGCTGACACCGGCGGACTGGAAGCTGCTGCGCTACTGCCCGACGGCGGTATTGCTGGTCAAGACGGCGACGCCGTGGACGGGCGGCGTGATCCTGGCGGCAATCGATGTCGGCAATACGGATGGCGAGCACCGTTCATTGCACAACTCGATCATTGACCATGGCTTCGATATCGCCAGCCTGGCCAAGGCTCAGTTGCACGTGATCAGCGCCCATCCGTCGCCGATGCTGTCGGCAGCGGACCCGACGTTCCAGCTCAAGGAAACCATCGAGGCGCGCTACCGCGAGCAATGCAAGGCGTTCCAGGCCGAGTTCGATGTGGACGACTCGCACCTGCATATCGAGGAAGGCCCGGCGGACGTGCTGATCCCCTTCGCCGCCCACAAGTGGCAAGCGGCGGTGACGATCATCGGTACCGTGGCGCGCACCGGGATTTCCGGGGCACTGATCGGCAATACGGCGGAGGTGATTCTGGATGCGGTGGAGAGTGATGTGCTGGTGCTCAAGCCACAGACGCTGATGGATCACCTGGAAGAACTGGCTACCAAGCCCTGATACCGAACCTTGCGGCAATGAAGATCTCCCACATTTGGATGTGTGTTTTTAGCCTGCAAACGCATCCTTGAGGAACCTCGGCGCGATATACCGCTGGTAATGCGCCTCGGACAGGATAAAGAACTCCCGATCGATCGCATCGCGCAGGTCCGGCAACGGCCAGTCGCGAAACTCGGGCAAGAGCACCATGCCGTAGGCCTCCAGGTGATTGATCACCCGTGCCCCACGAGCGATCAACTGGTAGGCCCAGCAGTACTCGGACTGGTGCGGCACGAAGCGAATCTTGCGCTGTTCCAGCTGGCCGCGCAGGGTCTTGGGGTCGAAAACCTCCAGTTTGCCGGCCATTACCTGCACCAACAACTGCTCCAGGCGTAGCCAGACCGCGCGTTTTTCTTCTTCGTTATAGCCGTTCCACTGGATCACTTCGTGGTGGAAGCGCTTGCAACCGCGGCACACAAGATCGCCGTAAACCGTGGAGCACAGGCCGACGCAGGGGGTCTTGATGGTTTGGTTGGACATGGGCAACGACACGCAGATCAGCAAACAGTGCGCCATGTTAGCCCTTTGTCTAAGGTTGATCACCCAGCAAACTTGGTTAGGCAACTTACCTTTAGAATTTTTTTGCCGTAGAATCATCCGGCCTTGTAAGGCGCCAATAATCCGCTGGAAGCTGTTTTCAAAGCGTCACGAGCACAGTCGTTCCTTCAGAACGGTGTTGGTGCGGTGTATGACTCGGTAGGTCAACCCCGCGCCAACCCTCATCAGCCCCGTTCTGCAGGCGTAAAACTTTGAAAGCAGCTTCTGTGAGGAATGCCGGCAGCGCTGGCTTTGCGGCCCAAAAAGCCCCCGAGCGCATGCGTGCCGTTCATTTCTGGATGAGCGTCCCGTGGGACCACTGATGAGGGTAATAACTGTGCTTGAAGCCTACCGCAAACATATCGAAGAGCGTGCAGCCCTGGGTATCGTTCCCCAGCCGCTTAACGCCGAACAAACCGCAGGCCTGGTCGAGCTGCTGAAAAATCCCCCGGCTGGCGAAGAAGAATTCCTCGTTGACCTGATCACCAACCGCATTCCACCAGGCGTTGACGAAGCTGCCTACGTCAAGGCCGGTTTCCTGTCTGCCCTGGCCAAGGGCGAAGCCACTTCCCCCCTGATCGACAAGAAACGCGCTGTTGAACTGCTTGGCACCATGCAAGGCGGCTACAACATCGTGACTTTGGTCGAGCTGCTGGACGACGCCGAGCTGGCGCCCGTCGCGGCCGCCCAACTCAAGCACACCCTGCTGATGTTCGATGCGTTCCATGACGTGGCTGAAAAAGCCCGTAACGGCAACGAGCACGCCAAAGCCGTGATCCAGTCCTGGGCTGACGGCGAGTGGTTCCGCAACCGCCCTACCCTGGCCGACAAGATCAGCCTGCGCGTCTTCAAGGTGACCGGCGAAACCAACACCGACGACCTGTCCCCTGCGCCTGATGCCTGGTCCCGTCCAGACATCCCGCTGCACGCCCTGGCCATGCTGAAAATGGCCCGTGAAGGCATCGTGCCGGACGAGCAAGGCAAGACCGGCCCGATGAAGCAGATCGAAGAGATGCGCGGCCAAGGCTTCCCGATCGCCTACGTCGGTGACGTGGTCGGTACCGGTTCCTCGCGTAAATCCGCGACCAACTCCGTGCTGTGGTTCTTCGGCGACGACGTGCCTTACGTGCCGAACAAGCGCGCTGGCGGCTTCTGCTTCGGCAGCAAGATCGCTCCAATCTTCTACAACACCATGGAAGATGCTGGCGCACTGCCAATCGAGTTCGACGTCACCAACATGAACATGGGCGACGTGATCGACCTGTACCCGCACGCTGGCAAAGTCTGCAAGCACGGTACCGACGAAGTCATCACCACCTTCGAAATGAAGACCCCGGTACTGTTGGATGAAGTTCGCGCCGGCGGCCGTATCCCGCTGATCATCGGTCGCGGCCTGACCGACAAGGCGCGTGCCGAACTGGGCCTGGGCCCTACCGACCTGTTCAAGCTGCCTGAAGCGCCTGTCGACACCGGCAAAGGCTTCACCCTGGCACAGAAAATGGTCGGCAAGGCGTGCGGCCTGCCAGAAGGCAAAGGCGTGCGTCCTGGCACCTACTGCGAACCGAAGATGACCACCGTGGGTTCCCAGGACACCACCGGTCCAATGACCCGTGACGAACTGAAAGACCTGGCGTGCCTGGGCTTCTCGACCGACCTGGTGATGCAGTCGTTCTGCCACACCGCGGCCTATCCAAAGCCGATCGACGTGACCACCCACCACACCCTGCCTGACTTCATCATGACCCGTGGCGGTGTATCGCTGCGTCCAGGCGACGGCATCATCCACAGCTGGCTGAACCGCATGCTGCTGCCGGACACCGTGGGTACCGGTGGTGACTCCCACACCCGTTTCCCGATGGGCATCTCGTTCCCGGCCGGTTCCGGTCTGGTCGCGTTCGCCGCAGCCACTGGCGTAATGCCACTGGACATGCCGGAATCGATCCTGGTGCGCTTCAAAGGCAAGATGAAACCTGGCATCACCCTGCGTGACCTGGTTCATGCCATTCCTTACTACGCGATCCAATCGGGCCTGCTGACCGTAGAGAAGAAAGGCAAGAAGAACGCCTTCTCCGGCCGCATCCTCGAAATCGAAGGCCTGAACGACCTGACGCTGGAACAGGCTTTCGAACTGTCCGACGCCTCGGCTGAACGTTCGGCTGCCGGTTGCACCATCAAGCTGTCGAAAGAGTCGATCACCGAGTACCTGAACTCCAACATCACCCTGCTGCGCTGGATGATCGGTGAAGGCTACGGTGACCCGCGCACCCTGGAACGTCGCGCCCAAGCGATGGAAGCCTGGGTTGCCAACCCTGAGCTGATGGAAGCCGATGCCGACGCGGAATACGCCGAAATCATCGAGATCGACCTGGCCGACATCAACGAGCCGATCCTCTGCGCACCGAACGACCCGGACGATGCCCGTCTGCTGTCCAGCGTTGCCGGTGAGAAGATCGACGAAGTGTTCATCGGTTCGTGCATGACCAACATCGGTCACTTCCGCGCTGCCGGTAAGCTGCTGGAGCAGGTCAAGGGCCAGCTGCCAACCCGTCTGTGGCTGTCGCCGCCGACCAAGATGGACGCTCACCAACTGACCGAAGAAGGCTACTACGGCATCTACGGCAAGGCTGGCGCGCGCATGGAAATGCCAGGCTGCTCGCTGTGCATGGGCAACCAGGCACGTGTAGAGCCGAATTCGACCGTTGTGTCGACGTCGACCCGTAACTTCCCGAACCGTCTGGGTGACGGCGCTAACGTCTACCTGGCTTCGGCCGAGTTGGCGGCAGTGGCGTCTACCCTGGGTCGCCTGCCGACCGTCGAAGAGTACATGGGCTACGCGGCGAAACTGGACACCATGGCCAGTGACGTCTACCGCTACCTGAACTTCGACCAGATCGCCGAGTTCCGCAAGATCGCAGCAAGCGCCAACATCCCGGTGATTCAAGCCTAAGGTGTTGATGTGAGGAAGCGCCGCGTATCGTGAGGTACGCGGCGTTTTTTTATGCCTGGGATATGGGTGAGACCGGGTACATATCCGTTATTTGGGTAACGGCCGCTTATGGTTCCGCTCTTACAGCGGGTCACTTTTAGAAGAGCGGCAAAAACGCTTCGCCCCAACACTCGGCACCTCGCCTAGGCTCGGTATGCCCGTAATCCGACAGTGATTTGGGGGGTGCCTAAGATCAAAATCAAAAACAAGAGCACAGCGGCCTGACAGCCGGCTTGAGTGGTGTGGAGCAAAGGCAAGGGCAAACGCGGTCGTGTAGGAGCCGGCTTGCCGGCGATGGTCGTTAACGATGATGGGGGTACAACTGGATAAACGCGGCGATCTCACGTTTTTCGCCGGCAAGCCGGCTCCTACAAGGGACCGCGTATCCACGATGCGAAGCGAGTCGCTCTTGATCTTGATCTGAGGCGCCCCGTCAAACACGCTGGCCGAACGCAGGCTTTGGAGCGTGGGTAACCCGGCAGGACGCCGGGTTAGCCGCGCTGGGCCAAGGATGGCCCATCGCGGCGGCCCACGCTCCAAAGCCGGAGTGAGGGCATGCCGAGCCTAGGCGAGGCACCGAGTGTTGGGGCGAAGACCTTTTGCTTACTTTTGGGTCTTTCCAAAAGTGAGCCGCTGTAAGAGCGGAACCCTAAGTGGCCGTTACCGCAGCAACGGATATGTACACCCGCTATCGCAAGTAAGGTGCAGTCAGACAGACCACACCAACCTCAAGCAAAAAACGAATAAACCACCGCACTGATCGCCACCAACCCCACCGCCGTGACAAACACATTGGACGCCTGCCCACGGTACTTGGCCATGGCCGGCACCTTACGGATGGCATACATCGGCATCAGAAACAGGATCGAAGCAATGATCGGACCGCCCAGCGCCTCAATCATGACGAGAATGCTTGGGTTCAACGTGGCAACGATCCAGCACACCACCAGCATGAACGCGGCCGTCATGCGGTCCAGACGCTTGGCGCTCGGACGACGACCGGTCTTCAACACCAAACCCTTGAGGCCTTCGCTCGCACCGATGTAATGCCCCAGGAACGACTTGGCAATCGCCACGAACGCGATCAACGGCGCTGCAAACTCGATGGTTGGGTTATTGAAGTGGTTGGCCAGGTACGACAGGATCGACAGGTTCTGCGCCTTCGCTTCGGCCAACTGCGCCGGCGACAGGGTCAGCACGCAACTGAAGACGAAGAACAGCACCATCGCCACCATCAACAGGTGCGCGCGGGACAGTATCTGCGAGCTGCGCTCATCGGCGTGAATGCCGTACTGGCGCTTCTGGTCAACCGCAAAGGCCGAGATGATCGGCGAATGGTTGAACGAAAACACCATCACCGGGATCGCCAGCCACAGGGTATTGAGCAACGCGGACGGCGCCGGGACTACGCTGGCGGTGCTGAGAATGCCACCGTTCCAGTGCGGAATCAGGTACACCGCCAGGAACAGCAAGGCGACGATAAACGGATACACCATCAGGCTCATGGCCTTGACGATCACTTGCTCACCGCAACGCACCACGGCCAGCAGACCAAGGATCAGCACGAACGACAGGATCACCCGTGGCGGCGGTAGGATATGCAGTTGATGTTCCATGAAGCTGCTGACCGTGTTGGTCAACGCCACGCTGTAGATCAGCAGGATCGGAAAAATGGCAAAGAAGTACAGCAAGGTGATCAGCGCACCGGCCGTGATGCCGAAGTGTTCTTCCACCACGTCGGTGATGTCGGAGCCTTCACGGCCGGACAGGACGAAACGGGTCAGGCCACGGTGGGCGAAGAAGGTCATCGGGAAGGCCAGCAGCGCCAGGATCACCAGTGGCCAGAAGCCCCCCAGGCCTGCGTTGATGGGCAAGAACAGCGTGCCGGCGCCAATGGCGGTGCCGAACAGGCCAAGCATCCAGGTGGTGTCCTGGCGGCTCCAGCTCGTGAGGGTTGCAGGTGTCGTTGCATAGCGTTCGTCGACGCTATTGGCCTGATCATTCATCCAGTCGGATCTCCGCATTTACACGGCCGGGACGAGTCAGAAAAACCTGACAGGCAGCGCCCCGACCATAGAAGGGGCCGGATTGTCCGGGATTCTTCTGAATAAGCAAAGACTTAGCTGAGGAACGGTGGTGCGGTGCAGACACACAGGCGCAGCTGTGAACGGCGGTTTTCGCGGCTCTTGGCGCCATGTCGAATATACATTCCCGCACAAATCTATTTTAGAATCGCGCCCGATCCTGTAGTTTTCAGGCTGCGTCCGTCGATTATCCAGAGAGCCCCGTCATGCCTCGCGTTTCCCGCAAACAAGCTGAACTCAACCGCGAAATCATCGTCGACGCCGCCACGCACCTGTTTCGTGAGCGCGGGCTGCACGGTATCAGCCTGTCGGACGTCATGGCCGCCGCCGGCCTGACCCACGGCGGCTTCTACGGGCACTTCGCCTCCAAGGAAGCCCTGGCCACCGAGGCCTGCCAACAGGCGTTCGAGGTGGCGAACCTGGGCTGGCAGGCCAAAATCGACCGCAGCGAAGATCAGCAGGCCGCCCGCCAGGCGGTGCTGGGCCCTTACTTGACCGCCTCTCACCGCGACAATCCCGGCGACGGCTGCCCGGTCTCGGCATTCGCCCCGGACATGTGCCACGAACCCGCCGACACGGCCTTGCAGCACACCTTTATAGAAGGCGTGGAGAAATCGCTGGAGGTCTTTGCGCAACTGGAGGACAAGGATCGCCAGGCCATGCTGGCCCAGTACGCGATGATGGTCGGCGCCGTGACCCTTGCGCGTGCGACACGAGGCAATAACCTGTCGGATGAATTCCTGGTTGCTGCACGAAATGCCCTCCTGCCCGTTGACAGCCCTTCCTCCGTCCCAGCATGATCGGGCCATGAACCTTATCCCGCTCGCCCTCACCCGTACCACCACCACGACCGCTTCCGGCGGGTCGCGCGGTGGCTGTGGGTGCCTGAGCTAGACACTTCACAGATTCAACCCAAGGCCCCGCCAGGAATGGACGGGGCCTTTTTGTTGCTCCGCCCGCTGGCAATCACAAGGAGTAACACCATGGCTGATGCCCTGCTGATCATCGACATGCAAACCGGCCTGTACGATGGTCCGGAAAAGCCCTTCGAGCGCGAACGCGTACTCGCCACACTCAACCAACTGATCGGACGCGCGCGCGCTGCCGGCGCACCGATCTTCGTGGCCCGCCACACCGGCCCGGCAGGTTCGCCGATTGAAGCCGGTAGCCCGCTCTGGCAGCTGTGGCCTGCGCTGCAGGTGGACGAATCCCGCGACCACCTGTTCAACAAGACCCGCCCTAGCTGCTTCCTCGGCACGGAGTTGGAGCAGCAGTTGAGAGCGGCACAGGTCAAGGAGCTGGTGATTGCCGGCATGAAAACCCAGTTCTGCATCGACACCACCTGCCGGGTCGCCGTGGAACTGGGTTTTTCCGTGGTACTGCCAGAAGACGGCCATACCTGCATGGACACACCGGCGCTGAAGGCCGAGGCAATTATCGAACATCACAATGCGACCCTGGCCGGAGCGTTTGTGAAGCTCACAAGCGCCGACGAGATCCGCTTTTGAGCGATCAAATCCGGCATACTCCTCCCCTCAAACCCTTCAGGAAGAGCCTTCCGATGACCGCCACTGTTCTGGTCCTGGTTGAAACCATCAACGAATACCTGCCCATCATCGAGAGCAATGACTTTCATGTGATCCTGGCACCGACACCCGCCGAACGCGCCGAAGCCATCAAGGCTCATGGCAGCCAGATCAAGGCGGTGCTGACCCGTGGCCCGCTGGGCTTGTACGCCGAGGAAATCGCCGCCCTGCCCCTGCTGGAGATCATCTGCGTGATTGGCGCCGGCTACGAGCACGTCGACCTGCAGGCCGCCAGCAACCGTGGGATCGTTGTCACCAACGGCGCCGGGGTGAATGCACCGTCGGTGGCCGATCACGCCATGGCGTTGCTGCTGGCGCTGGTGCGCGGCATCCCGCAGACCGACGCCGCCGTGCGCCGCAGTGAATGGCCCAAGGTGATGCGCCCCTCGCTGGGCGGCAAGCAACTGGGCATCCTCGGGCTGGGCGCCGTGGGCCTGGAGATCGCCAAGCGTGCGTCCCTGGGCTTCGGCATGGAGGTGAGTTATCACAACCGCCAGCCACGCGACGATGTGGACTACACCTACTGCGCAACCGCCGTGGAGCTGGCGCGCACCTCGGACTTCCTGGTCCTGGCCACACCCGGCGGCGCCAGTACCCGTCACCTGATCGATCGCCACGCCCTGGATGCCCTGGGGCCGAATGGCTACCTGGTCAACATCGGCCGTGGCAGCGTGGTGGTGACCGCCGACCTGGTGGCCGCCCTGGAGCAACGCCGTATCGGGGGGGCCGCGCTGGATGTGTTCGACGACGAGCCCAAGGTGCCCGACGCGCTGAAGAAGCTCAGCAATACCGTGCTCACCTCCCACGTGGCCGGCCTGTCGCCGGAAGCCGCCCATGACACCGTGCAGCGCGTCGCCGACAACCTGGTGGAATACTTCGCCGGCCGTCCGGTACTCACGCCGGTTGCCCTGCCGACGCCCAATAAATGACCGATCAGGCACGCTGATCATCATCCAACACGCTAACCTATTAAGCCGCCCCGACCTTGTCGCTGGGCGGCTGTGCGCATTAGATTAGGAAATAGTCCGAGGCCTTTAGAATAAGCAGAAGGGATAAGCATGGCGCTGAACGACCAATCGACCCAGATTCGCCCAGGTGAAGAACTTGATGCCAGCCTGATCGATCCCTACCTCAAGGCCCATATTCCGGGCCTGACCGGCACGCCCGCGATCAGCCAGTTTCCCGGTGGCGCGTCCAACCTGACCTACCTGCTGGAATACCCGGGCCAGGAATTCGTACTGCGTCGCCCGCCCTTTGGCCACAAGGCCAAGTCGGCCCACGACATGGGCCGCGAATACCGCATTCTCAACCAGCTCAAAGACGGCTTCCCCTATTGCCCCAAGGCCTACGTGCATTGCACCGACGAGTCGGTGATCGGTGCCGAGTTCTATGTGATGGAGCGCGTCAACGGGATCATCCTGCGCTCCGACCTGCCGGCCGAGCTGGGCCTGGACGCCGCCAAGACCGAGGCGTTGTGCAAAAGCTTCATCGATAAGTTCGTCGAACTGCACCAGGTGGACTACAGCGCCTGCGGCCTGGCCGACCTGGGCAAGCCGGAAGGCTACGTGGAACGCCAGATCCGTGGCTGGAGCGATCGCTACGAAAAAGCCCGGACCCCCGACGCGCCGAGCTGGGAAGCCGTACGCGCGTGGCTCAACGACAAGATGCCGGCCGACCACCCGACGTCGAGCATCGTGCACAACGACTACCGCTTCGATAACGTGATCCTCGACCCGCACAACCCGATGCAGATCATCGGCGTGCTGGACTGGGAGCTCACCACCCTCGGCGACCCGCTGATGGACCTGGGCAACACCCTCGCCTACTGGATCGAAGCGGCGGACCCGGCGCCGGTGCAACTGATGCGTCGCCAGCCGAGCAACGCGCCCGGCATGCTCACCCGCCGTGAGTTCGTCGATTATTACGCCGAGCGCTCGGGTATCCAGATCGACAATTTCGACTTCTACTACACCTACGGCCTGTTCCGCCTGGCCGGCATCGTGCAGCAGATCTACTACCGCTTCTTCCATGGCCAGACCCAGGACAAACGCTTTGCGCAGTTCATTCACATGAACAAGCTGCTCGAGCAGATGAGCCTGAACGTCATCGGCAAATCCGCGCTCTGATCGCCTATAACAAGGAACTCTCATGTCCAAGACCAACCTGTTCGACCTCGACGGCAAGATCGCTTTTGTCTCCGGTGCCAGCCGTGGCATCGGTGAGGCCATCGCCAAGTTGCTGGCCCAGCAAGGCGCCCACGTGATCGTTTCCAGCCGCAAGCTGGACGGCTGCCAGCACGTCGCCGATGCAATCATCGCCGACGGCGGCAAAGCCACCGCCGTGGCCTGCCATATCGGTGAAATGGAACAGATCACCCAGGTGTTCGCCGGTATCCGCGAGCAGTTCGGGCGCCTGGATATCCTGGTCAACAACGCAGCGACCAACCCGCAATTCTGCAACGTACTGGACACCGATCTCGGTGCGTTCCAGAAGACCGTTGACGTGAACATCCGCGGCTACTTCTTCATGTCGGTGGAAGCCGGCAAGCTGATGCGCGAAAACGGTGGCGGCAGCATCATCAACGTGGCGTCGATCAACGGGATTTCCCCGGGCGTGTTCCAGGGTATCTACTCGGTGACCAAGGCCGCCGTGATCAACATGACCAAGGTGTTCGCCAAGGAATGCGCGGCGTTCGGCATTCGCTGCAACGCCCTGCTGCCAGGCCTGACCGACACCAAGTTCGCCTCGGCACTGGTAAAGAACGACTCGATCCTGAAAATGGCCCTGGCACAGATCCCGCTCAAGCGCGTGGCCGATCCGAGCGAGATGGCCGGCGCGGTGCTGTTCCTGGCCAGCGATGCGTCCAGCTACACTACCGGCGTGTCGCTGAATGTGGACGGTGGTTTCCTGTCCTGACAACGCCTACAAGGGCGAAGCATTCGGCGGTTGTTGCCGAAAGCTCACTGCCAGGCGGTTCCAGCCACTGATGCCGGACACCGCCATGGTCAGGTCCACCAGTTCCTCCTCGCTGAATTCCGCGCGCACTGCCGTGAAGAGTTCGTCCGAAACGATCGAGGTCGGCAGCGTCGCCACCGACTCGCTCCAGGCCAGTGCGGCCTTCTCCCGCGCCGTGAAGAACGGCGAATCGCGCCACACGCACAACGCGAACAGACGCCGCTCGGTTTCGCCACGCTGAAGCGCCGCCATCGAATGCATGTCGGTGCAGAACCCGCAGTGGTTGAGTTGCGAAACGCGGATCTTGATCAGGTCGAGCAGCGCCCTATCGATGGACAGGCCAAAGATCGTCGCCTCCAGCATCAGCATGCCCTTGAGCGCTTGCGGCGACGCGGTGTAGTAATCCAGGCGAGGTTCCATAGGGTGTTTCTCTGACGGCGAATGCAATGAACGTCCAGCCTAGAGTCCACAAGGCGTGAGCCCTATAGCCAATCCGCCGGTTTATGCAGAGACCATTTTGAGCCTGTTCCACAGGCGCGTAATCTGGGCGCAGATTGAATGCCCCGGGATGAGACATGGAACTGCACGTTGTAATCAATGGCCGCAAGGACCTGGCCGAACAGCTCTACCAACAGTTGCGCGAAGCCATCGGTTCCGGGCGCCTGGCCGCCGGCGCGCAACTGCCGCCCAGCCGCTTGCTCGCCGAGCAGTTGGGTGTGTCGCGCAAGACCGTGTCGGATACCTACGCCACCCTGACCTACGAGGGATTACTGGTCGGCAAGACCGGCCGTGGCACCTTCGTCAACGCCCGAGCGCCACAGACCGAACGCCTGCAAGCCGCCACCGACCTGGCCTGTGCCGCCAACCTGGCGACCTGGCAAGCACTGCCCTCGCCCATGCGCCATCCGACCCGCGACGGCACGTTGCGCTACGAATTTATCGGCGGCGCCACCAGCCGTCACCAGTTCCCCCAGGATGAATGGCGCCGTTGCGTCCAGGATGCGCTGCGGCGCATCGCCCAGAACAGCGGGTTCTACAGCCAGCCCGAAGGCTTGCCCGCGCTGCGTAATGCCATTGCCGGGCATATCGCGTTTTCCCGTGGGGTCAAATGCCGCGACAGCGATATCGTCGTCACCAACGGTGCGCAGCAGGCCCTGGACCTGATCGCCCGCGTGGTGCTGGAACCGGGCAGCATTGTCGCGATGGAAGACCCTGGCTACAGCCCTGCGCGCCAGCTGTTCGTGGCGATGGGCGCTCACGTCGCCAGTGTGCCGGTGGATGCAGAGGGCATTCAGGTCGAGCAGATTCCCGACGGCACGCGGCTGATCTACGTAACGCCCTCCCACCAATTCCCCCTTGGCATGCCCATGAGCGTGCCGCGCCGTGAAGCCTTGCTCGCGCGGGCGTTCGAGCTGGGAGCGATCATTATCGAGGACGACTACGACAGCGAATTCCGCTACGAAGGCCGGCCTACCGACTCGCTGCAAAGCATGGACACCCGTGGCGTGGTCACCTATGTCGGCACCTTCTCGAAAACCCTGCTGCCGGAGTTACGCCTGGGCTATGCGGTGCTGCCACCGGCGATTTACGGTGCGGTGCTCAAGGCCAAGCAATTGACCGACCAGCACAGCTCGACACTGCCGCAATGGGCCTTGGCCAAGTTCATCAGTGAAGGCTACCTGCTCAAGCATATTCGCCGCTGCCACACGGTGTACGCCGGGCGCCGTGAACGCATCCTGCAGCGCCTGGCCGGGGACCTGTCGCCGTGGCTTGAAGGCGTGCCAACCGTGGCCGGGTTCCATATGGCCGCGTTGTGCAAGGTGCCGGTGAATATCCCGCTGTTGATCGAGTTGTCGCGCCAGGTCGAAGTGGGGTTGTACCCCCTGGATGTGTTCTTCCACGACGCACCGGTTCGCCCAGGCCTGATCATCGGCTTTGGCGCCATCGAAACCCTGGACATCGACCCGGCGCTGGACAAGGTCCGCGATATCCTCCAGCAGATTGGCTAGCGGATTTTCAGCTGGATTGGTCATTGGTCACCCAGGCACGGCGGCGTAGGGTGAAACGGTCTCGAATTACTAGGAAACTTCGCCATGAAACGACTGCTCGCCGCCTCCCTGATGCTCGCCTCACTCAGCGCCTTTGCCCACGAACCGGTTTACAACCAGGAGTCGATCAAAGTGCTTCAAGAGCATGCCTTGACCAATGTCCCCGGCAAGAAAACCATCATGCTCACCGTCGATTACGCCCCTGGCCAGGCCACCGTGCCCCACAGCCACACGGGCACCGCCATGGCCTACGTGCTGGAAGGCGCGATCACGTCGCGGGTGAATGATGAGAAAGCGAAAACCTACCAAGTGGGCGAATCGTTCTACGAACCAGCCGGTTCGCGGCACTTTGAATCGAGCAATGCCAGCCAGACAAAACCGGCCAAGTTACTGGTGGTGATGGTGCTGGATGACAAGGCGGAAGTGCTTACTCCCCTGCCAAAATAACCAACCCTTGCCGGCGATCACGGTGGTTCAGCCGACACATCTGTGCCTGATAGACCGCTATCGCCGGCAAGCCGGCTCCAGGTTCAAGCAAGTAGCGTCAGTGACTCAGGGGCGTTTGAACTGGCCGCGCAGGTTTTCGATCTGCTCGCGACACGCGCAACCCTCAAGATGATCATTGACCATCCCCATCGCCTGCATCAACGCATACATCGTGGTCGGGCCCACGAACGTCCAGCCGCGTTTCTTCAAGGCTTTGGACAAACGCACCGAGGCCGGTGAAGTCGGATTGCCCGTCCAATAAGCCAGGTCCACCACTGCCGGGCGCTCATCATCACCAGGCTCAAACGCCCACAACCAGCGCGCCAGCGAACCTGTCTCATCCACCAGCGCACACGCCCGGCGCGCATTATTGATCGTGGAGACGATCTTGGCCCGATTGCGCACGATGCCTGGGTCCTGCATCAGCCGCTCGATATCCGCTTCGCCATACTGCGCCACCCGGCGAAAATCAAACCCTTCGAACGCCACGCGGAACTGCTCGCGCTTACGCAAAATGGTGATCCACGCCATGCCCGCCTGAAAGCCTTCAAGGCAGATCTTCTCGTACAGCTGGATATCATCCGCCACCGGCACACCCCATTCGCAGTCATGGTAACGCGGGTATTCGGGCGCGGCCGTGCGCCAACTGCAATGAGTCAGCCCAGTGTCGTCTGCGGTCAGTCCTGGTGTGTCCATCCATCACCTCATGTGCCGAGCGACGGATGATAAGCGAAAAAATTTCCACCCCGCCAACCGCTCAAGCATCGCCCTTACCGACCAACTGGTCAGACCGGGACCTGTCAACCGCCAAATAATTGCTTGTGATTTCAAAAATACCGGGCGTAGACTGGCCCCGCACTGGACTTACCGGTATGACCACAACAATTAAGCCCTGGAATCACCAGGGCACCGAATAGAGATCCCTCCCATGCTCAGATGGTGCTCGCGTTCGATTTTCCTGCAAGTCGTGATTGGCCTGATGCTAGGCATCGTCTGCGGCCTGGCCCTTCCCGAATTCTCCTCGCAACTCAAACCCCTGGGTGACGGCTTTATCAAGCTGATCAAAATGCTGATCGGCCTGATCGTGTTCTGTGTGGTGGTCAGCGGCATCTCCGGCGCCGGCGACTTGAAGAAAGTCGGGCGCATCGGCCTCAAGTCGGTGATCTACTTTGAGGTCCTGACCACCGTCGCGCTGGTGATCGGCCTGGTCATGGCCTTCAGCACCGGGATCGGCACCGGCGCCAATATCCACTTGGAGCAGTTGTCGTCCGCAGGCCTGAATGAACTGGCCGACAAGGGCCAGCATCTGCGCGGTACCAGCCAGTTCCTGATGGACCTGATCCCCAACTCGGTGATCGGCGCGTTTGCCGACAACAACGTGCTGCAAGTGCTGCTGTTTTCGGTGCTGTTCGGCAGCGCGCTGAACCTGGTGGGCGAAGCGGCCTCGGGCATCTCGCGCCTGATCAACGAACTGAGCCACATCATCTTCCGCATCATGGGCATGATCGTGCGCCTGGCGCCCATCGGTGTGTTCGGTGCGATCGCCTTCACCACCAGCACCTACGGGCTGGATTCCCTGCAGCACTTGGGCAGCCTGGTGGGCCTGTTCTACCTGACCTGCTTTGCCTTTGTCGGGCTGATCCTCGGGCTGGTGATGCGCCTGTCCGGCCTGCGTATGCTGCCGTTGCTCAAATACCTGCGCGAAGAGCTGCTGATCGTGATGGGCACCGCCTCCTCCGACGCCGTGCTGCCACAGATCATGCGTAAACTCGAGCACCTGGGCATTGGCAGCTCCACCGTGGGCCTGGTGATTCCAACGGGGTATTCGTTCAACCTCGACGGTTTCTCCATCTACCTGACCCTGGCCATCGTGTTCATCGCCAACGCCACCGGTACGCCGCTGTCGATGACCGACCTGCTGACCATCCTGCTGGTGTCGCTGATCACCTCCAAGGGCGCCCACGGGATACCTGGTTCGGCCTTGGTGATCCTCGCGGCGACACTCACGGCGATCCCGGCAATTCCGGTGGTGGGCCTGGTGCTGGTTTTGGCGGTGGATTGGTTCATGGGCATCGGCCGCGCATTGACTAACCTGATCGGCAATTGCGTCGCCACAGTGGCCATCGCCCGCTGGGAAAAAGACATCGACATCCAGCGCGCCAACAAGGTGCTGGACGGCCAGCAAGGGTATGCCTTCCAGGCGAAGAAACCGGTACTGCCGGCGCACCAGGAGTTCTGATCCCGTACACCGCCTGTAGGAGCTGGCTTGCCAGCGATGGGGCCCTTGAGTCCGCCATCGCCGGCAAGCTGGCTCCTACAAATGTAATGCATAGCTAGGGAGCCATCGACGTGATCAGCACCTCAACCGTCGTCAATTCAGTGGTAGAAAAACTCCGCGCCGCCCTGGCGCGTGGTCAGTGGCGCCGGGGTGAAATGCTCCCCGGTCAACGCGAACTGGCCGAACAGATGGGCATCAGCCGCCCCAGCCTGCGTGAAGCGGTGATCGTGCTGGAAACCCTCGGCCTGGTGCGTTCCATGCCCGGCAAAGGCGTGGTGGTGCTGGAGACCAGCGTCAGCGAACCGCAGTCCAGCGACGCGGTGGCCGACGCCAGCCTGGAAGATATCCTGCAACTGCGCTACACCCTTGAACCGTTCATTGTCGGCCTGGTGGCCCAGTCCATCAGCAGCAAGGAAGTCGGCCAGTTGCGCCTGACCTTGATGGACATGCGCGAAGCCCTGGACGCCGGCGACGCCGAAGCCGGGATGAACGCCTACATCGGCTTTCACGAAGAGCTGTTCGCCCTCACCTCCAACCCGATCTTCCAGAACGTGGTGCAACAGACCAGCAATGCGCTCAAGCAAAGCGCCCAAGTGCTGCGCAACTCCCCCGAGCACCTGGCCGAACGCCTGCAGGAAAACGAAGCCGTGGTGCGCGCCATCCGCAACAAGAACAGCGCCCTGGCCAGTGCCGAGATGCGCCGGCACATCCTGCAGGAAGGCCTGCGCATGGGCATTCGCTTGAACATCCCGGACGACCATCTGGGCAGCTGATTTTTTTGGAGACAGGCCATGACCGCTCACGCGCTGCAACGCGACTCTATCCTGCCGGCCCTGCGCCTGGTCGCCGGCAGAAAGCCTTCGGTGGACGACATCTACCCACGGTTGTTCGATGCCATCCTCGAGCAACGTATCGCGCCCTCCAGCCGTTTTACCGAAGAAGGCCTGGGCGAGACCTTTGGCGTGAGCCGTAGCGTGATCCGCCGCGTATTGGCCAAGCTGTCCCATCAGCAAGTGATCATCCTGCGCCCCAACCAGCGCGCCCAGGTGGCAGCGCCGAATGCGCAGCAAACTCGGCAGATTCTGGAAGCGCGAAGGATGACCGAAATCACCGTGGTGCAACTGGCCTGCGCCCAGGCGACATCCGCGCAGATCCACCAATTGCGCGAGCTGATTGCACGAGAGCGTGATTGCATCGAGCGCGATCAGCGTGGGCCGGCGATTCGCCTGTCCGGGGAATTCCATCTGCAACTGGCCGCCATGGCGGGTAATGCGCCCCTGGCACAGTTTCTCAACAGCCTGGTGCCGCTGACGTCGTTGATCATCGCCCAATACGAGGCAAAGGCCTGCACGTATTGCGCGTGGCAGGAGCATGCAGCGATTGTGGAGGCGGTGGAGCGGCGTGACTCAACGACCGCGGTGAACCTCATGATGCAGCACTTGGATCATCTGGAAAGCAAACTGGTAAAACACCACTGCACCTGAGTGAATGAAGATCAAAATGTGCCCTTCAGTGTTTGATAAATAGAGTTCCAACAAAAAGCCCCCGCATCTGACGATGCGGGGGCTTTTGTTTTACCGAGGGATCACGCCGGTTGCAGCACCGACTGACCGCTCAATGCCAGGTCCAGCAGCTCACGGTTGGCCACCGCGTACATGGCGTAGTCCGTGCCGACCGCAGCACGAATTTCCACCATCATCGCGACCCAACGATCGGCCATGTCCTTGTGCTGCTCAAGCCACAGGGCCACGCGGGCTTCCATGTCTTGTGGCGCATCGGCCATTTGCAGGACGGAGATGGTGATCGCGCGCTGCTGCCAGTCCACGTCGTCGCGGAAGGCTTCGCGGGCCTGGGCCTGCCAGTTGTTGGCCACCGGCAGGTCGCTGATCTGCTGCAGGTACCATGGCAGGTCCAGGGCGCTGCCGACGGCGAAGTAGGCCTTGGCCACTTCGGCGGCGTCATGCCCGGTCACGTCAGCGGCTTCGATGATCGGCAGCAAGGTGTACAGGTGGGTAGTCCCTGCAACCATGCGCGCCAACAGTTCCGGTACGCCAGCTTCGGTGTAGGCCTGGTAGCGGGTCTGCCAGCCTTCGCGGGTCGGGCCTTCCAGCAGTTCGTCGAGCTTGAGGCCCAACGCCGCCAGGTGCGGACCGAAGTGCGCGGTGTCACGGCCAGCGTCCTGCTCGTTGCGACGGCTGCGCAGGAACCAGCGCGTGGCGCGACGGCCCAAACGCATCAGCTCATCCATCAGCTCCAGTTGCACGTCGGCGGAGACCTGGTGGTCCAGGGCTTCGATCTGACGGAACCAGTGCGGGAGGTGGAAGATGTCACGCACGATCACATACGCGCCAGCCACGTTCGCCGGGCTCATGCCGGTCGACTCCTTGAGTCGCTGCACGAAGGTGATGCCCATGTGGTTGACCAGGTCGTTGGCGATCTGGGTGCTGACGATCTCGCGCTTCAGACGGTGACGACGCATGGCCTCGGAGAACTTGGCCACCAGGCTCGGCGGGAACGCGGTCTCCATGTCACGGGTCAGGTACTCGTCATCCGGCACCAGCGACTTGAGCAGCGCTTCCTTGAGGTCGATCTTGCTGTACGAGATCAGTACCGACAGTTCCGGACGGGTCAGGCCCTTGCCATTCGCGGCGCGCTCGGTGAGCTGCTCCTCGGTCGGCAGGTACTCGATGGCGCGGTCCAGCTTGCCACGGCCTTCCAGGTCGCTCATCAGGCGCTTGTACTCGGCGGCACGCTCGTAGGCACGGCGCGCAGCCAGGGACAGGGCCTGGGTCTGCTTGTAGTTGTTGCCCAACACCAGGCTGCCGACTTCGTCGGTCATGCTCGCCAGCAACTGGTTGCGTTGCTTGTCGGTCATGTCACCGGCCTGCACCACTTCGTTGAGCAGGATCTTGATGTTCACTTCGTGGTCGGAGCAGTCCACGCCACCGGCGTTGTCGATGAAGTCGGTGTTGGAACCGCCGCCATTGAGGCCGAATTCCACACGACCCAGCTGGGTCATGCCGAGGTTACCGCCCTCGCCCACGACCTTGCAGCGCAGCTCGTTGCCGTTCACACGCAACGCGTCGTTGGCCTTGTCGCCTACATCGGCGTGGCTTTCGCTGCTGGCCTTGACGTAGGTACCGATACCGCCGTTCCACAACAGGTCCACCGGTGCCTTGAGCAAGGCGTTCAGCAGTTCGGTCGGGGTCAGCTTGTCGGCGGAAATGTCGAAGCGTTCCTTCATCTGTGGCGAGATGGCAATGCTCTTCGCGCTGCGCGAGAAGATACCGCCGCCTTCGGACATGATGCTGGTGTCGTAGTCGGTCCAGGCCGAACGCGGCAGCTCGAACATGCGCTGGCGCTCGACGAAGCTGGTGGCCGGGTTCGGGTTTGGATCGATGAAAATATGCAGATGGTTAAAGGCCGCGACCAGTTGCAGCTTGTCGGACATCAACAGGCCGTTACCGAACACGTCACCGGCCATGTCGCCGACGCCCACCACCGTGATGCTGTCTTCCTGCACATTGATGCCGCGTTCACGGAAGTGACGCTGCACACCGACCCACGCGCCCTTGGCGGTGATGCCCATTTTCTTGTGGTCGTAACCGGCGGAACCACCGGAAGCGAACGCGTCGCCCAGCCAGAAGCCGTAGTCGATGGCGATACCGTTGGCGATGTCGGAGAAGGTCGCAGTGCCCTTGTCCGCCGCGACGACCAGGTACGGGTCATCGTCGTCATGACGCACGACGTTGGCCGGCGGCACCAGGGCGCCGTCTTTCAGGTTGTCGGTGATGTCCAGCAGACCGGAAATGAAGATGCGGTAGCAGGCGATACCCTCGGCCGCGATCTCGTCCCGGCTGCCGCCCAGTGGCAGGCGACGCGGCAGGAAGCCGCCCTTCGCACCGACTGGCACGATGACCGAGTTCTTCACTTGCTGGGCTTTTACCAGGCCGAGCACTTCGGTACGGAAGTCTTCTTCACGGTCGGACCAGCGCAGGCCGCCGCGCGCGACGTTGCCAAAGCGCAGGTGCACGCCTTCGACGCGTGGCGAGTAGACGAAGATCTCGAACTTCGGCACTGGCTTGGGCAGCTCTGGAATCGCACGTGGGTCGAACTTGAAGCTGAAGTACGACTTGTTCTGGCCGTTGGCGTCGGTCTGGTAGAAGTTGGTACGCAGGGTGGCCTTGATCAGGTCCAGGTAGCGACGCAGGATGCGGTCTTCGTTGAGCACCTGAACGTCGTCCAGGGCGGTGAGGATCGCTTGCTCCAGGCGTTGCTGCTTGTCTTCCAGGTCGTCGGCGGTGAGCTTGCGCGCCAGGTAGAAGCGGGTCTTGAACAACCGGGTCAGTTCGCGGGCGATGTCGGTGTGGTTGTTCAGGGTGCTGGCGATGTAACCCAGGTCGAAACCCAGGCGAATCTGCTTCAGGTAACGCGCGTAGGCACGCAACAGCGCGACGTCGCGCCATGGCAGGCCCGCGGTGAGCACCAGGCGGTTGAACGCATCGTTCTCGGCATCGCCGTGGACGATGTGCACGAACGCGTCCTGCAAGGTGTCGTTGAGCTGCTGGATATCCAGGTTCACGCCTTCGGCGGCGATGAACGCGAAGTCATGGATCCAGAACTCACGGCCATTGGCGTGACGCAGACGGTACGGGAACTCGCCCAGTACGCGCAGGCCGAGGTTTTCCAGGATCGGCAACACGTCGGACAGCGCCAGCGGGGTGTCAGCGTGGTAAAGCTTGCAGTGCAGCTCGCGCTGGCCGGAGACCTGGCCCAGCGGCTGGTAGAAGCTCATCACCAGCGGGTTGGCTTCGGTGAGGCTCAGCAAGTGCTGCATGTCGACCACAGCCGAATGCGCGGCAAAACGCTCGCGGTAGCCGGCCGGGAAGCCTTTCGGGAAATCGGCCAGCACGTTGGTGCCATGGGCTTCGCCGAAGCTTTCGACGACGAGGCTGGAGTAATCGTCCTGCCAGCTGCGGCAGGCCTGAACCACTTCTTTTTCCAGCTGCAGCGGGTCGATGTCGATACGGTTTTTCGGGTCCACGCGCAGGATCAACTGCACACGGGCCAGCACGGACTCGGAGAAGAAGGTCCAGAACTCGCAGTCCGAGGCCTTCAGGCGATCCATCAGCACTTGCTGGATCTTCTGGCGCACTTCGGTGGAATAGATGTCGCGTGGCACGTAGGCCAGGCAGTAGCAGAAACGACCGTACGGGTCTTTGCGCAGGAACACGCGGATCTTGTTGCGCTCCTGGATCTGCACGATCGACATCACGGTGCTGAACAGCTCGTCGACCGGGGTCTGGAACAGGTCATCACGGGGCAGCACTTCAACGACCTGGGCCAGCTCCTTGCCCAGGTGAGCCTTGGGCTGGAAGCCGGAACGGCGTTCGATTTCCGCGACCTTGCGGCGGATGTACGGAATCACCCGCACGCTTTCGCCATACACCGAGGAGGTGTACAGGCCCATGAAACGGTGTTCCTTGATGACCTTGCCGTCGGCGTCGATCTCACGGATCGACACATAATCCGGGTAGGCCGGGCGGTGTACGCGGCTTGGGTGCGCCGCCTTGGCAAACGACAGCACGGTCGGCTCACGCAGGTAGGCAACGGCATAGTCTTCGATGCGCAGGTCATCGGCGGTGAGGCCGGCGCGCAGCAGCTTGGTCAGACCGAGGAAGGAATCGGCGTCATATTCGATATGACCGCCGTCCGCCTCGTCACGTACCACGAATTCTTCATAGCCGAGGAAGGTGAAGTGGTTGCCCACCAGCCATTCCAGGAAGTTCTTGATCTCGGCTTTTTCTTCGCCATCGATAACGAACTGGCTGGCGTCGATACCGGCCAGCAGGTCCTGGACCTTGGCTTTCATCGGTTCGAAATCGGCCACGGCCACGCGCACTTCGCCCAGTACCTGCTCAAGCTCTTTGCTCAGCACGTTCAGTTCGGCGGCGTTGGCGCAGCGGTCGATTTCCAGGTACATCAGCGATTCTTGCTGGATGCCTTCGCCCTGGGTGCCTTTGGGCAGGATTTCCAGCAGTTCGCCCTTGGCGCCACGACGTACGCTGAGCACGGTGGTCTGCAGGGTGTGGATGCTGTAGCCACGGCGGTTCAGCTCGGTGCGTACCGAGTCCACCAGGAATGGCAGGTCGTGGTGCAGCACTTCGACCGCGGTGTGGGTCGACTGCCAGCCATGACGTTCGTAATCGGGGTTGTAGACCCGCACTTGCGGTTGGGTGTGATCAAAGCGCTCAAGCAGGCGCCACGCAGAGAGGGTGCAACCGGCCAGGTCGGAAAGGCGACGCTGGGTCAGTTCGTCCAGGGAAATGATGCCGAAGAATTGTTCAGCGAACAGCGCCACTTGTGGCAGTGCCTGTTCACTGATGTGCTGCGCCAGTGCCGCTTGCAGTTGATGCTGGAAGTCGGCCTTGCTGGCTGCGGTGAAGAACGCCATCTGTGGTACTCCGCTTGGGCTTGTTATTGATGGAAGCGTCGCGTGTTATCCCCTTGCGGGGAGACCGTCAGCGCTGTTCGCTGGTTACGATTTAAGCACCATAAACGAATCAGGGTGACAGGTGGGTGAAGCTGGACAAGACAATGAGGTCACATACAACTTCCATAAGATGCGCACCTTGCCGGGTGACGGTACGACGGGCAGGTCAGGCGCCTGGCACATGCACATCCGTTGCGCAGCTTAACGAGTGTAGGAAGACAGCTGCTTGCGACGCTGCGACATATTCGGTCATCGGTAAGCAGGCTCGGGGTTGCGACTTGGGCAACCCGGATTGGACGGCAGAAAAACCGGCTATTTTCCAGGCATCGAGTACCGAAAATGACTGGTATTGCTCGTCAGGTCATGCACGGGGTCTGACACAGGATGCAGCACAAAATTCGCTGCAATGGCACAATTGCCTGGCTTCGCCCTCCCCCAGACAGGATTTCCCATGCTGCAACTGCAAACCGACGCATTGATGGCCACCCCGTGCGATGACGAAGAAGACAACATGGCCATGCTCTGCTGCCACGGCAAGAACGGCGAGATGTTCATGCTGACCCGTTACCCGGATGAAGACGAAGTCGAACTGACCTGGGACTACGAGCCGTCGACCCTGGACGGGCTGAAAGTCACTCTGGGCGCCACGACCCTGCTGGTTGAACTGGCCGCGGGCGATGCCGATGCCTTGGGCGGCAAGGACCAGTTGGAGATCACCCACGCCACAGCCGCTTCCGACCTGGACGAGGTTGAAGCGACCTTGCAGAACATTCTCAACGGTACCGGCACCTTCACCCGGATTTAAACCGCACCAACGATCAAATGTGGGAGCTGGCTTGCCTGCGATGCGGGCGACTCGGTCTATCAGTCGGACCAGAGCGATGCCATCGCAGGCAAGCCAGCTCCCACAGTAACGGTGTTCGCAACAGAAAGTACGCGTGCCTCTGTTTGTGCGTTACACACAAAAATCCTACAAGTATTGCCAAAAATACCCGTTACTCCGTTAGTCGCCACCCCCCTCGATGCATTAAAGTAGACGGCCCAGGCCCTGGCATTTCTCACGACGCCCCGGCTCATCTCTCCAGGAACCGTCATCGATGGAACATCGTGAAGCGCTGCTTGCGCTGCGAACCTTTCTTTCTACGCAGATTCTCGGCCAGGAAAAGCTCATCGATCGCCTGCTGATCGCGCTGCTCGCCGACGGCCATATGCTGGTGGAAGGCGCGCCGGGCCTGGCCAAGACCAAGGCCATCAAAGAGCTGGCCGAAGGCATCGAAGCGCAGTTCCATCGTATCCAGTTCACCCCCGACCTGTTGCCCGCCGACATCACCGGCACCGAGATCTATCGTCCGGAAACCGGCAGCTTCGTGTTCCAACAAGGGCCGATCTTCCACAACCTGGTGCTGGCGGACGAAATCAACCGCGCCCCGGCCAAGGTGCAGTCGGCCCTGCTGGAGGCCATGGCCGAGCGCCAGGTCAGCGTCGGGCGCAGCACCTACGACCTGTCGCCGCTGTTCCTGGTGATGGCCACGCAAAACCCCATCGAGCAGGAAGGCACCTACCCGCTGCCCGAAGCCCAGCTCGACCGCTTCCTGATGCACGTCAAGATCGGCTTCCCAGATGCCGCCGTCGAGCGGCGCATCCTGCAACAAGCCCGTGGCGAAGCGCTCAATGGCGAAACCAAGCCGGAACGCCGCGTCAGCCAGCAGGCGATCTTTGCCGCGCGCAAGGAGATCCTCGGCCTGTACATGGCCGATGCCGTGGAGGAATACCTGGTGCAACTGGTCATGGCCACACGCACCCCGGCCAAGTTCGACCCGGAAATGGCCGAGTGGATCGCCTACGGCGCCAGCCCACGCGGTTCCATCGCCCTCGACCGTTGCGCGCGTGCCCACGCCTGGCTGGCCGGTCGCGACTTCGTCAGCCCGGAAGATATCCAGGCGGTGCTGTTCGACGTGCTGCGCCATCGCATCATCCTGTCGTTCGAGGCCGAAGCCGCCGGCATTGACCAGGACCGTGTGGTGCAACGCATTCTCGACGTCGTTGCCGTCGCTTGAACCCCATGAATGCCAGCGATGGGATCCGCGTCACGCTCAGCGAATTGATCGAGATGCGCCACCGCGTGCGCGAAGTGCAGCTGTTTTCCACGCCGAGCCAGCGCAGCCCGCTGATCGGCCTGCACCACTCCAAGCTGCGCGGGCGCGGTGTCGACTTCGACCAGGTGCGCGTGTACCAGGCTGGCGATGACGTGCGCACCATCGACTGGCGCGTGACGGCGCGCACCCAGGAACCGCATACCAAGCTGTTCCATGAAGAACGCGAGCGGCCGATTTTCATCATGGTGGAACAAAGCTGCCGGCTGTTTTTCGGCTCCGGGCAGATGTTCAAGTCGGTGCTCGCAGCACAGGCGGCCAGCCTCATCGGCTGGGCCGCGCTAGGGCACAACGACCGGGTCGGCGGGCTGGTGTTCGGCGACAACGAGCACTATGAAATCAAGCCGCGTCGCAGCAAACAAAGCCTGTTGCAGTTGCTCAACCGCCTGGTGCGCGTCAACCAGAGCCTGAGCACCGAAAGCCGTCCCGAAGCCGACGCACTCGGCATGGCCCTGCGCCGTGGTCGCGAAGTGTTGCGACCTGGCAGCCTGGTGATCGTGATCTGCGATGAACGCGCGCTGACCGAAGGTGCCGAGCAACAGCTGAGCCTGCTGT
This sequence comes from Pseudomonas sp. CHM02, assembly GCF_000612585.1. Taxonomy (GTDB): domain Bacteria; phylum Pseudomonadota; class Gammaproteobacteria; order Pseudomonadales; family Pseudomonadaceae; genus Aquipseudomonas. The sequence goes on from NZ_JFCA01000035.1 coordinate 79,686, forward strand.
CGCGGCATTGCGACTTGCTGCTGTTGCCGATCTCCGACCCGCTGGACCACGCCCTGCCCGCTGCCGGGCTGCTGCGTTTTGCGGAACGCGGTGCACAGCTGGAACTGGACACGCTCAACTTCGACTTGCGCCAGGCCTACAAGGCCCAGGCCGAAGCGCGCATTGCGCGCTGGGAACTGCTCGCGCAGAAACTGCGGGTGCTGCTGATGCCCTTGAGCACCCAGAGCGAAATGGTCGAGCAACTGCGCGAATACCTCAACCCGCAACGCCCGGTTAAAAAACAATGAGCAGCCTCGACCAATTGCAGCCGCTGATCGCCCCGCCCGCCATCGGTTTCTGGCCACCTGCGCCGGGTTGGTGGCTGTTATTGCTGGTGATTCCGCTGCTTGGCTGGGGCCTGTGGTGGCTGCGGCGTTTCCTGCCGACCCGTCGCCCCATCGCCCGTGCCGAACAACCGCTGGACCCGTTGCGTATCGCCGCCCTGGCGGAACTGGCGCTGATGCCCAAGCCTTACGACGGCGCCCCGGCCGGCGCCTGGCTGCAGCAACTCAATGGCCTGCTCAAGCGCCTGTGTCGCAATGACTATCCCTACAGCCAGAGCCACACCCTCAACGGCCGCAAATGGCTGGCCTTCCTCGACAACCGCTGCCCGGCCGCCGGCCTCACACGCTGGATGGTGCTGGTGGAAGGCGCGTACAAACCCGAATGCAAACTCGACGACAAGGCCATCGCCGGCCTGACCCAGGCCGTCGACACCTGGATTCGCAAACATGTTTGAGTTCGCCTGGCCGTGGATCTTCGCCCTGTTGCCATTGCCCTGGTTGATGCGTCTTGTGCTGCCCGCAGCCGACAGCGGCGAGCCGGCGCTGAAGGTCAGCTACCTCAGCGACCTCGAAGGTCTCGCCCGCCGCCGCGCCCGCGTCAACCTGCCGGGTTGGCGCCAGCAAGCGCCGTTCGTGGTGCTGTGGTTGCTGCTGTTGACCGCCGCCGCGCGCCCGGAATGGCTCGGCGAGCCGCTGCCAATCGCCGCCAGCGGCCGTGATTTGCTGGTGGCGGTGGACGTGTCCGGCTCCATGGATTTCCCCGATATGAACTGGCAGGACGAAGACGTGAGTCGCTTGAGCCTGGTCAAACACCTGCTCGGCGATTTCCTTGAAGGTCGCGAAGGTGACCGTGTCGGCCTGATCCTGTTCGGCAGCCAGGCCTACCTGCAAGCGCCGCTGACCTTCGACCGCCGCACCGTGCGTACCTGGCTGGACGAAGCGCGCATCGGCATCGCCGGCAAGAACACCGCGATTGGCGACGCCATCGGCCTGGCCCTGAAACGCCTGCGCCAGCGTCCGGCCCAGAGCCGCGTGCTGATCCTGGTCACTGACGGCGCCAACAATGCCGGGCAGATCGACCCGCTGACCGCGGCGCGCCTGGCTGCCGAAGAAGGCGTGAAAATCTACCCGATCGGCATCGGCGCCGACCCGGAACAGACGGGTTCCCTGGGCATCCTCGGCGTCAACCCGAGCCTGGACCTCGACGAGCCGGCGCTCAAGGCCATCGCCGAAGCCACCGGCGGCCAGTACTTCCGCGCCCGTGATGGCGAAGAACTGCAAGCGATCAAAGAGACACTCGACAAGCTCGAACCCGTCGAGCAACAACCCACCCAGGCGCGCCCGGCCCTGGCGCTGTACAGCGCGCCACTGGCCCTGGCGTTGGTGCTGAGCATGTTGCTGGTGATCCAAGAGCGCTGGCCGAACAACGCCTTGCAGCGGCTGTTCGATAAATTGACGAGCAAGGGCATTTTCCTGCAGCAACACCCGGAATGGCGCCAGCGCCTCAAGCGCCTGCGTTTGCGGAGGCGTCGATGATCGACCTGTGGCCGCACTGGTTCCGTCCCTGGTGGTTATTGCTGTTGCCGTTGCTCGGCTGGTTGCTGTGGCACCTGTGGCACCGGCAAAAGCGCGCCGGGCGCTGGCAGATGATCCTGCCGCCGGCCTTCCATGCCGTGCTGCTCAGTGGTGGCAACGGCCGCGAGAGCAAATCGCCGTGGGTGCTGCTGGGCCTCGCCTGGCTACTGGCGGTACTGGCGTTGCTCGGCCCCAGTTGGCAGCGGGTCGAACAGTCCAGCCAGAAGCCTTCCGACCCTTTAGTGGTGCTGCTGGAACTGACCCCGGAAATGCTCGCCACCGACAGCCCGCCCAACCGCCTGGAACAGGCGCGGCGCAAGCTGTATGACCTGTTGCAGGCACGCACCGATGCGCAGACCGCCATCGTCGTGTACGCCGGCAGCGCCCACACGCTGGTGCCGCTGTCGGACGACCTGGCCACCAGCCGCAACCTGCTGGAAGCCTTGCGCCCGTCGATCATGCCCGAGTCAGGCCATCGCGCCGACCTCGCTGTCGAGAAAGCCGTGGGCCTGCTCAAGCAAGGCGGTCTCGGCCAGGGACGCCTGCTGCTGATTGGTTCCTCGCTGTCCAAACAGGAACGCCAGGGCATTCGCCTGTTGCTGCAAAGTGGCCAGGCGCCGACCTTGTCGATCCTCGGCATCGGCAGCCGCGAGGGCACCCCGGTGACCCAGGAAAGCGGCGAGTTCCTCAAGGACGAGCAAGGCGCGATCCTGGTGCCACGCCTGGACAGCCCGACGCTCAAGGCCTTCGCCAGCGAAATGGGCGGCAGCTACCGCGCTGCGCGCCTGGACGACAAGGACCTGCGCCAGCTCGGCGTACTGGACCCGCCACAAACCCTGCGCAACGACGGCCAGTTGCTGCACCTCGACACCTGGGCCGACCAGGGTTACTGGCTGCTCCTGCCATTGTTGCTGCTGGCCGCCTGCGCCGGACGGCGTGGCTGGTTGTTCTGCCTGCCGCTGTTGCTGTTGAGTGCACCGCAACCCAGCTACGCCTTCGGCCTGCAGGACCTGTGGCTGCGTCCGGATCAGCAAGGCCAATATCTGTTGAAGAAAAAACGCCCCGCCGAAGCCGCCGAACACTTCGAAGACCCGCAATGGCAAGGCGTGGCGCTGTACGAAGCCGGCAATTATGCCGAGGCCATCAAGCGTTTCGCCGAGGGCAATGACGCCTACTCCCACTACAATCGGGGTAATGCGCTGGCCAGATCCGGAGAGCTTGAAGCGGCCATCGATGCCTACGAACAGGCCCTTGAAGCCCAGCCCGACCTGCAACCGGCATTGAAAAACAAAGCGCTGGTGGAAACCCTGATGCAGGAACAGGCCCAGCCGGAGCCGACCAAACCGGCAAAAAACGAGGATGACGAAACCACCCAACCCGGCCAAACTGCGCAACCGGGTACCAGTGGGCAAAACGCCACGGGTGGTGAGCAGTCCTCCCAAGACCAGGGCGAAGCCGGCACCGGCGACACCCAGGCCGGTAACACGCCACAAAGCGCGGGCAATGAAGTACCGGGCAGCGAACTGGTCGACGAACACACCACCACCCCGCCGCTGCGCCCCAGCGACGCCAGCCTCGACGGTGAACATCGCCAGGCCCTGGAGCAATGGCTGCGGGAGATCCCGGATAACCCCGGTGAACTGCTGCGCCGCAAATTCTGGTACGAACAGCAACAACATCAGGACAAGACTCGATGAGCCGCCGCACCCCCCTACTGCTCCTGCTCGCCTTGTCGGCAGGCCACGCCCAGGCGGCGAACCTGACCGCCAGCGTCGACCGCAGCCGCCTCAACTCCGGGGAAACGGTGGAACTGACGGTGGAATCCAGCGATGTCACCCAGTTCGGCAAGCCGGACCTGGCGCCCCTGGATGCGCAGTTCGAAGTCAGCGGCACCCGGCAGATCAACCAGCTCACCACGTTGGGCGGCGATAACCACGCCACCACACGCTGGATCATCACGCTGCTGCCCAAGGAAAACGGCACGGTGGTCATCCCGCCCCTGCAAGTGGGCGAGTACAAAACCCAGCCGATCAGCCTGCAAGTGGTGGAAACCGCCAGCCAGAACACTGCCGCCGAGCTCGCGCCGGTGTTCGTCGAGGCCAACCTCGACCAGACCAGCGTCTACGTCCAGGCCCAGGCGCTGTTGACCGTGCGCGTGTACCACTCGGTGTCGCTGTATGACGACAGCAGCCTCACGCCCTTGCAGATTGCCGATGCCCGCGTGGAGCAACTGGGCGAATCGCGCACTTATGAGAAGGTCATCAACAGCATCCGCCATGGCGTGATCGAAACCCGCTACGCGATTTACCCGCAGCACAGTGGCACTCTGGCAATCCCGGCGCAGACCTTCAGCGCCACCCTGGTGGAATCGCGCCCGCCCCAGGAAAACACCCTGCAAGGCACCAAGCCCGGCAAGTTGATCCACGTGAGCTCTGCAGAGCTGCCGCTGGTGGTCAAGCCCAAGCCTGCGTTGTATCCGGCCGATACGCCCTGGTTGCCAGCACGCAGCCTGACCCTGAGCGAAAACTGGAACCCTGAACCCGAGCATGTGCAGGTCGGCGATTCCCTGACCCGCAGCCTCACGGTCAAGGCCGAAGGCCTGTCCAGCGCGCAATTGCCAGCCTTGCCCAGCACCGACATCAACGGCCTGCGCCGCTACCCGGACCAGCCGGTGCTCGGCAACCAGAGCAGCGACCGCGGCCTGATCGGCAGCCGAGAAGACCGCGAAGCCCTGGTACCCACCCGTGCCGGCGCCCTGGAACTGCCCGCCGTGGAAGTGGTGTGGTGGAACACCCACGAAGACCACCTGGAGCGCACCAGCTTGCCGGCGCGCACCCTGCAAGTGGCGACCAACCCGAGCCTGGTGGTCGACACACCCGCCACGCCAACCATCATCACCGCCCCCGACGACAACCACCTGTGGCTATGGCAACTCAGCACCCTGTTGCTCGCCTGCACCACCTTGCTGGGCTTTGGCCTCTGGTGGCGTGCACGTCGGCAGCCCGCCGTGCAACGCGCGGCACAAACCGGCCCGAGCCCGCGCACGCTGCTCGACGACCTCAAGCGCGCCACCCAGGCCAATGACCCTCAGGCCACCCGCCAGGCCCTCGACGCCTGGGCCCGCCAACAACCGGAAACGCTCGCCGATATGGCGGCGCGGTTCGTGCCACTGTTGGATGCATTGGATGGGTTGAACGGCGCGCTCTACAGCGAGAGCGGGCATTTCTGGTTGGGCGAAGACCTCTGGCGTGCGGTCAAGGCCATCCCGACCGCTGAGCGCGAACTGGACCCTGCAACGGATACCACCAGTTTGCCGCCCTTATACCCCAAGTAACATTAACCACTCCTTAAGATAAAACATAAGAGGTCGATAGAGCGATGTAGCCTTCTTTTAATGGAGATTATCCAATGGCCATTACCTTGAATGTTTCATACGCACCTTTAAGTAAGCAGACCGATGCTTACACCATTAAAAATCCGAACCAAGTGACTAATGCATTTACGATTACCGAAGCCTCCGAGGCAGCGGATGCGTTGAGGCTTAGCAGTCAGGAAAAGATCAGCCAGCTGAAAGCGTTCTTGAAAGATTATGATATGACGTCAATCAGTACTGACGAGCTCAAGGTCGTTGGCAGCAGACTTTATGATGAGGGAATGATCAGTCGACGCGCTTTCGGAATGTTTATCTCTGGCGACGGCGCCTCTGACGCCAAGGGGTTTCAAACAACCACCCATGTAAAGTTTAATGCCATCGCTTTATTCAACGAAAAACTGGAAGACACTAAGGCTCATTTTAAAAGCGAACCAATGCTGGCCAGGCAAGACGGCGCCATGGACCACTTGCAAGGCATGGTAAGTGCGAATAAAGCTGTTGCGGCAATGGCCTATTTCGTGCGGTCTGCCAATAGTGACTTATCAATAAATGAGCAAGCGTAACTTTGGTTTTAAGGGCGGCGCACCGGGGTAGCCCCCGACGCGCCGCTTGCTGGCTCACCTAACGTACCTCACCGAACCTGAATTTGGGCTGCTGTGCAGCCCCGCGCGAGGCAAGCCTGCGGCGTCATGTCATGCATTGTTAAAGGCCAGCAAGCCATATCCCTTTAATTTGCAGGAAGTTTCCTAGACAATCCCACGGCCTTGCGCCTGCTCACTTCACTGGCTAGCCTTCGCTCCGTCGCTGCACATCAGCGATCGGGTGTGAGATCCCGTGAACTTGTAGGCGCCACGAGCAACATGCTCTATGGCAGCTGTGTGCGGGCAGACTTCGGTCTGGCCGGGTGCTCCTACTAATCCGGTATCTCACCCCGCACATAGCTGCCACCTTTTGACGTGTGAGATCGGCAAAAGAATGGCTCCAAACCCAGTAGGTACTTCACTCATGAACAAAATCGTCCCCGACCCACCCCGCGAAATGTTCGTATG
>NZ_JFCA01000036.1 GCF_000612585.1 Pseudomonas sp. CHM02
GCAAAAAGCCTTCGCCCCAACACTCGGTACCTCGCCTAGGCTCGGTATGCCCGTAATCCGACAGTGATTTTGGGGGCCGCCGCCACGCGCCATCCATGGCGCGGGGCGGCTAAACCGGCATCCCTGCCGGTTTACCCCCCCAAATCCCTGCCGAATTCCGGCCAGCGTGTTTGACGGGGCGCTTCAGATCAAAGTCAAAAGCGAGAGCACAGCGGCCTGACAGCCGGCTTGAGTGGTGTAGAGCAAAGGCAAAGGCAAACGCGGTCCATTAATGTAGGAGCCGGCTTGCCGGCGATGGTCGTCAACAATGATGCTAAAAAACCAGGCAAAACGCTGAGCCCCACTGTGGGAGCTGGCTTGCCTGCGATGGCATCAACTGGGTGTGCCTGATGTACCGAGGTGTTTGCATCGCAGGCAAGCCAGCTCCCACAGTTGACCCGGGCCGACAGTTAGATACCGGTCGGCTACTAGGCCGCCGCGTGTGCTTTTGATTTTGATCTTAGGCGCCCCGTCAAACACGCTGGTCGAACGCAGGCTTTGGAGCGTGCGGCCCACGCTCCAAAGCCGGAGTTACCTAAATAACGGATATGTACACCAAACGACCTACCTCCCCCCAGGCCGCAACAACTGCATCTGCTGCCGATAATCATCCGTCACCTGCCGCGCCTGCCCACTGCTGGTAATCACCTTAGGCGTAATCAACACAATCAACTCCGTCCGATCCTTCGACTTGCTGGTACTCCCAAACAACCACCGCAACCCCGGCACCCTACCCAGATAAGGCACAGCACTCACACTCTCCCCGTTGTCCTGCTTGATCAACCCCCCCAGCAACACCGTCTGCCCGCTCTGCACCGCCACCTGCGTCGACACCGATCGCGTCGAAATACGCGGATTCACCGGCGTGTCGCTATCAGCCGCCTGGTTCTCGGCATCACTGACCTGCTGCTGGATATCCATGTACACCAACCCACCCGGATTGATGCGCGGCACCACGTCCAGGATCACCCCGGTCTGCACGTACTCGACACTGCTCAACGTCGTGTCCGCATCCCCGGTGTTGACGGTGGTCTGGCTGATGGGAATGTTGTCCCCCACCTGAATCTGCGCCGGCTGGTTGTTCATCACCACCAGCGACGGCGCCGACAGCACCTGGGTGCGGCCGTTGGTTTCCAGGGCATGCAACGCCACCTGCAAATTCGAGCTGACGAACGAATAGAACAACGAGTCCGTCGCTCCCAGCCCTGCCCCACCACCGCCCAGCGCACCTTGGCTACCGGAGGCATTGGCCACGGTGGTGCTGGTGGAATTGCCCACCAGGCGCCCCAGGTACCACTGCACGCCAAGGTCCAGTTCACCGGTCAGTTTGACCTCGAGGATGCGGGTCTCGATCTGCACTTGCAGGGGCGGGTTGTCGAGGCGTTTGATCGCCGCTTCGATCTCTTTCCACTGCGCCGGCCGGGTGCGCACCAGCAGTTGGTTGCTGCTCTTTTGCGCGGTGATGCGGGTGCCGGCTTCGAGGCCGCTGGCGGGGGCGACTTCTTTCTCTTCCGGCTCCGGTTCTTCTGCGGCCGGCGGGATGTTCTGCAAGCCGCCGTTGGTGGGTGAGGACAAGGTGGTGGTGCGCAATCCCGGCGCGACCTTGGCTGGCGTGTCGTCCTTGATCACGCCGGTGCCGTAGATCTGCCGCAGGTACTTGGCCAGGTCGGCAGCCTTCATGTTGCGCACGTCGTAGACGTACATCTGCGGCTCGTTGCCGCCGCCCTCATCGATGGTTCGGATCCAGTCGCCCACTTCACTGAGGTACTGGGGCTGGGACGAAATCGCCACCACCGAGTTGGTCCGCTCGATCGGCAAAAAGCGCAGCATGCCGGCCAGGGGCATGCCGCTTTCAGGGCCAAACATGCTTTGCAATTGCGGCATCAACTCGGCCACCGACGCCCGTTGCAGACCGAAGACGCCCACCGACATGCCCTTGAGCCAGTCCACGTCAAAGGTGTCGATGGTGTCCTGGTAGTTGGCCAGTTCATCCGGCGTGCCGGCCAGGCTCAGTACGTTGCGCGCCGGGTCGACCAGCAGAAATGCATTCTCGCGGGCGAACGGCTTGAGCAGTTTCTGCATCTCGGTGGCAGAGATGTAGCGCAGCGGAAACAAGCGCGCCGACAGGCCGCTGGAGGGTTGGGCCACGCTCATTTGCGGCACCAGTTTGCCCACCACGGCCTGGCTGGCGGGCAGGATCACGTAGCGATTGCCCTGCTTGATCATCGCGTTATCGGTCCAGGACAGCAGGGTTTCGAGAATCGACAGCGCCTGCTGCTTGTCCACCGGCTTGGAGGTGGAAAAACTCACGTTGCCCTTCACCCCCTGGGCGATGCTGTAGTTTTCGTGCAACAGGTCGCCCATCACACTGTTGATCACCGCTTCGATGGGCTGGTCGGCAAAGTTGAACACGATATCGCCGCCCTCCTCCTTCGCCACCGACTGCGCTGCAGGCGCGCGCACGAATTGCTGAGTGCCGCGAATCAGCTGGCGCTGCGGCGGCGATTTGACTGCCGGCTGCGCCGTTTCAGGCACGGGTTGTTCTGCCGGCGGTCGTTGCGAGCCGGTGCCCTGCATGGCCTCGTGCAGCAGATCGTCGCCGGGTTCAAGACGGTCGGGGAAGGCGCCGCAGCCACCCAGGGCAAGGGCGGTGGCCAGGCAAAACGTTGAGGTGCGCATGTCGATCAAGGGAGGGGCTCGCGGGGCAAAGTAATGGGGGGCCGGCTGGACGGCGGCGGCAAGCGCTTGGCGTAGAGGCTCAAGGTTTGCGCGCGGCCATCCTGGCTGAAACGGGCGTATTGCGGGGTGAGGTGGTCCAGGCGCCAGCCGTTGGGCAGGGTCTGGCCCAGGCGGATCGTCAGGGCTGGGCCATCGGCCTGCTTGAGCATGGCCATTTGCAGGTTGCCGGTGATCAGGATGCCGCTGAGGGTCAGGTTCGCCAGGCTGCTCACCTGGGCTTTACCCACCCGGCGATCCGGGCTGCGATCCGGACTGAACAGCGGCGCTTGCCAAGTCGCGGCCAGGTTGTCCAGCGGCACATTCGGCGCCACCTGCACCTGTGTGGCTGGATGGGCGCGCACAGGCGCTTCAGGCAGCCACTGCGGTTCATCGCCGATGCTGCTGAGGATCACCGCCATCAACCCACCGAGCAACCCGGCCAGGCCGAGCAAGCCCCATTCCACGGGGCGCAGTCTGCCGATCATGGCGTCACCCGTGCCGGCTGCAGGTAACCGCGCACCAGCAGGTGCACCACCAGCTTGCCCGCCCCGCCACTGGCGGGCGCCTGTTGGCTGCGGCGGATGCGCAGCTCATCCACAAACAGGAACGGCGGCTGGTATTCCAGCGCGTGCAGCAGCGCTTCCAGGGGTTCGATGGCGCAGTCGAGGGTCAGACTGACCTTGACCTGGCGGTAGGGCTCACCGTCGTCCTGCTCCGGGGTGATGGGCTTGCGCTGAGTCAGGCTGCAACCGCCACCGAGGTTGGCGTGGCTGTTGACCAGATCGGCGAGACGTTGCATCAGGTCGGCGGCCACCACGTCGGGGTCGTCCCCCGGCAACAGGCTGGTGCTGCTGGCCGGGTCCTGCTGTGCCTGCTCAAGCTGTTGGCGCAGCGCATCGCGTTGGCGCAGCACGCCGGCATAACGTTGCTGTTGTTCGCGCAGCTGTTCGGCCTGTTCGCCCATGTCGCGCAAAGGGCCGGCGAACCAGCTGTCGACCAGCAGCCAGTAGGCCGCGCCGACCACCAAGGCCAGCATCAGCAACGCGGCGCCGCGGCGTTCACGGGGTGTGAGGGGTCGGCGCATCGGCGGCCTCCTGGCGTAGATGAGCGCGCAAGGCAAACTGGTCCTTGCCGGTGCGCGCATCGGGCTGGATCACCCCTTCGAACTGGGCGTTTTCCAGGCTGCGGCAGCCTTTGATACGGGTGATCAGCGCACTGGCCTTGGCGCTCTGGCCGGAAAGGGAAATCTCACCGTCCTTCACGTCCAACTGATCCAGCCAGGTGTCGGCCGGCAGGCAGGTGGTCAGGTCGTTGAGCAGCGCGGCCAATGGTGGTTGCGCCAGTTTGCGCCGGGTGAGGTACTGCGCCGCGCCCCGGGTATTGAGCAGTTGCTGGCGCAGGGCATGCACCTCGGCGACTTGGGCTTTTTGCTGTTGGACGCTGGCGTGCATGGCATCGATGACACGCTGGCGGTCGTTGAGCCACAGCAGCATCGCCGCGATCACCAAGGCGCCGCACAGCCACGGCAGGCTGCGTTGCAAGCCCATGCCCGCCGGGCGTTGGCGCGGGCGCAGCGGTGCGGGCAGCAGGTCGATGCCGAGGTTGGCGGCATCCACGCGATGGGGATGCAGGCCGAGGGCGGCGCAGTCGGCGAGGATCTGGTCCAGGCGCTCGCGCAGGATCGCCACCAGTGTCACCTCAAGCTGAGTGGCCGTGCGTCGCTCCTGACGCGCAACAAAGTAGAGTTGGTCGGCCTCGAACGGGGTGTAGCGGTCCAGTTCATAGCCGACCACGGCACTCAGATTGCGCCCGGCGGCCAAAGGCAGTTGTACGCGTTGCAGCAGCACGGTATCGGCGGCGAGCATCAACACCTGGCGCGCACTGCCCGGTACGACCGGCGCGTCCAAGGGCCAGCGATGGATCTGCTCGGGCGGCTCTTGCAGCGCCAGCCAACCGGGCACACAGGCGCGCAACTCCGCGCTCCACACGCGCCACCCCTGTTGCAGCAGGCTGCCACGCCAATGCCGGGCGATGGGTTCCAGTCGATTCATTCTTGCCAACGCAACACCCGGTAGGGTTGTGCGCTGTCCTCCGATGGGCTCAATAAAACGGTGACTTGCAGCCGCGCCTGATAACCACCGGGGCGCTCGGCGCGGCTGTCGATTACCAGCACTTCGCCCGGGTCTTTGCCCTCGGCGTTCTGGTGCGGCAGGTTGAGTGCCTTGCGCATCAGCGGGCTGGCGAAGGCGGGATCGGGACGATCCAGGTCGCTCCACAAGGTGATTTCAGGCAGCAATTGGCTGTAGAGGGTTTGGCTCATGCCGGGCAGTTGGCGCACTTCTTCCAGCACCCGGAACGGCGCCAGGCCCTGTTGGCGGCGCGCTTCAAGGGCCTTGGCCAGTTGCGTCGCCTGGGCCGGGGTAGCGCCGCAGGCCAGGGCCAGGCGCGTGAAGTCCTGCGGTTCGGCGTTGATCAGGTAGAGCTTGCCGCGCTCGCTGCGCAGGCTGACGTGCAATTGGGCGTCGTCAAAGGCCAGGGGCATATCACGACCATCGGCAACCCAGCGCCGATCGGCCATGACCTGCGCGATACCCGCTTCGGCAGCCAGGACGGTCTGGGTATGCTGGCGCAACCACAGGGCTTGGCGGCTTTCCAGTTGCACCCACCCCGCCAGGCCACCGAGCAACACGCTGAGCAACGCCAGCACCCACAGCACCAGCAGCAAGGCCGCACCGCGCTGGCGCTTCATTCTTCGACGCTCCCGTTGGACAGGTTCAGGCGCAGGGCGATCACCTGGGTGACCCAGGGTACGGGCCCCTCGACGCTGGCAGTGATGCGCACCGCTGAAGGCAGGCGTTTGGGCCATGGCCATTCATTGACCCATCCAGTGGGTTGGCCCAGCGGTGAGACGCCGCGATAGCTGAACTGCAAATCTTTGATGTTTTTCAGCAGCACCTGGGGTTCACGCAGAGAAAACCCGACCTGCAAATCCTGTTCGACCTGTTGGAGGCTGAACCGGTGGATCCCGCCACCGAGCGCACCGGGCAAGGTCGAGACAAACGCCAGGCGCTGCGCCGTGCCGAGAAAAAAACCATCGCCCTCGCCCACCGCCAGCGGCAATGCCTCGCTGATCGCCGTGCGCAAGAACTGTTGCGCGGCGCGCACTTCGTCCAGGGTCACCGTATACGCCTGGGCCTTGGACACGGCCCGATTGGCCCCCAGCAATGCCCCGCCGACCAGCGCCAGCAAAACGCCAAGCAAACTGAGGACCACGAGGATTTCCAGCAAGGTAAAACCCTGCTCGCGGCGCTTCACAGGCGCGCCTTCAAGGTACTGAAACGGGCCTGGTGCGTGCCCTCGCTGAGGGTCAGGTCGAGGCGAAACACATGCGCCTGTTGCCGGGTGCTGGTCAGCTGCCAACGGATGCCATCGAGTTCGCCCTGGCTGATGCCATTGCTCAATCGCCCCGCCGTCTCCTGATCGAAAATCGTCAGCGCCGCGTGGGTGAGCCGATCACTGTGGGCAACCTGGGACAACGAGCGCGCACTCTGGCCGAACGCGACCAGCCATACCGTGCTGCACACCGCCATCAACGTCAGGGCGGCGAGCATTTCCAGCAGCGTGAACCCGGCCTGGCGCTTCATGGCAGTGCCTTGGACTGCACGCTGCCGGTGAGCCAGCCGATATCGATGCGCCAACGTCGCGCGCCATTGGCCACGAGAAGGTTGCCGCCGGTGGAGCTGCCATCGGCATAGAACTCGACGGCAGGTCCCACCTGTTCGGCAGTGTGCAGCGTCACGTGCAGCTCGGACGGCCAGCGTTGCAGCCCACGCCCCGGCGCCTGGAACGTGCGGCCGCGCAGATCAAACGTCGTACGCGCGGTCTGCCCGCTCACAATCGCCCCCGCCCGTGTGCTGCGCAGCGCCTCCACCATCTGCCCGACCGCCCGGCGCTCTTTCGCCGCCTGCAAACCCTGGCGCACACCCAGCCCCAGCAAGCTGGCGGCCAGGCTGATCAACACGATCACCACCAGCATTTCCAGCAGGGTAAAGCCGCGCTGGGGCATGGTCGCGTTACTCCCAATTGCCCAGGTCGGCGCTGTAGCCTTCGCCACCCGGTTGACCGTCCTGGCCGTAGAAGATCAGGTCGAACGCCCCGTGTTCGCCAGGGAAGCGATAACCGAAGGCGTGCCCGAACGGGTCCTTGAGGTCCGAAGGCTTGGCATAGCCGCCCGGCCGATCCACCAGTTGTTGCAGGCTGCTGGGCGGTGCGCCAACGTCAAGGGCATAGCTGTCGATCTTCATGCTCAGGCTGGCGAGCTGGGCCTTGCCCGCACCGTACTTGCCCTTGTCCACATTGCCGCCGACCTGGCGCACGACGATAGTGGCGACGATGCCCAGCAGCACGATCACCGCGAGCATTTCCAGCAGGGTGAAACCGCCTTGGCGGCGTGGTTTTCTCATCGGTTCAGCTCCTTCATATATTGCTGGTCAGGCTCATCAGCGGCAGCATGATCGCCAACATGATCACCGCCACCAGCACCGCCATGACCACCGTCAGGGACGGCACCAGTGCGGCGAGCAGGCGGTCGATGCCGCGCTTGGCGTCGACGTCGAAAATGTCGGCGACCTTGAGCAACAGGCTGTCGAGTTCGCCGGCCTGTTCGCCGACTTCAATCATTTGCAGGGCCAGTTCGGGCAGCAGCGGCTGGCTGCCAAATGCGCTGGCGAGGGTGCCACCGCCCTTTACCGATTCCGCCGCATGCCCCACCTGAGCCTGCAGCGCGCGGTTGGTACAGACTTGCCGCGCAATCACCAAGGCGTGCAGCAAGGCCACGCCATTGCTCAGCAGCGTGCCGAGGGTGCGAGTCAGGCGCGCCGCTTCGACGCGTTGCAGCAACGGGCCGATCACGCGAATGCCGAGCAGGTGCCGGTCGTATTTTTGCCGAAAGACCGGATCGCGCAGGCGTGCGGCCCATAACCAACCGATCACGATCAACCCGGCCAACAGCACCAGGCCATAGCGGCCGAGGAATTCCCCCAGAGCCAGAATCACCTCGGTGATCAACGGAATCGGCACGCCCAGGTCCTGGAAGATCGGCACGAACTGCGGCACCACATAGGCCAGCAACAGCGCCAGCGAACCGAGCACACCCACCACCAGGAAAACCGGATAGATCAGCGCATTGATCACTTCACCGCGCAGCCGTTGGCTGCGCTCCAGGTAGTCGCTGAGTTGGCGCAGGGTGTGTTCCAACGCGCCACCGGCCTCCCCGGCGCGCACCATGCTCAGGTACAACGGCGAGAAACTGCCACCCTCGTGTTCCAGCGCCGCGGATAACGGCTTGCCCGCCTTGACGTGATCGCGGATGCGTTCGATCAGCGCGCGGACCTGAGGTGGACCAGGTTGTTTGAGCAACACGCTCAACGAGCGCTCCAGCGGCTGGCCGGCCCCCAGCAGCGTCGCCAGTTGCTGGGTGAAACTCACCAGCGCCTGGCCCTTCAACTGCCCGCGTGCGTTGCGCAGCAGGGGGCTGCCGGCGGGTTCAATCTGCAACAGCAACAGGCCGCGCTTGTGCAGCGCGGCGACGGCAGCGGCTTGATCCGTGGCTTCCAGCGTACCGTTCTGCGGCCCGCCCTGGCTGTCCAGGGCGCGGAATCTGAACAGCCTCACGCGCCCTCTCCACGGGTGACGCGCAACACTTCTTCGAGTGAGGTGATGCCCGCCAGCGCCTGGCGCAACCCCTCTTCATGCAAGGTGCGCAGACCGGCACGCCGCGCAGCCTGCTCCAGGGTGGCGGCGTCGGCATGACGCATCAGCAGGCCGCGCAGTTCGTCGTTCATCACCAGCAGTTCGGTGATGGCGCTGCGGCCGTGATAATCCCCACGGTAGAGCAGGATCGGGCGTTGTTCGGTGAGGCGATCCAGGCCGTGTTCAGCGATCAGTTCGGGCGGTGCTTCAAAGGCGACGCGGGTGGCCGGGTCCAGGCGCCGCACCAGGCGCTGGGCGAGGATGCCGCTGACGGTCGAGGCAATGAGGTAGCTCTCAACGCCCATGTCCAGCAGCCGCGTGATGCTGGCGGCGGCGCTGTTGGTGTGCAGGGTGGAGAGCACGAGGTGCCCGGTGAGGGACGATTGGATGGCGATGCGGCAGGTTTCGAGGTCGCGGATCTCGCCGATCATGATCACGTCCGGGTCCTGGCGCACGATGGAGCGCAGCGCCCCGGCGAAGTCCAGGCCAATGGCAGGCTTGACCTGGATCTGGTTGATGCCTTCGAGCTGGTACTCCACCGGGTCTTCCACGGTGATGATCTTGCGTTCGGCGGTGTTGAGCCGCGACAGCGCGGTGTAGAGCGTGGTGGTCTTGCCGGAACCGGTGGGCCCGGTGACCAGCAGGATGCCGTGAGGCCGCTCCAGCAAATCGAGGAAGGCGGCCAGGCGCTGGCCGTCGAAGCCCAGGCTGGGAAGGTCGAACTGCACGGTTTGCCGGTCCAGCAGGCGCATCACCACCGACTCGCCGAAACTGGTGGGCACCGTGGACACCCGCAGATCCAGCGCCTTGCCCTGGATACGCAGCATGATGCGCCCGTCCTGGGGCAGGCGACGTTCGGCGATGTCCAGCCGCGCCATGATCTTCACCCGCGAGATCACCGCCGCCGATGAACTGGCCGGCGGTGCTTCGGCGTCATGCAGCACACCGTCGATGCGGTAGCGCACCTTGAGCTGGTTTTCGAAGGGTTCGATATGGATGTCCGAGGCGCGCTGTTCCACCGCGCGCTGCAGGATCAGGTTGACCAGCCGGATCACCGGCGCTTCGGAGGCCATGTCCTTGAGATGTTCGATATCTTCCTGGGCGCCGCCCTGCTCATCGAGGTTTTCGATCAGGGTGCCCATGGCCGAGCGACCCTGGCCGTAGTAGCGCTCGATCAGCGTGTCGACTTCCGTGCGCGGGCCGATGGCCAGCCACACCGGCACCTGGCAGGCATAGGCCAGGGCCTGGAAGGGATAGAGCTGCGCCGGGTGGGCGGCCAGCACCCGCAGGCCACCTTGGTGCCAACCCATGGGTACCACCTGATAGTGACGCATGAAGCGTTCGGTCAGCGCCGGCAACGGATCGAGCAGTGGTGAAGCGGCGTCGGCCAGCAGCAGCGGCGCGCCAAGCAACGCCGCCCAGGCGCGGGCCAGTTCGACATCGGAAACCAGCCCCAGGCGCGTCAGCAGGCTCAGCAGGTCGTCGGTGGACAGGCGTCGGGCGCGCTCCAGGTCGACGGTTTTCAACCCGGCATGCTGCATCAGCCACGCGCACACCTGTTCGGTGTGCGGGATCTGCATCTGGCAGGCATCGATAGGCGCTGACGACATAATGTTCAGGTATCTAGTGTTGCGAGAAAGTATGGCTATTTGGAACTATGGAAAGATGCCATTAGTTAGCCACAACCCAAGCGAGAGTAAGCCGGGGTTATCGACTGGAAGTTATAGCGCTAGTTCCTGAGGAAGGGGAATAAAATAAACACAATTGCCAGGAAGCCCGAGCCAGGGCCTTAGCAGCTAATAGCCATCATCTTGCTAGTTGCAATTAGCCACTTATGCACTCTCACGCGCAATCAAACGACATTCCAATAAATTCAAACGGCTTACTTCATCCTCAACAGGTAGCACGCCCAAACTTTCGAGTACTCGCGTGGCGGCCAATACACCAATGTCCAATGCCGGCGGTTTGATGGTGCTGAGGCTCGGCAACAGCATTTCGGCAAACGGATAATCGCCGAAACCCAGCACCGCGCAGTCCTGGGGAATCTTCAGCCCGGCACGCTGCCCCGCCAGCAAGCCACCGGCCGCCAGGTTGTCGTTGGCGAAGAAGATCGCATCCGGCGGCGTGGCGTGGCTCATCAGCGCTTCCATTGCCTGTTTGCCCGCTTCGAAGGGCGCGCGGTCGGCGTCGGGAGCAAAGGCCCAGGGCTGCACGCCCAGCTTGGCCAGCGTCGCGGCAAACCCTTCGCCCCGCTCCATCGCACTGAAGTCCCCCGCTGCACTGTTCTGCACGAAGGCAATGCGCCGATAGCCCTGGCCATGCAGGTAACGCGCGGCGGTAACGCCCACGTCGTAGTGGGAAAAACCGACCTGCAAGGGCGCACGCTCGGGCACGTAGTCCCAGGTTTCCACTACCGGAATATCCGCGTCGGCGATCATCTTCTCGGTGCCCGCGCTGTGGAAGCGGCTGGTCAGCACCAGCGCCGCCGGTGACCAACCGAGGAACGCACGCACCGCGCTTTCTTCCTGCTCGGCACTGAAGTAACTCGACGCCAGCAACAGTTGATACCCATGCCGACTGAGGGTGTCGCTGAAGCCCTGGATGGTGTTGGCAAAGATCGGCCCCGAGATGTTCGGAATCACCATCGCCACGATGCGCCCGCGCGCCGATGCCAGCCCGCCGGCCACCAGGTTGGGCACGTAGCCCAACTCGGCCACTACTTGGGCGATCCGCTCGCGACGCTCGGGGGAAACCTGTTCCGGCTGGTTGAAGTAACGCGACACAGTAATCGCCGACACCCCGGCCTGGCGGGCCACGGTGTTCAAGGTGACGCGCCCGGCGCCACGGCGCTTGCGCGGTTTGTCTTCACTCACGGGATGATCCTGATAAAAACCAAAAAGAATATAGGACTAATTTTTCAGTATTTGACGTTCTAAAACAGACCCACCAATAATGTCGATGTTAGCGCTAACAAAGCGCTTTGTCTGCTACTCGCTCGAGCGAATGCCCAAGACATGTTTACAGGCGCTGACGGTCGCAAGAACCGCAGCGGTTCAGGGCACTTTTTTCGAGCGGACACAGCATGCACACACTTCAACGCAGCACGTTCCTGATCCTGGCGGGGCTGACGGCTCTTCCCGTCGGCGGCGCCTTTGCTGCCGATGAGCAGGAACCTACCCTTAAGTCGGTAACCGTCACCGCGACCCGCCGCGAAGAATCGCTGCAGAAAGTGCCGGTGGCGGTCTCTGTACTCGATGGCGAACAACTGGAGCGCGATAACCGCAACGGCGTGGCGAGCATCGCGCAACAGGTGCCGTCGCTGAACTTTCGCACGGGCGCCTCGAACAAGGACACCTCACTGTTCGTGCGCGGCGTAGGTACCATTTCCACCTCCCCCGGCGTTGAGCCGACGGTCGCCACGGTGATCGACGGCGTGGTCTACGCCCGCCCCGGCCAAGCCACCCTCGACCTGCTGGACCTGGAACGCATCGAAGTGCTGCGCGGGCCCCAAGGCACCTTGTTCGGCAAGAACGCCTCGGCCGGCGTGCTGAATATCACCAGCAAGGCGCCCACCGCCGAGACCCACGGCTATGTCGACCAGTCCTTCTACAGCGGCAACGAAAGCCGCACGCGCTTCGGCATCGGCGGCAGCCTGGTGCCGGATGTGCTCAAGGGTTCGATCAGCACGCTGTTTGGCAGCTACGACGGTAACGTGGACAACAAGCACAACGGCCAGGAGGTCAACGGTTACAACCACAAAGGCATTCGCGGCAAGCTGGAATTCACGCCCAATGACGATGTGAAGCTGACCCTGATCGCCGACTACATGCAGTCCCACGATGACGCACCGAATGGCGTGGTCAGCAAGTCCCTGACCCCGGCGTTCGCCAACGCGCTGAGCCCGGTGCGGGCGTCCAGCGACAACCGTGACATCAACACCGATACCCGCACCCATGTGGAGGACACCAACAAAGGCTTGTCGGCGCAGCTGGACTGGAACCTCGGCGACTACACCCTGACGTCGATCACCGCCTGGCGCGGCTGGGACAACAACCAGTACCAGGACGGCGACCGCCTCGGCACGATCACCGCCGCGTTCCCCGGCACTGCCGACAAGGGTGAGCTGGAGTTCAACCAGTACTCCCAGGAACTGCGCCTGGCCTCCCCCAAGGGAGAATTCCTGGAATACGTCGGCGGCCTGTTCTACATGCATGGCAAGGACGAAGAAACCTACCAGCGCACCCTCACGACCACCACACGCACCGACCGTGGCATCGCCGACTACAGCTCCACCAACGACAGCTACGCGGTGTTCGGCGAAACCACGTTGAACTTCACCTCACGCTTTCGTGGCATCGCCGGCCTGCGCTATACCCACGATGACCTGAAATACGATCACCGCCGCGTCTCCACCTCGACCACCACGGTCAGCGGGATTCAGCCGGCCACGTCCAGTTCGGGCTCGGTGGATGAAGACGGTTGGTCCGGTCGCCTGGGCGTGCAGTACGACCTGACCGACAGCATCACCAGCTACCTCACCCACTCCCGTGGCTACAAAGGCCCGGCGTACAACGTATTCTTCAATATGCAGCCGCGCGACACTGACGCGCTCAAGCCGGAAACCTCCAACACCTGGGAAGCCGGGATCAAGGCCAGCGCCTGGAACAACCGCCTGACCACCAACCTGGCGGTCTTCCACAGCGACTACGACAACTACCAGGCCAACTTTTTCGACACCGTCGCCGGCCAGGTGGTGACCCGTCTGATCAACGCCGGCAGCGTCAGCACCGAAGGCGTCGAACTGGATTACGCCTTGCAGGCCACCCAGCAACTCAAGCTGTCCGGTGCCCTGGCCTACACCCGAGCGCGCATCGACGAATTCGCCTGCCCACCCGGTGCCGCCGCGTCCTGCAACGTGAATGGCAAGCCACTGCCCTTCAGCCCTGACTGGAAAAGCTACGTGCGCGCCGACTACACCATCCCGCTGGATAACGGCCTGGACATCGAACTGGGCACCGACTACAGCTGGCAGAGCGAAGTGCAGTACGACATCAGCCAGAATGTCGACACCAAGCAAGGCGCCTATGGCATCTGGAACGCCAGCGTGGCCCTGGCCGACTACAGCAATGGCTGGCGCGTCGCGGTGTTGGCCAAGAACCTCGCCGACAAATCCTATTCACCGTTGCTGGCCAGTGGCGGCAATTACATCTACCGCGCCGTCCCCCGTGACGATGAACGTTACTTCGGCGTGCAACTGCGCAAGGATTTCTAAGCATGAGCCGTCAATTGAAGCTCGGCGCCTTTCTCATGGCCACCGGGCACCACGTCGCCGCCTGGCGCCACCCGGACGTGCCGGCCAATGCCGGGCTGGACTTCGCCCAGTACAAACACCTGGCGCGCGTGGCCGAAGCGGCGAAGTTCGATGCGCTGTTCGTGGCCGACAGCATTGCCGCGGCCACGGGTGAGATCGCCAGCCATATGGCGCGTTCGGACCATTTCGAGCCGCTGACCTTGCTGTCGGCGCTCAGTGCGGTGACCGAGCACATCGGCCTGATCGCCACAGCGACCACCACCTACAACGAGCCGTACCATGTGGCGCGCAAATTCGCCTCGCTGGATCACCTGTCGGGAGGCCGTGCAGGCTGGAACCTGGTGACCTCGGACGCCGCCGCCGAAGCGCAGAACTTCGGCCGCGATGAACACCTTGGCCATGCCGAGCGGTACAGCCGCGCCAGGGAGTTTCATCAGGTGGTCACGGGGTTGTGGGACAGCTGGGAGGACGACGCCTTCGTGCGTGACAAGGCCAGCGGCAATTACTACGACCCGGCGAAGCAGCATGTGCTGGATCATGTCGGCGAGCATTTTCGCGTCAAAGGCCCGCTGAACGTGGCGCGCTCGCCCCAGGGCCAGCCGGTGATCGTGCAGGCCGGCTCGTCGGAAACCGGCCGTGAACTGGCGGCGCAAACCGCCGAGGTGGTGTTTACCGCGCAGACGTCGCTGGCGAATGCCCAGGCGTTTTATGCCGACCTCAAGACGCGCCTGGGCCGGTATGGACGTGAGCCGGATTCGCTGAAAATCATGCCGGGGGTGTTTGTGGTGGTGGGCCAGACCGAGGCCGAAGCCCAGGCTAAATTCGAGGCGTTCCAGGACCTGGTCGAGCCCGAAGTGGGCGTGGCCTTGCTGGGGCGCATGCTGGGCAACTTCGACTTGTCCGGCTACCCGCTGGACGGCCCCCTGCCGGAACTGCCATTGACCGACAGCGGACAACGCAGCCGCCAGCAATTGCTCAGTGACCTGGCCCACCGTGAACAACTGACGCTCGCCCAGTTGGGCCGTCGGATTGCCGGTGGACGCGGGCACTACAGCCTGATCGGCACGCCCGCGCAGATTGCCGACGAGCTGCAGCGCTGGTTCGACAATGGCGCCGCCGATGGCTTCAACATCCTGGTGCCGCACCTGCCGGGCGGGCTGGAGGATTTTGCCCAATGGGTGGTGCCCGAGCTGCAACGGCGCGGCCTGTTCCGGAGCGAATACACCGGCTCGACCTTGCGTGAAAACCTCGGTTTGGCACGCCCCGATAATCGCTTTAAAAAGGTTGATGCATGAAGATTCCGGCGCTGTTACTGGCCCTGCTGGCCGTCACCCAACCCGCACTGGCGGCCGACCCCGCTACCCTGCGCATCGGCTACCAGAAAGGCTCCATCGCCCTGGTGCTCGCCAAGGAGCATGGCCTGCTGGAACAGCGCTTCGCGCAGACCGCCGTGAAATGGATTGAATTCCCCGCCGGCCCGCAGATGCTTGAAGCGTTGAACGTGGGCGCACTGGATGTCGGTTCCACCGGCGACATCCCGCCCCTGTTCGCCCAGGCGGCCGGGGCCGACCTGGTCTACATCGGCGCCGAGCCTCCCAAGCCCAGCGCGGAAACCATCCTGGTGCGCAACGACAGCCTGCTGCATTCGGTGGCGGATCTGAAGGGCAAGAAAGTTGCGTTCCAGAAGGGCTCCAGCGCCCATAACCTGATCCTGCGCGCTCTGAACAAGGCCGGGCTGAGCTACAAGGATATCCAGCCGGTGTACCTGCCACCTGCGGACGCGCGTGCAGCGTTCGAGCAAGGCAGCGTGGATGCCTGGGCGATCTGGGAACCCTATTCGTCGCTGGCCCTGATCCAGAGCCCCAGCCATGTGTTGGCCAATGGCGAAGGACTGGGACTGTCAGGGCCGGTGTACACCGCCCGACGCGACTATGCCCAGGCCAACGCTGCGTTTATCCATGACCTGCTCGGTGAGCTCAGCGCCGCCGAAGCCCTCACTCGCAGCCAGCGTGAAGACAGCCTCAAGGTGCTCACCCGCTTCATGGGCCTGCCCGCCGAGGTGATCGCGCGCTACATGGACAACCGCCCGCCTTCGCCGATCCTGCCGATTGACGACAAGATCATCCAGGCACAGCAGGCGACGGCGGATCTGTTCTACCAGAACCGGTTGCTGCCCAAGGCCATCGACGTGAAGCAAGCCGCCCCTCTGTAGAGGCCGGCTTGCCGGCGATGGCGGTGGGTCAGTTACCTGAAGTCCCCACAGTTGAATCGGCGCACACCTCTTAGAAGTCGACAGTGGCCGAGAGCAGATAGGTACGCGGTGTCGACAAGGTCAACCCCGGCTCGCTGTCATCCGACGCACCGGCCGAACTCCAGTAGCGTTTGTCGGCGACGTTTTCCACATTCGCCCGCAGGGTGATGTGCTTGTCATCCACCTTGAACGCATAGCGCGCGCCGACGTCGAGACGGTTCCAGGCGTCGATTTCCTTGACGTTGGACTGGTCCAGGTACTGCGAGCTGGAATAGATGCCACGGCTGGTCAGCGTCAAGCCTTCAAGGCCCGGCACGTCCCATTCGGCGCCGAGGTTGACGTTGTACTTGGGCGTCGCCGGGGCGCGGTTGCCGTCGAAGGTGCCGTTGGTGGTGCTGGTCAACTCACTGTCGATGTACATCACCCCACCCAGCAGGCGGAACCCCTTGAGCGGCTCACCCAATACACTCAACTCCACCCCCGAGTTCTGACGCTTGCCGTTGGGGCCGAACACCAATGAGGTGGCATTGGTTTCGTAAGCCGGCTGCTTGATGCGAAACACGGCAGCCGTCACGGCGAAGGCTCCGGCGTCGTATTTGGCGCCTACTTCAACCTGACGGCTGATAAACGGCGGGAAGATTTCGTCATCGTTGACCGAGGTGGAAGGCGCGATCTTGCCCTGGCTCAGGCCTTCCATGTAGTTGGCGTACAGCGACAGCTTGTCGGTGGCCTTGAACAGGATGCCGCCCGACGGCGAAACCTTTTCCTCGTCGTAGGCGGTGTCGCCTTTGACACCGTCGCTCCAGTCATCGACCTTCACGCGCTGCCAGCGGGCGCCGAGGGTGAGCAGCAGGCGGTCGTCGAAGAAGCCCAGGGTATCGGACAAGGCCACGCCGCTGAATTTGTTTTCGGTGTAGACCTTGGGATCAAACCGCGTCGGCCGCAAAGGCGTCGGCGTTTGCACCGGGTTGTAGAGATTGCTCGACGGCGACGTATAACGCGCACCGCCGTTGGTGAAGTCCATATAGAAGTAGCTGGCGGCCAGGTTGACCTCATGGCTCACCGGCCCGGTATGGAACCAGTTACGCACGCCGGCCGTGTAGGTGCGCACGTTTTCATCACGGGTAAAATCCCGCGGCTGCACGCTGAAATCACCGGCTGCGTTGCTCACTGACACCGCATGGCGCAGGAAGTCGTGGTTGCTTTTACGCGCGCCCACGCCGCCATAGAGCATCACGTTGTCGCTGAGGTCGTACTCACCGTTGACTGTACCGAACGTGTCGTTAGTGCTGGCCTTGCTCCAGGACTGCGCATAGTTGCGGCGCACGTCGTTGGCGCTCGGCACCGGGGCGGCCGCCGCCACCTGCACGCGCTCCTGCGGTGCATCGGTGTCGCGTTCGGTGCGGCCGAGATCGGTGGAAAGGCGCAGGCGCTCGCCGCGAAAATCCAGGCCCAGCACGGCCATTTCACGATCGACACGCTGGTGGTCCCATTCGGTATCGCCGGACTGCTTCACGCCGTTGAAACGGATGCCGAACTTGTTGTCTTCACCAAAGCGTCGGCCAATGTCGACCGCGCCACCCGCCTGGCTGTCGGAAGCCCAGTTGCCGGTAAACGAGTTGATGTCCTTGTCGGTGGCGCGCTTGGGCACCACGTTGATCCCACCGCCGACGCTGCCACGCGGGGAGATGCCGTTGATCAACTGGCTCGGGCCTTTGAGGATGTCGACGCGGTCGGCCATTTCCATGTCGATGGTGTACGTCGGCAACACGCCGTACAGGCCGTTGTAGGCCACGTCACTGTTGAACAGGCTGAAGCCGCGAATGGTGAACTGTTCGTAACGCCCGCCAGCCGGGTTGGTGGCGCGTACCGAAGGGTCGCTGGCGATCAGGTCGCCGAGGGTACGCGCCTGCTGGTTCTTCACCGCATCGGCGGTGTAGGTGGTGATGCTGAACGGGGTCTCCATGAAGTCCCGCGTGCCCAGCATGCCCTGTGCCGTGCGGCGGGCCACCTGGCCACCGGCGTAGGTGTCGCCGTCATACAGGCCGGTGGTGCCGAGGATCGACGTGGGTGCCAATTCCAGGCTGCTGCCGTCCGGCGCGGGGATCAGCCTGTAGGCCTGCTCACCCATCGGTTGCAGTTGCAGGCCGGAGCCTTGCAGCAAGCGGGCAAAGCCCTCTTCCACGCCATACTCGCCAGACAACCCGGCGCTGCTGCGACCGTTGACCAGCGCCGGGTCCACCGACAGGTTGACCCCCGACAGCCCGGCAAAACGCGTCAGCGCCGCACTCAGGCTGCCGGCTGGCACCTGGTAGCTGCGGCGGGTGGCGGTGTCTTCGGCGTAGCTGACAGCGGCGAATAACGGGCTGGCGCTGAGGCTCAGCATCAGGCTCAGTTTCAGCAACGGGCGCAAGCGCAAGGGTCGGACTGCGGGCATTGGAGGAAGCTCTCGATGATGTTCACTTACCTGGAATGACAGGCGAAGTGAAAAAAGGGGACAGCTGCCGCCCACAACTTTTAAAAAAGTTTCAACGGATGGGGACTTCCAGGCCCACCTTGACTCGATCCAGCGCCACCAGCGTCTTGAACCACTTCACGTTGGGATTCTCGGCGAACAGTTGCGCGGCAAGTGCCTGGTACTCCTGCATGCTGGCCACATTGAGCACCAGCACGAAATCCACCTCGCCCGTGACGTAGTAGCACTGCTGCACCTGGGGCACGGAGAAACTCGCCTTGGTCGCGGTCAGCGCGTCGATGCTGGTGCGCTCCACGGAGACCTCGGCCAGGATGGTGATCGGCTTGCCGGCCTTGACCGGGTCGACCACCGCCACGTTCGCGGTGATCACCCCACCCTCTTCCATGCGCTTGATACGGCGTTGCACGGCGGCGGTGGAGAGGTTGACCTTCTCGGCCAGGGCACGCAGGGGCAAGCCATTGTCGCGTTGCACCAGGGCCAGGATCGACCAGTCGAAGCCGTCCAGGTCCAGCATGGAAGAAGCAGGTTTGGCCATCGGGGGCGCTCTCGACAGGGTGAGAAATTTTATCGAAAACAGTCTCGAATCAGAGACCAATGACGACCGGGACCTCAATACTATCCCAACTCCTCTGGCATGCAGAAATGGAGTGTCTCATGGCGTTTTTGATCCACTTGTCACCGGTGTTGCTGGTGATGTCGATGCTGATGGTGCTGCGCCGCCCGCCGGTGCAGGCCGCCATTGCCGGCGCCGCGCTGGTGGCGGTGTTGTGGCTGTTCGAGGGGTTGCTGCCGAACGCCGCGCTGGCGGCCTTCCAGGACACGGCGGTGTTGTTCGCCAGCACTGCGTTTGTGATTGTGCCGGGCCTGGCATTCGTGATTCTGATCGAACGCATGGGAGTCAACCAGGCCCTCAGTGAATGGGTACAGGCGCTGGGCTTGAAGCGCGCCGAGTTGGTGTTGTTCATCGTGCTGGGGCTGGCGCCGTTACTGGAGGCCATGACCGGCTTCGGTGTTTCGCTGATCGCCACGGTGCCGTTGCTGCTGAGCCTGTTCGAACGCCGCATCGCGCTGCGTGTGGCATTGACCGGCATGACGATCATGCCGTGGGGCACCCTGGGCCTGGCGACCGTGATTGGCGCATCACTGGCGCATCACTGGCGCATGTGGACGCGACGGCGCTGGCGTCGACTTCGGCGCTGACCAGTGCGCCGGTCTTTATCGTGCTGGCCGCCCTGGCCTCGTACTACTGCGGGGTGGGCATCAGCCGCGCCTTTGTGGGGTTGGGGCTGCTGTTCCTGGGCGTACTCTACGGGGCGAGCCGTTGGCTGGGACCGGAAGTGGCCGGTGTGAGCGCGGGGTTGAGCGTGGCCGCCGCGACGTTGCTGCTGGCGCTGCATCGACGCCAGGGCACAACGGCACTGGCCTGGCCGCGCAAAGCCTGGCCCTACCTGGCGCTGATCATTTGCATCGTGCTGCTCAAGGGCCTCAATGCCTTCACCCACCTGGAAGATGCCTGGGTGGTGCGCGGCATGCATGTCGCCTGGAAACCGCTGGCCTCCCCCGGCATTGCCTTGCTGCTGGTGCTGTTATGGGTGCACCGCCGTGGCGGCGATGCCTTGCTCGGCGTGCTCGGTGCACGGGCACGGCGGCCGTTGCTGACGATTTTCTTCTTCCTGGCCATGTCGCAGATGATGGTCAAGGCAGGCTTCCTCGACGGCCTGGTGCAGGTGCTGAACGGGTTGCCGGGTATCGCCGCAGCGCCGTTGGTGGCGTTGCTCGGTGGGCTGTCGGGCTACATGACCGGCTCCAATGTCGGCGGCAACGCGATCTTCATGCCGGCCGTGGCGCTGTTGCCCGAGTCGTCACGCGGGTTGTTGGCGGCCGTGCAAAACAGCGCGGCCGGGCATGCCGCGCTGGGTTCGCTGTCGATCGTGATGCTGGTGCTCGGGTTGGCCAAGACCAGCGCCGAGGAGGAAGGCCAGTTGGTGCGCTTCGGCTTTGCCCTGGCCTGCCTGAACACCGGGCTGGTCGCGTTGGCGGGATGGGTGTTGCTTGGCGCGCAATAATCCATAGCGCCGGGCGGGCATAACCTTAGCTGTCGATGTTCTTATTCTTCGCGCCCGGCCATGGGTAGATTGACAGTCACGTAGCTCACTGGAGGATGTGACGGATGGCTGAGTCAGTGGTGTGGATTGCCGGGGTCGGCGCGGTCGCGGGGCTGGGCGCGGCCCTGGCGCGACGGTTTGCCCGTGAGGGTTATCGCGTGGCGGTCAGCGGCAGGAGCCTGGACAAGTTGCAGGCGGTGGTCGCGGATATCGAAGCAAGCGGCGGCAAGGCGAATGCGGTGGTGGCCGACTCGGGTATCGAGGCCGAGGTGCTAGAGGCGATCACGCAGGTGAATCAGCTCGGCACACTCAAGGCGGCCATCTTCAACGTGGGCAATTCGGTCTCGGCACCGTCGCTGGAATTGAGCGCAGAGCTGTTCGAACAGACGTGGCGCGCCTCTACACTGGGTGGTTTTCTGTTCGCCCGCGAGGCCACCCGCGCACTGCTTGCCAATGGCGGCGGCAGCCTGTTGTTTACCGGGGCCACGGCCTCGTTGCGCGGCAAGCCGCCGTATACCGCATTCGCAGCGGGCAAGGCCGGGTTGCGCTCGGTGGCGCAGTCCTTCGCCCGGGAATTCGGCCCGAAGCATGTGCATGTCGCCCATGTGGTCATCGACGGTTCCATCGACGGCGAACGCATCAAGCGCCGCGCGCCGGAGTACCTGGCCAAGCTGGGTGAAGACGGCTCATTGAAACTCGACGATATCGCCGACGCCTATTGGTACCTGCACACCCAACCGCGCAGCGCCTGGACCCAGGAGCTGGACCTGCGGCCGTTCAAGGAACCGTTCTGACCTGGAGGTGTTTTATGGGAACCCATCAGACTCAACTCGCCCCGGCCTCCGTGCTCGGCGTGCTCAACTACCTGCAGGACACCGGCGAACGCCCGGTGAACTACACCTACCCGCCGCCCGACGGCACGGTTCAACGCAGTGGCGTACTGGACCCGACCCAGGTCACCATCCATAACGCACGGCTGCTGGATGAGCCCGCTAGCATCAATCGCCAGGGTTTCGAAAAGGTCGATCACACCAGTGCCGTGGAAAACCTGGAAGATGACGAGCAAGTGCGCCTGCACTACTACCCGGAAACCGAAGCCCTGCTCAAGCAGCAGACCGGTGCGGTCAAGGTGGTGATCTTCGATCATACGGTCCGCGTCGACGACCCTGGCCGCGAGGCGCGTGGCTTGCGCGAACCGGTGCGCTACGTACACAACGACCAGACCGAGCGCTCGGCCATTCGCCGCGTGCGCGACCACCTCCCGGCCGACGAAGCCGAACAACGCCTGCTCAAGCGCTTTGCGATCATCAACGTATGGCGGCCCATCGGCTCGCCAGTGCTGAGCACGCCGCTGGCCTTGTGCGATGCACGCAGCATGGCCGACACCGACCTGCTGCCCAGCGACCTGGTCTACCGCGACAAGGTAGGCGAGACGTTTTCGGTCAAGGCCAACCCGGCGCACCGCTGGTATTACTACCCTCGGTTGCGCCCGGATGAAGCCCTGCTGCTGAAGATCCACGATTCGCGGCAAGACGTGGCCAGGCTGAGTGCGCATACCGCGTTCGATGACCCGACTACGCCCGAGGGAGCGCCGCCACGGCGGAGTATCGAGTTGCGGGCGCTGGTGTTCTTTGATGCGTGAGTGTCGGGAGGGTCATGCGGGGATGACGCTCACCGGCAATCCATCAGCAACGATGGTGAGTCGTCAGCCCCCAATCAAACACAATGAACGGCTCATCGATGCGGCGGTCCAGCAGCGCACGGTAAACCCGCTGCGGATCGTCAGGCGCTTGCCTGCACACCATGCCTTCCACGGGAATCCGATCCTGCGCAAGCCAGCTCATGGCTTTGCGGAACCCCGTCATGATGCTTTGAGCGCTGTTGTTGTAACCCTCCAGCAGTTCCTCCCATTTGAATGACCGGGACACTAATGGGAAGGCCCATTCCCAACCACTGCGCAACTCGACGAAACCATTGAATACGGCGTTGAGCAGTTCGTGCGCCGACAGTTCCGATTGGCGCCGCCACGGTACGCCGACAAGGACCACCTCACCGTTCTGGCGCACGATGCGACAACCCTCCAGCACCGCTTGTTCGTTCCCTGAACAGTCAACGACCAAGGCAATGTGTCCCACCAGTGCAGGCTGATCAAACGGAAACGCGGCAAACACCGCGCTGAGCCCGGACGCCTGTGCCTGAGCGCGTCGCTTGGCGTCAGGTTCGACCACCACGACCTCGTATCCCGACAACTGGAAGATGTGCGCTGCCAGGTAGCCGACCGGGCCAGCGCCGCAAATGACCACGCGGTCGCCAGGGCGCGCTTTGGTTGTCATCAATGTCGTCATCGATACACCGATAAGGCGGGCCAACAGGGCAATTTCAGACTTCATGTCGGCGGGAATGGAGACCGTATGGGCAACGTCAACCTGCTGGAAGCTGCGATGGCTGCCCATGCAGAACAAACGGTCGCCGATGGCAACCTCTGTCACCTCAGCACCCCATTCTTCAACCTCAAACACTGCCGAGTATCCCGGTTTGATCGGAAACTCATCCCCGGCTGCCCAGGCCAGCTCGGTGCCTGGGCTTATCAGTGTCGCGATAGTGCGACCACGGACCTCACTCGGGTTCAGCGGCGACGGTTCGCAGTACTGGAGAATGAATTGTCCCTTGGCTGGAAAACAGATTTCCTGTTGTTGCATATGATGTCTCTCCGAAGGTGCCAGCAAACTCTGCCTGCAGGGCTTGCGGTCCATTCATGGCGCGCTGCACGGAGCGCTCATGTCTCAGAATCGATGGGTATTTCAGGCCGAAAGCGGAACCCAAAGGAGGGGACCGTCATCCTGCTCATAGCCCAGTGGGCCGCTTCGGCTGACCAGTTCCAAAAACTGCCCCCAAGGCGTGCGCAGATAGACCCAAGTGAGGCCCTGCATCGGTCCGGCGTCGATGAACGTAGGTCCCTCCAACACGTCCACCCCTTTCTCCCGCAAACGATCCGCGGCGGCGACCGCGTCATCGACCTGGAAGCCCAAGTGAAAACCACCCACTTCGCTATTGCGCTTGAGAGGACCACCCTGCACCTCGCCTGAGTATTCAAACAACTCCAGGTTGGCGCCGTTGCCACAGCGCAGCACCTTGATGTTTTCAATGCGGCACTGCTCAGGCACACCCAGGCGCCGGGCCATGAACGCGTTATCGACGACCACGGGCCCGGTTTCCATCGCAGTGACGGCGCCCAATACGTCTTCAAAGAAATGCACAGCCTGGTCAAGGTCAGGCACCGTGAAGCCAACGTGCTCCATACCGTAGAGTTTCATGATCTGTTTCCGTTTCGGGTTGGTTTAATTGTTTTATACCCATCTATGTAACCAAACGGTTGGTTATATAAAGCAACCTTATGTGGAGAGTCGGCATGAGTCAAGGTAGGACTGACTCACTTCTCCTGGCATTCTCCAGACGCATTGAAATATGGATTTTTCGTCAGCCGCTAGGTACGCGGAGCCCATCCGAGCGTATTGACGATGAGCTTTTGGTAGTCGTGGATGACTCGATGCAACGGGGTAGCGGGATCGGCGTCATTGAGGTCTATGACGCCGTCCAACAGGACCAGGATGCAGCGCTCCAGAAAGTCGTCGGCACAGGTGAATACTGAAGATCCTTTCTTGCCCCCCAGCATCTCGCGCAAGCGTTCGCAGTGCTCACTGCGCAAGGCGTTGATGATGTCACGCTGAGCGGAGTCGAGAGACCGCAGTTCCAGACGGGAAAGCAGGGCGGCATAGCGGTAGCGCAATTTGAAGCGAATGACGGTTTCCACATAACCGAGCAACGCGTCGCCGACTTCGTCCGCGGTTTTGGTCAACCTGCGCACTTCATCAAGCAACTGGCGCTCATGACGCTCAATGACGTCGAATAGCAGCGTTTGCTTGCTCTCCATGTGGTTGTACAAGGACCCGGGCTGGATGCCCAGCACAGCTGCGAGCCGGCGCACGCTGACCCGGTGGAATCCCTCGTCGACGAACAATTTGCAGGCAATGCGACGTACGTGCTCCTCGGTCGTTACGATTCTCTGATCAAGCATGGAGGTCTTTTTCCAGAACGCTGAGCCACGGCCGTCAGGCACGCGGCTCGGCCAAGTGTTCGTCAGCTTGCCAATGCCTGGCGCCCAAAACGACGTTCTCGCCTGGCCAGCCAGGCCAAAGGCACTTGCGCCAAGGCCACCGCCGCGACACCGGCCCACGGTGTCAGCGCCAACTGTCCGTGAGCGACCAGTGCACTTCCGGTCGTTTCGCCCAGCGATATCCCAAGATTGAAACCCGAAATATTCAATGCCGATGCAAAGTCCACGGCTTTCGGGGTATATCGCTGGGCGGTGGCCAGCATCCCGCCCTGTACGGCAGGCGAAATACCAAAGGCCAGGCCGCCCCAGAAGAACAGCATGACCCCCATCGCCCCCTGGTACGGCAACACCCAGGCGATGACAATCAACACGATGGCCAGGGCCAGCAACAGCCAGCGCAACGTCGCCTGCCAACCGATGACGGCAGCGAGCCGTCCCCCGAGCAGGTTCCCCACCAGCGTCGCAGCCCCAAACACTACCAGCAACAGGCTCGCGGTAGCCGCCGAAAAGCCGGTGATGTCCGTCAGGATGGGCGTAATGAAAGTAAACGCCGCAAACGACGCCCCAAATCCCAGCACAGTGATCAGCATCATGGTGAGAATCGCCGGGTTGACCGCCGCCGCCAGTTGCTCACGAGGCTTGGCCACTGGCGGTGCTTCGATCGCGGGCAGCCAACGCCACGATGCGGCAAAGCCCAATGCTGCCAGGCCAACCACGGCGTAGAACGGCAATCGCCAGCCCATTCCATTGCCCAGGAAGCTGCCCAGCGGCACCCCGATCACCATCGCCAGTGTCAGCCCTGCAAACATCACCGCAATGGCATTGCTCTCCTGCCCCTTGGGCGCCAGGCGTGCCGCGACTGTAGCGCCAATGGCGAAAAAGCCACCGTGGGCCACGGCAGTGACGATGCGCCCCGCCAACAACGTGTAATAGTCAACGGACAGTGCCGAGACCAGGTTGCCGGCCAGGAACACCGCAATCAGCCACAGCAGCACCGGTTTGCGCGGAAAGCGGGCCAAGGCAAGCACCAGCAACGGCGTGCCCGCGGCCAGCGCAAGCGCATACAGCCCCACCAGACTTCCCGCACGCGCCAATGGCACGCCCAACTCGCTGGAAATGGCCGGCAGCACACCGACCACGATGAACTCCGCCACACCAATGGCAAACGCTGTCACCGCCAACGCCCAGACGCCGGGGTGCAGACGTTGCTTGGCCACACTCATGGACGAGCAGCCCCTACCGCGATGATTTGATCGGCCTCGACAGTGGCGCCGGAGATACCTAGCGCGCCGACAACCTTACCTTGGGTGTCATGCAGGACCACCCCGCCACCGAAACTGATCATGCCGCCATTGGTGAACTCCAGCGAGTAGATCGGGCCACCCGGTTGAGCGGCGGCACCGATTTCAATGCTGTCGGTACGAAACAATGCCGCCGTGCGTGCTTTCTTGATCGCAATCTCAATGGCGCCGGGCAGCGCATCATCCATCCGCAGGAACCCGGCCTGCAGCCCGGAAGCATCGACAACGCTGATGCACACCGAAAACCCTTGTTCCCTGGCCAGGACTTTGGCGCGGGCGATAACGTCTTGAACCATCATTTCAAACATGCAAGCGCTCCGTGGTACCGATTGGTTGGGCCCTTATGATCACGGCTTGATCCTTTGCAGAACAGATGCCCTGCCCGCTCGGGCATCAAAGTTTGATCATGTCGTACATGTCGCGCATGACTTTGCCGGCGATAGCCACCAGCGTCGCTTGAGGCAGGCGCGACACCGGACCGGCAACCGATAATGACGCCACCAGGCGCCCCTGTTTTCTCAGGGGCAGTGCCATGCAGTTGAGCCCCGGCTCAGCCTGCTCCAGATCAAGTGCGTAACCCTGCTCTACGATCAGGTTCAGATCATGCTCGAGGTCAGGCGTGAGCAAACCGGCCTTGCGCAGACTGCGTGACAGATCCTTGTCCAGCGCCAGGAAAACCTTGCCGATGGCCGAGGTGGTCAAGCCTTCCCGCTTGCCACGCGACGTGTTGGCAAGCGCCCCTTCACCGCGCTCCAGTACATCGATGTACACGTATTTTCGGGTTCCGCAGGGCACGGCCAGGTAGCAGGTTTCACCGGTCAGTTGTACGAGGGCCGACAATGCCGGCGCGAACGCCTCCTTGAGCAGCGCATCGGCATCATTGAGCGGCTGCGCGATCTCGCGCAGGCGCAGGCCCAGCGCATAACCCGTCCCCTGACGTGATACATACCCAAGCGCCGCCAGGGTATTGAGCAGCCCATGCATGGTGCTCTTGTGCAGGCCCATGGTTTCGGCCAGGTCCACCAGCCGTGCCTCTCCACCGGCGGCAGCAATGGTCTCCAGAATCGCCATCGCCCGCTCCACCGACTGAATCCGTTTGTTCTCATTGACCATGCAGATTAGGCTCTCGGATACCGTTACAGGGCAGCCTGCAACAGTGGTACGGCTTCGAACAAGTCCGCCACCAGGCCGTAATCAGCCACCTGGAAGATCGGGGCTTCTTCGTCCTTGTTGATCGCAACGATCACTTTGGAGTCTTTCATACCGGCCAAGTGCTGGATCGCGCCGGAGATACCGACGGCGATGTACAGCTGTGGCGCAACGATCTTGCCGGTCTGGCCGACCTGCATGTCGTTGGGTACGAAACCTGCGTCAACGGCCGCGCGGGAGGCGCCGACCGCAGCGCCCAGCTTGTCGGCCAGGGCGTACAGGTGCTTGAAGTTGTCACCGTTCTGCATGCCACGCCCGCCGGAAACGACGATCTTGGCAGCGGTCAGCTCAGGACGATCCGACTTGGCCAGCTCTTCGCCAACAAAGCTGGAAGTACCCGCGTCGTGGGCAGCCGCAACGGCTTCAACGGCAGCCGAACCACCTTCGGCGGCAACCGGGTCGAAACCGGTAGCACGCACGGTGATGACTTTGACCGAAGCGTTGGACTGTACGGTCGCGATGGCGTTACCGGCGTAGATCGGGCGCTTGAAGGTGTCGGCGCTTTCCACCGAGATGATCTCGGAGATCTGGTCAACGTCCAGCTGCGCGGCAACGCGTGGCAGGATGTTTTTGCCGTTGGAGGTGGCGGCAGCCAGGATGTGGCTGTAGCCAGCGCCCAGCTCTGCGACCAGCGGGGCAACGTTTTCTGGCAACTGGTGAGCGTAAGCGGCGTTGTCAGCCAGCAGTACTTTGCTCACGCCCGCGATTTTCGCAGCGGCTTCAGCCACGGCGCCAGCGCCTTGGCCTGCAACCAATACGTGGATATCACCACCGATTTTCGCAGCGGCAGCCACAGTGTTCAGGGTGGCCGGGGCCAGCACCTTGTTATCGTGTTCGGCGATTACGAGGATAGTCATGATCAGATCACCTTCGCTTCGTTTTTCAGTTTCTCGACCAGTTCAGCCACCGACTTGACCTTGATGCCCGCGCTGCGTGCAGCCGGTGCTTCAACCTTGACGGTCTTGTTGGTGGAGGCGGTGGAAACGCCCAAAGCTTCAGGAGTGACCGACTCAAGCGGCTTCTTCTTGGCTTTCATGATGTTTGGCAGGGACGCGTAGCGCGGCTCGTTCAAACGCAGGTCGGTGGTGACGATGGCCGGCAGTTTCAGGGAAACGGTCTGCGCGCCGCCGTCGATTTCACGAGTCACAGCTACGCTGTCGCCGCTCACTTCGACTTTGGAAGCGAAGGTGCCCTGGCCGTAACCGGTCAGCGCAGCCAGCATCTGGCCAGTCTGGTTGTTGTCGCTGTCGATCGCCTGTTTGCCGAGGATCACCAGCTGAGGCTGTTCCTTGTCGACAACGGCTTTGAGCAGCTTGGCAACGGCCAGGGAGGTCAGCTCTTCAGCGGACTCGACCAGGATAGCGCGGTCGGCGCCCAGTGCCAGGGCAGTACGCAGCTGCTCTTGAGCAGTGGCAGGGCCGATGGAAACCACGACGATTTCAGTCGCCACGCCTTTCTCTTTCAGGCGTACGGCTTCTTCCACGGCGATTTCGCAGAAAGGGTTCATCGACATCTTGACGTTAGCGAGGTCGACGCCGGAATTGTCCGCCTTGACGCGAACCTTGACGTTGTAATCGACCACCCGTTTCACCGCTACAAGCACTTTCATATGGAATGCATACCCTCTTTTTTATTTGACGACAGGCAGTTTCGACCGATCAATGGTGAACGCCACCGCGATGATCAGGATCACGCCAAAGACAATCTGCTGCGCGAATACACTGACCCCCACAAACGTCATGCCGATGCGTACGACAGAAACCAGCAACGCCCCGATCAGCGTGCGCCATATACCGCCGACACCACCGGTCAGCGCAGTCCCCCCCACCAAAACCGCAGCGATGGCCGGCAGCAGGAATTCATTGGCCAGCGTTGGCGAACCACTCGACAAACGACCGGCCATCATCACCCCGGAAAGTGCCGCCAAGCCGCCGGACAACGCAAAGCTGATGATTTTCACCCGCAGCACATTGATCCCGGAGGCCCATGCGGCTGGCTCACCGCTACCGATTGCGTTGGTGAAGCGGCCGAAGGCGGTTTTACGATGGATCACCACACACACAATCATCACCGCTATGGCGACCCAGACCTCATTGGGAATGCCCGCACTCTGCCCAATCACCCAGCCGAAGGAAGACGCGCGATCAGCCCCTTCAATATTGAGCGTACGGTTGCCCGACCACAGCATGTTCAAGCTTGCAACCACACCACCCACCGCCAGGGTGACGATGAACGAGGGCAGTCGCAGACGCGTATGCAGCACGCCGCTGATTGCACCGGCCGCCGCCCCGGCGGCAATGGCGACAGGCACCGACCAGGTGCCGAAATCAGGCAGCAGCAACGCCACGATGACACTGGCCATCGAGGCCACCGCCTGGGACGACAGGTCGATACCCCCAATAAGCACCACAAACGTAATGCCCGTGGCCATGATGAACAGGGCCGCGGTATCGGCCGCCAGCCCCAGCACTGCGTTGGGCTGAATGAAGCCAGGGTCGTAGCCGGTAATCAGCGCCATCAGTAACAGCAGTGCCAGCAATGGCGCCTGGCTGCGAAAATCAATCAGGGAAATAGGCATTGGAAACCTCAAACCATGTGTTTGATGAGGTCCACCTGTTGCGGTTTGCAACCTGGTGGGCAATCGAAGGACTGGGCAAACTCGCCATCGCGCATCACCAGAATCCTGTGGCTGAGCCCGATCATTTCCTCAAGCGTATCGGCGGTGAGGATCACCGATACGCCCTGGGCTGTAATCTCTCTGACGAGTTCATAGACATCCTCCTTGGCCCCCACATCCAGGCCACGGGTGGGATGGTCGAGAATCAGGATCGATGACTGCGCGTTGCGCCACTTGGCCAATACCACCTTCTGCTGGTTACCCCCACTCAGGTTCAGCAACAATGCGTCAGGCCCGGGTGTCTTGATGTGAAGGCGGGATATCCAGTCTTCAGCGATTGCCCGCTCTTTGCCCGTTTCCAGCAGTCCGAAGGATGTCACCTGGCCGATGCGTGCCAAGGTCATGTTCTGGGCCACGCTGAGCATGGAAACGATGCCCTCGACCTTACGCTCGCGCGGGACATAGCCGATGCCGGCCCTGATCGAGGCCGCAGCGCCGTGATCGCGAAGCACTTTGCCGTGTACCGTTATCGCGCCACTGCTTTTACTCATCAATCCTGCCAGCACCCGGCAGAGTTCCTCACGCCCGGAGCCGATCACACCGGCAATGCCCAGCACTTCACCGCGCCGCAACTCGAAATCGAGCGCATCGAAAACACCTTTGAGTGTCAGGCCCTCGACCTTTAACACCACATCGTCTTCGTTGCAGGCTTGCTGCAGGGTTTCGCGGTAGTACTCGGTGTGCAGCGAGCGACCGACCATCAGGGTGTGCAGGTGGTCTTTGGTGGCGTCGGCAGCCGGCATCTGCGACACCACTTCGCCGTCCTTCAGCACATACACCCGGTCACTGAGTTCAAGCAGCTCGTCGAGCCGGTGCGAGACGAAAATGAACGACGCGCGGCTTTTGAGCTGACGCACCAGGCGGAACAGCGTGTCGATTTCTTTCTGCTCGAGCGCAGAGGTCGGCTCGTCCAGCAGAATCACCAACTGCCCATCGGTCATTTCTTCCAGCGCCAGAGACTTGGCCAGTTCCACCATCTGCCGCTGGCCGAAACTCAGTTCGCTGCACAAGGTGCCGGGGTCGATATCCAGGTTGACCTTGGCCAGCTGGAACCGCGCCGCCGCATAAAGCTTTTTCCAGTTGATGAAACCCAGACGGGTGAACTCGGCTTCGCGGCCCAGGAACAGGTTCTCCGCGACCGACAGGTTGGTGAGGATCGACTGTTCCTGATAGACCATGGCAATGCCCTTGGCGGTGGCGCCGCGCGGTCCGTCGAGGGTCACCGGCTGGCCATCGAGCTCAAGATGGCCCTCATCGGGCTGATAGACCCCCGTGAGAATCTTCATCAGGGTGGATTTTCCGGCACCGTTCTCACCGATCAAACCGACCACTTCGTTTTCCATGACCTCGATGGAAATGTTCTTCAGTACCGTGATGCCGTTGAAGCGTTTACTGACATTCTTGAGTGCGAGCATGATGCGTCCTCACTTCACGACACGTGCTTTCGCACGGTCCAGCGCCATGGCCACGGCCACAATAATCAACACGCCCTGTACGCCCTGCTGGACATAGGGAGGGATCCCCATCAACACCATGCCATTGCTCAGTACCACCACAATCAGCACCCCCAGCAACGTACCGAAGGGGCTGCCGTTGCCGCCGGCCAACGAGCAACCGCCGACGACAATCGCAGTGATCGCGGTGAACAATTGCCCTTGAGCAATCAGCGCATGGCCCTGTCCGAACTGAGCCACCGCCAGGATCGCTGCCAGACCATAAAAACCACCGGCCAATGCGAATACGGCCACTCGAATACGCCCCACCTGCACGCCGTTGAGGCGCGCCAGATCTTCGGCACCGCCTATGGCCAGGGCATGGCGCCCCAACACGGTATGACGCGACACCACATGGGCAATGATCAGCGCGATGCCGACGATCCAGACCGACAGGGGCAGCCCCAACAGGCGATGCAACGCCACGGCGCGCACATCCATGTCGACCACGCGCACGGTATTGCCCTGCAACAGCGCAGTGGCCAGGCCGATACCGACAAAGCCCAGGCCCAGCGTGCCGATGAATGACGGAATGCGCAGCCTGACCTGGAGCAGCCCGTTGAGCAGCCCCATCAGCGAACCGACCACGACAGCCACCGGTAACGCCCAGAGCCCGATGGCGTGATCGTTCAGGGTGTTGGAGATCAGCAGCGAAAAGCACACAGCGGCAATGGCCACCACGCCCTCGACCGACAGGTCGATACTGCCCATCTGAATCACAAACATGCCGCCCAGTGCCATGAGCAAGGGAATCGTCGACGCCGTGGCGATGCGCGTCAGGTTCATGGGATCAAAGAAGTGGTGGTTGATCGACCCCACCAGCAAGCCGATGAGCAGCAATACAATCAGCGAGGAAAACCGTCTCAGACGGGCCATGACGAAAACTCCAGAAGACAGGAAATGACAGGACCGGCGCGCCATTGCGCCAGTAAACCGGCAACGGCGAGCGGCTACGAGTCGTAGCGGATAGGCCCGGCCACGCGAGACCAGTAGTCCGTGACATCAAGGCTTGGCGGTGTCTTGAAGTTCGCGCTGAAGAACGCCTCGACGTTGTCCCGGTTAACCAATTGCGGCCGGATGTAGAACTCGCGATGTTCGCGAGGCTCCTTGGCCGGGTCCAGTTTGCCCGTCTTGGCCGCATAGCCCAACGCCAGCCCCATGCTGCCAACCCAGTAGGGATCAATGGTGCTGGTGGCGATGTACTCGCCCGAGCGGATCGCCTGCACCGCTTGCTCGGTACCGTCCATGCCGACAATCGGGATACTGCCGGCCAGGCCTTCACCGCGCAGCGCTTCCAGGGCGCCCATGCCCATGTCGTCGTTGCACGACCAGATACCCTTCAGGTCGCTGCCGAATCGTGTCAGCCACGACTGAACGATGGCGAAGGCCTTGTTGGCACTCCAGTCGGCTGGCTGGAAGTCCAGCAGCTTGATGTCGGGGTATTTTTTCAGCGCCGCGTCCAGCCCTTTGCGACGGTTGATCGCTGGCACGTTGCTGAGGATTCCCCCCAAGGCAACGACGCCGCCCTTGCCGCCCATGGCCTCGAACAGTTGCGTGGCGATCTGCTCGCCCACAGCCTCGCCATCCTCGGACAGGTGCGACACCCAATAGGGATTGAAGTCCCAGGGGTGCATGTCGTCAGGCTTGTTCCAGATGGTGGTCACGTAGACGCCGGCCTTCACGCATTCTTCAATGATCGCGCGGGTGTCTGCCGAGTCATTGGGGTCGACGGTCAGCACCAGGTTGCCGTCAGTCTTGGAGATCAGCGCGCGGATATCGGCGATGCCTTTTTGTGAATTGCCTTCGCTGACCAGCGGCGAGTAGGCAACCTGCTGACTCTTTGCAAAGGCTTCGCCACCTCGGTTGAACAGGGCGTGATAAGGGTTGGTCATGGAACGGAAGGAGTTGGAAAACGTCACCTGCCCCTGGGCCCAGAGCACCCGCGGGAACAGGCTGGCAACAGCGCCCGCACCTGCCAGGCTGGCTGCGCCGATCAGCAGTTTGCGGCGGCTGAATTCAAATTCATTGGTCGGGTCTTTGTCATTCTTGTTCATGTTCCCTCCAGGTGCCGGGCACCGGACAATCAGTATTTTTATAGTTTTATGTAACCAACCGGTTATTTATAAATCCATACCAGCCAAGATGCAATCACTCGCGTTGATGTTTAGCTTGGAAGGGATTGATAAAGCGCCGTCTCGATGGCGCTGCGCGCACACGAGACGGTCGGCAAGGCTTCAGTGGGCGCGATCCCGTACGCCTTGATCGACGGCCGAGCGCACCTCGGAAGGCGGCAACTGACGCCCCAGCAGCAGATCAGCGCCCTTCTCGGCGATCATGATTGAAGGCGCATTGGTGTTGGCACTGTTGAGTCGAGGCATCACCGAGGAATCGATGACGCGTAGCCCCTGGATGCCATAGACCCGCAGTTGTGGATCGACCACCGATTGCTCGTCGATGCCCATCTTGCAGGTCCCCACCGGGTGGTAGCCGGTGCGGCCGCTTTCCCGGGCGTAGTCTTCATAGTCCGCCTGGGTCTTGATGCGGCTGCCGGGAAAATGCTCGGCCTTGATATACCGCGCCAGGGAGGGTTGGGAAAGGATTTCCCGGCTGAGTTTGATGCCTTCGACCGACACGTGAAGGTCATACGGGTCGCTGATGTAGGCGGGGTCGATCGACGGCGCCTGCAACGGGTCGGCACTGTTGAGCCTGACCTGGCCACGGCTGCGTGGGCGCAGGAAATAAGAGTTCAACGTGCACCCCGACCCCGAAGGCACCGGGGGGATCCCCGCCTCGACCCCGGCGCCCGGCAGGAAATGGAACTGCAAGTCCGGGATCTGGGAGCGGGAATCGCCGTACCAGAACGCGCCGGCCTCGGCGATGTTGGAGGTGACCGGGCCCTTGTTGAACAACAGGTACTCGAGGCCTGCCCATACGGTCATGTGGGGTTTCGCGTACTTGTCCAGGCTCTTGGGTTCCTTCAGTTCGCAGACGATATCGATATCGAAATGGTCCTGCAGATTCTGCCCCACGCCCGGGAGGTCCTTGTGCACGGTAATGCCGTGCCGCGACAGCTCCTGCGCCGGGCCAACGCCGGACAACATCAGAATCTTCGGCGAACCGATGGCACCCGCCGCGACGACCACTTCGCGAGACGCCTGGGCAAAGCGAACCTCCCGTGAATCACGGCCCTGAACGTACTCCACGCCCGTGGCGCGGCCATTTTCGATACGCACCCGAGTGACCAGGCATTCGGTCTGTATCGTCAGGTTCGGCCGCTTGCGCACTGCTTTGTTCAGGTAACCTTGAGCCGTACTGCAACGTCGGCCATTGCGCAGGGTCGTTTGATAGGCACCACAGCCTTCCTGTTTTGCCCCGTTGAAGTCCGGGTTATGGGGGATTCCGGCTTCCTGCGCCGAACGAATGAACGCCTTGCTCACTTCGTTGAGGCTGATGGGATCGGACACGCCCAGCGGTCCCTGGGTACCGTGGTACTCGTTGGAAAAGCGCTCGTTGTCCTCGGCACGCCGGAAGTACGGCAGCACGTCCCGATAAGACCAGCCCTGGCAGCCTTCCTCGCGCTCCCAATCGTCGTAGTCGCGCGCATTGCCGCGGGTATAGACCATGGCGTTGATCGACCCACTGCCCCCCAGGACGCGTCCTTGCGGATACACAATGGAGCGGTTTTTCATCGTGGCCTGGTCAACGGTGTTGAAGCCCCAGGTCAGGGGCCCTCCGGTCATTTTGAAGAAACCCACCGGCATGTGAATGTACGGGTTGGTGTCCGCCGGCCCCGCTTCGAGCAGCAGCACCTTGACGTTGTCCGCCTCGCTCAGGCGCGCCGCCAGTACACAACCGGCAGAACCGCCGCCAATGATGACGAAATCATACATAGTGATACCTCATTTTTATTGTTGTCCTCGGGTCGATGCGGCCCGGTCCGGCTCAGCCCTGCACCCAGCGGGCACGCTCTCCCAGTTGCACATGCACGGACTTGACCTCGGTGTACTCCTCGACGCCGTAGCGCCCGGTCTCGCGGCCGATGCCCGATTGTTTGAAGCCGCCGGAAGGCAGTTCCGGGCCACCTGCGATGGTGGTATTGACCCATACCCTTCCCGCCTTTATCTGGCGCATGGCTTTCAATGAAGTGTTCAGGTCACGACTCCAGACACTGGCCGCCAGGCCGAAGGGTGTGTCGTTGGCGATCTGCATCGCCTGGTCAAAGTCGTCGAAGGCGGTAATGGTCAGTACAGGGCCAAAGATCTCTTCGCGCGCCAACGTCATCTGCGGCGTTACCTGGGAAAAAACCGCCGGTTGCAGGTACATGCCCTGGGGCGATTCGATTCGATACCCGCCAGTCAGCAACTGTGCACCTTCGCGGCGGCCCTGACTGACATAGCCGAGAATTCGCTCCAACTGGCGCTGTTCAGTGATCGACCCGACCTGGGTCGCCTCATCCAGCGGATCACCGATGCGAACCTTGCCCAGCAGATCGAGAATCTTCGCCGTGAGGCTCTGCTCCACAGAGCGGTGCACCAGTAGACGGCTGCCACTGACACAGCATTGGCCGGCGTTGAAGCAGATGCCGAAGACGATGGCGTCCGCAGCCACATCCAGATCCGCATCGGCGAACACCACCTGCGGATTCTTGCCGCCCAGCTCCAGGCCGGTTTTCTTCATGTTGCCGGCAGCGGCAGCCAGCGTCAGCCTGCCGACCTCGGTCGAGCCGGTGAACGACACCATGTCGATGTCGGCGTGTTCGGAAATGGCCTGGCCAACCACCGAGCCCGGCCCGGTCAGCACGTTCACCACGCCATCGGGCAGCCCCGCCTGTTGCAACAGGCCCGCCAGGATCAGTGTAGTGCCGGAAGTGAGCTCGCTTGGCTTGATGACCACGGTGCATCCCGACGCCAGGATAAATGGCAGGCGTTCGGCAAGAATGAAGAACGGGAAATTCCACGGTGTGATCAACCCCACGACGCCTACCGGCTCACGCGTCACCAGGCCCAGCATGTCGTCGCCCAGGTTATTGAACGCGTCGCCGTGCAGCGCGCGCGCCTGTCCGGCGGCATATTCCCAGATGCCCGCGGCCGCCAGTACTTCACCACGGGACTGGGCGATGGGCTTGCCCGTTTCCAGGGTTTCGCACAGGGCCAGTTCTTCGCAGTGCTGGCGGATCAGTTGCGCGGTCTTGAGCAGCACGGTACTACGTGCCTCACCACTGCCGTGAGCCCAGGTGCCCTGCTCGAAGGCCCGGCGCGCGGCGATCACGGCCTGGTCTACATCAATGGCGCTGCCTGAAGGGTAAACGCTGACCGGCACATCGTGGGCGGGGCTGCGGCGGGTCACCGAACGTGTGGCCGAGCCTTGTGTCCATTGCCCGTCGATGAACATATCGAAGTGGCGAGGCTGAGCAGGCAGTGAATGAATCAAGGCATTATTGTTCATGATAGTGTCCTTTTCCGAACGGGAATCCAATCGACTCCTGGCCTGGCTTACCGGCCAAAAGTCTAATGTATATAACCAACTGGTTGCTTACTTTTTCAGTGACCTTTAAGCTCTTTTCGCTATGAATTTCCAGAAGCAGGTCAGGCGCAGATCGCCGTGCATCGCCGCCGAAAAACCCGCCTCGTTGATACAAGACTGTTACCGGAGCCACCTGAATGACGAATGAACCCATGGAAGAAAGTGCGCCGCGCGCCACCCGCGACTCGGAGGCAACCAAGCTTCGTATCCTCAAGGCCGCCACGGTCGAATTCGCCAAACTGGGGTTTGGCGGTGCACGCATCAACAGCATTGCCGAACGGGCCAAATCCAATAAACGCATGATCTACGAATATTTCGGCAGCAAGGAAGAGTTGTTCCAGGCCGTGCTGGAGACCGCCTACAACGACATCCGCATGGCCGAGCGCAAACTGAAACTCGAAGAGCTCGACCCGCAAACGGCGATCACTCAACTGGTGACGTTCACCTGGAAGTACTACCTGAAAAACCCGCATTTCCTGACCCTGGTCAACAGCGAAAACCTGCACAAGGCCGCGCACTTGAAGCACTCCCGGGAGAAGATGCACGACATGCACGGTTCCATGGTGCAGATGGTCGCGAGCATTCTTGACCGTGGCGTCGCCGACGGTGTGTTCCGCCCCGGCGTGGATCCGGTGCAGTTGATCATTTCCATCGCCGCCATCAACTACTACTACCTCAACAACCGCTTTACCGGACAAATCATCTACGGCTTCGACCTCATGTCGCCCGAAGCCCTCCAGGCGCGAATCGACTTCAACGTCGAGACCGTTCTGGGAATGCTCAGGCCTCGATGACGCCATGCACCTCCCTTTCATGCCGGTAACGCCATGCAAGGGAGTGTTCATTTCAGCGCAGCGAGCATCGGCTCGCCTACCAACGGCATGAATGCCATGCGGTCCAGCACATCGCGCTGAACATCCACACCCTGGGCCACTTCGATCAATTCCACGCCACCCTCCACCAGACGGAACACCGCCCGTTCGGTGACGTACAGCACCTCCTTTCCGGACAACAGGGCCTGGGGCCCACTGAACGTAATGTGACTGACCTGCGCCACCAGTTTCGGCACCTCGCCGACCTGGGCGATTTCCAGCTCCGTGCCATGGCGGGCCACCTGCAAACCCTTGGCTTCAAAGGCACCACAGAACACCACCTTGCGTGCGCCCTGGGTGATATCGACGAAACCGCCGGGGCCGACCAGGCGACCGCCCAGGCTGGACACATTGACGTTGCCGAACTGATCCATTTCGCCCATCCCGAGAAACGCGAGGTCAACCCCGCCGCCACTGTAGAAGTCGAACTGATCCAGAGACGTGACGATCGCCTGGGGATAACGCGCCGCGCCGAACATGGCTCCGTCCATCATTCGACCATTGTGGATGCCCTGCTCGATGGTGC
Organism: Pseudomonas sp. CHM02; assembly: GCF_000612585.1. GTDB lineage: Bacteria > Pseudomonadota > Gammaproteobacteria > Pseudomonadales > Pseudomonadaceae > Aquipseudomonas. The sequence goes on from NZ_JFCA01000036.1 coordinate 38,367, forward strand.
CCCAGTACTGGTCCTGCAACCCCCGCTCGGCAAGCAATGAGGGAATACCCGCGGGGATCCCGAAACCGAAATTGAGCGACATGCCGGGTTTGAATTCATCCGCGGCCCGTTGCGCGATGATGCGGCGGATGTCCTCTGCCAGAGGCGCTTCAACAGCTTGCGAATCGGGCAGGCATTCGCCGCTGATCTGCGGGTCGTAATCGGCCACCAGGCACTGGCGCTGATCCGGCACACGTACCACGGCGTCCACCAGCACACCCGGAATGCGCACCATGCGGGCAGGCACGAACGGGGTTTCGCTCACCCCACGAACTTGCACGTAAACCTTGCCACCACTGTTGTGCGCCGCCAGGGCCAGGGCATAGGCGTCCAGGTCAGCCGCTTCATGGGCCAGGGTGATATTACCGCTGGGGTCGGCCAGGCTGCCCCGCACCAGTGCCACGTCAACCTTGAACGGTTTGTAGCGCAGGTACGGCCGGCCATCGATCTCGATTCGTTCGACAATGGTCTCGACTGCAGACTCGTTGCAGCGACCGCCATTGACTACCGGGTCGGCAAAGGTGCCCAGGCCGATGTGGGTGATCAGGCCCGGCCGACCGGCACCGATTTCGCGCATCAGGGTCATGATCACCCCCGCCGGCAGGGTGTAGGCCGCAATTTCGTTGTCCCTGGCCAGGCGCTGCATTTTCGCCGACCAACTCCAGTGCCCACCTATCACCTTGCGCACCAGTCCTTTGTGGGCCAGACGCTCAAGACCGCTGCCCTGCCCGTCTCCAATGCCCAACGCATGGACGATGGTCAGGTCTCGCGGGTGGCCGGTGGTCAGGAAGGAATGCTCGATTGCACTGAGCAGGGCATCAGGTTCCAGCAACGTCCCGGACCCGCAAATCGCCACGGTGGCGCCATCGGCAATGGCTGCAGCGACATCTGCGGTCGAACAACAGCGTCTTCTCATTTTTGCTTTCTCCCAGTGAAAGGTTTCGCTGTTTGCATCCCCGGTGTACAGAACGCTTGACGCGCTCTGGAAGGACGCCTTAAATAAATAACCGGTTGGTTACATAAATCTCACTCTAGTCCAGCTCGAGATCGAAAACAACCCACCGTTCATTGCTCACCGGAAAGGAAAAAAACAATGCAACTTTCTGAGATTCACCTGCAGATTCGCGACGTCGCCCGCCGCTTCGCCGATCAGACCGTGCGCCCCCTCGCCGAAAAGCTCGACCAGGAGGAAAGCTTCCCGGCCGCCCTGTATCGGCAAATGGGCGAATTGGGCTTGTTCGGAATCACCGTGCCCGATACCCAGGGCGGTGCCGGGCTGGACACCCTGGCCTACGCTCTGGTGATGGAAGAATTGTCGCGCGGCTATGCCTCGGTGGCCGACCAGTGCGGCTTGCTGGAATTGATCGGCACCCTGCTCTCGGTCCACGGCACTGCACACCAACAGGCGCGCTACCTGCCCGAACTGCTCAGCGCACATAAGCATCCGGCTTATTGCATTACCGAAGCCGAAGCCGGCTCTGATGTGTCAGGTATCCGCACCACGGCCGTGCGTACCCCCAACGGCTGGACACTCAACGGTTCCAAGTTGTGGATTCACAACGCACCGATCGCCGACCTGGCGTTCGTGCTGGCACGCACCGACCCTGAGGCAGGCAAGCGCGGCATGAGCATTTTCATCGTCGACTGCCACTTGCCAGGCGTATCCAAAGGCCCTAAAGAACACAAGATGGGCCAGCGAGCTTCCCAGGTGGGCGGCCTTAACTTCGACGATGTCGAATTGACCGAAGACGCACTGCTGGGCCAGGAAGGCCGCGGTTTCCACATCATGATGAGCGCGCTGGACAAAGGCCGCGTGGGCATCGCGTCACTGGCGGTGGGCATTGCCCAGGCCGGCCTTGAAGCCGCACTGGAATACGTGCCGCAACGCAAACAGTTCGGCAAGCCGATCGCCGACAACCAAGGTTTGCAATGGATGCTCGCCGACATGGCCAAGGACATTCGTGCAGCGCGGTTGCTGGTACAGGATGCTGCACAGCGCCTGGACGCCAATGACAACGCCACCATCGCTTGCTCGATGGCCAAATGTTTCGCTGCGGACGTGGCGGTCGCACAAACGGCCAATGCCGTGCAGATGTTCGGCGGCAGCGGCTTCATTCGCGGTTTTGAGGTAGAACGGCTGTACCGGGACGCCAAGATCACCCAGATCTACGAAGGCACCAACCAGATCCAGCGCACCATCATCGCTCGTGAACTGCTGACCCAGGGAGCCCGCTCATGAGTTCCCGCCCGACTGCACTGGTCACCGGTGCACGGGGTGGCATCGGGCGCGCCTCGGCGGTTGGACTGGCCCGCGCGGGTTTTGACCTGGCCCTGGTCGACCTGCAAGTGGACGAGGCCCTGCAAGCCACCCTGCAAGCGGTGACCGAGCTGGGGGCCAACGCCGCCGTGCTGGCGGGCGACATTGCCGTGATCGAACGGCACGAGGCCCTGCTCGACGCTGCCCAGGCAGCAATCGGGCCGTTGTCCTGTCTGATCAACAATGCTGGCGTCTCGGTCGCCAGCCGCGGTGACCTGCTGGATGTCAGCCCGGAAAGCTACGACCGCTGCCAGCGGGTGAACACCCGTGGCACGTTCTTCCTGACCCAGGCATTCGCCCGCCGTTTGCTCACCTACAAACCGACAGGGATGCATCGCTGCATCGTCACCGTCACCTCCTCCAACGTGCATGCGGTGTCGGTGCTGCGCGGCGAATACGGCATCTCCAAGGCGGGCCTGTCCATGGCATCGCGCCTATTCGCGGTACGCCTGGCCGATGAGGGCATCGGCGTATACGAGGTACAGCCGGGACTGATCGCAACGGAAATGACCGCGCCATCGAAAGCACGCTACGACGCAGAGATCGAACGTGGCCTCACGGCGATCAAGCGCTGGGGTACGCCCGAGGACGTAGCCACGGTGATTACCACCATGGCCAGTGGTGGCCTGCCCTACACCGTCGGCCAGGCCGTGCCCGTCGACGGCGGCCTGTTGATTCCAAAATTCTGACCTGCCGGAGACCCTGCCATGTCACTGACTATCCAATTGCCAACGTTCGACCAGGGCAAGACTGCGCCCTACTCGCTGGTCGGCACGGCGCTGCCGATCATTCCAAAGCTCGCCAGCAATCATCGCATCGCGCTCAGCGCAGCCCATGTGGTGGCCGATCCTCTGGCACCTCGACACTCCGGGGCCGCGGCACCGATCGACTGGGAACGTACGCTCCATTATCGGCGCTTTCTGCTGGAACAGGGCCTGGGAATCGCCGAGGCCATGGACACCGCCCAGCGTGGCATGGGCCTGGACTGGCCAACGGCACTGGAACTGATCCAGCGCACGCTGGAGGAGACACGCGACATCAAGGGCGCAGTGATCTTTTCCGGCTGTGGCACCGATCACCTGGCCGCCAGCGACGCCCGCACGCTGGACGACGTGCTGCGCGCCTACGACCAGCAACATCAGGCCATCGGCAAACTGGGCGGGCGCATTATCCTGATGGCCAGCCGTGCCCTGGCGCGCGTGGCCAAAGGCCCGCAAGACTATCGTCAGGTTTACCGCAATGTACTGGGCGATGCCCAGACACCTGTCATCCTGCATTGGCTGGGTGACATGTTCGACCCCGCCCTGCAGGGTTACTGGGGCAACACCGGGTTTGAAGCAGCGCTGGACACCTGCCTGGAGATCATTCACGAAAACGAAAGCAAGATCGACGGCATCAAGCTGTCGTTGCTCGACAAGGACAAGGAAATCGCCCTGCGCCGCCGGCTTCCGGCATCGGTGAAAATGTACACCGGCGATGACTTCAACTACCCCGAACTGATCGAGGGCGATGAACAGGGCCATTCCCACGCATTGCTTGGCATTTTCGATGCCATCGCCCCAGCCGCTTCCCAGGCGCTGACTGCCCTGGAACAAGGCGACCGGGCGCGCTACAACGCGCTGCTCGCTCCCACCTTGCCGCTGGCGCGACTGATCTTCAGTGCGCCAACCCAGTACTACAAGACGGGCGTCGTGTTCCTGGCCTGGCTCAATGGTCATCAGGATCACTTCACCATGCTCGAAGGGCATCAGGCGATGCGTCCACTGCACTATTTCTGCGAGGTGTTCCGATTGGCCGACCAGGCCGGGCTGCTGAGCAATCCGGAACTGGCCATCTCGCGCCTGCAGCAATGGCTGAAAGTGCACGGCGTCAACCCGTAGCCACGGGCCCGGGCCTCATGGCCCGGGCGATCTTTCCCAGGAGAAAACGATGCCCCTACGTCCCTTGGTCAATCGACTGGATCTGTGTTCGATCAACACCGCAACCCTCGGCCACCGCTTGCCCATCCAGAAAACCCTGGACCTTATCGCCAAGGCGGGATTTGGTGCCGTCGCGCCGTGGCGGCGAGACATGGAAGGCCAGGACCTGAGTGCCGTTCGCCGGCAATTGCGCGACAGCGGCCTGAAGGTCAACGCCTACTGCCGGTCCACCTACCTCACTGCTCGCGATACCAAGGGCTTCAAGTCCGCACTGCTGGACAACTGCGCGGCTATCGCCGAGGCCTCGGAGCTTCAGGCCGAATGTTTCGTCATGGTCGTGGGGGGAATGCCAGAGGGTTCCAGGGACATTGCAGGCGCCCGCGCCCAGGTGGCCGAAGGCATCTCGATGCTACGCGACCAGGCCCGCTGTTATGGCGTGCCCCTGGCCCTTGAGCCCTTGCACCCGATGTACGCTGCCGACCGCTCATGCTTGTCCACGCTGGAACAGACGCTGGACCTGTGCGAACAAATCGAGCCGGACGGATTCCAGTCACTGGGTGTCGCCGTCGATGCCTACCATTGCTGGTGGGACCCAACACTTCACCAGCAGATCAAGCGTGCCGGTCGTCAGCAGCGCCTCCTCGGTCTGCACGTGTCGGACTGGCTTGTGCCCACCCGGGACATGCTGCTGGACCGGGGCATGATGGGCGATGGTGTGATCGACCTGCGTGGTTTGCGGCGCCACGTCGAAGCCGCGGGCTATCGGGGCCATGTTGAAGTGGAGATATTCTCGCGCGACCACTGGTGGACCGTCGATGAGGCACAGGTGCTGGAAACCTGCGCCCAACGTTTGCAGGACGTGTGCTGATCTGCTGCTTGCACGCACCGCCAAAACAATAAGAAACGAGGCCGCACCATGACCCACCCCTATCGCTGGAAGATTTGCGCGCTATTGTTTTTCGCCACCACCATCAACTACCTGGACCGCCAGGTGCTGGGGCTGCTCAAGCCCATGCTCGAACTGCAGTTCCATTGGAGCGAGACTGACTACAGCTACCTGGTCGTGGCCTTCCAGGCCTGCTATGCCGCCGGGCTGTTGCTGTTCGGCCGACTGATCGACCGCCTCGGCACCAAGCTCGGCTACGGGCTATGCCTGACGGTCTGGAGCCTGGCTGCCGTGGGCCACGCTGCGGCGCAATCAACCTTCAGCTTCATGATCATGCGTGCCCTCCTCGGGCTGGGGGAGTCCGGCAACTTTCCGGCGGCGATCAAGGCTGTGTCCGAATGGTTTCCCAAGAAGGAACGCGCCCTGGCGGTGGGCATCCTCACGGCCGGAACCAGTATTGGTGCCATTCTCGCGCCAGCCTGTGTGCCCTGGCTAGCGAGCCGCTACGGATGGCAGGCCGCGTTCGTGGTAACCGGGCTCACCGGCTTTGTCTGGCTGATCTTCTGGAAACTGTTCTACGACAAACCCGGCGCCCATCCGTGCGTATCCGTCACGGAACTGGCCTACATCAATCAGGACGCCAACGTGGAGCCCGAGCACGCCGTGAAATGGCGCACGTTGCTGACGTTGCGCACCACGTGGGCCTTCATCGCCGGCAAGTTCCTGACCGATCCCATCTGGTGGTTCATGCTGTTCTGGCTGCCCTCCTATTTCACCACGCGTTTCGGACTCAGCCTGGCTGACCTGGCACTGCCATTGATGGTCGTCTATTGCGCGACATCGGTAGGCAGTGTGATGGGCGGCTGGTTGTCCTCGCGCCTGATCGGCGCCGGATGGCCGGTACAGCGTGCCCGCCGCACCGCCATGCTGTGCATGGCGGTGCTGGTTACTCCGCTGGCGGGCTCCAGCTACATCGACAGCTTGTGGGCGATGGTGGCGCTGCTGAGCCTGGCTGCCGCCGCTCACCAGGGCTGGTCGGCGAACATTTTCACGACGGTAGCCGACAACTTTCCTCGCTCCCAGGTTGCTTCGGTCATGGGGATCGGCAGCACTGCCGGTTCGGTCGGCGGCATGATCTTTCCACTGATCATTGGCCTGGTACTTGACCACTACAAGGCTCTGGAACAGGTGAACCTGGGCTACAACATTCTCTTCATCCTGTGCGCGAGCGCCTACCTGTTGGCCTGGGTAGTCATGCGTGTGATCGATGGCACACGCCCTCCGGCCCCTCTCACCGCGCAATCAGCGGATACCCGTTTCACCCCGCATCAAACCCGCAATCCCTCAAGGTAATTCCCTAACCTGATACCTCTGGAGAACCACGCATGCAGCCGTCAACAAAAAGAAAACTCGGCCGAGTCAACCTGGAAGTCTCAAGCCTTGCGTTCGGCACCTCGCCGGTCGGCAACCTGTTCGCGCCCACCGATGAAGCCACTTCCGACGCCATGTTCCAGCGCGCCTGGGACGGTGGCGTGCGCCTGTTCGATACCGCGCCCATGTATGGCCATGGGCTGGCGGAACTGCGGACCGGGCATTCGTTGCGGTGGAAACCGCGCGACGAATTTGTCATTTCGTCCAAGGTCGGCCGGGTGCTGAAAGCCAAGCCTCGTGCGCAGATCGATTTCAGTCCGTGGAACAATGCCGCCCCCAACGAGATGATCTTCGACTACAGCTACGACGGCACCATGCGCTCGTTCGAAGACTCCCTGCAGCGTCTGGCGCTGGAGCGCATCGACATCTGCTTCATCCACGATATCGATGTGTTTACCCGCGGCGCCGATCAGCCTGAAGTGTTCGCACAGGCCATGAATGGTGCCTGGCGAGCGCTGGAATCGCTACGCGATCAGGGCGTGGTGAAGGCGATCGGGGTTGGCGTAAATGAATGGCAGGTGTGCCACGAAGCCTTGAAACGGCGTGACTTTGACTGCTTTCTGATGGCGGGCCGCTACACCCTTCTGGAACAGGAATCCCTGGATGCGTTTCTGCCGCTGTGTGAGGAACGGGGGGCCTCGGTGTTAATCGGTGGCGGTTTCAACTCCGGCATATTGGCCACCGGCGCTGTACCGGGCGCCCGCTACAACTATGCCCCCGCCCCTGCTGCGATACTGGAAAAGGTTCGAGCAATCGAAACGATCTGCCGGGAGTTTGAAGTGCCCCTCCCCGCCGCGGCCATGCAATTTGTGGTGGCCCACCCGGCCATCGCCTCTTTTGTTGCCGGCACCCGCACGCTGGATCAAATCGACAAAAACGTTGAATGGTTCAGCCATCCCATCCCCGGTGAATTCTGGATACGCCTCAAACAAGCCGCGTTAATCCGCGAAGACGCACCGACACCCGTCTGATCGGACAGCGCCGGCAAGGAAGCCGGCGCTTGATGCCTTTGATCGCTTCTCGATTGACCAAGCCTCACGCCCCTGGGAAAAGCAAACGCCAACCTTGCTCTCAAAAGAACAAGTACTGTTCGCTATCGGAAGTTTATCTCCGTTGCAGGCATCAATAGAGTGCACGCAGTCCCCGGTAATCCTTCTGTCGCTGGTTGCGCAGACAGGATACGAGCACTTCGATGTCGTCCATGTACCCGGCGAATGACTCAAGCACTTTACTGAATCCAGGCATACGTCGGACCAATCCGCCGCCATGCCCACTGCTGGAGATACACCATGAATCTGCAACTCACGGGCAAGACAGCCATCATTACCGGAGCCACGGCTGGCATTGGCTTGGCTATTGCGAAAACGCTGGCCAGCGAAGGTGTGATCGTCACCATCACCGGGCGCAGCGTTGACAAGCTCGATGATGCAGCAGCGCAGATCTCGACTGCAGCACCCGGCAGCAGCATCAAGACAATTGTTGCCGATGTGAGCGAAACCCAAGGTGTGGCCAGGCTCATCGAAGCACAGCCAGACGCCGACATTCTCGTGAACAACCTCGGTTTTTACGAAGCCAAGCCGTTCGCTGACATTACGGATGAAGACTGGTTTCGCATGATCGATGTCAACCTGATGTCGGGGGTGCGCCTGTCTCGCCACTATTTCCCTCGGATGCTCGCGAAGAACTGGGGCCGGGTGATATTCATGTCCAGCGAGGTCGGTGCATTCACCCCGCCGGACATGGTGCACTACGGCGTCAGCAAGTCGGCGCAGCTCGCCGTTTCCCGCGGAATGGCCGAGCTGACCAAGGGCACCGGTGTCACCGTCAATAGTGTGCTGCCAGCCGCTACTCGCTCGGAGGGCATCGTCAATTACCTCAGGCAGACCGCTCCGCGGGCAGGGATGACTGATACCGAAATAGAAGCGCACTTCTTCAACACCTACCGACCCAGCTCACTGATCGCCCGGATGATCGAGGCCGAAGAAGTTGCGGCGATGGTTGCCCTCCTGGCCAGCCCTCTGGGTGCCGCATCGAACGGTGCCGCTGTGCGTGTTGAGGGTGGCACCTTTCGCTCGATTCTCTGAGTAGAACGCCGGATATCAAACCTCGGCTTCGTTGCCCTTGTGCAAACCAACCTGACGTTGCCTGGTCGCACCGCAGCGGCTATCCGCTCAGTGCGGCCAGGTTATTTCATGCGCATCGCTTTACTGGATGCCACTCAACACCAACAACGGTGCTTCATCATGTCTCCTCGCCCGCTCTCCCTGACCACGCTCATGCTGGCCACGGCCATCACCTTCCTCCAAACCGCAAGTGCAGCCGATGGCGCTCGACTGGAGCGCTGGCGCAGTTACGCCGGCGTGAGTTGGGAGCCCGCAGTTGAAAACACGAGCGCAACGCCTTTCGCCGACTCGGTGAACGCCCCCATTGCCGGGTTGCATTTCGACAACCAAGGCAGGGCCTTTGTGAGCACGCCTCGCTTGGCGTCAGCATCCCTTACAGCAACGCTGAGCATACTGGACACCCGCGTGCAGACCGGCCCGGCTCGCCTGACAGCGTTCCCGTCGATACAAGCCAATGCCGTCGCGGGCTCTGCGGCAGACAGCCTGCGCAGCGTGCTTGGTTTTTATGTGGATAACCGCAACGGCTGGCTGTGGGCCCTGGACATGGGATTTGTCGCGGGTGAGTCTGAAGCACCCGCGAATTCTCAGAAGGTACTGGTACTCGACCTGAAGTCAGGACGCACGGTGAAACGCATTAAACTTGACCAGGTAGCCGACCGCGCTGGCAGCCTTCTCAATGACATCGTGGTCGATGAGCGCCGCCGCGTGGCCTATATATCAGATAGCGGCTCACGCAGTGCGCCGAACAACAAGGTGGGCCTGATTGTTGTGGATTTCGCCTCGGGCACGTCACGGCGTGTATTGGACAAGCACCCGGCACTGGATGTGGAGCCCGGCGTGAATGTCATCGCTCACGGCGCAGAGGTGTGGCCAGGTAAACCACTGAAGATTGGTATCAACGGAGTTGCATTGTCTCCGGACGCCGACACTCTTTACTGGACGGTGACAACCGGCACCCGCGCCCATTCGATTCCAACCTCGATCCTGAGAAAACCCGACGCCACCACGGCACAGGTCGCAGCGGCCATTGAAGATCTGGGCCCGGTAGGCGGTAACACGGATGGGATCGTGACGGATGCCAAAGGCAATCTCTATATCACAGACGTCACACACAATGGCATCGTCAAGTATGACGCCCACACCAAAGTGATGGCATTGATTGCCGCAGATGACAATGTGCATTGGCCTGATACACCGTCCTTGATGCCCGACGGCGAACTGCTTTTTACATCAAGTGCGCTGAACGATCACCTCGCGGGCTCAGTCAAGCCCGGCGCTGAACGTTTTGACCTGTGGCGCCTCCTGTTAGGCGACCAAACGTCTCAGACAGGTTCGGCGCCTTAGGCTTACGCGAACCTCCGGAGCAACTGAGGAGAACACAATGAATCAACGCAGCCAACCGCCGCAGGACTCAGCGGCCAAGCGCATCCTGATCGGCTATCTCGGCCTATATCCGACGCTCTTGCTGGTCCTGACGTTACTGGGGCCGGTTACCCATGACTTGAGCTTTCCATTCATGGTGCTGGTGGAAGTCGCGGTTCTGGTTCCCGTGACCCAGCTCGTGTCTTTCCCACTCGTTCGGTGGCTGATTTCCCGGTTCAGTCTCGCCAGAACATAAGCCGCGTGCTCTAAGTGCGGCGCGACCTTCGGGCGAAGTTTGCCTCTGTCGGAGACCTCTTCCAGGCCTTCGGCCAGCAGATTACGCACGACACCCTTGGCGTCGGCGTTGGTCACGAGCAGATTTCACTTGGGCGTGATCGTGGAGGGCATTTCGCAGACATGAAAAAGCCCAACCTTTTCAGATTGGGCTTACTCATTGAAAAATATGGTCGGGACGGAGTGATTCGAACACTCGACCCCTAGCACCCCATGCTAGTGCGCTACCGGACTGCGCTACGCCCCGACTAGGCGTGTTACTGGGTTCGCTTCTTGACGAAGCGATCCGGAATATACCGCAAGCTTTTGAAATGTGGAAGTATTTTAAAAGCCGGAATTACTTTTTCAGAACCACCAGCACATCTTCGAGTTCGGAGATCATCTGGCGGATCAGTTGCTTGTATTGGGTGGTGTCGTCTTTGGCTTCATCACCGGACATGCGCTGGCGTGCGCCGCTGATGGTGAACCCTTGATCGTACAGCAACGCGCGGATCTGTCGGATCATCAGCACATCCTGGCGCTGATAATACCGACGGTTCCCGGTGCGTTTGACGGGGTTGAGTTGAGGAAACTCCTGCTCCCAATAGCGCAGCACGTGCGGTTTTACCGCGCAGAGCTCGCTGACTTCACCAATGGTGAAGTAGCGTTTGCCTGGGATGACGGGTAGCTCGTCGTTATGACTTGGTTCCAGCATAAGCCTCAACTCGGGCCTTCAACTTCTGCCCTGGACGAAAGGTGACCACACGGCGAGCCGTGATCGGGATTTCTTCTCCCGTTTTTGGATTGCGGCCAGGCCGCTGGCGTTTGTCCCGCAGGTCAAAATTGCCGAAACCGGACAATTTGACCTGTTCGTTGTCTTCCAGAGCGTGTCTGATCTCTTCAAAAAACAGCTCGACCAATTCCTTGGCCTCGCGCTTGTTCAGACCCAACTCTTCGTACAGACGTTCCGCCATCTCAGCTTTCGTCAAAGCCCCCATACGTCACTTCCTTAACGTGGCGTTCAACCTTTGTTCGAGCGAGGTGAGGATATTTTGTGTCGTGGTATTCACCTCATCGTCATTAAGAGTGCGCGATGGATGCTGCCAGGTCAAGCCAACTGCAAGGCTTTTTCTATGCGGATCAATACCTTTACCCTGATAGACGTCAAATAGCCTGAGGTCTGTCAGCCATTCCCCTGCATTTTCACGGATTACATCCAGAACGGCAGTGGCGGCCACTTCGCGGTCGGCAATCAACGCCAGGTCACGACGCACTTCAGGGAAGCGCGACAGCTCGCTGAATTTAGGCATTTTGCCCGAAGCGACTTCAGCCAGAACCAGCTCGAAGACGAAAACCGGACGGTCAAGACCCAACGTTTTCGAGAGTTCAGGGTGAATTGCGCCGATGAAGCCCACCAAGCGCCCTTCGCGCTCGATGCGGGCCGTCTGGCCCGGGTGCAACGCCGGGTGGCTGCCAGGTACGAAGGTGAACGCATCCAGAGCACCGGCAAAGCCCAGTACCGCTTCCACGTCAGCCTTGACGTCAAAGAAGTCCACGGCATCGCGACCCTGTGCCCAACCTTCCGGCAGGCGGCTACCGCACACCACGCCAGCCAGCATTGGCTCTTGCTTCAGGCCGTCGAGTTGGCCGACGAAGCGCAGGCCGCTTTCGAACATGCGCACGCGGTCTTGCTGACGGTTCAGGTTATGGGAAAGTGCTTTCACCAGGCCAGGCCACAGCGACGAACGCATGGCTGCCATGTCGTTGGAAATCGGGTTGGCCAGCAGCAGCGGCTCGACACCTGGATTGAACAGCTCGAACTGCTTGGGATCAATGAAGCTGTAGGTCACTGCTTCCTGGTAACCACGAGCGACCAGCAAACGACGCAGCTCAGGCAGGTGCGCACGCGCTTCGGCCTTCGGCTGTGGCGCCAGGCGCGCTTGCGGGTAACGGACCGGCAGACGGTTGTAACCGTAGAGGCGGGCCAGTTCTTCGATCAGGTCGACTTCCAGGCTGATATCGAAGCGATGGCTTGGTACTTCAACGTGCCACTGCCCTTCCCCACTTGAGGAAATACCCAGGCCGAGGGCGGACAGCAGTTGCTCGATTTCAGCCGGCGCGATCACCAGGCCGAGCATCTGCTCGACACTTTTGGCGCGCAGGGTGATCGGCGCAACGGACGGCAGGTACTGCTCGTTGACGGTTTCAGTGATCGGGCCAGCTTCGCCACCGGTGATTTCCAGCAGCAGGCCTGTGGCGCGCTCCATGGCTTCACGCGCCAGCTTCCAGTCCACGCCGCGCTCATAGCGGTGCGATGCATCGGTGTGCAGCCCGTAGGAACGGGCCTTGCCGGCGATAGCGATCTGGTCGAAGAAGGCACTTTCAAGGAACACGTCACGGGTGGTCTCGGACACACCGCTGTGCTCGCCACCCATTACGCCGGCAATCGCCAGGGCACGGGAGTGGTCAGCGATGACCAGGGTGTCGGCACGCAGGCTGACTTCCTGACCATCGAGCAGCACCAGCTTCTCGCCCTCTTCGGCCATGCGTACACGGATGCCGCCGTTGATTTCGGCGAGATCGAACGCGTGCAACGGTTGACCCAGCTCCAGCATCACGTAGTTGGTGATGTCGACGGCAGCGTCGATGCTGCGTACGTCGGCGCGACGCAAGCGCTCAACCATCCACAGCGGGGTGGGCTTGGACAGGTCGACGTTGCGGATCACACGGCCCAGGTAACGCGGGCAGGCGTTTGGCGCCAGCACGTCAATCGGGCGTACTTCGTCGTGCACAGCCGGCACGGCGGCAACGGCTGGACGAGTGACCGGAGCGTTGTACAACGCACCCACTTCACGCGCCAGGCCGGCCAGGGACAGGCAGTCGCCGCGGTTCGGGGTCAGGTCGACCTCGATGCTGGCGTCTTCCAGTTCCAGGTAAACACGGATGTCCTGGCCCACTGGCGCATCGGCCGGCAGTTCCATCAAGCCATCGTTGCCCTCGCCTACCTGCAGCTCCGCCTGGGAGCACAGCATGCCGTTGGACTCAACGCCGCGCAGCTTGGCTTTCTTGATCTTGAAGTCGCCCGGCAGCTCGGCACCGATCATGGCGAACGGAATCTTCAGGCCCGGGCGCACATTGGGCGCTCCGCACACGACCTGGAAGGTTTCCACACCATTGCTGACCTGGCACACACGCAACTTATCGGCATCAGGGTGTTGCTCGGTGCTCAGCACCTCGCCCACCACCACGCCACTGAAGACACCGGCGGCCGGGGTAACGCTATCGACCTCAAGACCGGCCATCGACAGACGCGCAACCAGCGCGTCGCGATCTACCTGCGGGCTTACCCAGCCACGCAGCCATTGTTCACTGAATTTCATCCTGCTCTCCTAAAGATTCGTTACGACTAGCGAAATTGCGCGAGGAACCGCAAGTCGTTGTCGAAGAACAGACGCAAGTCGTTCACGCCGTAACGCAGCATGGCCAGACGCTCAACGCCCATGCCGAAGGCAAAGCCCGAGAATTCTTCCGGGTCGATCCCGGACATGCGCAGCACGTTAGGGTGAACCATGCCGCAGCCCATCACTTCCAGCCAGCCGGTCTGCTTGCAGACGCGGCAGCCTTTACCGCTGCACATCACGCATTCCATGTCGACTTCAGCGGAGGGCTCGGTGAACGGGAAGAACGAAGGACGGAAACGCACCGCCAGCTCCTTCTCGAAGAACACCCGCAGGAACTCTTCGATGGTGCCCTTGAGGTCGGCGAAGTTGATGTCGCGATCAACCAGCAGGCCTTCGACCTGGTGGAACATCGGCGAGTGGGTGATATCGGAGTCGCTACGGTACACACGGCCTGGGCAGACGATGCGGATCGGCGGCTTGTTCGCTTCCATGGTGCGGACCTGTACCGGCGAGGTATGGGTGCGCAGCAGCATGTTCGCATTGAAATAGAAAGTGTCGTGCATCGACCGGGCTGGGTGATGGCCTGGGATGTTGAGCGCTTCGAAGTTGTGATAGTCGTCTTCGACCTCAGGGCCTTCGGCGATGCCGTAGCCAATATGGGTGAAGAACTGCTCGATACGTTCCAGAGTCCGGGTGATCGGATGCAGACCGCCCGAGGCCTGGCCACGGCCAGGCAAGGTGACGTCAATGGACTCGGCGGCGAGCTTGGCCGCAAGATCGGCCTCCTCGAGCGACGCCTTGCGCGCATTGAGAACCTCTGTGACACGCTCCTTGGCGACGTTGATCAACGCACCGACTTGCGGGCGCTCTTCAGCCGGCAAATTCCCCAGGGTCTTCATCACCTGAGTCAATTCACCTTTTTTGCCAAGGTAGTGAACCCGGATTTGCTCCAGGGCATTTACATCTTCAGCGCTTTGCACAGCCTCAAGGGCTTGAGCGACGAGCGCGTCCAGGTTTTCCATGTACAGACTCCAGATACAAAATAGGGGAAGAGCTTGAAGGCTCTTCCCCTATTTATGACGTTTAACACCTTGGGCTACAGCGTAACCCAGGGTGACTGTCGGGGGTACTTAAGCCAACGTGGCTTTAGCTTTCTCGACAATCGCAGCAAACGCCGCTTTTTCGTTCACTGCCAGATCAGCCAGAACCTTACGGTCGATCTCGATGGACGCTTTTTTCAGGCCGGCGATGAAACGGCTGTAGGACAGACCGTTAACACGTGCACCAGCGTTGATACGAGCGATCCATAGAGCGCGGAACTGACGTTTTTTCTGACGACGGTCACGGTAGGCGTATTGGCCTGCCTTGATTACCGCTTGCTTGGCAACACGGAATACGCGTGAACGCGCGCCGTAGTAGCCTTTAGCAAGTTTCAGAATTTTTTTGTGACGTTTACGGGCAATGACGCCACGCTTTACACGAGCCATGAGTTACTTCCTCTATTCTTGATCCAAAAATTAACGAAGGCGCAGCATGCGCTCGACTTTTGCCACGTCAGACGGATGCAGCAAGCTGCTACCGCGCAGTTGACGCTTACGCTTGGTCGACATTTTGGTCAGGATGTGGCTCTTGAAAGCGTGCTTGTGCTTGATACCGTTAGCAGTTTTCAGAAACCGCTTAGCAGCACCACTTTTAGTCTTCATCTTTGGCATGTTCGGATACTCCGCATTCAGTTGATAAACATAATCAGAAGGCCTGCCGTGCCCTGTTGATTACTTCTTCTTTTTCGGGGCGATGACCATGATCAGCTGGCGTCCTTCCATCTTAGGATGCTGTTCGACCGAACCGTACTCAAGCAGGTCAGCTTCAACCCGCTTGAGGAGTTCCATCCCCAGCTCCTGGTGGGCCATCTCACGGCCGCGGAATCGCAAGGATACCTTGGCCCTGTCCCCATCACTCAGGAAACGTACCAGGTTGCGCAGTTTTACCTGGTAATCCCCTTCCTCCGTCCCTGGACGAAACTTGATTTCTTTTACTTGAATCTGCTTTTGGTTCTTCTTCGCCGCAGCAATCTGCTTCTTCTTTTCGAAGATCGACTTGCCGTAGTCCATCACCCGGCAAACAGGCGGGACTGCGTCGGCGGAGATTTCCACCAGGTCCAATTTGGACTCTTCAGCGATACGAAGCGCTTCATCAATCGAGACGATGCCAATCTGCTCGCCGTCAGCGCCAATTAACCGAACCTCGCGTGCCGAGATATTCTCGTTGATCGGGGCTTTCGGTGCAGCTCGTTTATCTTGTCTCATTTCACGCTTAATAATAATTACTCCGAATCTGGGCGACCACGCCGGGAAACCGCTTGCGCGAGGAACTCAGCGAACTGGGCGACGGGCATCGAGCCCAGGTCAGCACCTTCACGAGTACGCACAGCGACAGTCTGCATCTCGACTTCCCGATCTCCGATAACCAAAAGAT
This sequence comes from Pseudomonas sp. CHM02, assembly GCF_000612585.1. Classification (GTDB taxonomy): domain Bacteria; phylum Pseudomonadota; class Gammaproteobacteria; order Pseudomonadales; family Pseudomonadaceae; genus Aquipseudomonas. The sequence goes on from NZ_JFCA01000036.1 coordinate 54,593, forward strand.
AGGGAACCTTGAGCAAAGTATGCTCGCGGATTTTAAAGCCGATCTTTTCATTTCTCAAGTCGGACTTGGCACGAAATCCGCTTTCGTTGAGTGTTTTTTCAACTTCAGCGGCAAAATCTGCCTGTTTATCAGTGATATTCATGATCACTGCCTGGGTCGGAGCCAGCCACGCAGGGAACGCACCCTCGTAGTGCTCGATCAGGATCCCGACGAACCGTTCGAACGAGCCGAGGATCGCCCGGTGCAGCATAACCGGGTGTTTACGGCTGTTGTCTTCGGAGACGTATTCGGCTCCCAGACGGATCGGCAGGTTAAAATCGAGCTGCAGGGTACCACACTGCCAGACGCGACCAAGGCAATCTTTCAGCGAGAACTCGATCTTCGGACCGTAGAACGCGCCCTCACCCGGCTGCAGGTCATACGCGAGGCCCGCGCTGTCCAGTGCTGCGGCCAGTGCAGCTTCGGCGCGATCCCACAGCTCGTCGGAGCCGACGCGCTTTTCCGGACGAGTGGACAGCTTCATTTCGACTTCGGTAAAGCCGAAATCGCGATAAACGTCCATGGTCAACTTGATGAATGCGGCGGATTCGGCCTGCATCTGCTCTTCGGTGCAGAAGATGTGGGCGTCGTCCTGGGTAAAGCCACGCACACGCATGATGCCGTGCAGCGCACCCGATGGCTCGTTACGGTGGCAGGCACCGAACTCGGCCAGGCGCATCGGCAACTCGCGGTAGCTCTTCAGACCCTGGTTGAAGACCTGCACGTGGCATGGGCAGTTCATCGGCTTGATGGCGTAGTCGCGGTTTTCCGACTGGGTGGTGAACATGTTGTCGGCGTAGTTGGCCCAGTGCCCGGATTTCTCCCACAGGCTACGGTCAACGACCTGAGGCGTCTTGATCTCCAGGTAGCCGTTCTCGCGCTGGACCTTGCGCATGTACTGCTCGAGCACCTGGTACAGGGTCCAGCCGTTCGGGTGCCAGAACACCATGCCCGGCGCTTCTTCCTGGAGGTGGAACAGGTTCAGGCGCTTGCCGATCTTGCGATGGTCACGTTTCTCGGCTTCTTCGATGCGCTGGATGTAGGCCGCCAGCTGCTTCTTGTCAGCCCAGGCAGTGCCGTAGATCCGTTGCAGTTGCTCGTTCTTCGCGTCGCCACGCCAGTAGGCACCGGACAGCTTGGTCAGCTTGAACGACTTGAGGAAGCGCGTGTTCGGCACGTGCGGGCCACGGCACATGTCGACGTATTCTTCGTGGTAGTACAGGCCCATGGCCTGCTCGTCCGGCATGTCTTCCACCAGGCGCAGCTTGTAGTCTTCACCACGGGCGGTGAACACATCGATCACTTCGGCGCGCGGCGTGACTTTCTTGATCACGTCGTAATCTTTTTCGATCAGCGCGTGCATGCGCTGTTCGATGGCGGCCAGGTCGTCCGGGGTGAAAGGACGCTCGTAGGCGATGTCGTAATAGAAGCCTTCTTCAATGACCGGACCGATCACCATCTTCGCGGTGGGGTACAGCTGCTTGACCGCATGGCCAATCAGGTGCGCGCAAGAGTGGCGAATGATCTCCAGCCCCTCTTGATCCTTGGGCGTGATGATTTGCAGGCTGGCGTCACTGGTGATCAAGTCGCTGGCGTCGACGAGCTTGCCGTCGACCTTGCCGGCCACGGTGGCCTTGGCCAGGCCTGCACCAATGGATGCGGCGACCTCGGCTACGGAAACCGAATGATCGAATGAACGTTGACTGCCGTCGGGAAGAGTAATAGTTGGCATGGCGCCTCCTCTCCTAGTGGTGACCCCTACCAAAGGTCACGTGGGTTGGGATGAGCCAGTACAAGATCCAATACCAGGCCGTTCAGTGATGAACGCCTGCCTTACAGCGGCAGGAGCCTTTCGGCCAACCGATAATCGAACCAGAGTGACTGGAGTGAGCTAAAAAAGAACCTGGCAAGGCGGCAACTGGCACGCCTGGAAATAGCCAAGCGCAAGATGCTAGCACAGATGAACGGTCATCGCGGCGCTGCTATCTTGCGTAACGACAAAATCCGGCCTTTATAGCTGCAAAAGTGAACTTGAGCTGTACGCAATGCCTCAAACCCACTGAGAATCGCCGTTCGTCCTCGACCCAAAGGAGCATCCTCATGATGCGTTTTACCTCTACCCTCGCTCTCGCCGTTTCCCTGACCCTCCTTTCCCTTGGCACGCAGGCAGCAGCCCCGTCGAACTGGCCAGCCGGTGCTCGCGACAGCTTCGTCAGCGATTGCAGCGCAGCCGCCAGCCAGAACGTAGACGTCAAAACTGCCAAAGCCCACTGCGAATGTGGCGCTGACAAGATCAACGCCGAATTGAGCACCGCCGAAATCAAAGAGCTCATGACCAACCAGAACGCCAGCCCGGAGCTTAAAAACAAAGCCGTCGCGGCCATTTCGTCCTGCAAAGTCGTGAAGAAAAAGTAAGATCTGCCACTGATCACACGGCTTTTTTACGGGTAAAACAGCCCAAAAACTGCCATTTCTCACAAATTACGCAGCTTTTACGGGTTTTTTTACCAGTTGATATTTCGAACCAAAGCCCCGTAGATCGGGGCTTTCAGCCGAAAAGGGTACTAAACGCAACGCTATTGATTAGCAAACAATGCCTTGGGGGGGCTCCCAAGCCGAACATTTCGACTATGATAGCCCAGTGTGCCCAGTTGGCCTGAGCAGCACAGCACTACTGAAAATATATGTTTCTTGGAGATACACCATGTCTAATCGCCAAACCGGCACCGTTAAATGGTTCAACGATGAAAAAGGCTTCGGCTTCATCACTCCTCAAGGTGGCGGTGACGACCTGTTCGTACACTTCAAAGCTATCGAAAGCGACGGTTTCAAAAGCCTGAAAGAAGGCCAAACCGTTTCCTTCGTGGCTGAGAAAGGCCAAAAGGGTATGCAAGCTGCACAGGTTCGCGGCGAGTAATTCTCCGCTGAGCTAAAAAAACCCCGTCCATGTGACGGGGTTTTTTATGGGCGCTGCAAAAGCCAAAAAAGGCTTAGCCGCAATTGACGCGCGTGATCACCAGGTTGTCGTCGGTGTTCAGGTTCAGGCGGTCGGAGCGGTATTCCAGGGTGATCATATCGTTAGGCTTGAGGATCCGTGCGTTCTGCGCACCGGCACGGGTACGCGCCTGCTCCAGCAACTGGGGCGACGCTTTCTGGCCGATGGTGAATTCGGCGGCCTTCGACTCACAGCGGCTATGACCGGCATCGGCCACGGCGGCGTCTTTGGCTGGCTCAGAGGCACCCGGGGTGCTGCAACCCGCCAACGCGAGTGCTGCCAACAAAGTACCGAATGATGCGAGCTTCCAAGGCATGAAGCCTCCTATGATAAAAAATGGACAGAGATCGTGCGACAGCGATTGGGCGGATTGGTTTCAAGACGTAAACCGCCGCTGGGCAAGTCTGCCTGACTCTCGAGAGGCATTCGCCCGGTCAATCGTGACCAGATATGAATGTGTTCAGTAGATGTCGATGTAGTCGGACGCCGGCTTCGGCCAGTTTTCGTTCAGTGCATTGAAAATCTGCGTCACCCAGACTTCATCGCTGGCAGCCACATTGCCTACGTATCCGGACCCCTTGGCCCAGGTCTCCAGACGAAACAGCAGCCCGTCGATGTCCACGCCACCTACGACCCTCCCTGAGGAGATATAGGCGATCCCGGCCTTGTTCACCCGCAACTGGGCATGTTCGCCGTCACTGGCGCTGGCGAGAAGCTGTCGGACATTCGCCAGCGTCAGGTTCTCGGGGTTGTTCAAGTCGATCTGCACGCGGTGTTCCCCGGCAATTAAACAGGCGGACAGTGTCGCACAGCACCGCCGTCATTCCGAATCGCCTCATGCCTAAGTATCAGTGCCAAATACGATGCAAAATGGTTAACTGGCCCGGTAAGAACCGCGTTCCAGCGCATTGCCCAGCACTTTCAGCCCCACGAGATATCCATGACCACCGTAACGCTTCAAGCCGACATCAAAGCCAAGTGGCCCCAAGGACAGAGCTCCTACAGCCCTGGAAGCCCAGAGGAATTGGCGATCATTGGTATCGACCTACTGGTCAAGGAACTGGGCACACAAGCGGCGCAAGCGTTCATCGGCCAGATATTCGAGAAATACCCGGCCGATCACATGGGGGCACACGACCCCGAGCGCGAATAAGAACCGGCCGGCGAACGCCGACCGGTCAACCCATTATTTCAGACGCGCCAGGCGCTCGGTCAGCAGATCGAAGAAGCCCTGGGCATCGCCGTTCTCCACCCAGAACGCATTCTTCGGTTGTTTCAGGCCGTCGTACCAGTCGACGATGGTCTGGCCGAAAGTCGGGCCTTCACGGCTGTCCACTACCACGTTGACTTCACGGCCACTGAACAGCGAAGGCTTGAGCAGGTAAGCAACGACGGTAGCGTCATGCACCGGGCCGCCTGGAATACCGTAGTGTTCCATGTCGCCCTTGACGTACTCGTTGAGAATATCGCCAACGACCTTGCTTGCGTTGTTCTTGAGGTCGGCGATCTTTTTCAGGCGCGTTTCGCTGGTCAGTACCTTGTGGGTCACGTCCAGCGGCAGGTAGGTCAGCTTGACGCCACTCTTGAGCACAATCTCGGCCGCGACCGGGTCGGCGAACAGGTTGAACTCCGCCACCGGCGTGATATTGCCGCCGTTGAAATGAGCACCGCCCATCACCACCACTTCCTTGATGCCTTGGGTGATTTCCGGTGCCTGGGTCAGCGCCAGCGCCAGGTTGGTCTGTGGGCCGAGCATGGCGATGGTGATGCTGTGTGGCTTGGCGGTGCTCAGGGTCTTGACCAGGTAGTCAACGGCATTGCCGTCAGCCAGGCCTTTTTTGGGCTCGTGCACAGTGACGCCGGAAATACCTTCCTTGCCGTGAATGTTCTCGGCGTAGATCGGCGTGCGCAGCAGTGGCGCTGGCGCACCGGCGTACACCGGAATGTCCTCGCGCCCTGCCCACTCGCGGGCCAGACGGGCGTTACGGGAGGTCTTGTCCAGGCGCACATTGCCGGCGACGGTGGTCAGCGCACGAATGTTCAGCTCCTCCGGAGAGGCCATGGCGAACAGCAATGCCACCACGTCATCGGCACCTGGGTCGGTGTCGATGATCAGGTCGATTTTTTCCGCCGCCTGGGCGCTTGCAGCAGTGAGTGCGGACAAGAGCAGAACACTCCGGAACAGGTTTTTCAGGGTTGGGAGACCACGTTGCATAAAACACTCCTTGTCGTTGGGAATTCTAGAACGTTACGCCGGACACCAGCGCGATATTGCAGTAAGGCTGGCACTCGCCGGTGCGCACCACGGCGCGCGCCTTGTGGCTGAGCTGCTTGAACTCTTCATGGCTGACCAGCCGCCGTTCACCAAGAGCGGCCTGCTCTGTGAGCGTATTGAGCTCGGCCAGCGCCGCTGGTTGCTTGAGCAGGATTTCTTCCGCCAGCACGTGGCGCTCCACCTGCATTTCGCTGAGCACGACACGCAAGGTGCTGATGAAATCCGGAATGCCCTGGGTCAACGCCAGGTCAATCAACTCGACGCCCGGCGGCACTGGCAGGCCAGCGTCACCGATCACCAGGATGTCACCATGGCCAAGAGAGGCGATGACACGCGACAGGGCGATATTGAGCAAAGGTGTCTTTTTCATGAGGGCACAAAACCTTGTACGTCGTGCAGCGTTGGAATAGAGGGTTGCGCGCCGGCGCGGGTGACCGACAGCGCGGCAGCGACCTGGCCAAAACGAATGGCCTCGGCCTCGCTTTTGCCATTGGCCAGTGCCGCAGCAAAACCACCGACGAAAGTATCGCCCGCCGCTGTGGTGTCGACCGCCTTGACCTTCGGCGCCAGCAGGTGCTCGAAGCCCTGGCCATCAGTAAACAGCGCCCCCTGGGAGCCCAAGGTGATGATGACTTTGCCGGCACCCGCCTGGATAAGCTGGGTCGCCGCGACCTTGGCACTGTCAAGGGAGTCGACCGTCACGCCGCTCAGTGCGGTGGCTTCGCTTTCATTGGGAATCAGGTAGTCGATCGAGGCATACCACTCGGCCGGCAACGGAGCGCTGGCCGGAGCCGGGTTGAGGATCACGGTCTTGCCCAGCTCACGACCGCGCTTGAGGGCATGGCCCACCGTATTCATCGGCACTTCCAGCTGGCAGACGATCACATCAGCCGCTTGCAGCACCGCGTCAAACGCCTGCAACGAGGCTGGCGTCAGTTCGCCGTTACTGCCCGCAACAATCACAATCGCGTTCTGGCTGCTGTCATCGACCACGATCAGGGCCACGCCGCTGGAGCCGTCCACGGTACTGACGGCCTGGCAATCGATGCCCTCCACCAGCAACGCGTCTCGCAATTGGGCGCCGTAGGCATCGGTACCGACACAGCCAATCATCGAGACATCGGCCCCCAGGCGTGCCGAGGCCACCGCCTGGTTGGCGCCCTTGCCGCCGGGCACGGTGGAAAACGTCTGACCGATCAAGGTCTCACCGGCACGCGGCAGCCGGCTGGCGCGGGTCACCAGGTCCATGTTCAAGCTGCCTACTACCACTACTTTTGCTGGCATACATCAGTACTCATCAATTCGGTTCAGCGGTATTGGGCGAACGTACCGGCGACAGGCGCCGTCGACTCACGCAATACGATGCTCGGCGTCACGATGCGTTGATCGATCGGCAGTTGGGGTGTCGCAATTCTTCGCAGCAACAGCTCGGCCGCCGTCTCGCCCAGTTGCACGATCGACTGCCCGACCGTGGTCAACGCCGGGTAGACGTACCGGCCCATTTGAATGTCATCGAAACCGATCACCGACAGCTCGCCCGGCACACGAATATTGCGCTCTGCTGCTGCGCGCAACACGCCGAAACCAATCATGTCGTTGCTGGCGAAGATCGCACTGGGCGGGTTGTGCGCCAGCAACTGCACGGCAGCGGCATACCCGCCGGTGCTGGTGAAGTCGCTTTCCTGGGTGCGATTGGCCGCCACCTCCACGCCCGCCTCGCGCAACGCACGGTGATACCCCGCCAGGCGCATTTGCGCGACACGGGTACGGGCCGGGCCGCCAATGCAGGCGATGTCGCGGTGGCCCAGTTCGAGCAAGTGCCGAGTCGCCAGGTAGGCACCTTCCTCGTGATCGATACGCACAAGGTCCACGTCAATGCCGTCCAGCGCCCGGTCGACGATCACCATCGGCGTGCGCACCGCGCTCAAGCCGGCGGCCAGGCCGCTGTCGTCGCCGCCGACCGAGGTCACGATCAAGCCGTCGATACGCTTCTCCAATAACACGCGCAAATAGCTGCGTTGCTTTTCAGCGTTGTCGTCGGAGTTGCAAAGGATCACGCAGTAGCCGTTACGCTCGCAGTAATCCTCGATGCCGCGGGCCAGCTCCGCAAAATACGGGTTGAGGCTGTTGGGCACCAGCAGACCAATGGTGGCAGTGGTCTTGGCCTTGAGCGAACGCGCGACGGCACTGGGCACATAGTCGAGCTGCTTGATCGCCGCCTCGACCTTGATGCGCACCGGCTCGCTGACCGGGCGCGTCTTGTTCACCACATGGGACACCGTCGTGTAGGAAATACCTGCAAGCGCTGCCACATCCTTGATCGTTGCCATGGTTCAGCCTCGCCGACTGGCGCGCTGGCTGCGGTAGGTATCGAGGACCACGGCAATCACGATCACGGCACCGGTGATGATGCGCTTCGTGGGTTCCGTGGCACCGATCTGCGCCAGGCCAGCCGCCAATACCGAAATAATCAACACACCAAAAAAGGTACTGATCACCGAGCCACGCCCGCCCATCAGGCTGGTGCCGCCGATCACTACGGCCGCGATCACTTGCAGTTCCAGGCCGGAACCGGCATTCGGATCCGCCGCTTCCAGGCGCGAAATCTGAAACAGCGCCGCCACACCGGCCAGCAGGCCCATGAGGCTGAACACCAGGATCTTGTACGGCTTGGGATTGATCCCCGCCAGGCGCACGGCCTCTTCGTTGGTGCCGATACCGATCAGGTAACGACCAAACACCGTGCGGGTCAATACCAGTTGCGCGGCGATGATCACCAGCAAGGCAATGATGAATGATGGCGAGATGCCAAAGGCAATCGGGTTGGACAGCCAGGCGAACGAATCACCGATGTAAGCGGTGCGCGAGCCGGTCATCTGGTACGCCACGCCACGGGCCATTTCCAGCACGCCGAGGGATACGATGAACGACGGAATACGCCAAGCCACGGTGATCGAGCCGGTGATGGTACCGGCCAATGCCGCGCAGCCCATGCCCAGCACGGCAGCTGGCAACACGCTCCAGCCCCAGCCGAGAATCGCCACGCTGACCGCCGACGCCGCCAGTGCGAGTACCGAGCCCACCGACAGGTCGATACCGCCGATGATCAGGATGAAGGTCATGCCCACCGCCAGTACCATCAGGTCCGGAATCTGGTTGGCCAGGGTGCTGAAGGTGTCATAGGACAGGAAGTGATCGCTGAGCACAGAGAACAGCGCAATCATCGCCAGCAAGGCGCCCGCCAGGCCCAGGTAGGTGCCCAGGCCGTAGAAGTTGCCGCCAGTCTTGCCGGGGGAAGTTGTGGTTTTCATGGGGTATCCCTAAGCACTGCGTCGTTGAGCAGCGCATCACGTTTCTGATAGCCGGCGAAGGCGGCGGCGAGCAATTCGTCCTGGGTCCAGCTGTCGCGCTCGAACGTCTCGATCAAGCGCCCGGCGGACAACACGCCGATGCGGTCACAGATCAGCATGAGTTCACGCAGATCGCTGGACACCACCACCAGCGCTTTGCCCTGGCGGGTCAATTCGCCCAGCAAGGCATAAATATCGAATTTGGCACCGACGTCGATGCCGCGGGTCGGCTCGTCGAACAGCATCACCGAACAGTCGCGCTCCAGCCAGCGGCCGATCACCACCTTCTGCTGGTTACCGCCGGACAGTTCGGAAACCAACTGCGCCGGGCTGGAACTGCGGATGCGCATGGCATCGATCTGACGCTTGGCCAAGGCCGTTTCGTCGCGACTGTTGACCACGCCGCCGCCGGAGATTTCCGGCATGTTACCCAAGGCAATGTTGGCGCTGATGGATTGGGTCAGCAGCAGGCCTTCGCCTTTGCGGTCTTCGGTGATCAGCGCAATGCCATGACCCACCGCATCCACGGGCGAGCGAATGCTCACTACCTGGGCCGGCGAGCCGAGCGCCACCGTGCCGCTGTCGGCCAGGTCGGCGCCGAAGATCAGGCGCAACAACTCGGTGCGACCGGCGCCGATCAGGCCGGAGATGCCATAGATCTCGCCTGCGCGCACTTCGAAGGACACATCGCGCACCTTGTCCGAGCGCGTCAAGCCTTTCACCGTCAGGGCCGGGCCACCGATCGTGCGCGGGCCCAGGTCGATGTGTTCGCCCAGCTCGCGACCGACCATCAAGGTCACCAGTTGCTCGCTGTTGTAGTTGGCCATCGGCTCGACACAGACCAGCTTGCCGTCGCGCAGTACCGCAATGCGCTGGGCAACACGGGCCAGCTCTTCCAGCCGGTGCGAAATGTAGATGATCGCCACGCCCCGGGCCTGCAGGCGGGTGATTTGCTCAAACAGCATCTCGACTTCACGCGCCGTGAGCATGGCCGTGGGTTCGTCGAGGATCAGTACATGACAATCGCCGATCAGGTTACGGGCGATCTCGACCATCTGCTGATGACCAATGCCCAGGCTGCCAACCAGCGTGTCGGGGTCGATGGCGTCCAGGCCGACCTGGGCCATGGCCTCGATCGCGGCCTTGCGCAGTTGCTTGCGACTGATCCAGCCACAGTGGCTGGGCAGGTTATCCAGGAACAGGTTTTCGGCGACGGTCAGCGTCGGCAGCAGGTTAAGCTCCTGCATGACCATGCGCACGCCCAGCTCTTCGGCCTGGGTGCGGCTGCCGGGGCGGTAGTCCTGGCCATTGAACTGCATGTGCCCGGTGGTCGGCGTGACCAGCCCGCCGATGATCTTCGACAAGGTACTTTTGCCTGCGCCGTTCTCACCGGTCAGCGCGAGCACTTCCCCGCGATTGAGCGTCAGGGTGATGTCGGACAGAACCGGTTGGGCATAGGTCTTGCCGATACCGCTGACCGAGAGGACAGCGTTCGGGGCGGAAGATGACATAGGAAAATCTCCAGGCGCCCGCTCAGGACGAGCGGACGCTGTTGGGTACTGCCAGGATTACTTCTTGAGGACGAGTTCGACCGGGGTCTCGATCACGCCGTCTTTGGAGTCGACCTTCTCACCCTTGACCAGCTTGAGCGCATTCTGGATACCGAACACGGCTTGCTGGGCAGCAGCCTGGTCAGCGGTCGCCAGCACACGGCCGTCCTGCAGCATCGGCTTGATGGCTTCGATGTTGTCGTAGCCCACGACCAATACCTTGCCGGCCTTGCCTGCCGCACGCACGGCGGAGACAGCGCCCAGGGCCATGTTGTCGTTACCGGCCAACAGGGCCTTGAGGTCCGGGTACTCGCTCAGCATGGCGGAAGCCACTTTCTGGCCCTGGTCAATTTCCCAGTTGCCGGATTGAGTGGAGACAATCTTCATGCCGGCAGCGTCCATCGCATCCTTGTAGCCTGCGGTACGCTGCTGGGCGTTGGTGGTTGTCGGTACACCTTCGATGATGCCGACCTTGTCACCCGATGCCAGTTGTTTGGCCAGGTAGTCGCCCACCAGCTTGGAGCCTTTGCGGTTGTCCGGGCCTACGAACGGAATGTCGAGGTTTTTGCTTTTAAGTACGTCCGGGTCCAGGCGGTTGTCGATGTTGACGACCTTGATGCCGGCGTCCGAGGCTTTCTTCAGCACGGTGACCAGTGCCTTGGAGTCGGCGGGGGCGATGACGATGGCGTTGACCTTGGCAAGGATCATCTGGTTGACGATGTCGATCTGCGCGCTGGTATCGGTTTCGTTCTTGATCCCGTTGGTGATCATGTCGAAGTCGGCGGCGTGTTCTTTCTGGTATGTCTTGGCACCGTCTTGCATGGTGACGAAGAATTCATTGGCGAGGGATTTCATGACCAGGCCGACCTTGGGTTTGGCGGCGGCGTCATCGGCAAATGCAGAGGAGAGAGGCAGGGCAGCGGATGCGGCGGCAAGCACAGCGACAGCAAGAAGACGTCCAGCGAATGGCAGCTTCATGGGTTCACTCCGATCTTATGATTATTGTGAGCAACGCTTGCACCGAAGAGCGCTTCGGCAGCCTTCCCACCCGGGTGGCTGATACGAGCTGTCACGATACTCCAGGAGTGTTCCGTGAAACATCTCGCAAACGTTTGCGTTATTCAAACTATGAGAACCTTGTCGAGATTTGTCAACGGTTGAAAACAGCCTTTCATCTACGCCCTCCAGCCCTTCCCTCTCGCCAGGCTACGTCGCCCATTAAACATTGCCCTCTCCCGGTCGTTCTCTAAAACGACAGGTTGCGCTGCATCACTCATGCAGATCCCAAGACCCGGCAGCCACCTTTTTCGGACATCCGAACGTCATGCAGTCCGATGTTCGGAAAGCCGGACGCCTGATTGATCGATCATCTCAAAAAATCACAATAATTTGTTATAAATCAATAATTTATTTTATATCTTCGAACACAATCAGCCTGGTACAAATCCTGCTCTACTCCATCACCTCGGGCATTCAGAACCGCCCGGGTGTTCTAGATGAACCGGCTACAGCACTCATCAAAAACCAGAGAGAAAAATAATGAAATCTGCACTGAAGACTTTTGTCCCGGGCGCGTTAGCCCTCCTGCTGCTGTTCCCTGTTGCCGCCCAGGCAAAGGAAGCTGAAACCAAGACCACGCTGTCCAACGTGGTGATTCTTGCCACCGGCGGCACCATTGCCGGCGCCGGCGCCAGTGCGGCCAACAGTGCCACCTACCAGGCGGCCAAAGTCGGCATCGAACAACTGATCGCCGGCGTTCCTGAGCTTAGCCAGATCGCCAATGTGCGTGGCGAGCAAGTGATGCAAATTGCGTCCGAAAGCATCAACAACGAAAACCTGCTGCAACTGGGTCGCCGTGTCGCCGAGCTGGCTGACAGCAAGGACGTGGACGGCATCGTGATCACCCACGGTACCGACACTCTGGAAGAAACCGCCTACTTCCTGAACCTGGTGGAAAAGACCGATAAGCCAATCGTGGTGGTCGGTTCCATGCGCCCAGGCACCGCCATGTCGGCCGACGGCATGCTCAACCTGTACAACGCCGTGGCCGTGGCCGGTAGCAAGGATGCACGCGGCAAAGGCGTGCTGGTGACCATGAACGACGAGATCCAGTCGGGTCGCGACGTCAGCAAGATGATCAATATCAAGACCGAAGCGTTCAAGAGCCCGTGGGGCCCGCTGGGCATGGTGGTTGAAGGCAAATCCTACTGGTTCCGCCTGCCCGCCAAGCGTCACACCCTGGATTCGGAGTTCGATATCAAGAACATCAAGAGCCTGCCTGATGTCGAGATCGCCTATGGCTATGGCAACGTGAGCGATACCGCCTACAAGGCCCTGGCCCAAGCTGGCGCAAAAGCCATCATCCACGCCGGTACTGGCAACGGCTCCGTGTCCTCCAAAGTCGTACCTGCCTTGGTGGAACTGCGCAAGCAAGGTGTACAGATCATTCGTTCTTCCCACGTGAACGCCGGCGGCATGGTGCTGCGCAACGCCGAACAGCCTGACGACAAATACGACTGGGTGGCTGCCCTCGACCTGAACCCACAGAAAGCCCGCATCCTGGCGATGGTCGCCCTGACCAAGACCCAGGACAGCAAAGAGCTGCAGCGGATTTTCTGGGAATATTGATTCCTGGTTTTTCCCCGTAGGTGCGAGCTTGCTCGCGAAGGTCGTTAACGATGACGCGGTCTGTCTGGTTTAACCCATCGCCCTCAAGCCTCTCGCGAGCAAGCTTGCTCCTACAACTCTCCTCCCCGGCTCCTACAAAAAATCGCCTGAATTGCTGTCAGACGAACTTCTTGAAGTTTAAGCAGTTGCGAAATCGCCTACAGTTAAATACTGTATGTGCGTACAGCTTATTAAGGAATACTCCGTGGCAAAGTCCTCTTCCGCAGTGCCAACCCTACCCGACGCCTACGAACGCCTGGCTATTCGTGTGCAAAAGATCATCAACTCGACCAACGCGCAGAAAGCCAAGGCGGCGTTGATCTTCCGTTTGCCGGATGAACCAGAGGATGAATGGGCGCGTTTGCTGGAAGAGATTGCGGAGAACGACAACGTCACCCTCGCCTATCGAGATGACGGTGGTGTGCAGATTTTCTGGGTTGTGCCGAAGGAAGATTGATTCAATGAGTGTCCGTTTTATCGCGGTGTGCTGCCTGTTTTTTGCCGTCACCGCCCAGGCCCAGGCTCCCCGTACGTTCAACGAAGCCAAGAAAGTCGCCTGGAAGCTTTACGCCCCACAATCCACCGAGTTCTATTGCGGCTGCAAATACACCGGTAATCGCGTGGACCTTAAAGCCTGTGGCTACATCCCGCGCAAAAATGCCAACCGCGCCGCGCGCATCGAATGGGAGCACATTGTTCCAGCCTGGCAGATCGGGCATCAGCGCCAGTGCTGGCAGGACGGGGGGCGCAAGAACTGCACGCGCCACGATGAAGTGTTCAAGCGTGCCGAAGCCGACCTGCACAACCTGGTGCCGAGCATCGGCGAGGTCAACGGCGACCGTAACAATTTCAGTTTTGGCTGGCTGCCGGTGCAAAGCGGGCAGTACGGTTCATGCCTGACCCAGGTGGACTTCAAGGCCAAGAAGGTCATGCCGCGCCCATCCATCCGTGGAATGATCGCCCGTACGTATTTCTATATGAGCAAGCAGTACGGCCTGCGCCTTTCCAAACAGGATCGCCAGCTGTACGAAGCCTGGAACAAGACCTACCCGGTGCAGGCCTGGGAGCGCCAGCGCAACCAGACCGTGGCATGTGTGATGGGACGCGGCAATGAGTTCGTCGGCCCGGTAAACCTGAAAGCCTGTGGTTGAGCGTGGGCGGGACCTCCGCCCATCCAAGCCGTTATTGCGCGGTTTTGTGCTCAATGACCTCTGACACCGTGTCGGTTTTCTTGGCGCGGGCCATCTTCTCGTTAAGTAACGCCTGCTTGGCCTCGGCCTCCGCCTTGGTGGCGAACGGGCCCAGCAGCACTTCGTCCTTACCGTCTACCTTCACGATATAAAAACTGAAACCATGCTCCAGCAACCAGGCTGTGAGGTCCGTGATCGCCTGCAACTTGTGGTCCGGCGGGCCTACCCACAAGTCCCATTCCTGGGCAGCAATCGCGCCGGTCTGAGGCTGGCTTTCGGTCACGGCGGGCTTGGTCCTGGGCGCATCGACGCTTTTGCCTTCACCGCAACCGGCCAATGCCAACACCGCAATTGCCATCGCTACTTTACGCACTGCCCTGCTCCTTCAAAGAGAAAGAGGCGACTTTATCATTCACTGTCTATTCTGGCCGTCATAAACATTGGCTTAAACAATGCGAATGATGTATCGCAGACCTGTATGATGCCGCCATGGGAATTAATGTCGCCTCTATGCGTCCTAAAAGAGGCAGTCACAGGGAAGCGCTTAGCAGTAAGCTACACACATCCGACACCTGCCCTGTCTGAAACATGTGTCCTTAAAAGTAATCAAGGAGAAGTCCATGCTTATACTCACCCGCAAAGTTGGTGAAAGCATAAACATCGGTGATGACATCACGATCACCATCCTGGGCGTCAGCGGCCAGCAAGTACGAATCGGCATCAACGCACCCAAGGACGTTGCCGTGCATCGCGAGGAAATCTACCAGCGCATCCAGGCTGGCTTGACTGCCCCGGACAAAAACCAGACGCCTTGAAGCTCTCTCAGTAGCCAGCCCTTTCGTTCACTGTAACGGCTGGCGAAAACGCCTTCGGACTGCTCTTGTCTTTGTTGCGTGACCGACACCGCCCATGTGTTCATCTTCATGGAAAGATGAAACTGTCTTCACGCCTGGAACTTGTTGTTTCATTCACAGCCGAATCTTCTGACTGACACTCAGCCATCCGTGTGCATTCAGGAGCACGTCGATGAGGTCTACCACCGCACCGCCATTTGCCTACAGGTCCTGGATGATCGCCTTGTTGATAGGACTGGTCTTCGTGGGGCTGGCCTATGGCTTGAGGTATGAAATGGAAGGCTCGACCTCTGCTGACCGCCACTCATGGCTGGACTTGGCGCTGCTGCTCTGTGGGTACTTGTTCCTGTTCTGCCTCAAACCCATTCAGAAATCCGTGCAGCGCAGATTGTGCCGGCGGACAACTGAAGAAACACGACGCTGATGTTCCTTATTCGCTATCAGATCACCGGTATTTACAGCGCCGCAGCAGGACCTATGCTTGGGCGTGCACGATCAGTAAGAGGCGCTTAAACAGATGGACACCCTGAGCAAATCAGAAATCGAATCAGCACTGGCAGCGCGCCTGCCCAGCTATCAGGTGACCTGCACGTTGCACGCAGACGGAACCCTTTCCGCCGTACTCAGCGGCCCGGAAACCGACCACTTTGCGATTACCGGGATCGTGCGCGCGCATTATCGCGGCGCTGAAGCAATCGCACGCCTGGCCAATGAAATACTCAGGGAGATGGTGCTGTCACGCCAGGGCATGAGGAACGATCGGATGCAGCCGCCCGATCCAGCCAGCGTAGAACAAGGCAGAGACCGGTAACGGGCTCGGCCTTTTCGTATCAGTTCGCCGCGTTCTGCACGGACAACAGGCCTTCCGCGTCGCGCTGTACGTTTAGCTGCTTGTACCCGTCAATCGAAGGATGTTCGGTAACCAACGGCGTGTGATGCGTCGAGGTCACGACCATCACGTCCGCCCCTGCGGCTTCTCCCGCACGGATGCCTACCGTCGCATCTTCGAACACCAGGCACTCCTGCACCGGCACGCCCAGGCGTTGTGCGCCCAGTACGTAGCAGGCAGGGTTCGGCTTGCCGATGGCAACATCTTCGGCCGTCACCAGCACCGCCGGCGGCGCAATGCCCGCTGCTTTCAGCCGACGCAACGCCAGCGCCCTGGGTGCCGAGGTGACCAGCGCCCATTGATCAGCCGGCAAACTGTTCAGAAACGTGACGGCGCCTGGAATCGCGACAACGCCCTCGACGTCATTGAGTTCTGCCTCGGTAATCCACTGCGCCTCAGCCTCGGGATCGACGCCGGGCAGTGCCTGACGGGTGATAGTGTCGATCGCGCGGGCGCCGTGAATGGTCCTCAAAAACGCCGGCACATCCAGGCCATGACGTTCGGCCCAGATGCTCCACACCCGCTCGGCGGCAGCAATGGAGTTGAGCAACGTCCCATCCATATCGAACAGAAAGGCACGGTAACGACGGTTGAATACGGCTGAACCTCGGATGGACACTGCGGGGCTTCCTCATGGGCGAAGACGAATGATAGGCCCACTGCAATCTACGGATCACCTCGGCGCTTGTAAACGCCACCGACACGATTGCATTACAGCTTTGTAATCAAGCGGTAAGTCTTGTCACCCCCCTCACTTCATACAGTGGAGTCGTCAGTCACCCACATCGGATGACGCCACTTCCTACTGATGAAAAGGGTCCACCCTCATGAAACCTGCAAGCAAACTCTGCCTGATCGCCGCCAGCCTGCTGATGCTGGGCACTGGCACCGCCATGGCCGCCACCGTCGCGCCGGTCAAAGCCAATAACGTGGTGCTGGTGCACGGTTCCTGGGCCGACGGTTCGAGCTGGTCCGAGGTGATCACCCGCCTCCAGGCCGCCGGCCTGCACGTCACTGCCGTGCAGAACCCGCTGACTTCGGTGGCCGATGATGTCGCCGCCACCAACCGCGTGCTGGCCCAACAAGATGGCCCTACGGTGCTGGTCGGCCATTCCTACGCCGGTACCGTGGTGAGCGACGCCGGGGTGAACCCGAAAGTCAGCGCCCTGGTGTACGTAGCCGCACGTGCACCGGACGCCAATGAAGACTTCGTCGCCCTCTCGGCCAAGTACCCGACCATGCCTGTGCGGGCCGGTGTGGAAGATCATGACGGCTACCTCACTCTGAGCCAGGACGCCTTCCTCAACTACTTCGCCGCCGATGTGCCGCGCGCCAAGGCCCTGGCGCTGTATGCCGTGCAGCAACCCATCACCAAGACCCTGTTCAGCGGCCGCACCGTCAATGCCGCCTGGCACACCAAACCGTCCTGGTACGCGGTGTCGGCGAATGACCAAACCATCAATCCAGACCTGGAGCGCTTCCTCGCCAAGCGCATGAACGCCACCACCATTGAGCTGCCTTCGAGCCACTTGTCGCTGGTGTCTCACGCCAAGGAAATCACCGACCTGATCCTCGAAGCGTCTGGCCGCCAGCCCTGAAAACACTGCATTACAAACTTGTCATCATCCTGTTGGTTGGCTGTTCGGGGCGCCTGGTTACTGTGAACTCACTGCCACGACCTGGCAGCCAACCCTTTAAGAGAGATTCCACCATGAAACTGTTTATCCTCGGCTTTGCTGCTTTGCTCGCTACCGGTTCCGTGTTTGCTGCTGAACCTGTAATCCACGACAAGACCGGCTTCTTCGTACACCTGGACGTGGCCAAAGTGCTGTCGAGCACCGACACCTACGGCCAATGCGGCATCGTCCCGGCGCGCCTCGACTACCTGGACAGCCAGGGCCGCGAACATGTGCTGGACTACCAGGTACAGGGCATCGGTTGCGCCAGTGACAATTGATCGGGCTACACTTGCGCCACGCATTGAGACAGGGCACTTCCCATGAACATTCTCGTAGTCGAAGACGAACCCAAGGCCGGCAATTACTTGCTCAATGGCCTGCAGGAGCTGGGCTACTCCGTCAGCCTCGCCCGTGACGGCGTGGACGGCTTGCACCAGGCCCTGGAAACGCCGTTCGACGTGATCGTGCTGGATGTGATGATGCCGAAAATGGACGGCTGGGAAGTGCTGCGCCGCCTGCGCAAGGAAGCCGATACTCCAGTGCTTTTCCTGACGGCCCGAGATGACATTGCCGACCGCATCAAGGGCCTGGAACTGGGCGCCGATGATTATCTGATCAAGCCCTTTTCCTTCGCCGAACTGGTAGCACGCTTGCGAACTCTGACCCGCCGCGGGCCGAGCCGGGAAGAGGAGCAGTTGCAGATCGCCGACCTGCAGATCGACGTACTCAAGCGTCGCGTCACCCGCGCCGGTACCCGCATCACCCTGACCAACAAGGAATTCGCCTTGCTGCATCTGTTCGCGACCCATCAGGACCAGGTGCTCTCCCGCTCACTGATCGCGTCGCGCGTGTGGGACATGAACTTCGACAGCGACACCAACGTGGTCGACGTGGCCGTACGGCGCCTGCGCTTGAAAATCGACGACCCTTTCCAGCTCAAGCTGATCCACAGCGTGCGTGGCATCGGCTACCGCTTCGATACCCAGCCATGAACAAACGTCGTCATTACTCCCTGACCCTGCGCCTGGCGCTGATCTTCGCCCTGCTCGCCTTCGCCTTGCTGGCGACCCTCGGTGTGGCGCTGTATCGGGAACTGGAGCGGGAATTGATCATGCGTGACGACGCGGCCTTGATCTACCGCATCGATCAATTGCGCAACCTGCTCAATGACAGCAACACCCTGGACCTGATCAAGACCAAGCCGGAGCTGTTCCAGAACATGCTGAGCAACCGTGAATCGGTGCTGAGCATCGCTGCGCCCGGGCAAAAGCCGTTGCTGACGGTCAATCCTGGCAACATCGACCTGCCCTCCGTGCCACCCGTCCCCAAGCACCACGAGCTGACGTTCGCCGACGTACACCATTTCCCCAGCATCAATGGCGTACCTTTCGCCACTGTGGCCGCGTCCATCGACTCCGGCGACCTGGGCAGTCTGCAAGTCACCACGGGGCGCCTGATGACCGAGCGTACCGCGGTGCTCGCCAGCTATCGCCTGAGCGTTTATATCCTGGCAAGCATTGCCGCCATCATTCTGGCCGTGGTCGGCTACCTGCTGGTTCATCGCGGGCTTTTGCCGTTGCGACGCCTGGCCCGGCACGCCCAGGGCATCGGCGTCGGCAACCTCGCAGAACGCCTCGACAGCCACGGCGCACCGAAAGAGCTGCTACCGATGATTGACTCGTTCAACACCATGCTCGAGCGGCTGGCCAAGGGTTTTGTACAACTGGGCCAGGTATCCACCGACATGGCCCACGAACTGCGCACGCCCATCAATAACCTGCTGGGAGAAACCCAGGTCGCCCTGCAACAACACCGCAGCATCGAGAGCTATCAGCAACTGCTGGCGTCCAATGTCGAAGAACTGGAGCGCCTGGCGAGGATGCTCGACAACATGCTGTTCCTGGCCCGCACCGATCCGGCCAGCGCCCTGCGTCAGCGCCAGGAACTCAGCGCAGCGGATGAGGTGGAACGCATCGCCGAGTACTTTGAAGGCTTGGCCGGTGACGTGGACATCAGCATTCAGGCCGAAGGTGAAGGGGTGATCTGGGCGGAGCCGATGCTGCTGCGCAGAGCCCTGGCGAACCTGTGTGCCAACGCCATCAAATACGGTGCGCCAGGTACTGAGCTGCAGATCCGCGCAGTTCCGAGCGCCGAGGGCATTCACCTGCGGGTCGGCAATCGGGGTGAAACCATCGCCGCCGAGCATCTTCCACGGCTGTTCGAACGCTTTTACCGGGTGGATGAGTCACGGGAACGTTCGGCGCAGTCCAATGGGTTGGGGTTATCGATCGTGGCAACCATCATGCAACTGCATAACGGGCGGTACAGTGTGAGCAGCGAGGCCGGGGTGACGTGTTTTGAGTTGTTCTTTCCGAAACGGGAAGACTGAGCGGTAAACCCCCGGTGTTATTTTGCAAAGGTTTGTCGCTTACCGTTGGACTGACGCCACGCTAGTCTCTCTTCCCAAGGGGCTCAAGGCAGAGCCGGCAGAGGTCAAAAAACGGAGATTCGGGAATGGAAATACGATTAGGTTTACTGGAAAAGGGGCTGGCTGAAATGAATGAGAAGCTGATCACCGTTTCGAGCAAGGCAGACGCCATGGATAAGCACTTTGCGTCCAAGGCAGACCTGGCAACCACTGAACTGAACCTTATCAAGTGGTACGTGGCAACCGCATTCGCAATGACAGGCCTGGCTTGCGCCATCACCTTCGGGCTCACCCGACTGTTTGCCATTTGAGAAGCGTCGGGCCGGTCAACTGACCTGCCCGCCTGCATCCTTGACATCCTCAGGTGCTTGCCATGCCATCAGCACAGCCGCGTGCAATCCCGTCACTATCGCACCCAGCGCCATCGAGGGCCGCTGCAACCCCATCACCTGCTCCGGCAGCAACGGTACATGGATAAATCCACTGCGCACGCCCGACCCTGCGAGCGCATGCTGCAATAGATAAAACACCTGGTTACACACAAACGTCCCCGCCGTCTGCGATACCGAGGCCGCGATTCCCGCTTCGCGCACGGCCTTGACCATCGCCTTGATCGGCAACGTCGTGAAGTAGGCGGCCGGCCCATCAGCCACGACTGCCGTATCGATTGGCTGGTCGCCGAGGTTATCGGGAATGCGTGCATCGTTGATATTGATCGCCACCCGCTCGACGGAGATATCGCTACGCCCAGGTCCCAGGCCAGTAGCGATCACCATTGCCGGGCGCAACTCGTCGATCAAACGGGTCAGGCACTCGCCCGCGGTGGCAAATGCACAAGGCAGTCGACGCGCAACAATCTGTGCATCGCTTCCCAGTTGCACGCCATCCAGTTGGCGCACCGCTTCCCAGGAGGGATTCACCGGGTCTTGATCAAAGGGTTCGAAACCCGTCAGCAGTACGATTTGCATCCTGGCCTCACATCAGCAGGTAAAGCAGCACAATATTGACCACCAGCATCATCAACGCGGTTGGCAACTGGGCCTTGATCACCGCGTTCTTGTCCGGCAGCTCGAGCAACGCCGCCGGTACGATGTTGAAGTTGGCGGCCATCGGGGTCATCAGGGTACCGCAGTAGCCGGAGAACATGCCGATCGCCGCCATCACCGCCGGATTACCGCCATAGATACCCACCAACACCGGCACGCCGACGCCGCCGGTCATCACCGGGAACGCCGCGAAGCCATTGCCCATGATCACCGTAAACAATGCCATGCCCAGCACGTAGACCATCACCGCCACCAACTTGAAATCCAGGTTGATATAGGTGGTGGTGACATGTGCGACAGCCGTGCCGACCCCGGCTTCGTTAAACAGCAAACCCAACATCGCCAGCATTTGCGGCAGCACCATCGCCCAGCCAAGGGCCTCAGTCAGGCGACGCGATTCGCGCAAGGCTTGCACCGGTGTATCGCGGGTCAGCCAGCAGGCCAGGCCAAGGGCGATCAGGCAGCCGATGCCGAGGGAGACGAAGGTGGTGTTTTTCGGGTCCAGCAGCGGTACGCCACCGATCTCGGTGTGCTTGAGCAATACCGAGCCGATCACCGTGGTCAGCGGAATCGCCAGCGCCGGAATAAACAGCTTGTGGCCCAGGCGACCGGCACTGGCACGGGATGCCTTGTCGTGCAACTCGGCATGCGTGCCACGGCCGACACCGCCCATGCCCGCGATCAATGCCATCACCACCACGCCCGCGCCGATGACGACCGACGGCAGACGCTCACCGATCAAAAACGGAATGGCAAACAACAGCCAGAACAGTGCACTGGACCAGCGCTTGGGATGAGTGCGGTCCATCAGGATCATGCCTGCGGTGATCAGCAGCAGAACCCCGGCCAGCCAGTACAGGTATTGAATGGAAATGATCATTGCACGGCCTCCACAGCGGAGACGGCAGGCGTCATCTCACGGGTGAGCCTTCGGTCAAACCGATGCAGGCGGATCGCGTGAATGATGAAGGCGCAGATCGCCGTAGGGATCCCCCACACCGCAATGTGCAGAGGCTCCACGTCAATCCCGGAACCGAGCAGGAAGGTGTGCATCAATGCGATGGCGCCAAAGGCGACAAAAATGTCCTCACCAAAAAACAGGCCGACGTTGTCCGTCGCGGCGCACATGGCCAGTACCTTGTGACGCAGCTTGTCCGGCAGCTTGCCATAGCGCTTTTCTGCCGCGCCCTCGGCCATCGGTGCCAGCAACGGACGCACCATCTGCGGGTGCCCGCCCAGGCTGGTCAAGCCCATGGCGGCCGTGGATTCACGCACAAACAGATAGATGATCAACAAGCGCCCCACCGTGGCCCGTTCGAACCGTGCAATCCAGTTCTGCGCATGCAGGCGCAACCCGTGGCGCTCCAGCAGGCCGATGACCGCCAGGGGCAACAACAGAATCAATTGCAGGGCACGGGTCTGAAGGAAGCCATCGCCCATGGTGGCGAGGATTTTTTCCAACGGAAAATGGGCGGCAAGCCCGGTGGCGATAGCGGCGGCGGTGACCACCAACAATGGGTTGAAGCGCAAGACGAAGCCAACCACGATCACAAGTACGCCGATCAACGGCCATAAGTTCACAACAGTTTGCATGGCGATGAGGTCCTTAAGTGCGCGCTGCGGCGCCATTACAGCAGGATGTGAATAAAGGGTTCACAGCAAGAAGTGGCGTGCAGTCGGCTCGGTTTTTTATTGTTGACCCGAAAGGTCGAGCGTCAGTGGCGGCAACTTTGCTGCCTGGGGGCGGGAGGTGTCCAACAAGAAAAATTGTTGCTGCGAACCAATAAATTTTGTCGGTGATTGAACCGCGCGAATGTAACGAGATATGGACAGACCCGCAGGGATTCGCGCATCTTGGCGCCGCCTGCTTTATCGCTATGTCGCCGGTGCGCTGGTCGGTAACACCTGGGCGCTCTCCCGCGCCGACTATTCCGACCTGAAATCCGGCGAACCGATCGGCACACGCACCTACGACACGTCGCCCTCCGCCTGGGAAGGCTATTGCCTCGGCCATGACGCAGAACAGGTACAGGCGATTGCCAAGCAGATGATCAGCGATATCAAGAGAACCAAGGCCAAGTAAATCGCCACCGTGGCGAAAACGCGTGTTCTCATTCGGGTTCCTGATGTTTTTGCTGTTGGTGGCGATAGTTGAACTGCTGCTGCAGATTTTTCCTGGTGCTAGCGGCTGAGACTGACGCCCGGTATTGTCAGGCCCAAGCGACCTTCACTGAACAAGGGCCAGCACCGGTGACTTCACCCACTTCAGATCCCTGCGCCGACACCAACCTCAGCGTACAAACCCGGCTGATTGCCCTGGTGGTCGCCGTGACCTTCTTCATGGAGAACCTCGATGCCACGGTGATCGCCACGGCCCTGCCGACCATGGCCTCCGCCTTCGGGGTGACACCGGTCGACATGAACATCGGCATCACCGCCTACATTCTTGCTGTGGCGATCTTCATCCCGCTGTCCAGCTGGATCGCCGACCGCTTCGGCGCACGCCGAGTCTTTGCTGGCGCGATCATCGTGTTTACCCTCGCCTCACTGCTGTGCGGGCTGAGCCAAAGCCTTGAAATGTTCGTGTTCGCCCGTGTCCTGCAAGGCATCGGTGGCGCGTTGATGGTGCCTGTGGGGCGTTTGGCAGTGCTGCGCAATACCGATAAAAAAGACTTGGTAAAAATGATCGCGATCATTACCTGGCCCGGGCTGGTGGCGCCGATTCTCGGACCATTGGCCGGCGGCTTGATCGTCACGCATGCCTCGTGGCCATGGATCTTCTACGTGAACTTGCCGCTGGGCGCCCTGGCACTGGCCGCCGCGCTGTGGCTGGTGCCCGAAGGCCGCGAGGCCAGCGTGCGCAAGTTCGACGCCAAGGGCTTTGTGTTGCTGGCAGGCGCCTGCATGGCGCTGTTGGGTGGGCTGGAATGGCTGGGCAGCCAGGCTGGCGAAAGGCTCATCCCCGGCGCCGGGCTGGTGACGGCGGGCTTGCTGCTGTCGGTGTGGGCCGTGCACCATTGCCGGCATTACTCCGACCCGTTGTTGCCGCTGGAAACCCTGTCCATTAACACCTTCCGCGTCAGCATCTACGGCGGCTCACTGTTCCGCCTCGCCATCAGCGCCCTGCCCTTCCTGCTGCCGCTGCTGTTCCAGGTTGCCTTTGGCTTATCCCCGGTGGATGCGGGCTTGTTGGTGCTGGCGGTATTCGCCGGCAACCTGGCGATGAAGCCCTTTACCACCGCCATCATGCAGCGCTTCGGGTTTCGCAAGGTGCTGTTGGTGAACGGGGTGATCGGCGTGGTGTCGATCGCGGCCTGCGCGTTGTTCACGGTACAGACGCCGTTTGCAGTGATTGTGGCGGTCTTGTTTGTGGGTGGCCTTTCACGCTCGATGCAGTTCACCTGCTACAACTCGATTGGCTTCGCGGACGTGCCCAAAGCCCGCATGAGCGAAGCGTCGGCCTTGTTCAGCATGTCGTTCCAACTGGCCATGGGCATGGGCGTGACGGTGGCCGCATTGTTGTTGCGCGCATCCATGACCATGCAGGGGCATGAGGTTCAGGCCCAGGTTGCGGATTTTCGAGTGGCGTTCATCGGGGTGGCGCTGCTGGGGGTGTTGGCGCTTGTGGATGTGTATCGGCTGCCGACACAAGCTGGGGAAAGTGTGCTGAAGCGAGGTTGAGCAAGAGATTGGCAAATCACGGACAACAAAAAAGGGCCCACCTTTCGGTGAGCCCTTCCAGACCGCCCAGCAGAGCGGATTTTGTTTGGTAGGCGCGATTGGACTCGAACCAACGACCCCCACCATGTCAAGGTGGTGCTCTAACCAACTGAGCTACGTGCCTGCTGTGAGGCGGCATTCTACGGAATTCCGGAGGGGTGTCAACATCTTTTTTGCAGCTAACCCTATGAATATGCGAATTTTTTATTTGCGCGGGGCACACCCGTGGATTTCGGGTGGCTGGCAGGCAATTTTCAACTCAGGTAGGATCGCAGCACTCGTAAAAAATATAAAACAGAGGTTCCAGGATGGCGAACACCCCCTACCCCCAGTCGTATTACGCCGCTTCCGCGAATGCCGTGCCGCCGCGCCCAGTACTGCAAGGCGAAGTCGAAACCGATGTGTGCGTGATTGGCGCCGGCTACACCGGCCTTTCCAGCGCGCTGTTCCTGCTGGAGAACGGTTTTCGCGTGACGGTACTGGAAGCCGCCAAGGTGGGTTTTGGCGCCTCGGGCCGCAACGGCGGGCAGATCGTCAACAGCTACAGCCGTGATATCGATGTGATCGAGCGCAGCGTCGGCCCCAAGCAGGCGCAACTGCTGGGGCAGATGGCGTTTGAAGGCGGCAAGATCATTCGCGAGCGGGTCGCCAAGTATCAGATCCAGTGCGACTTGAAGGACGGCGGTGTGTTCGCCGCACTTAACAGCAAGCACATGGGCCACTTGGAGTCGCAGAAGCGCCTGTGGGAACGCTACGGCCATACGCAACTTGAGTTGCTGGACGAGCGCCATATCCGCGAAGTGGTGGCCTGTGACAACTATGTCGGTGGTTTGCTGGACATGAGTGGCGGCCACATCCATCCGCTCAACCTTGCACTCGGCGAAGCGGCCGCCGTGGAATCCCTGGGTGGCACGATCTACGAACAATCGGCAGCAGTGCGTATCGAGCGCGGCGCCAACCCGGTGGTGCATACCGCCGAGGGCAAGGTCAGGGCCAAGTTCATCATCGTCGCGGGTAACGCCTACCTGGGCAACCTGGTGCCAGAGCTGGCAGCCAAGTCAATGCCATGCGGCACACAGGTGATCACCACCGCGCCGCTGGGCGATGAATTGGCCAAGACGCTGTTGCCGCAGGATTACTGCGTAGAAGACTGCAATTACCTGCTCGACTACTACCGCCTCACCAGCGACAAGCGCCTGATTTTCGGCGGCGGCGTGGTGTATGGCGCACGCGACCCGGCGAACATCGAGGCGATCATCCGTCCGAAGATGCTCAAGGCGTTCCCGCAGCTCAAGGATGTGAAGATCGACTATGCGTGGACCGGCAATTTCCTGCTGACCCTGTCGCGCTTGCCGCAGGTGGGCCGCCTGGGCGACAACATCTACTACTCGCAGGGCTGCAGCGGCCATGGCGTGACGTACACGCATCTGGCGGGCAAGGTACTGGCGGAAGCCCTCAGAGGACAGGCAGAGCGTTTTGATGCGTTTGCCGACCTGCCGCACTACCCGTTCCCGGGCGGGCAATTGTTGCGCACGCCGTTCGCGGCGATGGGCGCCTGGTACTACGGCCTACGCGACAAACTGGGGTTCTGACCCGAAACCTGTAATTGGATGGACTCGCCCAAGCCGAGGCGTCTGTGCGCCACGGTGGCATTCTTATAGAAGCCAACGACAGCGAGGGCGAGACCATGAAAAAGCATACGACGATCAATCAGTCTTTGTCAGCAGATGTATTTGCATGCACCACAGTTGCCGTAGACCTTGCCAAAAGGGTCTTTCAGGCGGCTGGGGAAGATGCGCTCGGCCAAGTGATATTTGAGGAACGAATCAAGTCCCGTGAGGCGTTTCAGGCGTTTCTCAATAAGCTTCCGGTAAGCGTGACCGTATTGGTGGAAACCGGGCCCGGCGCTCAAGCATGGGCGCGGTTGCTGCAAACGCAGGGCAATCCCGTTCGTATTCTGCCAGCCCAGCTTGTTGCCAATCATCGCAGCGGCCCGAAAAACGATCGCAACGATGCGCTGGCTATTTTGCGTGCCGGCCGCGATTGCAAGATTCTAGCTGTTCCGGTCAAGAGTGCTGCGGCGCTGGCGATGCAGGCTTTGCACCGGGCTCGACAGGGATATGTAAGGCGTCGCACTGCCATAGGCAATCAGATGCGCGGCTTACTGTT
>NZ_JFCA01000037.1 GCF_000612585.1 Pseudomonas sp. CHM02
GCTTTTTTCGTCGAAGCCGATGCCATTCACGATGTCGCCACGGTAGGCGGGCAGGGTGACCCCGTCGATGGTTTCATCGTTGGCCGAACGCGGCTTGGCGAACTGGCCGGCCATGCGCCCGACTTTCACCACCGGGCAGCCGGCGGCGAAGGTCATCACGATGGCCATCTGCAGCAGCACCTTGAAGGTGTCACGGATTTTCGCGGCGGAGAACTCGGCAAAGCTCTCGGCGCAATCGCCGCCTTGCAGCAGGAACGCACGCCCCTGGGTCACTTCGGCAAACTGGCGGCGCAACTCGCGGGCTTCCCCGGCAAACACCAGTGGCGGGTAGCTGGCCAGGTTCTGCTCCACTTGCAACAAGTGCGTAGCGTCCGGGTACTGGGGTTGTTGCTGGATCGGCAGGGCGCGCCAGCTGTCGGGGCTCCAGGGTTGGCTCATCATGAACTCGATTGGCTGATTGACGGTCGGGCGCCAATGTTATCAGCAATTAGTGCGTGACCTGTTGCCGCTGGTTGGCCGACAATCGCGCCTTTGCCGTGCAGCAAACCTGTTAGGAGTAGTGATGACCGAGGAGCGTGTCGAGCGCCTGCTCGCCGAAGTCCATGATGATTTCGGCATGATCCGTGTGCTCGAAGTGGCCGATTACCGTTTTCTCGAGTTCGGCGATGCCATCGAGCAAAGCTGCGTGTTCACTGCTGACCCGAGCTGGCTGGAGTATGACTACACTCGCGCGATGCTGATCGGCGCGTTGTGCCATGAACAGCCGGAAAGTGCGCTGTTCCTCGGCCTGGGCGCCGGCACCCTGACCCAGGCATGCCTCAAGTTCCTGCCATTGGAGGACGTGGAGGCCATCGAACTGCGCCCCGATGTGCCGCGCCTGGCCATCGAATACCTGGGGTTGGACGACGACCCACGGCTGTACATCCGTATTGGCGACGCCCTGCAATTGCTCGACAGCGCCGAGTCGGCCGACCTGATTTTCGTCGACCTCTATACCGACGTCGGCCCCGGCGTCGGGCACCTGGCCTGGTCCTTCCTGGAAAACTGCCAGAAAAAACTCAACCCCGGCGGCTGGTTGGTGATCAACCAGTGGGCCACCGACGACGGTAAACCCCTGGGCGCGGCGTTGTTGCGTGGCTTGTACCACCGGCATTACTGGGAGCTGCCGGTGAAGGAGGGCAATGTGATTCTGCTGGTGCCTTCGGAACTGGATCAGGTGCTGGACCTGGGGGCGCTGTCCGCTCGCGCTGAAGCCTTGGCGCCGCGCCTTGGGTATTCGTTGCAACCGCTGATCAAGGCGATTCGGCCGGCGACTTAGTCGCCTGTCACGACGCCATCGGGGGCAAGTCGAATCGTCGCACCGCCCCTCCCACCTTTGAAATGCGTTCCAAGTGTGGGAGGGGGCTTGCCCCCGATGGCATTGGTACTGCCAACTCAAATACCTTTGAACACCCCAGGCCGCTTCTCAACCATCGCCCGCACCCCTTCCTTGGCATCCTCGCTATTGAGCAACTTGTTCACCAGCGCTGGCAATGCGGCGGCGGCAACGGCTTCACCTTCCATATGCGCCAGCCGTGCCGACATCAGCGTCGCCTGCACGCCCAGTGGCGCCTGGCGGGCGATGCGGTTGGCGAGTTCGACGGCGCGGGGCAGCAGGTCTTCGCTGGCCATCACTTCCTGCACCAGGCCCAGGCGCAGAGCGTCATGGGCGTCGAACTCATCACCGGTGAGCAGCCAGCGCATCGCGTTGCCCCAGCCGGCGATCTGATGAAAGCGCAACGTCGCGCCGCCGAACGGAAAGATCCCACGCTGTACTTCCATCTGCGCAAAGCGCGTGTTGCTCGCGCAAAGATTGATATCTGCCGCCAGCATCAACTCGATGCCGATGGTCAGGCAGTAGCCCTGGGCCGCGACGATCACCGGCTTGCTCACCCGTGGGCCGGCGAACACGCCCCAGGGGTCGCATCCACCCAACGGTGGTTGCCAGCCGCCGGCCATCACTGCGCTGACGTTGGCCAGGTCCAGTCCGGCGGTGAAGTGGTCGCCATGGGCGAACACCACCGCCACTCGTGCATCGTCATTTCGATCAAATTCGCCATACGCCAGGCTCAGCTCATTGAGCAGGTCCAGGTCGAAAGCGTTGCGTTTGGCCACCCGGTCCAGGCCCAGCAGCAGGACATGGCCCCGGAGTTCACGGCTGACGCGGCTGCTGCTGGCTTGATTCATCGGGTGTACCCTCGAGGGCGGGGAAAGCTTTCAGACCAAAGGGGCCGAAAGGTCGGGTGAACCGTTTAAGCTTTATGCCCAGCAGGGCCGGGCCTTTGAAAAATAGACCCTGCCAGTGTTATCTGCAAAGGCTGTGACGCAGCGCGGTTTATCGGCGCTTTCCGATAAAAAAAGCTCCCTTTTTCAGGTATTTCCGGTATAGTGCGCGCCGGCCTTTAACCGGGCCGCGTTTAGGTAGCGCAATTCCCCGAAGTCAGCTTCGGCTGCACGTCCGCACAGCGGACTCTTCCTTGACGAATCTTTTTCATTCATTCGTTTTCGCAAATCCCCGCCGACAAAGCAGCCAGGGCGACTCTTGAGTCTCAACACGGCATGCGCAGCTTTGGAGCATGGGTCTTTGCGGATGCACTTAGAGGCAGACCCATGACCCAGGAAACCGGCGGCTTCGCCGCTTTTAATCTTAACCCGAATATTCTTGCAGCCGTCGCAGCGACCGGCTACGAAGAGCCTTCGGCGATTCAGCAGCAATCGATCCCGATCATCATGGCCGGCCAGGACATGATTGGCCAGGCGCAAACCGGTACCGGTAAAACCGCCGCGTTCGCCCTGCCTATCCTGCACTGCATCGATCCTGCCAAGCGCGAACCGCAAGCCCTGATCCTGGCGCCAACCCGCGAGTTGGCGCTGCAAGTAGCAACCGCTTTTGAAACCTACGCCAAGCAAATGCCAGGCGTCACCGTTGTGGCCGTTTACGGCGGCGCGCCGATGGGCCCGCAACTCAAGGCTATCCGTAACGGCGCACAGATCGTTGTCGCCACCCCGGGCCGTCTGTGCGACCACCTGCGTCGTGACGAGAAAGTGCTGTCGACCGTGAACCACCTGGTTCTCGACGAAGCTGACGAAATGTTGAAGCTGGGCTTCATGGATGACCTGGAAGTCATCTTCAAGGCACTGCCACCGACCCGTCAGACCGTCCTGTTCTCGGCCACCCTGCCACAGTCGATCCGTGCCATTGCCGAACGCCACCTGCGCGATCCGCAACACGTGAAGATCCAGACCAAGACCCAGACCGTTACCGCGATCGAACAGGCTCACCTGTTGGTTCACGCTGACCAGAAGACCTCGGCTGTATTGAGCCTGCTGGAAGTCGAAGACTTCGACGCCCTGATCATGTTCGTGCGCACCAAGCAAGCGACCCTGGACCTGGCCAGCGCCCTGGAAGCCAAAGGCTACAAGGCCGCTGCGCTGAACGGCGACATCGCCCAGAACCAGCGTGAGCGCGTCATCGACTCCCTCAAGGATGGCCGCCTGGACATCGTTGTGGCGACCGACGTTGCTGCCCGTGGCCTCGACGTTCCACGTATCACCCACGTGTTCAACGTTGACATGCCGTACGATCCAGAGTCCTACGTGCACCGTATCGGCCGTACCGGCCGTGCTGGTCGCGAAGGTCGTGCACTGCTGCTGGTAACGCCGCGCGAGCGCCGTATGCTGCAAGTGATCGAGCGCGTAACCGGCCAGAAAGTGGCCGAAGTGCGCCTGCCGGATGCCCAGGCCGTTCTCGATGCCCGCATCAAGAAACTGACCAACAGCCTGGCGCCACTGGTGGCTGACGCTGAATCGACCCACGGCGATCTGCTGGACCGCCTGACCGCCGATATCGGTTGCACCCCGCGTGCCCTGGCTGCAGCCCTGCTGCGCAAAGCTACCAACGGTCAGGCCCTGACCCTGGCAGCCATCGAGAAAGAACGTCCACTGGTTCCGAACAGCGCGCCACGCGGTGATCGCCCAGAGCGTTCCGGCGACCGTCCAGACCGTGGTGATCGTGAGCGTCGCGCTCCGGTTCCATTGGCTGAAGGCCGTGCTCGTTGCCGTACCGCGCTGGGCGCGCGTGACGGTATCGCTGCCAAGAACCTGCTGGGCGCTATCCTCAACGAGGGTGGCCTGGCACGTGAAGCCATCGGTCGCATCCAGGTCCGTGACAGCTTCTCCCTGGTGGAGCTGCCGGAAGACGGTCTGGAAAAACTGCTGGCCAAGCTGAAAGACACACGCGTTGCCGGTAAGCAGCTGAAGCTGCGTCGTTATCGCGAAGATTGATCCGCCTTTGGGCTGATTGATCGCACATAAAAAATCCCGACTGGTTCGGGATTTTTTATGCCTGAATTGTTTGCACGGCATACAGCCCTTGCCGGCTCCTGCAAGGGCTGGCGCTAGCCGAAGCGGTAGATGTCCATGCCCAGCGCGCCCATCGTGAAGCCCTGGTGCGCCACGCTGAAGTCGCCACCGGCGCCCCGCGCAAAATACAGCGGCAACAGATGCTCATCACTGGGATGGCTGCGCACGGCATTTGGTGCCTGACGGCGATAGTCGTGCAACGCGGTTTCATCGTTGGCCGCCAGCTTGTCGACGACCCAATCGCGAAAAGCCAGCGCCCATGGCGTGATGGTCTCCGGCCCGGCGCGCCAATCAAGCTCACCGAGGTTATGGGTGATACTGCCCGAGCCGATCAGCAGCACGCCTTGCCCGCGCAGGCTGGCCAGGGCATGCCCGACGCGGGTCTGCAGGACTGGGCCCATGCGACTGGGCAGCGAAACCTGCACCACCGGGATATCCGCCGCCGGGTACATCAGCGAAAGGGGTACCCAGGTGCCGTGGTCGAAGGGGCGACGGTCGTCAATGCGGGCGTTCAGGCCATCGGCGTGGAGTAGCTGGACAATCTCGCTGGCCAGTTGCGGGTCGCCCGGCGCCGGGTATTGCACGGCAAACAATTCGCGCGGGAACCCGCCGAAGTCGTGCCAGGTTTCGGGCGCCGCACTGCCGCTGACCAGCAGCTCATGGCTTTCCCAATGCGCCGACACCACCACGATTGCCTTCGGCCGTGGCAGCTCGGCCGCCAGACGCTGCAACGCCGGGCCGCTGGCGCCAGGTTGCAGGGCGAGC
Source organism: Pseudomonas sp. CHM02 (assembly GCF_000612585.1). Taxonomy (GTDB): domain Bacteria; phylum Pseudomonadota; class Gammaproteobacteria; order Pseudomonadales; family Pseudomonadaceae; genus Aquipseudomonas. Next base: position 5,167 of record NZ_JFCA01000037.1, read on the forward strand.
ATGGGCGAACCGTGGGAGATAAACAGGCTGGGGAACATAAGTGGGGTCCTGAGCGTTAACATGGGCCCATCTTCAATCAGATCATTGATCTAAATCTAATATAAGTTTTAGTGCCTTTTGATCGAATTTCCGGGGGGATCCATGGAGCCTAAGTTTTGGCAGGAGCGCTGGGCGCGCAATCAGATCGGCTTCCATTTGCCTGAGGTCAACCCGTATCTGCAACGACACTGGCCGCAGCTCGCTCTCGCCGAAGACGCCCAAGTGCTGGTGCCATTGTGTGGCAAGAGCCTGGACCTGATCTGGCTGGCCAGCCGTGGGCTGCGGGTGCTGGGCGTGGAGCTGTCGGAGCAGGCCGTCGAGGCGTTCTTCAGTGAGCAGAACCTGGTGCCACGCATCACACGGCAGGGCGCCTTCACGGTTTATCAGGCTGATCGGGTCGAGGTGTGGTGTGGCGATTTCTTCGCCCTGGACGCCGACGTCCTGGCCGGTTGCACCGCACTGTATGACCGCGCCGCACTGATTGCCTTGCCGCCGCTGATGCGTGCGCGATACGCCGAACACCTGAACAGCTTGCTGCCTCCAGGTTGCCAGGGGTTGTTGATCACCCTCGATTACGACCAGGCGCAGAAAGCCGGACCACCGTTTGCGGTGACGGATGACGAGGTGAAGGTGCTGTTCGGTTCGGAATGGACCTTGGAGGCGCTGGAGGAGCAAGACATTCTGGGTGAGAGCTGGAAGTTCGTGCAGGACGGCGTCACGCGGCTCGACGAGCGTGTCTATCAGCTAACGATGCGTTGACAATATAAGCGCCCACAAAGAAGGGGCGATCAAATCGCCCCTTCTTGTGTAACGGCTGGTTATCAGCCCCGACGGCGCAGTGCGTCGATCCGCTCTTCCAGCGGCGGGTGGCTCATGAACAGGCGAGCCATGCCCTGTTTGATACCACCGTTGATGCCAAAGGCGGTCAGGCTATCCGGCATATGCACCGGCAGGCCTTGTTCGGAGCGCAGGTGTTGCAGGGCCGCGATCATCGCCCCGGTACCGGCCAGGCGTGCCCCGGCTTCGTCTGCACGGAATTCCCGTTTGCGCGAGAACCACATGGTGATCGCGCTGGCCAGGAAGCCCAGCACCACTTCAGCGAAGAGGGTCGCCACGAAGTAGGCAATGCCGCGGCCCTCTTCGTTCTTGAAGATCACCTTGTCGACAAAGTTGCCGATGATACGGGCGAAGAACATCACGAAAGTGTTCACCACGCCCTGCACCAACGCCAGGGTGACCATGTCACCGTTGGCCACGTGGCCGATCTCATGGGCCAGCACGGCCTTCACTTCATCGTACGAGAAGCGTTCCAGCATGCCCTGGCTGACGGCAACGAGTGCATCGTTCTTGTTCCAGCCGGTGGCAAAGGCGTTGGCTTCATAGGCCGGGAAAATCCCGACCTCGGGCATCTTGATGCCCGCTTCACGGGACAACTGCTCGACGGTCTGCAGCAACCATTGCTCATGCCGGGTGCGTGGCTGGGTGATGACCTGGGTGCTGGTGCTCATCTTCGCCATCCACTTGGAGATGAACAGCGAGAACAGCGAGCCGGCAAAACCAAAGACCGCACAGAAAACCAGCAGCTGATTGAGGTTCAGGTCAACCCCGTTGGCCGCCATGAACCCGTTGAAGCCGAAAAGGCTCAAGGTGATGCTGGCAATCAGCACGACCGCAAGGTTAGTGGCCAAGAACAGCAGGATGCGCATCATGGTTGTAGAGTTCTCCTCATGCTTAATATGTCGCGTACTGCGGGGTATATAAGGTGCGGCATGGGGTGATTCAACCGAGCGACTATTTCAAACTGTGTCCTACAGCCTGAATGTAGAGCCTTGAAGGGCGTTTCGCTCATGGAAAAGGCTGCTTTATCGTTTCGCCGTTGCCTTGCAGCCCTGTAATCATAGGGGGTAGGTGATGTTTGCGGTGCCAGTGAAGTGCTCAAGCGGGTGAGGCGCAGAGAAGTGTTGCCAGATACTCGCTGTACGACCGATTGTCGGTCGTACAGCGGCGTTTCCGTTATTGGCGATAGGACTTGAGGAAGTTGCCGATGCGACCGATGGCCATGTCCAGGTCATCCACACGCGGCAGCGTCACCACGCGGAAGTGATCCGGCCACGGCCAGTTGAACGCGGTGCCTTGCACCACCAGCAGCTTTTCCGACAGCAGCAGGTCGAGCACGAACTTCTCGTCATTGAGGATCGGGCACACCTTCGGATCGATCCGCGGGAAGGCATACAGCGCACCCATGGGTTTCACGCAGCTCACGCCCGGGATCGCGTTGAGCAGTTCCCAGGTGCGGTTGCGCTGTTCCAGCAAGCGGCCCTGGGGCAGGACCAGGTCATTGATGCTCTGGTAGCCGCCCAAGGCGGTCTGGATGGCGTGCTGGCTCGGCACGTTGGCGCACAGGCGCATGTTGGCCAGCATGTCGATGCCTTCGATGTAGCTTTGCGCGTTGTGCTTGGGACCGGAGATGGCGATCCAGCCGGAGCGGAACCCCGCCACGCGGTAGGACTTGGACAGGCCGTTGAAGGTCAGGCACAGCAGGTCCGGCGCCAGGGAGGCGGTGCACACGTGCACGGCGTCGTCATAGAGGATCTTGTCGTAGATCTCATCGGAGAACACCACCAGGTTGTGCTGGCGCGCCAGTTCGAGCATGCCCAGCAGCACTTCCCTGGAATACACGGCGCCCGTCGGGTTGTTCGGGTTGATGATCACCAGGGCCTTGGTGTTCGGGGTGATCTTGGCCTTGATGTCGGCCAGGTCCGGGAACCAGTCGGCACCTTCGTCACACAGGTAGTGCACAGGGTGGCCACCGGCCAGGGTCACGGCGGCGGTCCACAGCGGGTAGTCCGGCGCCGGCACCAGCACTTCGTCGCCATTGTTGAGCAGGGCCTGCATGGACATCACGATCAGCTCGGACACGCCATTGCCCAGGTAGATGTCTTCGATGCCGACACCTTCGACCTGTTTCTGCTGGTAGTACTGCATCACCGCCTTGCGCGCGCTGAACAGGCCCTTGGAGTCGCTATAGCCCTGGGCGGTGGGCAGGTTGCGGATCACGTCCTGGAGGATCTCGTCCGGCGCTTCGAAACCAAACGGCGCCGGGTTGCCAATGTTCAGCTTGAGGATGCGATGGCCTTCCTCTTCCAGGCGTTTGGCGTGCTTGAGCACTGGGCCGCGAATGTCGTAGCAGACGTTGGCGAGCTTGTTCGATTTGCTGACCTGCATGGCGATGTGATCCTGAAAATGAACGATCCAGACGGTGGGGACACTACCGTACTGTGAATCCTGCGGGGCCCGCACCCATAAATACGTTTGAATGCCGGTAGCGCGGGTGCCAGACTGGCGTTTTGAAGAGGCGCAATCATACGTGCCGCCTGATCCATGGAAAAGACACAGATCAGGCTTTTTCAGTTGCCGAGGTGTACCGATGGAAAAGTTGGAAAAAACCCTTCAGGAATGGCAGGACATGCTGGACCCGGCGCAGTATCAGGTGTGCCGTCTCAAAGGCACCGAGCGGCCGTTCTCCGGCAAGTACAATGCCACCACCACGGACGGCGTTTACCACTGCATTTGCTGCAACGAGCCACTGTTCGACGCCAAGACCAAATTCGATGCCGGCTGCGGCTGGCCGAGCTTCTACGAGCCGATTGCCGACAGCGCGATGATCGAGATCCGTGACGTCAGCCACGGCATGATCCGCACCGAAGTCACCTGCGCCAAATGCGACGCGCACCTGGGCCACGTGTTCCCGGACGGCCCGCCGCCGACCGGCCTGCGTTATTGCATCAATTCGGTCTGCCTGGACTTGGTGCCGCGTTGATACACCTTCTGTAGACGCCCGGCTTGCCGGCGATGACGATCTCACGGGCGCCATCGCCGGCAAGCCGGGCTCCTGCAGGGTCCGGTGATGATGGGGTATCAGTCCAGTCAATTAAATTGCACGCAATTGAATTGCTTACTATGTTTACCCTTCTTTTCTCCTGATCGAGGCACTGCCATGAGTGACAACCTGCTGAGCATCCCTTGCACCACCATCAAGGGTGAGCAAAAGACCTTGGCCGATTTCGCCGGCAAGGCCATCCTGGTGGTCAACACCGCCAGCAAGTGTGGCTTCACCCCCCAGTACAAAGGCCTGGAGCAACTCTGGCAGCAGTACAAGGACCAGGGCCTGGTGGTGCTGGGTTTCCCTTGCAACCAGTTCGGCAAGCAGGAGCCCGGTAACGAAGGCGCGATCTCCGAATTCTGCGAGCTGAATTTCGGTGTCAGCTTCCCGCTGTTCAAGAAGATCGATGTGAATGGCAGCGATGCCCACCCTTTGTTCGTGCAGCTTAAAAAACAGGCGCCGGGCCTGCTCGGCTCCCAAGGCATCAAGTGGAACTTCACCAAGTTCCTCATTGGTCACGACGGCCAGGTGGTCAAGCGTTTCGCCCCGACCACCAAACCGCAGGACCTGACCCAAGAGATCGAAGCCCTGCTCAAATGACGGTATCCCTGGCCCTCGACAATCAGTTGTGCTTCAAGCTCTACGCGGCCTCTCGGGCGGTGACCCGCGCCTACAAGCCAATGCTCGATGAGCTCGGCCTGACCTACCCGCAATATCTGGTGATGCTGGTGTTGTGGGAATGGCACGCCGCAGCGCCGGCGCAACCCACGGTCAAGGCCTTGGGTGAGCGCCTGATGCTTGACTCGGGCACGCTGACGCCGCTGCTCAAGCGCCTGGAACACCTCAAATGGGTCAGGCGCCAGCGCAGCGCCGAGGATGAGCGGGAAGTGCACTTGAGCCTGAGCCAAGCCGGTGTGCAATTGCGCGACCAGGCCCATGGCCTCAAGACCCGGCTGTTGTGCGACAGCGGCGTCGACCTGAACCAGGCCGACACCTTGCGCGATGGCCTGGACCAATTGCTCCGACAGATCAGAGACTTGTCGTCTTCGGCACCCACAGATCCAGCAAACCGCTGAGTTCTTCTCGACGGAACGGCTTGGCCAAATAATCATTCATGCCCGCAGCCCGGCAACGCTCGCGTTCTTCGGACAAGGCGTTGGCGGTCAGCGCGACAATCGGCAGGTCCGGCCAGCGCCCGCTGCGACGGATCTGCCGGCTGGCCTCGTAGCCGTCCATCACCGGCATATTGCAGTCCATCAACACCAGGTCGAAGCGTTGTTCCTCCAGGAACTTGAGCGCCTCGCCACCGTGGGCGGCCACGACCACCTCGCACCCCAGTTTGCTCAGCATGCCCTTGGCCACCAATTGATTGACCGGGTTGTCCTCTACCAGCAGGATGCGCGCCCGGTGTACCAGCGGCGCGGCTTCCATCTGAACCGGGTCGAGGATCAGTTGGGTGTCGCTGCGCAAATTACGTTGCAGGATCTGATAAAGCGCGTTGCGGCTCAACGGGCGTGCCTGTTGCTGCAGCGGTGCCAGCGCTGCGACTTCTTCGCTGGGCATGAAATTGCCATAAGCGGTCACCAGCAGGATCGGTGCGGTAATGGATGGGCGCAGGCGAAACAGGCATTCGGGGCAGTCGGTGATCAGCAGGTCCGGGGTTTGCCCGCTCAAGTCTTCGTCACGTGGATAGCAGTGGGGCGTCAGCCCCCAGTGGGGCAGCAGGGTCGTGAGCAGTTCCGTCAGGCCGCTGCCGGCATTGGTGATGGCGATCACTTCACCGTTGAGTGGCGCCGGTTGCACGGCGGGCAAATGGATTGGCAGCGGCAAGTCTGCACAGAATTGGCTGCCGAAGCCGACCTCCGAACTGATGCTCAATCGGCCCTTCATCGCTTCACACAGGTTATGCGTCAGGGCCAGTCCCAGGCCTGTCCCGCCAAACTGGCGGGTGATACCGGCGCCGGCCTGGGTGAACGGCTGGAAGATCTTCACCTGGGCTTCCTGGGCAATGCCGATGCCGGTATCACAGACCTCAATGCGCACGCGTCCATCAAGCGCGCTGAGGCGCACATCCACACGGCCGAAACGCGTGAATTTCAGGGCGTTGGACAGCAGGTTGCTGACGATTTGCCGTACGCGGGTCGGGTCGCCCAACACCTGGGCGGGAAACTGCGGGTCGATCAGGCAGGTCAGCTCCACACTCGGCGCCGCGTTCTGCGACAGCAGGTTGGCGGTGTCTTCGACCAGCGAGCCCAGGTCGAACGGGATGCGCTCCAGCTCCAACTGACCGGCGTCGAACTTGGACAGGTCGAGGATATCGTTGAGCAACTCCACCAGCACCTTGCCCGAGTCATGGGCGATGGACAGTTGCTGGCGCTGCTCAGCGTTGAGCGGGCTGTCCAGCGACAGCGCGATCATCCCCAGCAGGCCGTTGAGCGGGGTGCGGATCTCGTGGCTCATGTTGGCCAGGAACGCCGCCCGTGCCTGGGCCATGCCCAGTGCGTGTATCTTCGCCGCTTCCAGCTCATCGTTGGACTGGCTCAGCCGCTGGTTGCTGGCCTTGAGCTCCAGAGTACGGGCGGAGACGATGTCTTCCAGTTGCCCCAGGTATTCGGTCAGTCGGTCCTCGGCGTGACGGCGTTGCTGGATCTCGGTCTCCATGTTTTCGAATTGCTGGTTGGCAACGTTCACCAACACGCCGATTTCGTCATGCTCGTGGCCTGGCGGGCAGTCCAGGCGTGCCTGTTTGCGGTTGCTCAGCTCGCGGATAATGCGCACCAGCGGCTGGGTCAACATCACGTAGAACAAGCCCAGCAGGATGCCGGTCAGCAACAGGCTGCGGACAAAGCCATTGAGCAGGGTGATCTCGGCACGGCGCAGAAAGCGGCTGCCAAAGGCATAGGTGTCCACGTCCAGGCGCAGTACGCCGAGGGATTCGTTGGGCATATGGCTGAGGAACAACCGGTCTTCGAACTGGCGGTTGGCGCCGAACAGGAAGTCGCTGAGGGGCCGGTAGGTGTTTTCCTTGCGCGGCCGGTCGACGTCGGCCAGCACCACGCCGTTGTTGTCGATCAACTGGGCGTGAATGATCGCGGGGGAGTGCAAAAGGCCCAGGGTCAGTTCCTGGGCCAGTTCGGCGTCGATGTTGTAGGCGATGCGTGATGCGGGGTTGTGGCTGATTTCGATCAGCGAGCGAATTTCACGGTTGATGGATGCGTCTTCGCTGGCATAATCAATGCCGATTTGGATCAGACTGAGCAAGGTTCCCAAGACGAAACCGACCAGCACAGTCAATCGGGCTTGTTTATAAGACAAGCGGTGGGCGAACTTGATATCCATCGAGTGTTTAACCACTTCACGTTTCCCTTCGCCCGGCAAGCATAGCTGAACATCCACAGGCTCTGGCTTACCCGGCATGAATCGTTTTTTTACGCAGCCTCGTGCGGTCTGCCGCAGGGCTGCCAATACGCCATCTTTTGCAAGAACTTGCCAGAGGAATAATCGTGGATTCTCGATTGAATGCCTTTCTTGAACGGGCCGATGCCGTGCTCGCCCGCCTGGAACCCTTGTTGCCCGCGCCGCGCCAAACCATCGATTGGAGCCAGTGCCTGGCGGCCCGCTGGCAGCGTGAAGGCCGCAGTGGTTTCCTGTTGCCGCTGGATGTGAGCCTGGAGATGCGTCTGTCCGACTTGATCGGCGTGGATAAACAACGTGAAACACTGGCGCGCAACACCCAGCAATTCATCGATGGCCTGCCCGCCAACCATGCGCTGCTGTGGGGGTCGCGTGGCACTGGCAAGTCGTCCATGGTGCGCGCGTTGCTGGCACAGCACGCCAAGGCCGGCTTGCGCCTGATCGAAATCGAACGTGATCATCTGGCCGACTTGCCGCGAGTGGTCGAGCAACTGGTCAAGCTGCCACAGCGTTTTATCCTGTTCTGCGACGACCTGTCGTTCGAGGCCGGCGAGGGTGATTACCGCGTGCTCAAAAGCGTGCTCGACGGCTCCCTCGAACAAGCCCCGGAAAACGTGCTGCTGTACGCCACTTCCAACCGCCGCCACTTGGTGCCGGAAAACCAGAGCGACAACGACAACTGGAAACGCGTGGATGGCGAGTTGCACCCGAGCGAAGCCGTGGAGGACAAGATTGCCCTGTCCGACCGTTTCGGCCTGTGGCTGTCGTTCTACCCGTTCACCCAGGAGCATTTCCTGGATGTGGTGGAGCACTGGATCGGCGAGCTGGCGAGCAAGGCCGGTTTGCAGTGGCAGCGCGATGAAGCCCTCGATATCCTCGCCGTGCGCTGGGCTACCGGCCGCGGCAACCGCAACGGCCGTTGCGCCTACCAATTCGCCCGTTACTGGGTGGGTCTCAAATTGCTGGAGCGTCAACCATGATCGATCTACACAGCGCCGGCACTGGCCTGGATGGCTACGCCATGCTCTGCGCGCAACTGGAGTCGCTGCTGGCCGATGAGCGTGACTTCATCGCCAACAGTGCGCAGTTCTCGGCGTTCCTGTTCAACCAATTGGACGACTTGAACTGGGCAGGCTTCTATCTCAACCGTAACGAAGAACTGGTGCTCGGGCCGTTCCAGGGCCAGATCGCCTGTGTGCGCATCCCGTTCGGTCGCGGGGTGTGCGGTACGGCGGCGGCATCGAGGCAAACCCAGCGGGTCGAGGATGTGCATGCGTTTCCCGGGCACATTGCTTGTGACAGCGCATCGAACAGCGAGTTGGTGGTGCCCTTGGTCAAGGCCGGTAAACTGATTGGCGTCCTTGACCTCGACAGCCCGTCGCTCGCGCGTTTCACCCTCCAGGATCAGGCGGGTATCGAACAACTGGCGGCGATTTTCCTGCGCTTGACCGACTGCTGATCACGTTAAGGGGCGGCAACCGCCCCTTACTCGCCATCCAGGCCGTGAAGCTGCACGTGCAGTAGCCGCTCCAGTTCCAGCATGAGCTTTTCCAGGGCTTTTGCCCCGGTTTCGATCGATGCCCATTCGTCACCGCGGGCACACGCCTGTTCAAGCGCTTCGCACTGCCCGGCCAATGACGTCGCCTGGACAATACGCGCAGCCCCTTTGATCCTGTGGGCCTGTTCGATGATCTCGTCGAGCGGGGCGTGTGCGGCCATCAACGCGTTCAGCGCCTGGCGATCCTGTCGACTGCTGCTCAACAGCTCCTTGAGCAAACGCCAGTTCAGTTGTCGATCGCCGCCGGTCAAGGCTTCGAAGTTGCCAAGGTCCAGGTGCAGCTCGGCGGGTTGAGGAGCGATCTGCGCCAGTTGACGCTCCAGTGCCGTGAGGCTGATGGGTTTGAACAGGCAATCGTTCATGCCCGCCTCGGCGCAGCGTTGCTTCTCTTCGGGCTGGGCATTGGCGGTAAAACCCAGCACCACGCACGGTGCCAGTTGCTCGCGCTGTTCGTATTCGCGGATCGAGCGACTCAACTCGTAGCCATTCATGATGGGCATGTTGCAGTCGGCAATGACCAGGTCGAAGCGTTCCTGGCGCCAGGCCTGGAAACCGGCAGCGCCGTTCTGGGCCGCCGTGAACTGATGGCCCAGGTAACCCAGCTGCTGGCACATCAGCAAGCGGTTTGCGGGATGGTCATCCACCACCAGCACATTGAGTACCGGCGCGGTTGCAGGCACTTCCGGTTTCAGTTCATTCGTTGCCTGGTCTGGCTGCAGGCGCGTCATTTTCAGGCTGACATGCACCTGGGTACCCACCATGGGCACGCTGCTCAGGCTCAGTTGCCCGCCCATCATTTCGCACAGGCTGCGGCAGATCACCAGCCCCAGCCCGGCGCCGCTCCTGGCCAGCTGTCCGGAGTTGTCGGCCTGGGCAAAGGGTTCGAACAGGCGCAACTGATCATCCCGGCTGATACCGATCCCGGTGTCCTCGACCACCAGTTTCATTTCGACCTGTTGTGCCCATTCGGTGGGCACCACGTCCACCTTGATTTTCACCTGGCCGCGCTCGGTGAACTTGATGGCATTGCTGACCAGGTTCGACAGTACCTGCTTGAAACGCAGCGGGTCGATCAGGACTTCGGTGTCGTCGTGGTCGGGCTTGAATTCAAGGGACAGGCTGAGGGTTTTCTGGCGCGCCAGGCCGTCGAAGACGCGCGCCACCGACTCGATCACCTCGCGCAGGTTGACCCGCTCCGGCGCCAGGCTAAGGCGGCCGGACTCGATGCGTGCGATGTCGAGGATATCGCCGATCAGCTCCAGCAGGTCCTTGGCCGAGTTGTATGCCACTTCGATGGCCGGGCGATCGAGATGGCCCTGGTCGGCGCGTTTGAGGGTCAACTCCAGCATGCCGATCACCGCGTTCATCGGCGTGCGTATTTCATGGCTCATGGTGGCGAGGAACGTGCTCTTGGCGCGGTTGGCTTCGTCGGCGCGCTCCTTGGCTGCGCGAATTTCATCGAACAGTTGGCGTCGCTCGCTGATGTCGATCCAGCCACCGATGATCCCCTGTACTTCTCCGGTAGAGTCGCGGTACGGCAGGATCCAATGGTAGATCGTCAGTTTCTGCCCGTGAATGTGCAGGGTGCGATCCAGGATCAGCGGGTTGCCTTCGGCCATCACCCGCTGGTAGTCGGCATGGTATTGGGTCGCGTCGGTTTCAAGGGCCTGGCTCATCTGGATCGCGTTTTTGCCGATCACGTCTTCGCGCTTGACGTCGAACACCTGCAGGTAGCTGTCGTTGCAGGTCTGCAGCAGGCCTTTGCGATCACGCACGTAGATCGGATGCGGGGTTTCGTTGACCAGCGCACGCATGAACTCGAACTGGTCATTGAGGGCGCGCTCGGCCATTTTGCGGTGCCTGATCTGGCGGCGCATGTAGGCATTCCAGGTCAGGGAGATCAGCAGCAAAAGCCCGGTACCGATGATGATGCGGGCGATCAGTTGGTGATAGTCGCGCCAGTAACTGTCGGAGGCGGCCGTATAGCCACGCCAGCGGCTGTTGATCACGCCGAGTTCATCCGGCGCGATGCTCAGCAGGGCCTTGTCGAGAATCGAGCTGAGTTCGGTGGCACTGCGCGCTGTCGCCAGGGCGAAGGTGGCTGGCAAGGTGCCGATACTGGTGCTGATCTGCAGTTTGTCCTGGAACACTTGGGACGACAGTAAGTAGTTGGCGACCACCAAGGAGTTCACCGCACCTTCCACTTGGCCGTTAGCCAGCATTTCCGATGCCCTGAAGGTGTCGCTGGCTCTTACCAGTTGGATGCCCGGGAAGTCGCGGTGCAGGAGGGGCTCCAGCGGGTTGCCCGGGGTGATCGCCAGGCGCTTGCCGGCCATCTGCTCCAGGCTCGAGGGCGCATCGGGCTCTTTGCGTGTCAGCAGCACATAGGAGTTTTCCAGGTAGGGGCGGCTGAAATTCAGTTGCTCCTCTCGTTCAGTGCTGGGCACGATTGCACCGATGATATCGACGTTGTTGGCGTCGACCTGTTCGATCATCGCGTTCACGTCACGCCCGCGTTCGATCTCGAAACGCAGCCCGGTTCGCAGGCGAATGAGTTCCAGCAGGTCGGCGGTGATACCACGGAAGTTGCCGTCGACGTCGAAGAACGTCAGCGGGGCGAAGGCTTCGTTGACGATCACCTTGACCACCGGGTGATCCTTCAACCAGCGCTCTTCGCGTTGGGTCAGTTGCAGCTTCTGGGCCGTCAGCAGGATATCGCTACCGGCACTCCAGCGTTTGGCGATGGTTTCCCGTTCACTGGTGGGCACGGCGGTCAGCACAGCGTCGACGATGCTCAAGAGGGTGCGCTGATGCTGGGCCATGGCAAAGCTGAATCCGTAGGCTTCGTGTTTACCGAAGTTGGCCATGCGGATGTTCTTCAGGTAGCCCTTGTTGATCATGTAGTGGGTGGAAATGGTATCGCCGAGGAACACATCAGCCTGGTCGAATGCCACCGCATTCAATGCGTTCTGATAAGACGGGTAGGCGCGGATGATCGCCTCGGGGTACAACTTTTCCACCTCGCCCAGAGGCAGGTAATGGTAGACCAAGGCCAGACGCATACCGGCCAGGCCACTATCCAGGCTACGGGTCTCTCCTTCGCGGGTGACCAGTACCGGCTGATCCACGGCATACGGTTCGGACAGCAGCAGGTTCGGGTTCGCCGCCTCAAAGCCGTTGGAGGTGCCCAATAAATCAATATCCCCCGTTTCAAGGGCGCGGATGGCGGCGTCTCGGGAGGCGTAGCGCAACACCGTTACCGGCAAGGCCAGGGCCTTCGACAGCAGGCCGGCGTAGTCGGCGGTGAGCCCCTCATAGTCATGACCACTGGACGTGAGGTCGAAGGGCGGGTAGTCAGGCGATGCGGTGCCCAATACCAGTTCGCGCTTGTTTTGCAGCCATTGGCGTTGGGCCTTGTTCAGGTGGGTTTCCAGTTGAACCGAGCCTGCACGGCTCAACAAGGTGAAATGCTCCGGGCCCGTTTGGTGGTTCGCGAGCACGGCGGTGCTGAAGCACAAACCGGCACTCAATGTAATCAGATAGTCCTTTATACGCCTGGGCATCCGCTTTCTCACACTAGCGCGTTTCGTTTTGCCATCTCGATAAGTTCTACCAAGGATTTGGCTTGAAGTTTTTGCATCAGCCGCTTTTTATAAGTACTTACTGTTTTGTTGCTCAGGAACATGCCTTTGGCAATTTCCTTGTTGGTGCGGCCTTGTGCAAAAAGTTGCAATACCATTAGTTCCCGGTCGTTGACGGTCTTGAACAATTCAAGCTCCTGGGATTCCACGCCATCTACACCGTTGGCGGTCAACGCCTGGCTGGGAAAATAGTTGTAGCCGGACAACACTGCGCGGATGGCGCTGAGCAACTCGCTCAGGTCGCCTTCCTTGCACACGTAGCCATCGGCGCCCGAGCGCATGCAGCGTGTGGCGAACAGCGTGGGGGACTGGGCGGTCAGGATCAGGGTCTTCATCGGCGTATTCATTGCGTTGAATCGGCACAGCACCTCGAGCCCATCCAGCTTGGGAATACTGATATCCAGGATGATCAGATCAGGCAGGCATTCGCGGACCATTTGGATGGCGTCGCACCCGTTGTCCGTTTCACCCACCACTTTGTAACCTTCATGCTCCAACAACATGCGGATGGCAAGCCGTATAACCGGGTGGTCATCGATAATAAAAACTGAGTTCATGATCACATTCCGTACAAGTGCAAATAAAGCGGGCACATTAGCTCAGAAGAGGCGGCAGGAGCATGAGCGCAGGGGGGAGTAGATATAAAACAGGAAAATTCCTACATTAAAAAAGGTAAAGGCCTACTAATCGCGAAGGCTTTGTGAAGTGATCTGTCAGTGCTTTTAAAGTGAGTGAGTTAAAGGCTGGAGATAGGGAACTAACTGGCGCCCTGCAGGCATGTTTCTTAGGTTCATGATGTTTAAAGTCCTACATCTTCAACCTGAGTAAAGGGCAGATCAAACGTGCAAGTTCATCTTTGTTCAACGGCTTCGATAAGTAGCCAAGCAGCGGCAGGCCACGCTCCGCGGCTTGGGCTATCAGGTTGGCGAGTTCCGCCACGGGCAATCCGCTCAGCAGGATGGCCGTCGTGGTAAAGCGCCGGCGGCTGGCGATTTCAATCAGCTCGAGGCCTGGCAGGTCGGGCAGGCATTGATCGCACAGGATGATGTCGAAGGGCGCCTCGGCCTGTGACATCAAGCAGATGGCCTGTTCGGCGTTTTCGGCCGGGGTCAGTCGTGCGAAGCCGAAGCTTCTGAGCAGGCACTGGGTGGCGAGAAGCTGAAACGGATGATCCTCCACCAGCAGGATACGAAGCGGGTAACTGGGCATTGGGGGCACACGGTGAGTCAAGCGTCGATGGAGGGCGCGTAGGAACAATTCGCCTGGGTCGCCCGGAGCGTGCGTGATTATTCATCGGGTGCTTGTGCGAATTCGATCAGGCCGCTCTGTTCCCTTCGTAGGTCAATTCCTTTCAGGTAACAGGCAGCTTGATCGTGTTCGTTATTGAGGGCTGGAACGTCCTGTCATTTCCCGCGCCATCTCCGTGGCATAGCTGTCGGTCATGCCCGCGATAAAGTCGATCATGCGCAGGAACGATGCGTGCAACGGCCACTGGGGGTTCGGCGCATTGTTGCCGAGCAAGTCGAGAATGCGTCGGTTCTTGAACGACGGCGTCCGCCCGCCATGCTGTTCCAGCGCTGCGCCGCAGAAGGCGTTCAGGAGAATTTCCAGGGTGGTGTAGGCGCCGATTTCATGCAGGGTCTTGCGCTTGTCCTGGAAGATTTTCTTGCGTGCCATGTCCTTGGCATCCAGTACGCAGCGTTTGGCCGGGCCATGCATGTGCTCCACCAGGTCGCCGGGCAGGGTGCCGGCGAGCAAGGCCTCCTGTTGTTCGACGAAGGCACTCGCCGCCGCATTGGTCAAATGCTCGATCGCTTTGCCGCGCAGGATGGCCAGCTTGCGTCGGCGCGAGTCCTGGGCGCCGAGCTGGCGGTAGGTCTGGGGCAGGTCGTCGCCCACCAGGTTGAGCAGCAGCGACTCGACTTCGGCGTATTCCAGCAACTCCATTTCCAGGCCGTCTTCCAGGTCGATCAAGGCGTAGCAGATGTCATCCGCCGCCTCCATCAGGTACACCAGTGGATGGCGCGCCCAGCGTTGTTCTTCGAGTTGCGGCAGGCCGAGCTTGTGGGCGATCTGCTCGAGGATCGGCAGCTCGCTCTGGTAACAGCCGAACTTGTGTTTCTTGTAGCCCAGGGAGTCGGCGTGGCGGGCGGTCCAGGGGTATTTCAGGTACGTGCCCAGGGTCGCGTAGGTCAGTCGTGTGCCGCCGTCGAACTGGTGGTATTCCAGTTGGGTGAGTACGCGGAAGCCTTGGGCGTTGCCTTCGAAGTTGAGGAAGTCATTGCGCTCGGCGCTGCTCATGTCATCCAGCCAGCCGCGTCCTGCGGCCTGCTGGAACCAGTGGCGAATGGCGTCTTCGCCGGAGTGCCCGAACGGTGGGTTGCCGATGTCATGGGCCAGGCAGGCCGATTGCACCACCATGCCCAGGTCGCTAGGGTCGCACCAGTCGGGCAGGGCGCTGCGCAGGGTTTCGCCGACACGCATGCCGAGCGAGCGACCCACACAGCTCACTTCCAGGGAGTGGGTCAGGCGTGTGTGGATATGGTCGTTGCTGGAGACCGGATGCACCTGGGTCTTGCGGCCCAGGCGGCGAAACGCGCCGGAGAAGATAATACGGTCATGGTCTTTGTGAAACGGGCTACGTCCCAGTTCTTCCGGGCTGTGCAGCGGTTTGCCAAGACGTTCGCGAGTCAGCAGGGTGGGCCAATCCAAGGCGGGTACTCTCCGTGCGGTGAATGACCCTGCCAGCTTCCCGGTTCAGCGCGGCCTGGGCAAGCGAAAATCTACAGCCCGGCCGCGTCGATATCGATTAACAGCAAACGCTGACCGTTATCGAAGAATTGTCCGGCGGTGAGGCAATACTGGTTGGTGGTTGCGTCGCGGTAGGTCGAGGACAGGGTCAGGCGTCGTTCTTCCCACCCTTCGGCCAGCAAGTGGTAGAAGTACGGGCGCCACGACCAGTTGTGGCCCAGGTAGCGGCTGTCGGCCTGCCAGGCGTCCTGGCGCCATTCGAAGTTGGGCGTCAACTGGGTGCCGTGCCGGTCGCACTGGTAGAAGCGCAGCAGCCAGGGAAAGGCCGGCAACTGCGGCAGTTGGCTCAGCGGCGCCCGTGCCTGGGCCCAGGTTTGCAGGATCGTCATCAATTCGGCCAATTGCAGGCGCAATTGCATGATGCGCCCGCGCTCTGCCAGTTTTTGCTGGACATAGGCGGTGCGCAACTGGGCAAAACACGGCACGAAGGCGTCGGCGGCGAACCAGTCCAACTGGGCCTGGGCGAACAGATAACCCTGCACATACCGCGAGCCGCACTCCAGGGCGAAACTCAACTGCGCCTCGGTCTCCACGCCTTCGGCAATGATCCAGCACCCGGTCTTCTCCGCCATTTGCGCGAGTGCGCGCACCACCTCGCTGCTCGGTCCGCCGCGGGCAGCGTCCTGGAACAGGCGCATGTCCAGCTTGAGAATATCCGGTTGCAACGCCAGCACCCGGTCGAGTTGGGAATAGCCGGCGCCAAAGTCGTCGATGGCGATGCGTGCACCGGCCTGGCGATAACGCGCCACCACGTCTGCCAGGCGCTGGATGTCGCCACCCAGTTCGGTGATCTCGAACACGATGCGTCGCGGGTCCACGCCATGGTTGTGGATCTGTTTCAGGCTCGGCAGGGCTTGGCCCGGGCGCAAGCGGTTGATCCAGCGCGGCGAGATGTTCAGGCTCAGGAACCAGTCTTCGGGGGCCTCGTGCAAGCGGCTCAGCGCGTTGTCGCGGATCTGCCGATCAAGGCGGCGCAAGGTCGCGCCAGGCGTGCGCGGGTCGGCGAACAGCGGGCCCACGGACTGCAAGCGGCCGTCGGCCTGGCGCAGACGGCCCAGGGCCTCGACGCCGGCGATGCGGCCGGTGGCGGTGTCGATGAACGGCTGGAAGCAGGCGAGCGGTTGCCCGTCGATCACGGGGCCTCCTTAAGAGAAGAGGTGGCGAAAAAAAGGCCCGGCCCTCGAAAACGAGGGCCGGGCCGATTCTGTTAGCAAGAATGCAGCCAGTCGGACTTAACTTTTACGCGACGTGCCCTGCATGGCCAGTTTGATCAGTGGAATCAAGCCGGCACCGAGGCGCACCAGGCGCGTCAGGCTGCCGATGCCGCCACCCTTGGCACCCTTGCCGGTGAAGAAACCCATCAGCGTCACGGCAGCCACGCCCCACAGCGGCGCGTGCTTGATGCCCAGGCTGTCCTGCCAGTTCTGGCCCATGTTGCGCACCTTGTTCAAAGGCAGCATCAATTGCTGGGATTCGTGGCGGATCTCCTGACGGTGCATTTCCATGCGCAGGCGAATCAACGCCTTGCGCATTTCGCGTCGTGACGTGTTTTGAGGCATTTCAGTCAGGCTCATGGCAGCAGGCGCTCCCGGTCATTGGCCAGCTCTTCGAGGGTGGCGTGGAACGGCGTGGATTCATCGAACACCGCCGCTTTCAAGCGCACCCCGCAGAACGCGGCGGCCAGGGTGTAGAACACGCAGAGGCAGATGATGCCGGTGAGGCGGTAGCCGGTGTCCCACACCAGGATCATCACCAGCGTCGACAGCCCCACCAGCAACAGCAGCGCAAACACCAGTGCCAGGCCGGCAAACAACAGCAGGCTGACGGTGCGGGCCTTCTGTTCCTGCAGTTCGATGCCAAACAATTCGACGTGGCTGTGCAGCAAGCCCAGAACGGCTGCGCCCAGGCGCTTTGAGGTTGTCCCTGTGGACGAGCCAGTTTCGCCGATAGACATGATTAGCGCCTTGTGGCCAGCAGGCCGATCAGAAAGCCCACCCCGGCGGCAATGCCCACCGACTGCCAAGGGTTGGCTTGTACATAGTCTTCGGTTGCAGTGACCGCCGCCTGGCCGCGTTCGCGCAGGGAGTCTTCGGTCAGTTGCAGGGTTTCACGGGCCTTGAGCAGGCTTTCGTGGATCTTGCTGCGCAGCTCATCAGCCTGGTCGCCTGCGAGAACCTTGGTGTCGTCCAAAAGCTTTTCGGTGTCACTGACCAGGGTTTGAAAATCCGCCATCAGTATTTCTTGAGCTGTCTTTGCAGTGCTTCTGGCCATGGTTATCTCCGTGATTGGCTGATCTGTACGACTGATTCGTTACGTTTGTTTTCGAGTCACCGGCTTCGGTGAAGGTTCAGTTCAATTGTCTGGTACAGCTTTTGCTTTGCCTTGGTGCGCGGGCCCTGGGGCCTGCGCCGAATCCGGGCAGCCCTGGGCAATGCCTTGAAAAACCTTACCCTAAATAACTGAAACTCGCGGAAAAACCCTGTCGGCAACAGCCTGTCGTGTTGATCGCTGCGCTAAAGCGGTTCACACCCTCTCAAGAGGGGTGGGACCGGTGGTGCCAATTTAGTGCGTGCAACCCTGGCTTGAACCGCTTTGGTGCTTTTTGCCTTTACTGCAGGCCTGCCAACCTCCATGGAAAATTTGCAAAGTGCAGTGGACACGCTCGTCCACAGTTCCAACACCCTGTTTATCCTGATCGGTGCGGTCATGGTCCTGGCCATGCACGCCGGCTTCGCGTTCCTGGAAGTCGGCACTGTGCGCCAGAAGAACCAGGTCAACGCGTTGTCGAAGATCCTCAGCGACTTCGCCATCTCGACCCTGGCCTATTTCTTTATAGGCTATTGGATCTCCTATGGGGTGAGCTTCCTGCAACCGGCGGCCGTGATCAGCGCCGACCACGGTTACGGCCTGGTGAAGTTTTTCTTCCTGCTGACCTTCGCGGCGGCGATCCCGGCGATCATTTCCGGAGGCATTGCCGAGCGCGCACGGTTTGCACCGCAGCTCTGCGCGACGGCGCTGATCGTGGCGTTTATTTACCCGTTTTTCGAAGGCATGGTGTGGAACGGCAATTTCGGCCTGCAGGCCTGGCTGCTGGCAACGTTTGGCGCCAGTTTCCATGACTTCGCCGGCTCCGTGGTGGTCCACGCCATGGGCGGCTGGCTGGCGCTGGCAGCAGTGTTGTTGCTCGGCCCACGCAATGGGCGCTACCGCGAGGGGCGCCTGGTGGCGTTTGCGCCGTCGAGCATTCCGTTCCTGGCGCTGGGCTCGTGGATCCTGATCGTCGGCTGGTTCGGCTTCAACGTGATGAGTGCGCAGACCTTGAACGGCGTCAGTGGCCTGGTGGCGGTCAATTCGCTGATGGCCATGGTCGGCGGCACGGTCGCGGCCCTGATCATCGGTCGCAACGACCCAGGCTTCCTGCATAACGGCCCGTTGGCCGGGCTGGTCGCGATCTGCGCCGGTTCCGACCTGATGCACCCGGTAGGCGCGCTGGTCACCGGGGCTGTCGCCGGTGGTGTGTTTGTGTGGTTTTTCATCGCCGCCCAGGATCGCTGGAAGATCGACGATGTACTCGGTGTGTGGCCGCTGCATGGCCTGTGCGGCGTATGGGGTGGCATCGCCTGCGGCATTTTCGGCCAGACCGCCCTGGGTGGGCTGGGTGGCGTGAGCCTGATCAGCCAGTTGATCGGCACGGCCCTTGGCGTGCTGGTGGCGCTGGTCGGCGGCCTGTTGGTGTACGGCGTGATCAAGCGCGTGCACGGGCTGCGCCTGAGCCAGGAAGAGGAGTATTACGGCGCGGACCTGTCGATCCACAAGATCGGCGCGGTCAGTCAGGATTGATCGGCGCCTCTTCCGGGGCGTTCGGGTGCGAGTAGAAGCCGTGCAGCAGGCGGTAGCGGTTCTGCCGCACTTCATCGACCCGCGCTTGCACCTGTTGGTCCGGCAGGCCCAGCAGGATCAAGGCATGGGAGGCGAGCATCAGGCTCGATTCCAATAGCTCGGGCACCACTTCACTGGCGCCCGCGGCTTTCAGCTCGGCGAGGTGGCTGTCGTCACGGGTGCGCACCAGGATCGGTACCTCGCTGTTGATCCGGCGCGCCTCTTTCAGCACCGCCAACGCGACATCGCTGTTGTCCACCGCGATCACCACCAACCGCGCACGCTCCAGGCCGACCGCACTGAGCAGGGCGCCACGCCGACAATCGCCATAATGCACGCTGCTGTCTTCGGTGGCGGCTTCCTGCACTCGTTCCGGGTCGTCATCCAGGGCGATAAACGCCTGCCGTTCCTTGCGCAGAAAGCGCCCGATGGACTGGCCGACGCGTCCATAGCCGCAGATCACCGCGTGCCCATGTAATTCGGCGTTCAGCGCGGTGATTTCCTCCAACTGCACTTGCTGGTTGGGTTTACGGTGCAGGCGCAGAGCGATGCCCGGTGCGGCGCGCAATAGCAGTGGCGTCAGCAGCATCGAGCAGAAGGTGGCAGCGAGCAGCAAACCGTTGAATTCGTCCGGAATCAGCCGGCTCTGCTGCATCTGCGCCATCAATGCAAAGCAGAACTCGCCACCTTGGGCCAGGGCCAGGCCACTGCGCCAGGCGGTTTCACGGTCGCTGCCGCGCAGCTTGACCAGCGCCGCAACCACGCAGCCTTTGACCAGCATCAGCGCAAGGGTAAGGCCGAGGATCAGCAGGCTATGGCTGACGAACAGTTGCAGGTCGATGAGCATGCCGATGCTGACGAAAAACAGCCCCAGCAAGATGTCGCGAAACGGGCGGATATCCGCTTCGATCTGATGGCGGTAGTGGCTTTCCCCCAACAGCATGCCGGCCAGGAAAGCCCCGAGGGCAGGGGAGAGCCCCAATAGATGGGTGAGCCAGGCGGTGAGCAGCACGATCACCAGCGCCAGCAGCACGAACAGCTCCGCCGAATGGGAGGCGGCGACTTCATGAAACAGGCGCGGCAGTAACCAACGACTGGCGAGCAGCAGGCCGACGAACAGCACTACCGTCTTGCCCAGGGTCAGCGGCAGTGCCCAGTACCAGGCTTGTTCGCCAGTGCCGGCGAACACCGGCACCAGGGTCAGCAGCAACACTGCCACCACATCCTGGAACAGCAACACGCCAATGGCATTCTGGCCATGGCTGCTGAAGATCTCACCGAGGCTGGTCAGCTCCTTGCTGACAATCGCCGTAGAGGACAACGCCAGCCCGGCCCCCAGCAACAAGGCGATGCCCGGCGCCACCCCAAAGCCCATCAACAGGGCTCCCAGCAGCGCCCCGCAAGCCAGCACCTGCATGCTGCCCAGGCCAAACACCACGCGGCGCAGGGCGAGCATCTTCGTCAGGGAAAACTCCAGTCCCAGGGAGAACAGCAGGAACACCACACCCAACTCGGCAAGGTCGGGCAGCTCTTCGCTGTCATTCACCCAGTCCAGCGCGGTGGGCCCCACGGCCAGGCCCACGCACAGGTAGCCCAGTACCGGGGGCAATTGCAGCCGGCGAAACAGTGCAATCACCACCAGGGATGAGGCCAGAATGATCAGCAGGTTGGCAAACACACGCATCTCCGTTGCAAGGGGGCAGGCAAAAAGCCGCGAGAATCGCTGAATCAGTTATAGGCCATGGTGACCTGGATCAGGTCTTTTACGGGCAATCGGACTTCATGCAGGAGCGAGCTGGCTCGCGAAGGACGTCAATGGCATCGCGATTAACCAGAAAGCCCGCGTTATCGTTAACGCCCTTCGCGAGCAAGCTCGCTCCTTGGAGGCTGTGTTTGGCTTAGAATGATGGCCTGTTTTCTGAACGGGTCTACTCGCCATGCTTCCTGAATGCCAGTTATTCGGCACCCTGGGCTGCCATCTTTGTGAGATTGCCGAAGCCGAGATCATGCCGTTGGTCGAACATGGGCTGTTGGTGGAACTGGTGGATATCACCGATCCCGAGGACCTGACCGAAGCCTACGGCCTGCGGATTCCGGTGCTTCGCCGGGTGGACACCGGGGCCGAGCTGGATTGGCCTTTCGATGTGGATCAGGTGGTCGCCTTCCTGCGCTGACGTTTATGCGATGGCGGGTTTCCAAATATTAAGTTACTGTATGTTTGTACAGCGATTGAATAGAGGGAACGCCCGTGGTGAATGTCGAACAACTGAAAAGCAGCGTCAATCGCATGTCCGCCGACGTCGTGCGCGACGCGGTGAACGAGCTGCGCCTCGATGGCCTGGTCACGGAAGGCAAGACGCCGTTCAACAAAGTGCATTTCAACACCTGCTTCGCCGAGATCGAGGCACTGTTCCAGCGCGCCGGTTACCACAAGCAGCTGGATGTGGTGGGTTACCAGGGCTTGTTGTACGCGTTGTACGATCCGGGCCGTTGGGAAGCGGTGGACGTGCTGCGCTGGCTCAAGGAGTTCACCGAAGCCGCGAGTGCCTCGCCGATCCTGCGGGCGGAGTTGGCCAAGGCCTGAGATCCGCCCTAGGCTCAATCCCGCTCCATGCGGGATAATGCCCGCCTGTTTTTTCCAGGCTTCGAGCAATTCCATGTCCACATCCGGTTTTTCCGCGTCCCAGCACCAAGCCAGCACCTTGTACCTGCCGCCCGGCCCCTGGGCGACGGTACTCGATTGCCTGTGCGACCACTTCCCGGCGATCGGCCGTGAACACTGGCTGGACCGCATCGCCCGGGGCCGGGTGCTGGACATCAACGGCAGCCCGATCAGCCTGGACCTGGCCTACAAGGAAGGCTTGTGCATCTACTATTTTCGCGAAGTGCCAAACGAGAAGGTCATTGCGGTGCAGGAGACCATTCTGTACGCCGACGAGCACTTGGTGGTCGCCGACAAACCGCACTTCCTGCCTGTGACCCCGGCCGGTGAATATGTCGAGCAGACCCTGCTGCGCCGCCTGATTCGTCGCCTGGACAATCCCTCGCTGGTGCCTTTGCACCGCATTGATCGGCACACCGCTGGGCTGGTGCTGTTCTCGGCCAACCCGGCCAGCCGTTCGGCTTATCAGCAACTGTTTCCCACGCGCCAGATCGATAAATTCTACGAAGCCATCGCGCCAGCCCTGCCCGGCCTGACGTTCCCCCTGGTGCATAAAAGCCGCCTGGTGGATGGCGAACCGTTCTTTCGCATGCAGGAAGGCGTGGGTGCGGCCAACACTGAAACGGCTGTGGAAGTGCGGGAAAAGCACGGCGATCTGTGGCGTTACGGCCTGTTCCCCGTCACCGGCAAGAAGCACCAGTTGCGCGTGCACATGACCGCACTCGGCGCGAGTATCTGCAATGACCCGTTCTACCCCGACGTCATCAAGGATGCCGTGGACGACTACGCCAACCCGCTGAAACTGCTGGCCCAGGGCGTACGCTTTATCGACCCGGTCACAGGTGAAGAGCGCAGTTTCCGCAGCCAGATCATCCTCGACTGGTAACCCCCAGAAACGACAAGGCCCGCGCGAGGCGGGCCTTGTTGGCAAACGCTAAGACTTACAGGTCTTTAACGGTGCGAACCTGATCTTTGTTGATGCGGGTGCGCTTGCCGTCAAGTTGTTCGAATTCGTAGAAACCCGAATCGGCGTCGAATTTCGGGGTGTCGACAGCCTGGATTTCGCGACCGTCATTCAGGGTGATCACTGTTGGCGAGGCGCAACCGGCGAGGGTAGCGAGGCCCAGTGCAAGCATGAGAGCGGCGATGGTCCGTTGAGTCATGAGTGTGTCTCCGAGAGAATACTTTTTAGTGGCTGACCTTGTGACGCATGCGGCGCCGACAAAGTTCCTTGTGCGAGGTTCATTCTGACACGCCCGAAGGCGTCTGTAACAGCTCCGGCGTATTAAGGTTGGCCAGGCGCGGGTCATTCGCCGGGCACTCCAGGCCCACGCCGCCCAGTTGCAGGAATATCTTGCGCGGGCTGCGTTCACCGGCATGCCAGGCGCTTTCCACCGCGTCACTCAAGGCGGTCGGGACAATGCAGATCAGCGGTTCCCAGAATTCTCCATGGCGCACCATCACCGGCAGCAGGGGGTTGCGCTGTAGGGTCTCACGCAGGTCGGCGAGCAGTCGCGCGTCGATCTGCGGCACATCGCACGGCAGTATCAGCAAGTGCGCGTGGCGCGCGGCGGCGAGTCCCGCACGGATACCCGCGAGCGGGCCGGGAAAGTCCGGGCTGTCGTCGCTCACCAACTGGTCGGCATAGGTGGCGTAGCGTTCGGTATTGCGGTTGCACGAGATGATCAGGTCATCCGTCAGCGGCCGCACCAGGCGTTGCAAATGGGCGATCAAGGGCTGGCCGCGCCATTCCAGCAAGCCTTTGTCCTGGCCGCCCATGCGCTGGCCACGGCCACCGGACAGCAGCAGAACCGAACAGGGCAGGGGCGACGAATCGATAGGCATGATGGTTCCGCAGCGGCAGTAAAAGGGGGCCCTGTGATATAACATCGGGCTGTTCCTTCGACAACCGGACCGTGCCATGAAAGCCAAGGCAGATGCGCCCTTCGTACCCCTGAACATCGCTGTACTGACCGTCAGCGACACCCGTACCCTCGAAACCGATACCTCCGGGCAGGTCTTCGTCGACCGCTTGACCGCCGCCGGTCACAACCTGGCCGAGCGTGTGCTGCTCAAGGACGACCTCTACAAGATCCGCGCCCAGGTTGCCCACTGGATCGCCGAAGACGTGGTGCAAGTGGTGCTGATCACCGGTGGCACCGGCTTCACCGGCCGCGACAGCACGCCCGAGGCGGTGAGCTGCCTGCTGGACAAGCAGGTCGACGGCTTTGGCGAACTGTTCCGCCAGATCTCCGTGGCCGATATCGGCACCTCCACCGTGCAATCCCGCGCCTTGGCCGGCCTGGCCAATGGCACCCTGGTGTGCTGCCTGCCGGGTTCCACCAATGCCGTGCGTACCGGTTGGGACGGCATCCTCGCCGAGCAATTGGACAACCGTCACCGCCCGTGCAATTTCGTGCCGCACCTGAAACAGGCCGAGCCTTGTGAATCCCGTGGGTAAGCCCGGCAAGACCGGTGCGCTGATGCCGGTAGAACAGGCACTGCAACAGCTGCTGGCGATGGCCGAAGCCGCGCCGATCCGCGAGCAGGAAACCCTGCCCCTGGCGCATTGCGACGGGCGTGTATTGGCACAAGACCTGATCTCCACCCTCGACCTGCCGCCTTGGCCCAACAGTGCCATGGACGGTTACGCCCTGCGCCTGGGCGACTGGACCGGTGAGCCCCTGGTGGTCAGCCAGCGCATCTTCGCCGGCCAGGCGCCACAGCCCCTGGCCGCCGGCACCTGCGCGCGCATCTTCACTGGCGCGCCGGTACCCGAAGGCGCCGACTGTGTCGAGATGCAGGAAAACGCCGTGGTCCACGCCGATGAACGCGTGAGCTTCACCGAGCCCTTGCACACCGACCAGAACATCCGCCCCCAGGGCCAGGAAACCACCGTGGGCGAGTTGGTCCTCACCGCCGGTACGCGCCTGGGCCCGATTGAACTGGGCCTGGTCGCGTCCCTCGGCCGTGACCGCCTCGCCGTGGTCCGCCGCCCACAGGTGGCTGTGTTGTCCACCGGCGACGAGTTGATCGAACCCGGTTTGCCGCTGGGGCCGGGGCAGATCTACAACAGCAATCGACGGGTGCTGTGCTCATGGCTCGCCCGCATGGGCTGCGAAGTGATCGATGCCGGCATTCTCCCGGATGACCTGGAAAAAACTCGTACACAGTTGGCGAGCCTGGGCAGCGTCGACCTGATTCTGTCGACCGGCGGTGTGTCGGTGGGCGAGGCGGACTTCCTCGGCATCGCCCTGCGTGAAGAGGGGGAACTGGCGTTGTGGAAACTGGCGATCAAGCCGGGCAAGCCGCTGACCTTCGGGCACTTCCGTGGTGTGCCGGTGATCGGCCTGCCGGGCAACCCAGCCTCGACGCTGGTGACCTTCGCGCTGCTGGCGCGGCCTTATCTGCTGCGCCGCCAAGGCGTGCAAGACGTCGAACCGCTGCGCTTTGAAGTGCCGGTGGGGTTTACCTGGCCCAAACCGGGCAACCGCCGCGAATACCTGCGCGGGCGCATCGAGCAAGGCAAGGCGATCATCTACCGCAACCAAAGCTCCGGCGTGCTGCGCAGTGCCGCGTGGGCGGAAGGCTTTGTGGAGGTGTTGGAAGGCACGACCTTGGAGATCGGCGATACCGTCAATTTCATCCCGCTCAGTGAAGTCCTGAACTAACCCCTGTAGGAGTCGGCTTGCCGGCGATGCCGGTCTACCCGTCCGATGAAGGTTGACTGGAGTACCGCTATCGCCGGCAAGGGGCGTTGGGTCAGTAGTCGTCGCCGCGTTCGGTCACATCCCGCTCCACCGGCCCCGCATCCGGGTCATACCCCACCGGGAACTTGCCCTTCAATGTCCACGCAAACGCGATGATCTCGGCAACCGTGCGGTACAACTCCTCCGGAATGCTGTCCCCCAGTTCCATACGTGCCAGCAGCTTCACCAACTCGGCGTTTTCATAGATGGGCACTTCATTTTCCCGCGCCAGCTTCAGAATGGCTTCGGCCAGGGCATCGTCGCCCTTGGCCGTCAGGGTCGGTGCCTGCTGGCCGTCGTACTTGAGGGCAATGGCCTGGCGCGGTGGCGTAGGGTTCTTCATGCGGTCTCATCCACCCAGCGTTGCTCCAGTCCGGTCTTTGGCCCGCGCGGCGGGGTGCCGAGGTGGCAATCGAGGTCGCCGACGTTGATGCCTGAAGTCACCAGGCGTTCGCGCAGGTTGCCCAAATGGCTTTCGATCAAGCTGGCGGTGAACGGTCGGGTGGCCCACAGCTGGCTGGACAGTTTGCCCTGACTCAATTGCGCCTGGACCTGCAACGGCCCCAGCGGCTCCATGTCGAAGGCCAGTTCGACGCGCCAGAGCATCTGCTTGGCGTCCTTCTTGTCCTTGCGTTCGGGTTGGTCCTTGTCCGGCGTCGGCTCTTCGCGCTGGAACTTGACTTGCAGCGGCACGATGTCCTGCAGCGTGCGCATCGGGATTTCCAGCTGCCACGTGGTCTGCAGGCGGCCGTCGGCGGTGGTGCCGGTCTGTTCCAGGCTCGACAACTGATGACTTTGCAGCCGAGAGATCGCGCCGGCGGCCAGGCGCAGCAGGTTTTCCAGGTCGCCTTCGCCTTCCAGTTTCGCCATCAATCGTTCGGGCAATGGGAAGCCGGCGGGTATCTGCCGGGCACTGACTTGGCCGAGGGTGTTGAGTGGGCTGCGTACGAAGTTGGGCAGCATCTGGGCCAGGGTATTGGCGGCGAGGATGGCATTCATATTGGTGCTGGCGGGCAGGGCGGGCAGCAAGTCCGCGACCAGGCGCAGCAGCGCGCCTTTCATGTCCAGCGGTGG
Organism: Pseudomonas sp. CHM02; assembly: GCF_000612585.1. Classification (GTDB taxonomy): domain Bacteria; phylum Pseudomonadota; class Gammaproteobacteria; order Pseudomonadales; family Pseudomonadaceae; genus Aquipseudomonas. The sequence goes on from NZ_JFCA01000037.1 coordinate 31,877, forward strand.
GATCTGCGGATTTTGCCCGGCCAGCAGTTTGGCCTCCAGAAAGGCGCCGCTGTTCTGGATGACTTGCGCCAGCACCTTGGGGTTGCTGACCTGGGCCAGGTCCGGCAAGGCCGCCAGCAGACGGTCGGCGGCGGCGCGCAGGTCGGCGGAGGTGCTGTCGCCACGGGGCAGGTTCTGCAGCGCGGTGAACACCGCGTCCAGTGAGCCTTGGCGGCTTTGCTGGGTTGACAGTTGCTGGGTGACGGCCAGTTGATCCTTGAGCCCGCTCAGCGGCACAAAGCTCAAGGTCTGCTCGTTCTGCACCACGGCGCTGAGCAAGCTGCCGACGCGCAGGGGTTGCGGGCTTTCCACGGTCAGGGTCGCGCCCGCCAGGGCGTTGTTGAGCACGGTGACCAGCGAGCGGTAGATCGCCGGTTGCGCCGTGCCCTGGGGCAGCATCTGGGTGGTCAGCACCTTGGCCTGCAACAACGTGCCCACCGGCATCTGGTGGGTGTCGATGCGGGTGAGGGCGGCGACATTGGCGCTCAGGGCCTGCTGCAGACTGAGGGTGAGGTTGCCCGTGGGCGTCTGGCTCACGGCCACATTGCTGCCCAGCGGCAGCGGCTGGGGGCTGCTCGCCTGTACCAGGGTCTGGCGACCGCCTTCAAGGGTCAGTTTGAGCAACAACTGGAAGGCTTCACCGCCTTGTTTCAGGGCGATGACTTCGGCATTCGCGGTTTTCCCGGGGTCGATCAGGCCGATCTGTGGCTCCAGCAGTTTCAACAACTCGCCGGTCGCAGGCGCAGGACCGGGCCCGGCGGCAGGGGCGGGTGGAAGCGTAGGAAGGTTGATCTCACCGGTCATCGCGTGCGTCGTCTCTGGGGAAATTGCCCTCTTTAGAGTAGGGCATCGCATGTATAATGCCGCCCGTCTGCAAAGAGAGCGGTAAAAACCTCACAACTATTTGATCCAGCTCTCTAAAATCGGTCGCCAAAGCCGTTATTGTGCATTTCTCTTTAACGGCCGCTGCACCGCCGACTTGAACCGTAAAGGCCCGCGATCTTTTGACCAGCCCTCTTCTTGAAGCCGTAGCGCTCTCCTGTGAACGCGACCTGCGCCTGTTGTTCGAGCACCTCGAATTGCGGCTGACGGGCGGCGACATGGTGCAGGTCAGCGGCCCCAACGGCAGCGGCAAGACCAGTTTGCTGCGCCTGCTGGCCGGGTTGATGCAGCCGACGGCCGGCGAAGTCCGCCTCAACGGCAAGCCCCTCAACGAACAGCGTACTGAACTGGCGCGTAACCTGGTCTGGATCGGCCACGCCGCCGGCATCAAGGATGTGCTCACCGCCGAAGAAAACCTCAGTTGGCTCAGCGCCCTGCATCATCGCGCTTCCCGCGACGCCATCTGGCAGGCCCTGGCCGCGGTCGGCCTCAAGGGCTTCGAAGACGTTCCCTGCCACACCCTGTCCGCCGGCCAACAGCGCCGCGTGGCCCTGGCGCGCCTGTACCTGCCGGGCCCGCCGCTGTGGATTCTCGATGAACCGTTCACCGCCCTCGACAAACAGGGCGTTGCCCAGTTGGAAGAACACCTGGCCCAACATTGCGAGCGGGGCGGCCTGGTCGTACTCACGACTCACCACACCCTGGCGCGCATGCCTGCCGGTTACCGTGACCTCGACCTGGGCCGGTGGTCGCTATGAGCGTCTTCGCCCTGTTGGTCGCCCGCGAGGCGCGGTTGCTGTGCCGCCGTCCGGCCGAGTTGGCCAACCCGCTGGTGTTCTTCGCGATTGTCATCGCGTTGTTCCCGTTGGCGGTCGGCCCCGAGACTAAACTGTTGCAAACCTTGTCCCCTGGACTGGTGTGGGTCGCCGCGCTTTTATCGGTCCTGCTCTCGCTGGACGGGCTGTTTCGCAGTGATTTCGAGGACGGTTCCCTCGAACAGTGGGTCCTTTCGTCGCACCCCCTGCCACTTCTGGTACTGGCAAAGGTACTGGCACACTGGGCTTTTTCCGGCTTGGCGCTAGTCTTGCTCTCGCCGCTGCTGGCGATGATGCTCGGCTTGCCCGTCGAATGCCTGCCGGTGTTGCTCCTGTCCTTGTTGCTCGGTACGCCGGTGCTCAGCCTGTTGGGGGCGGTGGGCGCAGCGTTGACCGTCGGTTTGAAGCGGGGTGGCCTGTTACTGGCCCTGTTGATTCTGCCTTTGTACATCCCGGTGTTGATCCTGGGCAGCGGCGCTTTGCAAGCCGCGCTCATGGGCATGCCGGCGACCGGTTACCTCTTGTGGCTTGGTAGCCTGGCCGCCCTGGCGGTAACCCTGACACCCTTTGCTATAGCGGCTGGCCTGAAGATCAGCGTCGGCGAATAATGAGGTCTGGTTAAGCGTTATAACCTTAATCAGTAAAGACCCTGAGCTTCTTGCAATGACAAGAAGCCACCGTGATGGAAACAGCAATGAACTGGACCTGGTTTCACAAGCTCGGCTCGCCCAAATGGTTCTATGGCATCAGCGGCAAGCTGCTGCCGTGGTTGAGCGTTGCCGCCGTGTTGCTGATCGGCATCGGCCTGGTCTGGGGCCTGGCCTTCGCGCCGCCGGACTACCAGCAAGGCAACAGCTTTCGCATCATCTATATCCACGTTCCCGCCGCGATGCTGGCCCAGTCCTGCTACGTGATGCTGGCGGTGTGCGGCATCGTCGGCCTGGTGTGGAAGATGAAGCTGGCGGATGTGGCCCTGCAATGCGCCGCGCCCATCGGTGCGTGGATGACCGCCGTGGCGCTGGTCACCGGCGCGATCTGGGGTAAACCGACCTGGGGCTCGTGGTGGGTGTGGGATGCACGACTGACGTCCATGTTGATCCTGCTGTTCCTGTACTTCGGCCTGATTGCCCTGGGCAACGCCATCAGCAATCGTGACAGCGCCGCCAAGGCCTGCGCGGTGCTGGCGATTGTCGGCGTCATCAACATCCCGATCATCAAATACTCGGTGGAGTGGTGGAACACCCTGCACCAGGGCGCCACCTTCACCCTCACCGAAAAACCGGCGATGCCCGTGGAAATGTGGGCGCCGCTGCTGCTGATGGTGCTGGGGTTCTACTGCTTCTTCGGCGCCGTGCTGCTGATGCGCATGCGCCTTGAAGTGCTCAAGCGTGAAGCCCGCACCAGTTGGGTCAAGGCCGAAGTGCAAACCAGCCTGGGAGCGCGTGGATGAGTTTTGCTTCTTTCAGCGAGTTTCTCGCCATGGGCCATCACGGCCTGTATGTCTGGACGGCCTATGGCATCTGCCTGGCCGTGCTGGCCGTCAACGTCGCCGCGCCGATCCTGGCCCGCAAGCGTTACCTGCAACAAGAGGCGCGTCGTCTGCGCCGGGAGACCGATAAGTGAATCCGCTGCGTAGAAAGCGTCTGTTGATCATCCTTGCCATCCTGGCCGGCGTCGGCATTGCCGTGACCCTGGCCTTGAGCGCCCTGCAGCAGAACATCAACCTGTTCTACACCCCGACCCAGATCGCCAATGGCGAAGCGCCTGTCGATACGCGGATTCGCGCCGGTGGCATGGTGGAGAAAGGCTCGCTGAAACGTTCTTCCGACTCCCTCGACGTGACCTTCGTGGTCACCGACTTCAACAAGGCCGTGACCATCACCTACCGCGGCATCCTTCCGGACCTGTTCCGCGAAGGCCAGGGCATCGTCGCCCTGGGCAAACTCAATGCCGACGGTGTAGTAGTGGCCGACGAAGTGCTGGCCAAGCACGATGAGAAATACATGCCGCCGGAAGTCACCAAGGCCCTGAAAGACAGCGGCCAATCCGCGCCAACGCCTGCCAAGGAGGGCTAAGTGATGACGTCCGCACTGTTTATTCCGGAACTGGGCCAGTTGGCGATGATCCTCGCGCTGTGCTTTGCCATCGTCCAGGCCGTGGTGCCGTTGCTCGGCGCGTGGCGCGGCGACCGCCTGTGGATGAGCCTGGCGCAGCCGGCTGCCTGGGGCCAGTTTGCGTTTCTGCTGTTCGCGTTCGGTTGCCTGACCTACGCCTTCATGACCGACGACTTTTCCGTCGCCTACGTGGCCAATAACTCCAACAGCGCGCTGCCTTGGTACTACAAGTTCAGTGCCGTGTGGGGCGCCCACGAAGGTTCGCTGCTGCTGTGGGCCTTGATCCTCGGCGGCTGGACCTTCGCCGTGTCGGTGTTCTCGCGCCAACTGCCACAGGTGATGCTGGCTCGGGTGCTGGCGGTGATGGGCATGATCAGCATCGGCTTCCTGCTGTTTCTGATCATGACCTCCAACCCGTTCAGCCGCATCCTGCCGCAGATCCCGGTGGACGGGCACGACCTCAACCCGCTGTTGCAAGACATCGGCCTGATCGTGCATCCGCCGATGCTCTACATGGGTTACGTGGGTTTCTCGGTGGCCTTCGCCTTCGCCATCGCCGCCTTGCTCGGCGGGCGCCTCGATGCCGCCTGGGCGCGCTGGTCGCGGCCATGGACCATCGTCGCCTGGGCCTTCCTCGGCATTGGCATCACGTTGGGTTCGTGGTGGGCCTATTACGAACTCGGCTGGGGCGGCTGGTGGTTCTGGGACCCGGTGGAAAACGCCTCCTTCATGCCCTGGCTGGTCGGCACTGCGCTGATCCACTCCCTGGCCGTCACCGAAAAACGCGGCGTGTTCAAAAGCTGGACCGTGTTGCTGGCCATCGCGGCGTTTTCCCTCAGCCTGCTCGGCACCTTCCTCGTGCGTTCGGGCGTGCTGACGTCGGTGCATGCGTTCGCGTCCGACCCCGAGCGCGGCGTGTTCATCCTGATCTTCCTGCTGTTTGTGGTCGGCGGTTCCCTGACGTTGTTTGCGTTGCGCGCGCCGGTGGTCAAGAGCCAGGTCGGCTTCAACCTGTGGTCGCGGGAAACCCTGCTGCTGGGCAATAACCTGGTGCTGGTGGTGGCCGCGTCGATGATCCTGCTCGGCACCCTGTACCCGCTGGTGCTGGACGCCTTGAGCGGTGCCAAGCTGTCCGTGGGCCCGCCGTACTTCAACGCGTTGTTTATCCCGTTGATGGGCCTGTTGATGGTGGTGATGGCGGTCGGCGTGCTGGTGCGCTGGAAAGACACGCCGGTCAAATGGCTGGCCGGCATGCTGATGCCGGTGCTGCTGGGCAGCGTGGCGTTGGCGGTGATCGCCGGGTTTGCCTACGGCGACTTCAACTGGGCGGTGCTCGCCACCTTCCTGCTCGCCGCCTGGGTATTGTTGGCTGGCGTGCGCGACCTCTTCGACAAGACCCGTCACAAAGGCTTGATCAAAGGCTTGCCGACCCTGACCCGCAGTTACTGGGGCATGCAGATCGCCCACATTGGCATCGCCGTGTGTGCCCTCGGCGTGGTGCTCTCCAGCCAGAACAGCGCCGAGCGCGACCTGCGCCTGGCACCGGGCGAGTCCATGGACCTGGCCGGTTACCACTTCATCTTCGAAGGCGCCAAGCACTTCGAAGGGCCGAACTTCACGTCAGACAAAGGCACGGTGCGTGTCGTGCGCAATGGCAAGGAAATCGCCGTGCTGCACCCGGAAAAACGCCTGTACACCGTGCAGAGCTCGATGATGACCGAGGCCGGCATCGACGCCGGTTTCACCCGCGACCTGTATGTGGCGCTGGGTGAACCCTTGGGCGAGGGCGCCTGGGCGGTGCGGGTGCACGTGAAACCGTTTGTGCGCTGGATCTGGTTCGGCGGCTTGCTCACCGGTTTCGGTGGTTTGCTCGCGGCGCTGGACCGGCGTTATCGGGTCAAGGTCAAGAGCCGGGTGCGTGAGGCCCTCGGTCTGCAAGGAGCGGCGGCATGAAGCGTTGGTTGATGGTGGTACCGCTGGCACTGTTTCTGGTGGTGGCGGTGTTCCTGTATCGAGGTCTTTATCTGGACCCGGCCGAGTTGCCCTCGGCGATGATCGGCAAACCGTTCCCGGCGTTTTCGCTGCCGACCGTGCAGGGCGACAAGACCCTGACCCAGGCCGACCTGCTGGGTAAACCGGCCCTGGTCAACGTGTGGGGCACCTGGTGCATCTCCTGCCGCGTCGAACACCCGGTGCTGAACAAGCTGGCCGAGAAGGGCGTGGTGATCTACGGCATCAACTACAAGGACGACAATGCCGCGGCCTTGAAGTGGCTGGTGGAATTCCACAACCCGTACCAGCTGGATATCCGCGATGAAGACGGCAACCTCGGCCTGAACCTCGGCGTGTATGGCGCCCCGGAAACCTTCTTCATCGATGCCAAGGGTGTGATCCGCGACAAGTATGTCGGCGTGATCGACGAGGTGGTCTGGCGCGAGCAACTGGCTGCCAAGTACCAGGCCCTGGTCGATGAGGCCAAGCCATGAAGCGTCTGTTAGCCGCTGCTGTTTTAGCGTTGGGCCTGGCAAGCGTGGCCCACGCCGCCATCGACACCTACGAATTCGCCAAGGACGGTGACCGCGAACGTTTCCGCGAGCTGACCAAGGAACTGCGCTGCCCCAAGTGCCAGAACCAGGACATCGCCGACTCCAACGCGCCCATCGCCGCCGACCTGCGCAAAGAGATTTTCCGCATGCTGGGGGAGGGCAAGGACAACCAGCAGATCATCGACTTCATGGTCGACCGCTATGGTGATTTCGTGCGCTACAAACCGGCCCTCACCGGCAAGACCGCGCTGCTGTGGTTCGGCCCCGCCGGGCTGTTGCTGGCGGGCGTAGTGGTGCTGGCCGTGATCGTGCGCCGTCGCCGTGCCGCGCCGACCGATGGTTCCGACGCGCTGTCCCTGGATGAGCGTAAACGCCTCGACCAATTGCTGGACACCAAGACTGATGATTGATTTCTGGCTCGCAGCCGGCTTGCTGCTTCTGATTGCCCTGAGTTTCCTGTTGATCCCTGTCCTGCGCGGCCGCCGCGCCCAGCGTGAAGAGGACCGCACCGCACTGAACGTGGCGCTCTATCAAGAACGTGTCGCCGAGCTGCAAGTGCAGCAGGACGAAGGCGTGCTCAACGCCGCACAACTCGACACCGGCCGCGCCGAAGCCGCCCGCGAATTGCTGGCCGACACCGAAGGCGTGGAAAAACCCCGCGAGTCGCGCCTGGGCAAGCCACTGCCATTTCTGGCGGCATTCCTGGTGCCTGTCCTCGGCGTTGCGCTGTACCTGCACTATGGGGCGAGCGACAAGGTCGAACTGACCCGCGAATTCTCCCAGCCACCGGTCTCCATGGAAGACATGACCCACCGCCTGGAACGTGCCGCCGCTGCCCAGCCGGACTCGGCGGAGGGCCTGTATTTCCTTGGTCGCGCCTACATGGCCCAGGATCGCTCCGCCGAGGCCGCCAAGGTGTTCGAACGCACCGTGGCCCTGGCCGGGCGCCAGCCGGAACTGCTCGGCCAGTGGGCCCAGGCGCAGTACTTTGCCGACAACAAACAGTGGTCGCCCCAGGTCCAGGCGCTGACGGACGAGGCATTGAAGCTCGATCCGAAGGAAGTCACCAGCCTTGGCCTGCTCGGTATCGCCGCCTTTGAAGGCCAGCGTTATCAGGAGGCGATCGACTACTGGAGCCGACTGCTGGCGCAACTGCCAGCGGAAGACAACTCCCGTGCGGCGCTGCAAGGTGGCATTGATCGAGCTGCCGAGAAGCTCAAAGAGAGTGGCGGCACCGTTGCTCCTCAAAAAGCCGCGATGAACGTTCGCGTGGATCTGAGCGCCGACGTGAAGGCCAAAGCCCTGCCTACTGACAGCGTATTCATCTTTGCCCGTGCCGTGAGCGGCCCGCCGGCACCGTTGGCGGCCAAACGCGTGACCGTCGCCGAACTGCCGATCACCGTCGAACTGGGCGATGCCGACGCGATGATGCCGCAGTTGAAACTGTCGAACTTCCCCGAAGTCCAACTGGTTGCGCGCATATCCCGGGCAGGTGTTCCGACAGCTGGCGAGTGGATCGGCCGCAGCCAACCCTTGGCCAGCACCACCACTGCCTTGCAGCAGCTGACCATCGACAGTCCGGACAAATAATTTCGAGGAAACGCCTATGACCGCATTTGCACGCATCACCTTGCTCAGCCTGGTATTGGGGCTGAGCGCTTGTGCGGTCCACCGCCCACCTCCGGCACCCACCGGCCCGACCATCCCACCCTCGGGCCCGTCGACCCAGCCGGGCACCAAACCGTCCGGCCCGGTAACCCCGGCGCCGAAACCCGTGCCCACCAAATCCGCGACCTTTGCCCCACCACCGGGCGCCGTGAGCCACTGGGACGGCAAGATGCAGGTGTATGTGCTGGACGAGCAGCCCGACACCTTCTATCGCCAGCGTACGTATTACCGCTGGAGCAACGGCTGGAGCCGCTCCATCAGCCCGAACGGCCCATGGGAAGAGACCGACGTGCAGGGCGTACCGCCGGGGTTGAGCAAACAGTACGCGCAATGACAAAAGGCGACCTTCGGGTCGCCTTTTTCATGCCTGTGAATCGCGTTCTCCAATCCAATGAAGATCAACTGTGGGAGCGCTGCTCAGTGTGAGTCAGTTAGCCATATCCCACTGATCTCCCGGCATGATTCGTTTCATAAACTCATCGAAAAGAGGGACTGTAAATGCCGTGTCCCCATGATTCGGGCTCCAGATCATGCCTTTCGCAATCAGGCTATTGCGGATGGGCCCCAGTGCCTGGACCCGGCGACCCAGTCGATCAGCAATATCACCGGATCGGTGCGGCCCGGGTCCGAGTTCCGCCATGGCTCGTAGGTACTTCTTCTCCGTTGGAGTGAGACGATCAAAGCGTACCCGAAAGAAGCTCTCATCGAGCGCTGCTACGGCTTCGCCGGAGGCAAGTTCTACGTCGGTGATCGTGATAGGGCTTTCCCCCGCGACATCCCATGCGTGATTGCCCCACTCTTGGAGGAAATAAGGATAACCTCGTGTTCTGCGGACGATGATTTCAACGGCTTCGGGATCGTACGCAACGCCTTCGTCTTCAGCGGGTTTGACGATGGCGAGTGTTGCCTCTGCCTCAGATAGAGGCCCAATTTCCGGATAGTCGAACAGCCTTTCTGCATATGATTTCGCGTTGCCTGCTCGACCCCGTAACTGAGGAAGACCGGCCCCCACCACGGTGACAGGCAGGCGTGACTGGGCGCAGCGGTGCAATGCAGAGATGAGTGCAGAGAATTGCGACTCTTCGACGTATTGCATTTCGTCTATAAAAATCACCAGCGCGGAGCCAACTGATTTGGCTGCCAGGCCTGCTTGCTCAAGCAGAGCTGAAAGATCTGCCTCCAGATCGCCGTTATCCGCTAGGCCCGCCTCAGGTTCCAGGTCCAGTCCCACCTCAATATCCGCATAGATGACTTTCAGTGAGCCTGCAAAGCCTGCCAGCGCGCGCAAACCACGGCGGGCCAAATCCTTTGCCGCGTCCAGACGGCTCAGCCGGAGGAGGGCCAGACGCAACTGCGGGGCGAGTAAAGCCGGAAGAGATCGATTCTCAGGGGCTTCAATACGTATGGTATGTACACCTTCACCTTCTGCATCCAGACGCATCTGATCCAGCAATACGGTTTTTCCAACCCCTCGGAGCCCGACCATCAACACGCTTTTTGCCGGACGGCCTGTTCGCAAGCGGGCTATACCTATCCGCACACGTTCTCGTAGCTCACCTCTTCCGGCAAGCTCGGGCGGTGGTGTGCCAGCTCCGGGGGAGTAGGGATTCGTAATAGGGTTCATGGATATACCGAAGTTATCAATGTTATGCGATTTTCATAAACTAGCTAAACTCCCTACATATCTCAAGCTTTAGCCTACGTCGCGCATAGATATTGAGCGCTTCAAACAGATTGAAGCAGAGGCTGTCTCCGCTGCCATCAAAACCTTGCATCAAACCTTAACCAAACATTTTTCTGTCCAGAATGCGCCGGTCATGCTGATCGCGCCCAGGCTCTAAGTGGGAGCGATCAACGAAATGCATCAGTTCACGGGCATTCCCGCTCCAGCGCCGTATCCACCAACAACTGTGCAATCTCAATCATCTGCACCACCGCCAACACCTGCTTGCGGCCCGAGCCATCCAGATGCTCGGCACAGTCATAGGCGCACACAGTCGCCGATTCCAGCATCTCGCTGGCATTGTTCAAGGCAGCTTCGGTGCTTAGGCCGGGGCGGATGGTGAAGATGAGATTGGGTGGGGTTTGAGGCGTGTCATCCGAGGTGGATGGCGGGGTTTGGAGTAACTTTTTTAATGCAGTCAATCTCCATTCAGTTGGAGCTCACACCATCCGCGACCAAGCAGAAGGGTGGCGAGCTGTACGCAGGTTGGTCGACCAGGGAATGGAAACCCGGCAGGGCCTAAGCCCTCCCACGCACAGCTCCCCATGACGCGAGCATGATAATGCCGCTTGCGCGGCACTGTGCGCCATTCTAATCCAGGCGACCAAGCCTGATCGCTTATGAGCAGCGACTGCGAGAGGCTAGCGATGCGTTATAGCGACGGCAACCGACAGAGAAGGTCGGAAAAATCGCAAATTTTGTGGTGAGCAGGCTTGCCCCGCGCTGGGCTGCGAAGCGGCCCTGAAACCTGGCGACGTGTTGTGCCTGAATGAACACGGTGGCCTTATTGGGGCTGCTGCGCAGCCCAGCGCGGGGCAAGCCCGCTCACCACAGCAAGCCCGCTCACCACAGTAAGCCTGCTCACCACAGCAAGCCCGTCCACCCCTTAGCTGGAGTGTGCTTTCAGATCCACTTCCAACCTTTCACAAAACCTTCATCCAACCGACCCCCTCCAGTCATGTGCAAGTAATAGCGCTGACACCTCCCGCGCCTACTGTCGTTTGAACTCAACCGCAGCCATCCCCTGGCTGTTCAAACAAGACAGAGAAGCCCATGACTCACGCTATCCATGTCGATCACTTGAACAAGACCTTTGCGAAGAAGTCCGCATTGGTTGACCTCGAACTCACCATTGCCTCGGGTGAGATGGTCGCGCTGATTGGCGCTTCCGGTTCCGGCAAATCCACGTTGTTGCGTCACCTGGCGGGCCTGGCCTGTTGCGACAAGAGCAATGGCGGCAGCGTCAAGGTGTTGGGCCGGGAAGTGCAGGCCAGTGGGCGCTTGAATGGCAAGGTGCGGCGGTTGCGCGCGGACATCGGCTACATCTTCCAGCAGTTCAACCTGGTCAATCGCCTGAGCGTGCTCGACAACGTGCTGCTCGGTTGCCTGGGCCGCATGCCGCGCTGGCGCGGCAACCTGGGGTTGTTCAATGCCGAAGAGAAGGCGTTTGCCCTGGAGTCCCTGGCGCGCGTGGGCCTGGCCGATCTGGCCGCGCAACGTGCTTCGACCTTGTCCGGCGGCCAGCAGCAACGCGTGGCGATTGCCCGTGCATTGACCCAGCGCGCCGAGGTGATCCTCGCCGACGAACCCATCGCCTCCCTCGACCCGGAGTCGGCGCGCAAGGTCATGGAGATCCTCGCCGACATCAACCGCCGCGACGGCAAGACCGTGGTGGTGACCCTGCATCAAGTCGATTACGCCATGCGTTATTGCCCCCGCGCCGTGGCGCTCAAGGGCGGGCGGATTCATTTCGACGGGCAGGGCAGCGCGATGAGCAGCCAGTTCCTCAATGATTTGTACGGTGCCGACGTCGACACCAGCCTGATGTTTTCCGACCAGACCCGCCGCACCGAGGTTACCCCTCGGCTGGCCCTGGCGCGCGCTTGAAACCCTACTCACGACCCACAGGAATCCCGTCCATGTTCAACCGTATCGGCCAAGTGTTTCTGTCTGCCGTGTTGCTGGCCAGTGTCGCCATGGGCAATGCCCAGGCGGCCGACAAAGCCATCAATTTCGGCATCATGTCCACCGAGTCTTCGCAGAACCTCAAGAGCATCTGGCAGCCGTTCCTGGATGACATGCACAAGAAGACCGGCCTGACCATCAACGCCACTTTCGCCTCTGACTACGCCGGCCTGATCCAGGGCATGCGCTTCAACAAGGTCGATGTGGCCTGGCTCGGCAACAAGGCCGCAATGGAGGCGGTGGACCGCTCCAACGGCGAGATCTTCGCCCAGACCGCTGCCGCCAACGGCGCCGCCGGCTACTGGAGCGTGCTGATCGTGCGCAAGGACAGCCCGATCAACAACGTCGACGACATGCTCAAGAATGCCAAGAACCTGACTTTCGGCAACGGCGACCCGAACTCCACCTCGGGCTACCTGGTGCCGGGCTACTACGTGTTCGCCAAGAACAATGTGGATGCCGCCACCGCGTTCAAGCGCACGTTGAACTCCAGCCATGAAGTCAACGCGTTGAGCGTGGCCAAGGGGCAGTTGGACGTGGCCACCTTCAACACCGAGAGCTGGGAGCGTCTTGAGGTGACCCAGCCGGACAAGGCCGCGATGCTCAAGGTGATCTGGAAATCACCGCTGATCCCTGCCGACCCGATGGTGTGGAGCAAGGCGCTGAGCGACAGCGAGAAGACCAAGATCCGCGACTTCTTCGCCCACTACGGCGACACCGATGAAGAGAAGGCTGTGCTGAAGAACATGCAGCTGGGCAAGTTCCTCGCGTCGAGCGACGACCAACTGTTGCCGATCCGCCAGTTGGAGCTGTTCAAGCAGCGCACCACCATCAGCGCCGACGACAAGCTAGAAGCCGCTGACAAGGCCAAGAAACTCGCCGACATCGACGCCGACCTGGCCAAGCTGCAACAGCGCATCTCTGAACTCGACAAAAAAACTGCAGCAAACGGCTAACCGCCTGTGGGAGCTGGCTTGCCTGCGATTGCGGTGTATCGGCTCGCACATTTGTGACTGACAGACCGCCATCGCAGGCAAGCCAGCTCCCACATTTAGATCGAGGACAACCATGACCACTTTGCACGCTGAAGCCGTCGGCAAACGCACCTGGCCGCAATACCTCGGCTGGGGCCTGTTCCTGGTCCTGCTGGCCTGGGCCTGGCACGGCGCGGAAATGAACCCGCTGGCGCTGTACCGCGATTCCGGAAACATGGCGACCTTCGCCGCCGACTTCTTCCCGCCGGACTTTCACGAATGGCGCTCCTACCTCAAGGAGATGATCGTCACCGTGCAAATCGCCCTCTGGGGCACGGTGCTGGCCATTGTCTGCTCGGTGCCGCTGGGCATCCTCTGCGCCGACAACATCACCCCGTGGTGGGTGCACCAACCGCTGCGCCGCGTGATGGACACCTTCCGCTCCATCAACGAAATGGTGTTCGCCATGTTGTTCGTGGTCGCCGTCGGCCTCGGTCCTTTTGCCGGCGTGTTGGCGTTGTGGATCAGCACCACCGGCGTGCTTGCCAAGCTGTTCGCCGAAGCCGTCGAAGCCATCGACCCCGGCCCGGTGGAAGGCGTACGTGCTACCGGCGCCAGTGCCTTGCAGGAAGTGATCTATGGCGTGATCCCCCAAGTGATGCCGCTGTGGGTGAGCTACGCGCTGTACCGCTTCGAAGCCAACGTGCGTTCGGCCACGGTGGTGGGCATGGTCGGTGCCGGCGGGATCGGTGTGATCCTCTGGGAAAACATCCGCGCCTTCCAGTTCGTACAAACCTGCGCGGTGCTGCTGGTGATCATCGTGGTGGTGAGCTTGATCGACGTGCTGTCCCAACGCCTGCGCAAGCAGTTCATCTGACCTCGGAGGGGTGCCCGCGCGGCGCTTTTTTTAAGCATGCAGTTGTCTAGACAAGATGAGCCGGTGTACCGCGAGCTCGCGGATATCCTGCGCCGTGAACTCAGCAACTACCAGGCCGGCGACTTCCTGCCCGGTGAGGTGCACATGGCTGAGCGCTTCGGCGTCAACCGTCACACCCTGCGCCGCGCCATCGATGAGCTGGTGTTCGAAGGCAGCCTGTTGCGCCGCCAGGGCAAGGGCACCCAGGTGCTCGATCGTCCGCTGATTTACTCGATGGGCGCCGAGACCTCCTACAGCCAGTCGCTGTCGGCCCAGGGCGTGGGTGTGCAGGCGGTGTTGCTCAAGCGCCGCTACTGCTACGCCAGCCGCGATGAAGCCATGCACCTGGGCATCGCCGAAATGGCCCCGATGATCGAGCTGCAAACCCTGCGCAAGCTCGACCACCAGCCCGTCAGCCTGATCCGCCACCGCTACTGCGCCAGCCGTGCGCCGTTGCTGGCCGACTACAACGGCGGCTCCTTGCGCCAGTACCTGCGCGAACGCGACCTGCCGCTGACCCGCACCCAAAGCCTGATCGGTGCGCGTTTGCCCAACCGTGATGAAGCCGCGCTGCTGATGATGCCTCGGCACTTGCCGGCGCTCACCGTCTTTACCCTTTCCTGCGATCGTGACGGCCGCCCGGTGGAGCTCGCGCAGTCCACCAGCCGTTCGGATCGCTTCCAGTACCAAGTGGTGACTTGAATGATGAGTGTGTCCCCGCGACAACATTGGATCGGCGTATTAGCCCGCGCCCAGCTCAATGAACTGCAACCTCACGAAGCCGCGTTGAAAGACGCCGAATACCAACTGATCCGCGCCCCGGAAATCGGCATGACCCTGGTGCGCGGGCGCATGGGCGGCAACGGCGCGCCGTTCAACGTCGGCGAAATGAGCGTGACCCGCTGCGTGGTACGTCTGGCCGATGGTCGCACCGGCTACAGCTACCTGGCCGGGCGCGACAAGGTCCATGCCGAGTTGGCCGCCCTGGCCGATGCCCACCTGCAAGGCGCTCACCCAAGCAGTTGGCTCAGCGACCTGATCACCGTGCTGGCCAGCGCCCAAGCTCAGCGCCGCGCGCAAAAAGAAGCCGACACGGCGGCCACCAAGGTCGAGTTCTTCACCCTGGTGCGAGGAGAAAACTGATGAATGCTCAGCTGTTGCAACCGGCGTTTGTCGACCCGGTACTCGATGCCCAACGCGGTTTTCGCGCCGCGCTCAAAGCCCTGGCCGAACCGGGCTTGATCCAGCACCTGCCATCCGCACCGCGCCTCGACGGCCTGGCACCCGCCACCTACGCCTTGTGCCTGGCCCTGTTGGACACGGACACGCCGCTGTGGCTGGCGCCGAGCTTCGACACGCCGCTGATCCGCGCCAACCTGGCCTTCCACTGCGGCTGCCCGTTGACGTCGAATCGCGATGACGCGGTCTTCGCGCTGCTCGGTGAACAGGATCTGCTCGACCTTGGCGGCTTCGACCACGGCAATGACCGTTACCCCGACCAGTCCTGCACCTTGCTCGTGCAGCTCACCGACCTTGAGTCCGGTCGCGGCCTGCTCTGGCGCGGCCCAGGCATCAAGGCCCAGCGCCAGGTGCACCTGCCGGTGCCACAAGCCTTCTGGCAGGAACGCCAACGCCGCGAAGCCTTTCCCCGTGGCCTCGACGTGCTGTTCGCCGCCGGCCATCACCTGATCGGACTGCCACGCAGCAGCCGCATCACAGAGGAGCACGCCTGATGTACGTAGCCGTCAAAGGTGGCGAACAGGCCATCGACAATGCCCACCGCCTGCTGGCGAAAAAGCGCCGGGGCGACACCGCGATTCCGGAACTGAGCGTGACGCAAATCCGCGAGCAATTGCCATTGGCCGTGGCGCGGGTGATGACCGAAGGCTCGCTGTTCGATGAAGAACTCGCCGCGCTGGCGATCAAGCAAGCAGCGGGCGACCTGGTGGAAGCGATCTTCCTGCTGCGTGCCTACCGCACCACGCTGCCGCGCTTCAGCCCGAGCCTGCCGATCGATACTGCGTACATGTCGCTGAGCCGGCGCTTGTCCGCCACGTTCAAGGACGTGCCCGGCGGACAACTGCTCGGCCCGACCTTCGACTACACCCATCGCCTGCTGGATTTCGCACTGCTGGCCGAAGGTGAATACCCAGGGCCGCAGACTACGCCGGAGGCGACGTTGGAAGCCTGCCCACGCGTGCTCGGCCTGCTCGCCAAAGAAGGCCTGATCAAGCACGAAGCCGACGACAACGCCAGCGTCGCCGACATCACCCGCGACCCGCTGGAATACCCTGCCAGCCGCGCCGAACGCCTGCAAGCCCTGGCCCGAGGCGATGAAGGTTTCCTGTTGGCGCTGGGTTACTCGACCCAGCGTGGCTACGGCCGCAACCACCCGTTTGCCGGCGAGATCCGCATCGGCGATGTGGAGGTGTGGATCGACCCGGAGGAACTGGGCTTCCCCATTTGCCTGGGCAGCATCGAGGTGACCGAGTGCGAGATGGTCAACCAGTTCGTCGGCTCGGCCACCGAGCTGGCGCAGTTCACGCGTGGCTATGGCCTGGCGTTCGGGCATGCCGAGCGCAAGGCCATGGGCATGGCGCTGGTCGACCGCTCGCTGCGCGCCGGGGAATACAACGAAGAGATCGTCTCGCCGGCCCAGCGTGAAGAGTTCGTGCTGGCCCACTGCGACAACGTCGAGGCCGCGGGCTTTGTCTCGCACCTCAAATTACCGCACTACGTGGACTTCCAGTCCGAACTGGAACTGATCCGCAAACTGCGCCAACCCGCCGAGGGCTCTCGCCATGAATGACACGGCCTACAACTTCGCCTACCTCGACGAACAGACCAAACGCATGATCCGCCGCGCCTTGCTCAAGGCCGTGGCGATCCCGGGTTACCAGGTGCCGTTCGGTGGTCGCGAGATGCCATTGCCGTATGGATGGGGCACCGGCGGCATGCAACTGACCGCCGCGATCCTCGGTGCGGACGACGTGCTCAAGGTCATCGACCAGGGCGCCGACGACACCACCAACGCCGTCTCCATCCGCCGCTTTTTTGCACGCACCGCTGGGATTGCTACCACCGAAGCCACGCCGGACGCCACGGTGATCCAGACCCGCCACCGCATCCCGGAAACGCCGCTGCAGGCCGGGCAGATCATGGTCTACCAAGTGCCGATCCCGGAGCCGCTGCGCTTCATCGAACCGTCGGAAACCGAGACCCGCACCATGCACGCCCTCAACGATTACGGGGTGATGCACGTGAAGCTCTACGAAGACATCGCCACCTTCGGCCATATCGCCACCAGCTACGCCTACCCGGTGATGGTCGATGAGCGCTATGTGATGGACCCGTCGCCGATTCCCAAATTCGACAACCCGAAACTCGACATGAGCCCGGCGCTGATGCTGTTCGGCGCCGGTCGCGAAAAGCGCCTGTACGCGGTGCCGCCGTACACCGAAGTCACCAGCCTCGACTTTGAAGACCATCCGTTCGAAGTACAGCAGTGGGCACACAACTGCGCGATCTGCGGCAGCCATGAATCGTTCCTCGATGAGCTGATTCTGGATGACGCCGGGACCCAGAGTTTTGTGTGTTCCGACACCTGGTATTGCGCCCAACGGGTGAAGGAGAACAACCAGTGAACCAGCCGTTATTGCAAGTGCGTGACCTGTCCCTGTTGTACGGCCCAGAGAAGGGTTGCCAGGGTGTTAGCTTTGATCTGTACCCCGGCGAAGTGCTGGGCATCGTCGGCGAATCCGGCTCGGGTAAATCCACCTTGCTTTCATTGTTGAGCGGGCGCCTGCCACCCCAAGCCGGCAGCATCGGCTACCGCAGCAAGGACGGTGAATGGCTCGATCTCTACAGCGCCAGTGAGGCCGAACGCCGCACGTTGTTGCGCACCGAGTGGGGTTTTGTCGAGCAGAACCCCCGCGATGGCCTGCGCATGGGCGTGTCGGCCGGCGCCAATATCGGCGAGCGCCTGATGGCCCAGGGCATGCGCAATTACGCGCAACTGCGTGGCGCGGGCCTCGACTGGTTGAGCCAGGTGGAAATCGATCCGCAACGCATCGACGACTTGCCGCGCACGTTCTCCGGCGGCATGCAGCAGCGTCTGCAGATCGCCCGCAACCTCGTCTCCAGCCCACGCCTGGTGTTCATGGACGAACCCACCGGCGGCCTGGATGTGTCGGTGCAGGCGCGCCTGCTCGACCTGCTGCGCGGGCTGGTGCGTGAGCTGGATCTGGCGGTGGTGATCGTCACCCACGACCTGGCCGTCGTACGCCTGCTGGCCGACCGCCTGATGGTGATGCGTCGCTCGCGGGTGGTGGAGACCGGGCTTACGGACCAAATCCTCGACGATCCACAGCACCCTTACTCTCAACTGCTGGTGTCTTCGGTATTGCAGCCATGATGAATGCCTTGATCGAGGTCCGTGACCTCTCGAAAACCTTCACCCTGCATCAGCAGAACGGCGTGGTGCTCAACGTACTGCGCGGCGTCGAGTTCAGTGTGCAGGGCGGTGAATGCCTGGTGCTGCATGGCCAGTCCGGTGCGGGCAAGAGCACCTTGCTGCGCACCCTCTACGGCAATTATCTGCCGGCGGGCGGCAGCATCCGCGTACGACATGCCGGCGAGTGGCTGGAACTGGTCGGCGCCGAACCGCGTGACATCCTGCAGGTACGCCAGCAGACCCTGGGCTATGTCAGCCAGTTTCTGCGGGTGATCCCCCGCGTGGCCTGCCTGGATGTGGTGATGGAGCCGGCCCTGGCCCGTGGCTGGTCCAAGGGCAATGCGCAGTCCCGCGCCGAACACTTGCTGACGCGCCTGAACATCCCCCAGCGCCTATGGCAGCTGGCGCCCGGCACCTTCTCCGGTGGCGAGCAACAGCGCGTCAACATTGCCCGCGGCTTCATGGTCGATTGGCCGGTGATGCTGCTGGACGAACCCACTGCGTCCCTGGACGACAACAACCGCCAGGTGGTGCTGGAACTGATGAACGAAGCCAAGGTTGGCGGTGCCGCGCTGATCGGCATCTTCCACGACCGCGCTGCCCGTGAAGCTGTTGCCGACCGCCATTTCGACATGACCCCCACGCCTGTTGCCCCAGAGGAATACGCCCATGCCCGCTGAACAGATCCTCAGTAATGCCCAGATCGTCACGGCGGATCGCATGTTCCTCGGTTCGGTGGTGCTGCGCGACGGCAAGATCGTCGACCTCGCCGAAGGCCGCAGCCAGTTGCCCCAGGCCCAGGACCTGGGCGGTGATTACCTGTTGCCGGGCCTGGTGGAGTTGCACACCGACAACCTGGAAAAACACATGACCCCGCGCCCGGGTGTGGACTGGCCGTCGACCTCGGCGGTGCTCAGCCATGATGCGCAGATCATCGCGGCGGGCATCACCACCGTCTTCGATGCGGTGTCCATCGGCGATGTGAACCCCAAGGGCAACCGCATGAAGAAGCTGCCGGCGATGCTCGATGCCATCGCCCAGGCGGAAGGCGCCGGCCTGACCCGCGCCGAGCACCACCTGCACCTGCGTTGCGAGCTGTGCCACCCGGACACCCTCAGCGTGTTCCGCGACCTGGTGGAAAACCCGCTGGTGCAACTGGTGTCGGTGATGGACCATTCGCCGGGCCAGCGCCAGTTCGTGCTCGAGTCCAAGTACCGTGAGTACTACATGGGCAAGTACCACCTGAACGACGAAACCATGGACGCGTTCATCGTGCTGCAAAAGGCCAACTCCCTGGCGTACAGCGACCGCTACCGCGCGGCCATCGTCGAGCATTGCCTGGCGCGGGGCCTGTCGGTCGCCAGCCACGACGACGCGACCCTGGCCCATGTGGAAGAGTCGGCGCGCTACGGCATGACCATCGCCGAATTCCCCACCACCCTGGAAGCGGCGAAGGGCTGCCAGGCACTGAACATGAAAGTCTTGATGGGCGCGCCGAACGTGGTGCGCGGCGGGTCGCACTCGGGTAATGTGGCCGCCGCGGGCCTGGCGGCCGAGGGATTGCTGGATATACTTTCCAGCGACTACTACCCGGCCAGCCTGTTGCAGGCCGCGTTCGTGCTGGCCGACCAACAGGACGGCGGCGACCTGTCGCGGGCGGTCAAGATGATCAGCCTGGCGCCCGCGCACGCGGCAGGCCTCAAGGATCGCGGTGAAATTGCCATCGGCCTGCGTGCGGACATGGTACAAGCGCGCAGCCGCGAAGGGCTGCCTGTGGTGCAACAAGTGTGGCGACAAGCGAAGAGGGTGTTTTGATGGCAGGCAGGTTGATCTATCTCATCGGGCCCTCCGGCTCGGGCAAGGACAGCCTGCTGGATGCCGCACGCCCACGTCTGGCCGAGCGCGGTTGCCGCGTCGTGCGCCGCGTCATCACCCGCTCGGCGGAAGCGGTGGGCGAGGCGGCGCAGGGCGTGAGCCCGGAGCAATTCGCCGCGATGCTGGCCGAGGGCGCGTTTGCCCTCGACTGGCAGGCGAACGGCTTGTCCTATGGCATTCCCAGGGAGATCGACGACTGGCTGGCGGCGGGCGACGACGTGCTGGTCAACGGCTCCCGCGCGCACCTGGCACAGACGCGTGAGCGTTATCCGACAGCGCTGGTGTTGCTGCTGACGGTTGATCAGGCAGTGTTGCGACAGCGCTTGATCGCTCGGGGACGTGAGGCATTGGCGGACATTGAAGCGCGCCTGGCACGCAATGCGCGCTTCACGGCCGACTTGATCGCCGGGAACGGTGAGGGGTTGTTTGTACTGGACAACTCCGGGCCGCTGGCACATACGGTCGAGCGCCTGCTGTGCTGCCTGGACCACGGGCACTCGGCATGCGCCTGACGTTGCTCGGCACCGGCGACGCGCGGCAAGTCCCGGTGTATGGCTGCGAGTGCCCAGCGTGCGGTTTGGCGCGCAGCGATGCCAGCCTGCGCCGGCGTCCCTGCAGTGCGCTGGTCGAATGCGGCGACCAGCGCTGGTTGATCGACAGCGGTTTGCCCGACCTCACCGAACGTTTCCCGCCGCGCAGTTTCAACGGAATTTTCCAGACCCACTATCACGCCGATCATGCCCAGGGGCTGCTGCACCTGCGCTGGGGCCAGGGACTGGTGATTCCGGTGCACGGGCCGGCGGATCCGGAGGGTTTGTCCGACCTCTACAAGCATCCGGGCATCCTGGATTTCAGCCAGCCATTCAGTGAATTCGAAACCCGGCAGTTTGGCGAACTGAGCGTCACGGCGTTGCCGTTGCAGCATTCCAAACCGACCCTGGGTTACCTGCTGGAAGGCGAGGGGCGGCGTATCGCCTACCTTACCGACACCGTCGGCCTGCCACTGGCGACTCTGGCCTGGCTGCAACGCTTACCGCTCGACGTACTGGTGCTGGATTGCTCCATGCCGCCGCAGCCGCAAGCGCCGCGCAATCACAATGACCTGACGCTGGCGTTACAGAGCATTGACGAAACTGGCGCACAGTTGGGCGTATTGACCCATGTGGGGCATACGCTGGACGCGTGGCTGCTGGAGCATCGCCGCGAATTACCCCGCCACATCAGCGTAGGTTGGGACAACCGAGTCATCTGAACACCGCACAACCCCGTAGGAACCGGTTTGCCGGCTCCTACAGGTGGGCCGATGGGGTTTCAGCCAGCAGCTGTTCCACGTATTCGACAAACGCACGCGCCTTGGCACTTGCCATGCGCCCCGTAGGAAACACCGCCCATAAGGCCCTGGGCGGCAACGTCCAATCGGTCAGCACGGCCTTGACCTCGCCACTGGCCAACTCCGGTGCGAACATCCAGGTGGAAGACAGGGTCAGGCCCAAATGCCCCAGCACACCGGCGCGTACACCTTCCGCTGCGGTGACGCGCAGGCGGCCGTGGGCCACAAGGGGGTAGTGCGTGTCGCCCTGGGTGAAGTTCCAGTGCGAGCCTTCGCCGCGGGTATAGATGATCGCCTGGTGTTGCAGCACATCCGCCGGCGTGGCGGGTTCGCCGAAGCGTTCGAAGTACGTCGGAGTGCCGAGGATCACGCAAGGCGATTCGCCGATCTTGCGCGCCGTGAGGCTGGAATCATTCAGGTTGCCCATGCGCAGGCCAACGTCGATACCTTCTTCCACGAGGTTGAGGGTTCGGTCATCCAGCACCACCTCGATGTTTACATTCGGGTATTGCGCCAGGAACGGTCCCAGGTGAGGAATGATATGCATGCGAGCGAAGGTCACCGCCGCGCTGATACGCAGGTTGCCCGACAGCCCGGCGCCTGCCCCCCGCGCAGCCTCGTCTGCCTCGTTGGCCTCATCGATGGCACGCCTGGCTTTTTCGAAGAACGCCAGGCCTGCTTCGGTCGGTGTCAGGCCTCTGGTCGAACGCAGCAACAACCGCACCGCCAGGCGCGCTTCCAACTGCGCAATGCTTTTGGAGACAGCGGGCTGGCCGATGCCCAAGCGCTTGGCGGCCGCCGAGAACGAGCCGGTTTCGACAACGTGGACGAAGGTTTCCATCGCGGTAAGGCGGTCCATCGGGCGTCCTTGGGTTAGCGGCTGAGGGCGTCGAGCATTGCTGCCGGTTCTGGGCGTTGAGTGTAATCGGGGTTGACCTCGGCGTAACGGATCACGCTGTCCTGGCCGATCACATAGCGGGCGGGCATGGGCAGGGTCCACGCCGGGTCATCATTGATCAGTGGCAGGTTGTTGCCCAGGGCCTTGTACAGCTCGACCAGATAATCCGGCAGTTCAAAGCGCAAGCCGAAGGCATCGGCGACATCGTTGTGAGTATCGCTGAGGATCGGAAATTGCAGGTCGGTGATACGCGTGGACTTGCGGCTGTTGGCGGCGGTCTGCGGAGACAGTGCCAGCAGGTTGGCGCCGGTGGCCTTCAGCGTGGGCAGAAAGGCTTGCAGCGCCTGCAGTTCCAGATTGCAGTACGGGCACCACACGCCTCGGTAGAACGTCAGCACCAACGGGCCTTGAGCCAACAACGCAGCAGAGGAAACCAGCGTGCCATCGGCATCCTTGAGGCTGAACAGCGGCGCCTTGTCCCCGACCTTGAGTGCACGTAGCGCCGCGCCGCTAGCCATCAGCTCGGCAGTGGCGCGTTCCATGATCGGATGAATATGCGCCGGGGCGTTGTAAGGCGGCTTGCCGGCCTTGAAGTCGGCGCGGAAGGCATCGAGTGTGGCTTGAAGTGTCATGGCGTGTTCCCTCGGGAGATGAGCCGGGTTGGCTGGAGGGATGATGGGCGTGCGGGCAACAGCCTGAAAGTAGGGTGCGAGGCATAGGATTTATGCTTGGTTGGAATGGGAAAAGCCGTTTACGGTTTTCAACCGTGCCCGCTATTTATTCCCGTGCGAGGGCGCTCAATAGACGCCCACGTGTTTGAGTGCGCAGTATTGCCCGGTATCAACATTGTAAGTCGTCCAAGAGATGGCAGTTCGTAAGAATGGTTTCGATCTTATGTGAGCCTGGATTTATAGCGCGCTCAATATTCATTCAAGTCATGGGTCATGACCCACTCTTCAAGTGATGAGTTCTGTGGTGCCTATGGAATGCTGCGGATCCAGTGTGCGCCTTGCTTCGATGAGGTGTTGTCTGATTATGAATAATGTTTTGAAATTCATATTGTCTTTGGTGTGTTTTATTATTTTTAATTTTATATAAAACAACAGGTTGTCGGTTTTTTCTGAAGACGGCTTTCGGCTGTATGGTGTCAGGGTTTTACGAATACAAGGCTAAAGTGTTTTTGGGTTTTAGAGTGTGTCGAGTTGAATTAATTGGCCTCTGGCATGGCGTGAGCGGCTGTGCGAGTTTGAGGGTGTGCCGATAACGACTGCTGCTGTTGTAGCACTGGGTTCGGTATCTCGATTGTATTGATTCTACAGTTCGGGTCTGATTTGAATGAGGATGTTGTTTTATGAGAATGCCAGGACTATCTGTTACCAATGCCATTGTAAAAGCGGAGCTGATCCCAGTGGGCGGTATCAGCCCTGAGGGGCCCGCTGGGGTATATGCCTTAAACAGTAAGAAACGGGTTCTTACTACGGAACAGGCTGGAAACCATATTACCCGCGCAGGCTTCAAGTTTCATGACCGTAATGGGGACAACAAAATTGACTTGTCTGTTCGTATCTCCAAGGGCTTCACCCCGCAGCAGGCACAGCAGGCCAGGCAGGCACTGCAATCCTGGCAGGATGTCGCTAACGTGACCTTCACTGAGAACGTGCAGAAGCCTGACGGCAGCGTTGAAATCAATGATATGCCTGGAACGTCCGGTGGCGAGGCCATACTGCCCAACAAACATATCAAGGGTACGTTCGCAAATGTTGGTACGGCGAATGCGGATGCCAACCCTGCGCTTGGCAGTTTTTTCCGCGATGTCCTTATTCATGAAATAGGGCACGCAATAGGGTTGGAACACCCGGGTGACTATAATGGTTATGGTGACTATGAGCGCGATGCGGAGTATGCAGGGGATACTCGGGCTCGCTCTGTGATGAGTTACTATTCAGAAAAGAACCAACCGGGTCACGATTTCAAATCGTTAAGGCCCTCCGCGCCAATGATGGATGATATTGCGGCCGTCCAGAAGCTCTATGGGGCGAACACTAAAACTCGAAATACCGATACGACGTATGGGTTTAATTCCAATACGAACCGTGAAGCTTTTAGTTTGAAGTCGACCCACGACAATCCTATTTTCTGTGTATGGGATGGTGGTGGGAACGACACATTGGATTTCTCGGGGTATTCACAGAATCAGAGCATCAACCTCAATGCCGAGTCGTTTTCGGATGTGGGGGCATTAAAGGGTAATGTCTCCATTGCCAAGGGCGTCACGCTGGAAAACGCCGTAGGCGGTAAAGGGAATGACTCCCTTGTGGGCAACGAGGTTGCCAATCGTCTTAAAGGGGGAGCGGGCGCAGACAGGTTGTCAGGTGGCGGTGGTGGAGACACGTTTATATACGACCAGGCAAGTGACTCCACTCCGGATAACCCCGATGTAATCCTGGATTTTGAGAGTGGCGCCGACAAGATCGATTTATCCACTGTGCTGAAGCGGGCGAATATCAGCGCTCTCACATTAGCCGATCGCTTGACCGGGCAACCCGGTCAGGCGGTGATGAGTTACGACGAGGGTCGCGGTGAGGGAAGTATGGCCCTGGACCTGACGGGCAATGGCAAGGCTGATCTTTTAATAAAAAGTATTGGTCGGATGCAACCTGGTGATGTGCTGGCGCATGGCGATGCCCCAACGCCAGATCCTGAACCCAAAGAGCCCCAGCCGGAGCCGAAGGAACCCACGCCGAAGCCACGTCCGGACCCGTGCGATCCGAAGCCGGAGCCCTGCAATCCTGAGCCGGAGCCACGCGATCCGAAGCCGGAGCCCTGCAATCCTGAGCCGGAGCCACGTGATCCGAAACCGGAGCCCTGCAATCCTACGCCGGCCCCGTGCGATCCGAGATCGATTGAGCAAAATCAAGCTTAGTCGATAGAAACGATATGTTGTCCACGTTGAAAGTGCCGGCCACACGTAATCGCTTGTTGGTCGGAAGAATAGTCGGTGTCGTGGTACTCCTATCAAGTTGAGTGGAAAGGCAATAGAACGATCTCTCGATCCGTGGACGCTTTAAGTCAATGAGCAGGCTTGTGTGTGGGCGCGCTTGACGGGGGGGCGGGAGGTTTGTCATTGCCTGAGTAGTTTAAGTTGTTAAGGGTGACGCTAATTATTCAGCAGTTCGCAAGTGTCCTGCCTGCGAGCTGAAAGTTGTTGTTTATAAACTAACTTAGAGAATGTCGTTATGATTAATGTGAATGCACCTGCTGTAAATTATTATCTGTCCACACCGAGCGTGGCGCTTCAGCTTTTACCGGTGGTATATACCGGCAACCCTGGCGAGGGTAAGCCCGTCACTTCCTCTCATGGTGATATAAGCTCTGCACTAGACAAGCACGCCCTAACAGGATCCAGATTGCTCAATCTTTCTGCTCCGATGACAGGCGGACTCGCTAACCTGCAGGGGATGTATGGAACGAGCCCGCACTTCGGACTGCTTCAACGTGCGCAGGTTGCCCCTGGCAACGTGTTCACGGCTTATTGCCCGCCGAAACCTCAGGGCGATAACACGCCCACGGCCGAACCAAAACCTGATAACACCAAGCCCACGGCCGAGCCAAAGCCAGACAGCACCAAGCCCACCGCCCAGCCGAAGCCAACGGATGACACTACGTATGGGTTCAACTCGAATACTGGAAAACCGGAAACGAGCCTGACGTCCGCGTCCGATAAGCCAGAGTTCAATGTTTGGGATGAGCGAGGGATCGATACGTTTGACTTCTCCGGCTTCGAGCAGGATCAAATCATCGACTTGCGCGGCGGTGCACTTTCCAGCGTAGGTGGGATGAGAGAAAACGTCAGGATCGGCGAAAAGACTGTCATCGAAAATGCCGTCGGGGGAAGGGGCAATGATCGGCTGATGGGGAACAGTGCGGACAACGTGCTCACCGGTGGCGCGGGGGCCGATACGCTGGTGGGCGGAGGCGGTTGGAATACGTTCAAGTTCAATGCTTTCAGCGATTCAACCCGCGACAAGGCCGATTTATTGCTGGACTTCAATACGGGTCAAGACAAGATCGATCTGTCGCAAATGGCGCTCGACGGCAAGGTGGCGTTCAACTTCGTTGACGCCTATACGGGAGCGGCGGGGGACACCATTATCAAGTTCAATCCACACTCGGGACGTTACCTGCTGGCAATAGACCTTGATGGGGATGGCAAGACCGACTTCCTGGTTAAAAGCACCCGAATGATCAGTCCGGAAGATGTCATTGGGCTGAACATCAAAGACGGTGGTTATCTCTGATGATGTGATTGCGCCTCTTTAACTTGTAAGGTCGGGCGGGGCTTATTCAGTATCTGATTAAGCCCCGCCCTTTTGTGCGTGGTGAAAGCGTGTGATGAGCGGCTGCGAGTCTGTCAGGTCGATGAGGCGGTGCTCACCGAGGCTTCACGCGAAGCGCTCAGGAACCGCAGCAGCGCCATCAACGGGAATGCGCTGCCCACCAGCATCACACCCAGCCAGCCACCGTGTTCATATACGCTGCTGGCAATCGCCGAGCCGAACGCGCCGCCGATGAAGATGCTGGTCATATACAGCGCGTTCAGGCGGCTGCGACTGTTGGCATCGAGGGCGTAGATGGCGCGTTGGCCGAGCACCATGTTCATCTGCACGCAGAAGTCCAGGACCACACCGGTCACGGCCAGGCCGATGACGCTGTACAGCGGGTGCACGAAGGCCGGCAGGAAGCTCAGTGCGGCGAACAGCATGGCCAGCAGCGAGGCGCGGTGGGTGTGACCGGCATCGGCCAGTCGCCCGGCGATAGGCGCGGCGATAGCGCCCAGTGCGCCGACCAGGGCGAACAGTGCGATTTGGCTCTGGCTCAGACCGTGATTGCGCGCCAGTTCCAGCGGGGCGGCGGTCCAGAACAGGCTGAAGGTGGCGAACATGCAGCCTTGGTAGAACGCCCGTTGGCGCAATACCGGTTGCTTGCGCAGCAGGGTGCCCAGCGAGCCTAGCAGTTGGCCATAGCTGGCGGAGTGATCCGGCTGACGCTTGGGAATGGTCAGCATCAACACCAGGCTGATAAACGCCATCAACGCCGCTGCCGCCATGAACATCGCGCGCCAGCCGAAGTGGTCCGCCACGACGCTGGACACCGGCCGTGCCAGCAGGATGCCCAGCAACAGGCCGCCCATGATGCTGCCGACCACGCGGCCACGGGACTCGGCAGGCGCCAGGTGCGCCGCCAGCGGAATCAGGATCTGCACCGACACCGAGCTGAAGCCGATCAGCAATGACACCAGCAGGAACAGGTTCGGCTGCTCGGTAAACGCTGCACCCAGCAGGCTGGCGATCGCGAGTACGGTGGTGGCAATCATCAGCTTGCGGTTTTCCAGCAGGTCGCCCAGGGGCACCAGGAAAAACAGACCCAGGGCGTAGCCGATTTGCGTCAGCGAGACGATCAGGCTGGCCATGGCGGGCGTGAGGCCGATGTCCGGGGCGATCAACTCAATGATCGGTTGCGCGTAGTAGATGTTGGCTACGATGGCACCGCAGCAAAACGCAAACAGCATCACCATGCTCCGGGTCATGGTGCTTGTAGCGTGGGAAGTAGCGTTCATGGTGTTCTCATAAAAGCGAGGGAAAGTGGGGCGAGCCTAAAGACAACACCGTAGCCCGGGTAGGCCGCTGGCAGTGATAACACTCATGCCCGGTAATGATGAGTGAATCGTTAACTTTCTGCGCGAAGGGTGATGATACATTCAGACACAACTTTCGAAACAGGAAATCCGCTGCAATGAAGATCACATTGAACAAGATGCTCCTGGCTTCAACCCTCGCTGCCGCGATGGCGGTTGGCCTGGCGAACGCCGCCGATGCCCCGCGTGTCGGCGTACGCGGGGCCATCACCGCGATCGACGGCGACGCCATGCACGTCAAGGTCAACAGCGGTGAGGACGTCACCGTGCACCTGACCCAGGACACCCAGGTGCGCGCCGTGACCCTGGCCAAGATCGATGAAATCAAGCCGGGCAGCTACATCGGCTCGGCCGCCATGCCCAATGCCGATGGCAGTCTGACAGCGCTGGAGGTGCACGTTTTCCCACCGGCCATGGCCGGCACGGGCGACGGGCATCGTGCGTTTGACTTGAAGGAAGGCAGCAGCATGACCAATGGCACCGTCGGCGACCTGGTGGTCAGCAACGGGCGGACGTTGACCGTTAAATACAAAGGCGGCGAACAGAAGATCGTGGTGCCTGAGGATGTGCCGATCGTCAATCTGGAACCGGGCGATCGCAGCTTGCTCAAGCCGGGTGTGAAAGTGGTGATGTTTGCGGCGAAGGGACCGGATGGGACCATCACGGCCCAGGCCATTTCAGCCGGCAAGGATGGCGTGACCCCGCCGATGTAACACTGTCGGAGCCGGCTTGCCGGCGATTGCATCGCCTCGGTGTATCAGGCATACCGAGGTGCTGCTATCGCCGGCAAGCCAGCTCCTACAGGGATGGTGCAGTTATTGACCGGAATAGATCTGGTCGAAAACGCCACCATCATTGAAGTGGGTCTTCTGCACCGTGCGCCAGTCACCAAAGGTCTTCTCTACCGACAGGAAGTCGACTTTCGGGAAACGGTCGGTGTATTTGGCCAGCACTTTCGGGTCACGTGGACGCAGGTAGTTGTTGGCGGCGATTTCCTGGCCTTCCGGCGACCACAGGTATTTCAGGTAGTCCTCGGCGGCCACGCGGGTGCCTTTCTTCTCGACCACTTTGTCGACCACCGATACCGGCGGCTCGGCTTCGGCGGAGACGCTTGGGTAGATCACTTCGAACTGATCACGGCCGAATTCACGGGCGATCATCTCGGCTTCGTTCTCGAAGGTCACCAGCACGTCGCCGATCTGGTTGGTCATGAAAGTCGTGGTGGCGGCACGGCCACCGGTGTCCAGCACCGGTGCCTGTTTGAACAGCTTGCCGACAAAGGTCTTGGCCTTTTCTTCGTTGCCGCCGTTCTTGAGCACATAACCCCAGGCCGACAGGTAGGTGTAACGGCCGTTACCCGAGGTTTTCGGGTTGGGCACGATCACCTGCACGCCATCCTTGAGCAGGTCCGGCCAGTCTTTCAGGGCTTTCGGGTTGCCTTTGCGCACGATAAACACGGTGGCGGAGGTGAACGGTGCGCTGTTGTTCGGCAAGCGGGTGACCCAGTTGTCCGGCACCAGGTTGCCGTTGTCGACCAAGGCGTTGATGTCGGTGGCCATGTTCATGGTGATTACGTCAGCCGGCAGGCCATCGATCACCGAGCGTGCTTGTTTGCTGGAGCCACCGAAGGACATCTGCAGGGTCAGCTTGTCGTTCGGGTGCTCGGCTTCCCAGTGTTTCTGGAAAGCGGCGTTGTAGTCCTTGTAGAAGTCGCGCATCACGTCATAGGAGACGTTGAGCAGTGTGACGGGGGCAGCCTGGACGGCGCCCGCCAGGGCAAGGCCGGCGGCCAGGAGAGAGGCGCTAACGAGTTTTTTCACTGCTCATTCCTTGTTGTTCGAGAAGGTTGTCGATTGAGTGAGGGCATTTTGCCAGCGACTATAGCTGGCAGCGCATAGACGTTTAAAGATTAAAACGCACTTTGCTTATTCCACTTTCCTAAAAAGCGCATTACCGCAGCGCGAGCAAAAGGCCGCGTTGGGTTCATGGCTGTTTTTCTTGCACACCGGGCAATCGGTTTGCAACTGTTCACCGCGCATGGCACTGGCCAGCTCGGCGGTGAAAATACCGGTGGGCACGGCGATGATCGAGTAACCCGTGATCATCACCAGCGACGAAATCACCTGGCCCAACGGGGTCTTGGGCACGATGTCGCCAAAGCCTACGGTGGTGAGAGTCACGAT
This sequence comes from Pseudomonas sp. CHM02, assembly GCF_000612585.1. Classification (GTDB taxonomy): domain Bacteria; phylum Pseudomonadota; class Gammaproteobacteria; order Pseudomonadales; family Pseudomonadaceae; genus Aquipseudomonas. Next base: position 61,953 of record NZ_JFCA01000037.1, read on the forward strand.
GGCCCAGTAGATGCCCTTGGGGATGCTGGTAAAGCCGTGCTCCGGGCCTTCGATCACGTACATCAAGGTGCCGAACACCGTCACCAGCGTACACACGCTGACCAGGAACACCACGATCTTCTGCTTGCTGCCTCGCAGCGCCGCCATCAGGTAGTTGGCCTGCTTGAGGTACGGGCTGAGCTTGAGCACGCGGAAGATCCGCAGCATCCGGATGATGCGGATGATCAGCAGGTACTGGGCGTCGCTGTAGTACAGCGCCAGGATGCCGGGCACGATGGCGAGCAAATCCACCAGCCCATAGAAGCTGAAGGCGTAGCGCAACGGCTTGGGCGAGCAATACAGGCGCAACCCGTACTCGATCAGGAAGATCAGCGTGAAGCCCCACTCGATATAGGCCAGCACGTCGGCGTAGTTCTGGTGTACCTGATCGATGCTATCGAGCATCACGATCACCAGGCTGGCGAGGATGATCAGCAGCAGGATGCCGTCAAAGCGCCGCCCGGCGACCGTATCACTTTGAAAAACCATGACGTAGAGCCGCTGACGCCAGTCGTTGTTGCTGTCCATAAAGCCCGCCTGCAGTGAATACCGGGCAAGCCTAGGGGGATTCGAAGGGGCTGTCCATGCGGGGTTTGCGCAGCACTCGCGCGCCTGCGCGCACCAGCCAGCAGGCGAGGATGAACGGCGCGGTCAACGCGGGCAGATGCAGGGCGGCGAAGCCTGGGGTGAGGATGATTGCCAGCAGGATGCCGAGCAGTGGCAGCCACGGTTGGCGACGCACCTGGCTGAGGGCCAGGGCGGCCAATGCCGGGTTGTAGCTGTGCAGGCCGAGCAGGGCGCCTGTGGGTTCCTGCAGCCACAGTGCAATCACCACGCCGGCACTCGCGCCGATCAAGGCCCATACGGTGGCACGACGGTTGGCCAGCCACAGGCCCAGCGCAATCAAGGCACCGGCTACCGGTTGGTCCAGCAGCATGATTTGCGCCAGGCCAGTGAACGGTGCGGTGAGTACGTTCAGGGTGTCGGGTTCACTCAGGCGAAAGGTGCTTTCAGGCGCGGTGCCAATCAGCAACCAGCCGAGCAAGACAAAAGGCGCGGTATAGGCCGGCAAGTCATCGGGCTGGCTGGCGTGCTTCAACCATTGCCGCGTGAGGATCGCGCTCAAGCCGCCGCATGCCAGGATCAGCGGTGGCAGCAAGGCCGACCAGCCAACGTGCTGGCTGATCAGCACGCCCAGCAGTACGCCGTTGTAGCTGTACAGACCGGCTTGGCGCTCGGCTTTCGGATAACCCCGGCGCTGGGCCGTGAGCAAGCCCGCCACGCCACCGAGCAGCGCACCGCCCAGCAACGTCGGCGCGCCGATCAGGATGGCCAGCAGGCACAGCAAGCCACACAGCGGCTGGCGCTGCAGGAATATCTGGCTGAAGCCGTTGAGCAGGGCTTCGGCCCAGTCGGGGCAGGTGGGGTTGTGCATGGTGGTTAGTCAGTGAGACTGAGTTGTCCCCATCGCAGGCAAGCCAGCTCCCACATTTGACTGTGTTCGCAGATCAAAATGTGGGAGCCGGGCTTGCCCGCGATGGGGCCCGAACAGGCGCTAGATCAGGGTTTCGATACGCAGGGAATTGGTCGACCCCGGTTGCCCGAACGGCACCCCCGCGGTAATCACCAACGTATCCCCGCGCTCCGCCATGCCTTGCGCCTGGGCAATCTCCAGCGCCGTGGAACACACCTCGTCCACCTGGCGCAGTCGGTCATTGACCACCGAGTGCACGCCCCAGGCCACACTCAAGCGTCGCGCCGTGGACAGGTTCGGCGTGAGGTTGAGGATCGGCGCCACCGGCCGCTCCCGCGCCGCGCGCAGGCTGGAGCTGCCCGACTCGCTGTAGTTCACCAGCACCGCCACCGGCAGGATGCTGCTGATGCGCCGGATCGCGCAGCTGATGGCGTCTGACACGGTGGCATCCGCCTTGGGCCGGCTGACGTCCAATTGCGTCTGATAATCCGGGCCGCTTTCCACTTGGCGGATGATCTTGCTCATCATCTGCACGGCTTCCAGCGGGTATTCGCCGGACGCGGTTTCCGCCGACAGCATCACCGCGTCCGCGCCTTCGGCCACGGCGTTGGCGACATCCGTCACCTCGGCACGGGTCGGCGCCGGGGAGAAGCGCATGGACTCCAGCATCTGCGTGGCCACCACCACCGGTTTGCCCAATTGGCGGCAGGTGCCGATGATGTCTTTCTGGATCTGCGGCACGCTCTCGGCCGGCACCTCCACGCCCAGGTCGCCTCTGGCCACCATGATCGCGTCGCTCAGTTCGGCGATCTCCTGCAGGCGCTGCACGGCCGAGGGTTTCTCGATCTTGGCCATCAGGAAGGCCTTGTCGCCGATCAACTCGCGGGCTTCGCGAATGTCTTCCGGGCGCTGCACAAACGACAGCGCCACCCAATCCACACCCAGTTCCAGGCCGAAGCTCAGGTCGCGCCGATCCTTGGCGGTCAGTGGGCTCAGTTCCAGCAAGGCTTGTGGGACGTTCACGCCTTTGCGGTCGGACAGTTCGCCGCCATTCAGCACCGTGGTGTCGATGGCGTCGGCCTGCTTGGTGATCACCCGCAGGCGCAGCTTGCCGTCGTCCAGCAGCAGGTCCATGCCAGGCTCCAGTGCCGCGATGATCTCCGGGTGGGGCAGGTTGACCCGGCGCTGGTCGCCCGGTGTCGGGTCCAGGTCCAGGCGCAAGGCCTGGCCACGTATCAGTTGCACCTTGCCCTCGGCAAAACGCCCGACCCGCAGCTTCGGCCCTTGCAGGTCCATGAGGATGCCCAGCGGGTAATTCAGCTGGCGCTCCACCTGGCGAATCCACTGGTAGCGCTGCGCATGGTCAGCGTGATCGCCGTGGCTGAAATTGAGGCGGAAGATATTCACCCCGGCTTCCACCAGTTCGCGGATGTCATCGATGCCGTCGGTGGCCGGGCCCAGGGTGGCGAGGATTTTGACCTTCTTGTCAGGCGTCATGTTTGGCAGTCTCAAGAATCAGGATGGCGCGGAAGTCATTGACGTTGGTGCGCGTCGGCTCAGTGACGATCAAACCGTCGAGGGCAGCGAAATAGCCGTAGCCGTTGTTGTTATCCAACTCGTCGCTGGCCGACAGGCCGAGGGCTTCGGCGCGGCGGTAACTGCACGGCGTCATGAGGGCGCCGGCGTTGTCTTCCGAACCGTCGATGCCGTCGGTGTCACCGGCCAGGGCGTACACGCCGGGCAGGCCCTTGAGGCTGTCGGTAAGGCTCAGCAGGAATTCCGCGTTGCGCCCACCACGGCCGTCGCCGCGCACGGTCACGGTGGTTTCGCCACCGGAGAGGATCACGCACGGCGCCGCCAGCGGTTGGCCGTGCTGGACGATCTGCCGGGCGATGCCGGCGTGCACCTTGGCCACGTCCCGCGCTTCGCCTTCGAGGTCGCCGAGGATCAGCGGGCTGAACCCGGCCTGGCGGACTTTTACGGCCACGGCCTCCAGGGATTGCTGGGGGCGGGCGATCAGTTGGAAGTGGCTGCGGGCCAGTACCGGGTCGCCAGGCTTGACGGTTTCCGAGGCCGGGTTCTGCAACCAACTGCGAACCGCGGCAGGGGCGTCGATGCCATATCGCTTGAGGATCGCCAGGGCCTGTTGCGAAGTGCTCGGGTCACCGACCGTGGGGCCGGAGGCGATCACTGTGGCCTGGTCGCCGGGCACATCGGAAATCGCATAGGTATACACCGTGGCCGGCCAGGCCGCTTTCGCCAGGCGGCCCCCCTTGATCGCCGAGAGATGCTTGCGCACGCAGTTCATCTCGCCAATGGTGGCGCCGGATTTGAGCAAGGCTTTATTGATGGTTTGCTTGTCGGCCAGGGTGATGCCTTCGGCGGGCAGGGCCAGCAAGGCAGAGCCGCCGCCGGACAGCAGAAAGATCACACGGTCGTCTTCGCTGAGGTTGCTGATCAACGCCAACACGCGCTGGGCCACCGCCAGGCCGGCGGCGTCGGGCACGGGGTGGGCGGCTTCGACCACTTCGATTTTCTGGCACGGCGCGCCGTGGCCGTAACGGGTGACTACCAGGCCGGTGACGTCGCCTTGCCAGCAGTTCTCCACGACCAGGGCCATGGCGGCGGCGGCCTTGCCGGCACCGATCACGATCACACGGCCGCTGCGGTCGGCGGGCAGGTAGGGTTCGAGGACTTGCCGGGGGTGGGCGGCGTCGATGGCTGTGGCAAACAGCTCGCGAAGCAGGTGTTGCGGATCGACCGACATAAGCGGGCTCCCGGGGATTCTTGTTATTAGGGGTGAGACTTGGAATAGGGATTAAAGGTGGGAGCTGGCTTGCCTGCGATAGCAGTGTGTCAGGCAGCAAATCTCTAGCTGGAGGACCGCTATCGCAGGCAAGCCAGCTCCCACACTGGATGGCATTTCAAGTGAGCACTTACTTATCGCGAATCGAAAAATTCGCCATATGCTCCAGGCCCTTGATCAGCGCCGAATGGTCCCAGTTACCGCCGCCAATCGCCGTGCACGTACTGAACACCTGCTGCGTACCGGCGGTATTCGGCAGGTTGATCCCCAGTTCCTTGGCGCCGGCCAGGGCCAGGTTGAGGTCCTTCTGGTGCAGGTTGATGCGGAAGCCCGGATCGAAGGTGCCCTTGATCATGCGCTCGCCATGCACTTCGAGGATCTTCGACGACGCGAACCCACCCATCAGCGCTTCACGCACCTTGGCCGGGTCGGCGCCGTTCTTGGCGGCGAACAGCAACGCTTCGGCCACCGCCTGGATGTTCAGCGCGACGATGATCTGGTTGGCGACCTTGGCGGTCTGGCCGTCACCGTTGCCGCCCACCAGAGTGATGTTCTTGCCCATGGCCTGGAACAGCGGCAGTGCGCGTTCAAAGGTCTGCGGCTCGCCACCGATCATGATGCTCAGGGTGCCGGCCTTGGCGCCGACTTCACCACCGGACACCGGTGCATCCAGGTACTGCGCGCCGGTCTCGTTGATCTTCGCCGCGAACGCCTTGGTGGCGGTGGGGGAGATCGAACTCATGTCGATCACGACTTTGTTCGGTGACAGGCCAGCAGCCACGCCGTCTTTGCGGAACAGCACGTCATCGACCTGCGGGGTGTCGGGCACCATCACGATGATGAACTCGGCTTCCTGTGCCACTTGCTGCGGGTTGGCCAAGGCCACGGCACCGGCGTCGATCAGGGCTTGCGGGGCCTTGCCGTGGTGCTCGGAGAGGAACAGTTGGTGACCTGCTTTCTGCAGGTTGGCGACCATGGGTTGGCCCATGATGCCGGTGCCGATGAATCCGATTTTAGCCATGACGAAAATCCTCTTGTTATTCGGTCAGCAACCTCTGTAGGCGCCGGCTTGCTGTGGTGAGCAGGCTTGCCCTGCGCTGGGCTGCGAAGCAGCCCCCCAAGCCCCACTCACCACATCAAGCCAGTTCCTACAGGAGATTGCGTAGTGTCGGTTAGATGGCGTTATGGGTTTTGAGCCAGCCCAGACCCGCTTCGGTAGTGGTCAACGGCTTGTACTCACAGCCGACCCAACCCTGGTAACCGATGCGGTCCAGGTGTTCGAACAGGAAGCGGTAGTTGATCTCACCCGTGCCCGGCTCGTTGCGGCCCGGGTTGTCCGCCAGCTGGATGTGGTTGATCTCGCCCAGGTGCGCGGCCATGGTGCGGGCCAGGTCGCCTTCCATGATTTGCATGTGATAGATGTCGTATTGCAGGAACAGGTTGTCGCTGCCGACCTGCTCGCGAATCGACAGGGCCTGCGCCGTGTTGTTCAGGTAGAAACCCGGAATGTCGCGGGTGTTGATCGCTTCCATCACCAGCTTGATGCCCACCGCGTTCAGCTTGTCGGCGGCGTACTTGAGGTTGGCGACGAAGGTTTTTTCCAGGGTCTGGTCATCAATGCCTTGTGGCCGGATCCCGGCCAGGCAGTTGATCTGGGTATTGCCCAGCACTTGTGCATAGGCGATCGCCAGCTTGACCCCGGCGCGGAATTCCTCGACCCGGTCCGGGTGGCACGCCAGGCCGCGCTCGCCCTTGGCCCAGTCACCGGCCGGCAGGTTGAACAGCACTTGGGTCAGGCCGTGAGCGTCGAGTTGTGCCTTGATTTCAGCAGAGCTGAATTCATACGGGAACAGGTACTCGACCCCTTCGAAGCCCGCATCGGCGGCCGCTTTGAAGCGGGCAAGGAAGTCCTGTTCGGTAAACAGCATGGACAGGTTGGCGGCGAAACGCGGCATAAGGTTCTCCTTAATCGAGCAGGGAAATGGCAGTCGGCGCATCGTTGCCGACCAGGGCCAGATCTTCGAATTCGTTGACGGCGTTGATCTCGGTGCCCATGGAAATGTTGGTCACGCGTTCCAGAATAATCTCAACGATCACCGGCACCTTGAATTCTTCGATCATTTCCTCGGCGCGGCGCAGTGCCGGTGCGATCTGGCCTGGCTCGAACACGCGCAGGGCCTTGCAACCCAGGCCTTCGGCGACGGCAACGTGGTCCACGCCATACCCGTTGAGTTCCGGGGCGTTGAGGTTGTCGAAGGACAACTGCACGCAGTAATCCATTTCAAACCCGCGCTGGGCCTGGCGGATCAGACCCAGGTAGGAGTTGTTCACCACCACGTGGATATACGGCAGCTTGAACTGTGCACCCACGGCCAGCTCTTCGATCATGAACTGGAAGTCATAGTCGCCCGACAGCGCCACCACCTTGCGGCTTGGGTCGGCCTTGACCACGCCGAGGGCGGCGGGGATGGTCCAGCCCAACGGGCCGGCCTGGCCGCAGTTGATCCAGTGACGTGGCTTGTACACATGCAGGAATTGCGCGCCGGCAATCTGCGACAGGCCGATGGTGCTGACGTAGCAGGTGTCTTTGCCGAACACCTGGTTCATTTCTTCATACACACGCTGTGGCTTGACCGGCACGTTGTCGAAGTGGGTCTTGCGGTGCAGGGTGGCTTTGCGTTGCTGGCAGTCGTTCAGCCAGGCACTGCGATCCTTGAGCTTGCCGGCGGCTTTCCACTCGCGGGCCACTTCGATAAACATCGTCAGCGCGGCCCCGGCGTCGGAGACGATGCCCAGGTCCGGGGTGAAGACGCGGCCGATCTGCGTCGGCTCGATGTCGACGTGGATGAACGTGCGGCCCTCGGTGTAGACCTCGACCGAACCGGTGTGACGGTTGGCCCAACGGTTGCCGATGCCCAGCACCACGTCCGACTTGAGCAGTGTGGCGTTGCCATAACGGTGGGAGGTTTGCAGGCCGACCATGCCGACCATCTGTGGGTGATCGTCCGGGATGGTGCCCCAGCCCATCAGGGTCGGGATGACCGGGATGCCGGTGAGTTCAGCGAATTCGACCAGCAGCTCGCTGGCGTCGGCGTTGATGACGCCACCGCCGCTGACCAGCAGTGGGCGTTCGGCCTGGTCCAGCAGCGCCAGGGCTTTTTCGACCTGCACGCGGGTTGCCAATGGCTTGGCCAGGGGCAGCGGTTGGTAGGCGTCGATGTCGAACTCGATCTCGGCCATTTGCACGTCGAACGGCAGGTCGATCAACACCGGGCCAGGGCGGCCGGAGCGCATTTCGTAAAAGGCTTTCTGGAAGGCGTAGGGTACCTGGCCGGGCTCGAGGACGGTAGTCGCCCACTTGGTCACCGGCTTGACGATGCTGGTGATATCCACGGCCTGGAAGTCTTCCTTGTGCATCCGGGCGCGGGGGGCCTGGCCGGTAATGCACAGGATCGGGATCGAGTCGGCCGAGGCGCTGTAGAGGCCGGTGACCATGTCGGTACCCGCCGGGCCCGAGGTGCCGATGCACACGCCGATATTGCCGGCCTTGGTACGGGTGTAGCCCTCGGCCATATGGGAGGCGCCTTCAACGTGGCGAGCAAGGACGTGATCGATGCCACTCACCTTCTGCAAGGCCGAATACAGTGGGTTGATCGCGGCGCCTGGGATACCGAAGGCGGTGTCCACACCCTCACGGCGCATTACCAGGACGGCGGCTTCGATTGCTCTCATTTTGCTCATGGTTTTGGTGCCTCTTGCGTTTTGTAATTGTATACAAGTGGTGTCTGGCCAAAGTGTATTCACGGCGGAAGGCGCAGGTCAATGCATTTTATAAACTGGCCTTTGCGTTCGTCGGAACGGCTTTTTTCGACGTATGGAGCCTTTGTGCGAAAATATTGTATACAAAAATAAAAGTCATTGTGTTCTATTTGTTTGATCGAGCATCTGATCATTCAGACCTCCACCGCTTTCCCAATAACAAAAGAAGGACGGCACCATGAGCGCTTTAACCTTGAAACTGGCCACCCAACTGGCCAGCCAGGCCCTCACCGCAGGGCGCACCATTTCGGCGGCGCCACTGACCATTGCAGTGCTCGACAGCGGTGGTCACCTGATCACCCTGCAACGCGAAGACGGCGCCAGCCTGTTGCGCCCGCAGATCGCCATCGGCAAGGCCTGGGGCGCGATCGCCCTGGGCAAGGGGTCACGCCTGCTGGCGCTGGACGCGCAGCAACGCCCGGCGTTTATCGCGGCGTTGAACAGTTTGGGGCAGGGCAGCGTGGTGCCTGCGCCGGGTGGGGTGTTGATTCGAAATCAGGAAGGCATGGTGCTGGGGGCGATCGGGATCAGCGGGGATACGTCGGATATTGATGAGCAGTGCGCGATCACGGCGATCGAAGGGGTGGGGTTGATGGCGGACGCGGGGGTGTCTGCCTAGTTTTTTGCTGATCTGTCGGGCCTTATCGCGGGCAAGCCCGCTCCCACATTGGACCGCATTCTCATGCTGGAACTCTATCAAGTGTGGGAGCGGGCTTGCTCGCGAAGGGGGCAACTCGGTCTCGCCCCCTACAACCAAACTGCATCCCACAGCGGATAGTCGCCAATCCGCTTCACCAGCCCCGCCCGCAGGGGATTGGCCACCACATACCGGGCCATCTTCACCAGATCATCTTCCTTGCGCAGCGCTCGGTCATGAAAGCTGGTTTGCCAAAGCCTGCCTCTGCGACCAGAAGCACCGTTCACGCTTCGGGTGCTTTTGGATTTAACCTGGCACATCAAATCGCCTAGTGAGCCTTTTTGTAGTTCGACCAACCAGTGTAAATGGTCTGGCATCACTACCCACGCCAGAGAGTTTGCCAGCCCTTGATACTGAGCGAGTCTGAGTTGCCAGACCACTAATCGGCCTAGGTGAAAGTCACTGAATATCGGCACACGTTCGTGAGTGTTGGTGGTAATCAGATAGATGCGATTGGGTTCGCTGAACCGCCCGATACGCAGGCGGTGTGAGGTGGCTTGATCAGGCATTCCTTGGCCTCTCTTCAGATGGTGTCCTGAGAGGCTAGATCTCGATGGCTGATGCTGATTGGCAGGCTTTTGGCAGGATGTGTCTGGGAGGGCGCTTTCGCGAGCAAGCCCGCTCCCACGGGGGATCTTCAGTGTTTTGACAATTTATGTCTGGCGCAAACTCCACAGGCACCACATTTCCTCAGTCCGGCTCACACCCCTTCAACACCAACCGGATAATCGTCTGCGCCGCCGCCTCGTAATCCGCTTCATCCAGCTTGGCCTTCCCGGTCACCGCCGAGATCTGCCAGTCGAAATCCGCATACGTCTGTGTGGCTGCCCAGATGCTGAACATCAGGTGATTGGGGTCAATCGCAGCGATCAGGCCGCGATCGACCCAGGTCTGGATGCAATCGATGTTGTGCTTGGCCTGGGCGTTGAGCTGCTCGACCTGGTCAGCGCTGAGGTGTGGGGCGCCGTGCATGATTTCGCTGGCGAACACCTTGGAGGCGAAGGGCAGGTCGCGGGAGATGCGGATTTTCGAGCGGATGTAGTTGCTCAGTACTTCCTTGGGCTCGCCGTCCGGATTGAACGGTGTGGAAGCGGCCAGGATCGGCTCGATAATGCTTTCGAGCACCTCGCGATAGAGGTTGTCCTTGGATTTGAAATAGTAATAGACGTTGGGCTTGGGCAGCCCGGCCTTGGCGGCGATGTCGCTGGTTTTGGTCGCGGCGAAGCCCTTGTCGGCAAACTCCTCGCTGGCCGCCCGCAGGATCTTTTCTTTGTTGCGCTCGCGAATGGTGCTCATAAACCAGAGGTTTCCTTGCCAGTACAGGCGGTTGCGCATGGTAGCACCGGCTATCCGCGAGCCTCAACAATGTGCCCGCAAAGCGTTGCGCCGCGTTATGCTCCGCCCATCTCTCTCTTATGGAAGCCCGATTCATGGCAGGAAGCAGCTTGTTGGTGTTGATCGACGATATCGCCGCAGTTCTCGATGACGTAGCCCTGATGACAAAAATGGCGGCGAAGAAGACCGCCGGCGTGCTCGGCGATGACTTGGCGCTCAATGCCCAACAGGTCTCAGGCGTGCGCGCGGAGCGGGAAATTCCCGTGGTGTGGGCGGTGGCGAAGGGGTCGTTCGTCAACAAGCTGATCCTGGTGCCGGCCGCCTTGCTGATCAGCGCGTTTGCGCCATGGGCGGTGACGCCTCTGCTGATGCTCGGCGGTGCCTACCTGTGTTTCGAAGGTTTCGAGAAACTCGCCCATAAATTCCTGCACAGCAACGCCGACGACCAGGCTGAACATGCGCAGTTGGTCGAGGCCGTAGCCGATCCGGCCACCGATCTGGTGGCCTTTGAAAAGGACAAGATCAAAGGCGCCATCCGCACCGACTTCATCCTTTCCGCCGAAATCATCGCCATCACCCTCGGCACCGTGGCCGACGCGCCGTTGATGCAGCAGGTGGTCGTGTTGTCCGGCATTGCCATTGTCATGACCATCGGCGTCTACGGACTGGTGGCCGGCATCGTCAAGCTGGACGACCTGGGCCTGTGGCTCACCCAGAAGCCTGGCCAGGTGGCGCGCAGTGTCGGCGGCGCCATCCTGCGCGCGGCGCCTTATATGATGAAGAGCCTGTCAGTGATCGGTACAGCGGCGATGTTCCTGGTGGGCGGTGGGATTCTCACCCATGGCGTGCCGGTGGTGCATCACTGGATCGAGACCGTCAGCCAAGGCGCGGGCGGGGCGGCGTGGTTGGTGCCGACGCTGCTGAATGGGGTGGCGGGGGTTCTTGCAGGGGCGGTGGTGTTGGCGGTGGTCGGCGGGGTGGGCAAGCTCTGGAAAACGGCTAAGGCTTGATCTCGCGACAATAAAAAAGGCCATTCAATCGAATGGCCTTTTTTGTGGGCGTTTACTCGGCAATCTGCAGCTTTCGCGATTCCGTATAAATGTAGCGCACCTTCTCGTACTCGAACGGCGAGTTCATCTGACCATAACGGAAGCTGGTCTGATAACGCTTGTCCACCGCGCGCAGAGCCCAGATTTCCGGGTGGTTGGAGCTGACTTCGGACACATTCAGGAAGTTGATCTGGGTTTCCGCTCCGTAATCGACGATCAGGCCGGTCGTGTCACGCAGGTTCGAAGGGCCGAAGATCGGCAGTACCAGGTACGCGCCGCCCGGCACGCCGTAGAAGCCCAGGGTCTGGCCGAAGTCTTCGCTCTGGCGCGGCAGGCCCATGGCGGTAGCTGGGTCCCACAGGCCGGCGATGCCGATGGTGGTATTGACCAGCAGGCGGCCGGTGGTTTCCAGGGAGCGGTGGCCCTTGAGCTGCAGCAGGCTGTTCAACAGGTTGGGCACATCGCCCAGGTTGTTGAAGAAGTTGCTCACGCCGGTACGCAGGAAGCTGGGCGTGACGTAGCGGTAACCGTCAACCACCGGCAGGAACACCCATTGGTCGAAGCGGTAGTTGAAGTGGTACACGCGACGGTTCCACGACTCCAGCGGGTCGTACACGTTGAGGGCGGTGAGCGATGAGCGCTCGAACTCACGCTGGTCCAGGCCCGGGTTGAACTTGAGCTTGGTCAGCGGCTCCTTGAAACCATCGGCATCGACGTTGACCGGCTCGTGGGCCTTGCTGTTGTCGGCATTGGCCACGCCTGCGCACATCAAGGCGGCAAGCAGCAGAAGATATTTAGCCACGGAAGAACTCCAGCATGGCGTCGGCGTTGACGCGGTAATTGAGGTTGCCGCAGTGGCCGCCCAACGGGTAGACGGTCAAGCGATCGCCGAAGGTTTTACGCAGGAAACCGAGGTCGCCAGGGCCGAGGATCACGTCGTCGGCGTTGTGCATGACGGCGATCTTCGGGTTGGTGTGCAGGTAGTCCTTGAGGGCGTACAGGCTGACCTGGTCGACCAGTTGCAACAGGCTGCCGCCGTCGGAGCGGGCGCGCCACATCGGGATCACTTGTTCGGTGAGGTAGCAGTCGAAGTCGCATTGCAGCGCACGCTTGAGGAACGGCGTGAGGCTGGTGCTTTCGGTGATCGGGTATTTCGGCGGAATGATCAGGCCACGGCGGTTGATCAGGTCCGAGGTAAAGGCGATATCGGCCGCCGAGAAGCGGAACGAGGTACCGATCAGCATGGCCATCTGTTCGTTGGTCAGGTGCTGCTTGGATTGCTGGAAGTCGTAGAGCAGGGCGTCGTTCAGGTCGATGTAGCCCTTTTGCTGGAAGTAACGGGTCAGCTTGTTCAGCACCAGCTCATAGAAAGTGGTGGTGTTGTTGATGCCCTTGACCTCGGTCTGTACCAGCTTGTCGAGGTTGGTGATCGAGGTGTAGAGGTTGACCGGAGGATTCAGCAGCAAGACTTTCTTGAAGTTGAAGCTGCGGCGGGTCTCGTCGAGCTTGCTGACAAACGCCGCATCCAGGGCGCCGAGGCTGTAGCCGGTGAGGTAGAAGTCGGTTACCGGCAGCGAAGCATTTTGCGCGCGCACGGCTTGCATCACGCGGTACATGTCTTCGGCGTCTTCCTGGGTAATCCCCGGCGTGGCGAAGCGCGAGGCGGCGCTGATGAAGTCGAAGCTGGTCGGCGACGACAATTGCACCACGTGGTAGCCAGCCTGGTAATACAGCTTCTTCAGGTATTCGTTGATGCTGCTGTCGAATCGAGCGCCGGTGCCTGCGATCAGGAAGATCAGCGGCGCAGCGCGATCCTGCTTGGCGATGCGGTAGGTGAGTTTCTTCACCGCCCAGAAGTTGTCCGGCAGGCTGAACTCGCGCTCGGGGCGCATGTTCAGCGTGTAATCGGACTGGTTGATCTCGTCATCGCTGGGCAATTTGGGCCGTAGGTCAGGCGGTGTGGTGGCGATGGTCGCTTCGAACGGGTTGGTCAAGGGGTAGCCATAGCTGGCTTGGTCGATATCGACGGCCAGTGCTGACGCACTCAGAAAAAGGCTGCCCAGCAGGGCAGCACAGCGCAAGGAACGGAGCATGACTTAATCCCTAGGAGGAAACGTACTTAATGAAGTTCGCAGGCTATGACCACCGCGTCTTCGCCGAAGTGCCATCACTCGGCACGAAATGTCGGAAAAAAAACGTCGGAATCGGGGTAATAGTAGCCAGACGATACACTTTGCCACGCTTTGATGAACACTAATTGTGTGTATGCGCCTTGCTAACGGCTGCCGGGGCATTAAGCTGAGCGCCGTTTTTGCCTATCGGAGTACCCCATGTCCCGTCGTTTGCCGCTGATTTTGCTGCTTATTGCACTGCCGCTGTGGCTGGCTGCCAGTTACGGTGTGCGCTATGGCTTTATGGAGGACGGCCAGTGGGTGGGCATCTGCGTGGATGAGGCCAGCCGCTGGGAATGCCAGTTGCGCTCGAACCTGGGGTTGATGATCCACTTCAAGGTGCTGGGCTGGGCGGCACTGATCACGTCGGTGCTGGCGTTTTTCGTGCCGGGGCGTGCGGGCTGGGGGTTGGCGGTGCTGGGAATGGTATTCGGGCTGCCGGCGCTGGCGTTGTACAACACCACGTTTGCGGTGTTTGCCGTGGTGATTGCGGGGTTGCGCTTGGTGCGCAAGCCCAGGGACATATGACCAACCCCTGCAGGAGCCGGCTTGCCGGCGATCGCGCCATCGCCGGCAAGCCGGCTCCTACGGTCAGTTCTGGCGTACTCGCAAGCAACGCCACAACGCTACAACCATGAGCAGGCTAACCACCGCCCAACCCCAAGCCTGCTGGTTCAACAACCCTTCGCGGTACAACTGTGGCGCAATGCCCGCTCCGATGATGAAGGTCAGCAGCGCAATCTCCCGGCGTGGCCCGGTCACCGGACGCACCAGGTACACCAAGGCCGGCAACACCAGCGCGGCGCTCGGGAAGCTGCGGTAGCGTGGATCGAACACCAGCGCCAGCATCATCACTGCCCCCGCAAAACCGGCAGTTGCCACCAGCCAGCCAGCGCGTTGCTCCAGCCAGTCGAAGGCGCGTGCGCGCCAGTCTTCCCGTGAGCTGAGGCTCAATGCAGCATGGGCCAGGACCAGCAAATTCAACGCCACCAGCAAGCCGGCCCATACCCATTCGTCATTGAAGCGCGCGGTCACGCGGGTCAGTTCTGCCCAGGTACCGATAGAACATGCTGCGACGGCGCCCAGCAGCGGCAGGGCGATAGCCGCACGCACGCTGCGTACACGACCACCCAGCGCCAGGGTGCCCAGCAGGATGAGCCCGCCAACGCCCAGCCACAGCGGCCAGTACGGCACATTGGTCACTGGCCCGGCGAGGATGCCTTTGTCCTGGCGGTTTGCATCGAACAGGCCCCAATAGCCCCCTACGGCGCCTTCGCTCGCACGCTTCCACGGCTGGTCGAAGGCTTCGATCAGGTTGTAACGCCAGCCATTCGCCTCGGCCATGGCGACAAAGCCGCGCATGAACCTGGCTTCGTTGACCCGGCTCGGCACCGCGGTTTCGCGCTGGCGGCCTTCGCTGGGCCAGCCGGTCTCACCGATCAGTATGTCCTTGGGCGCGAACCTGTTGCCGAAGGTCTGGCGCACATCGCCCACGTGCTTCAGAGCCTGGTCGATGCCCGACGGGTCATCTTCCCAGTACGGCAACAGGTGGATCGTCAGGAAGTCCACCGCCGGCGCGATCTCCGGGTGCTGCAGCCAGAACTCCCACACATCCGCATACGTCACCGGCTGCTTGATCCGGCTTTTGACGGTATGGATCAGCGCCACCAACTGTTTGGCGGTGACTTCCTTGCGCAGCAGCGCCTCGTTGCCGACGATCACCGAGGTCACGACATCCGGGTGGGCGTTGGCTGAGGCGATCAGTTGGTCGACTTCCTTGGCGGTCGCCACCGGGTCACTGCTGACCCAGGCGCCGGCCATCACTTTCAGCCCATGCTTGCGCGCCATCTCCGGCAAGGCTTCCAGGCCGGTCATGGAGTAGGTGCGAATGCACTCGAAGCGGGTCGCCAGCAGGGCGAGGTCAGCGTCCATGCGTTCCGGGCGCAGGGTGAACGGCTGGTCGAACGGGGATTGGTCTTTGTCGAACGGTGTATAGGACGCGCACTGCATCTTGTGCGTGGCACTGGCGACATCGGGCAGCACCACGGGACGGCCGAGGCCATACCAGTAACCCGTCAGGGCCAGCAGGCCGAGGATCAAGGCGAAGCAATAGGGCAGGGCAGGGAAGCGGGCAGTCGCGGGCATGGTCGGCTTATCTGGAGGAGCAAAGGCGCGCATCTTACCCGGATTTGGCCCGTCCCAGTGGGGCTGCATGATTTTGACATGCAAAGTTCGGGCGGGATTTTGGCGCCAGGTCCTGCAAAGCGTCCTGCTGGCGATGTGATGTCGTTCCTTGCTTGTAGGATGTCGCTGACAGAGCAGGTCGCAGGCCCGGGCAGGTTGATGATCGAAGTGTCAGTACTCCGCTGACGGCGCACTACCGTGATCGATGCGCGTGAAGGGGGCGCGGTGCACCACATAACAACAGGTTGACGTCGCTCGGCATCCGCCGGGCGCAGCACTTTCGGGGAAGTACTATGAAGATGCGACGACTCTTGGGCGCAGCTGCCACTCTGGTAGTTGCGATGAGCTCCACACTGGCCAGCGCCGACAGCAAAACCCTGAGCATCGGCTATGTGGATGGCTGGTCCGACAGCGTTGCCACCACGCACGTGGCGGCGGAGGTGATCAAGGCAAAGCTCGGTTATGACGTGAAACTGCAAGCGGTCGCCACCGGGATCATGTGGCAGGGCGTTGCCACCGGCAAGCTCGATGCCATGCTCTCCGCCTGGCTGCCGGTGACCCACGGTGAATACTGGGCCAAGAACAAGGACAAGGTGGTCGACTACGGCCCCAACTTCAAGGATGCGAAGATCGGCCTGATCGTGCCGGAGTACGTCAAGGCCAAGTCCATCGAAGACCTCAAGACCGACACCACCTTCAAGAACAAGATCGTTGGCATCGATGCCGGTTCGGGCGTGATGCTCAAGACCGACGAAGCCATCAAGCAGTACGGCCTCGATTACAAGCTGCAAGCCAGCTCCGGCGCCGCGATGATCGCCGAGTTGACCCGTGCCGAAGACAAACAGGAATCCATTGCGGTCACCGGTTGGGTGCCACACTGGATGTTCGCCAAGTGGAAACTGCGTTTCCTCGACGATCCAAAAGGGATTTATGGTGCTGCTGAAACCGTCAACAGCATCGGCAGCAAAGGCCTGGAGAAGAAAGCGCCGGAAGTCGCAGCCTTCCTGAAGAAATTCCAGTGGGCCTCCAAGGACGAAATCGGCGAAGTCATGCTCGCGATCCAGGAAGGCGCCAAGCCTGATGCAGCGGCCAAGGATTGGGTCGCCAAGCACCCTGAGCGTGTGGCCGAGTGGACCGGTAAGTAACCGTTAATCTGTAGAAATTACACCGCAGACCT
>NZ_JFCA01000038.1 GCF_000612585.1 Pseudomonas sp. CHM02
GGGCGGTCGAAAAGTACGTTGAGGCCTGTCCGCGAAAAGCATTAACGATGACCGGAAGCTCCAATCCTCCGGATCTTGCCCTTCCATCCCATCAACACCAGCCTTTCCACTGCCATTCTCCTCATAAAAAACGACTCATCAGCGTGCCGTTGGGGAAATCGATGCAAAGTGTTTCCGCATTTTTGGTATGGTGCAGCACATTTTCACAGGGATTGATCTTTCATCCGCAGGACGCGGCGTCGACCTTCTTCAACGAGATGCTGTAGAAATGCCTGAACCGATACCGATCAAGGATCACGAAAAAGAAAACCGCCTGGTCAACAAGCGCCTGCTCGCCTGCGCGCTGCTGGTCATTGGCATCACCTGCGCCCTGGTGGGACGCATGTACTTCCTGCAGGTCGTACAGTTCGACTACCACTCCACGATTTCCGAGAACAACCGCGTTCACGTATTGCCTATTACGCCGACGCGCGGGTTGATCTATGACCGCAACGGCGTTGTGCTGGCCGATAACCGTCCAAGCTACAACCTCACCATCACCCGTGAGCGCACTACCGACCTCAAGGGCGAGCTGGATGCCATCGTCAGTTTGCTGCACTTGCCCGCTGAAGACCGCGCGGTATTCGACAAGGCACTGAAACAGGCGCGCCACCCCTTCGTTCCTGTGACATTGTTCTACGAGCTGACCGAAGAGCAGATTGCGCTGCTGGCTGTGAACGAATTCCGTCTGCCTGGGGTAGATGTAGAGCCGCAATTCGTCCGCCACTATCCCTTGGGCGCCCACTTTGCCCATTCCATTGGTTACGTAGGACGGATCAACGAGAAAGAGTCCAAAGCCCTCGACTCGGTGGAGTACCGTGGTACGCAGTCCATCGGC
Source organism: Pseudomonas sp. CHM02 (assembly GCF_000612585.1). Lineage (GTDB taxonomy): Bacteria > Pseudomonadota > Gammaproteobacteria > Pseudomonadales > Pseudomonadaceae > Aquipseudomonas. The sequence goes on from NZ_JFCA01000038.1 coordinate 878, forward strand.
AAGACCGGTATCGAGCGCTTCTACGAGTCCGAGCTGCATGGGCACGTAGGCTATGAAGAAGTCGAGACCAACGCCCAGGGTCGCGTATTGCGTGTGCTCAAGCACACCGACCCGATTCCCGGCAAAAATATCGTCCTGAGCCTCGACGTCCACCTCCAGGAAGCGGCGGAAGAAGCCTTGGGGGATCGCCGTGGCTCGGTGGTCGCTCTCGACCCGCAAACCGGTGAAGTGCTGGCCATGGTCAGCAAGCCGAGCTTCGACCCGAACCTGTTTGTTACCGGCATCAGCTTCAAGGAATATGCTGCACTGCATGATTCCATTGACCGGCCGCTGTTCAATCGCGTCCTCAGGGGGCTTTACGCGCCGGGTTCAACCATCAAGCCTGAAGTCGCCATCGCCGGCCTCGACAGCGGTGTCGTCACTGCGCAGACCCGCGTGTTCGACCCCGGTTACTACCAACTGCCGGATTTCGACCACAAGTATCGCAACTGGAACCACAGTGGTGACGGCTGGGTAGACATGGACGCAGCCATCATGCGCTCCAACGACACCTACTTTTACGACCTCGCCCACAAGCTCGGCATCGATCGTCTGCACGACTATCTGGCCGAGTTCGGCCTCGGGCAGAAAGTGTCGCTGGATATGTTCGAAGAGTCAGCGGGCCTGATGCCATCCCAGGCCTGGAAACGCGCTACCCGCCGCCAGCCCTGGTTCCCCGGTGAGACCGTGATCCTTGGCATCGGCCAGGGCTACATGCAGGTCACACCGCTGCAACTGGCCCAAGCCACCGCGCTGATCGCCAATAAGGGCGTCTGGAACAGACCCCACTTGGCCAAGACCATCAATGGCGTGCCGCCGGTGGACGAAAACCCCATGCCCAACGTAGTCCTCAAGGACCCACGGGATTGGGAGCAGGTCAACCACGGCATGCAGTTGGTGATGCACGATCCACGTGGCATTGCCCGCGCTGCAGCACAAGGTGCGCAATACCGCATCGCCGGCAAGAGTGGTACTGCGCAAGTGGTGGCGATCAAGCAGGGCGAGCGTTACAACCGCGATAAAACCCTGGAGCGCCACCGTGACAACGCCTTGTTCGTCGGCTTCGCGCCGGCTGAACACCCAAAAATCGTAATTTCGGTGATGATCGAAAACGGCGAGGCCGGTGGTCGTGTTGCGGGACCGGTGGTGCGCCAGATCATGGACGCCTGGTTACTCGACCAGGAAGGCCACCTGAAGCCGCAATATGCGACGCCGGCTAAAGCGCCTGGCGACCCAAAGGTGTGAATCAAACCTTCCACTCGTCCCATTGCTCTACGCCTTCATAGGCTAGCCAGGGCACTGCGTGGGTCGTCCAGATGTGCGCGGTGGGCCTGACGCCCGGATCATCATCCAGCGTCGCCACCCGCACAATGACGTGGGGTTGATGCCCACGCTCCGCCATGAGGTGCGAGCCGCAGCGCGAGCAGAAATGCCTGAGTTTGCCCGGCGATGATTCGAATGACGCCAACAGCTCTGTGCCCTGGGTCCAGCGAAAGCGCTCACGCATCACGCCTGCCGTCGCCACAAATGCTGCTGCATGCACCTTGCGGCAACTCTCGCAGTGGCAGTGGTTGATGGGCATGTAGAGGCTGTCTATCTGATAGCGCACGCCCTTGCAGAAGCAACTTCCATTCAACGGGTCAGTCATAACGTATTGCCGGTTCAAGGATGGGGTCATCATCATTGCTTACAACCCGAGGTTGCGCATTGTTTGATGTCGCCTACTGTCAATGGAGGAGGTGACTTATGCACGTATTAGATCGCATAGAACGAAAAGTCCTGCTCAATGCGTCACGTAAACAGGTGTGGGAAGCCCTCACCGATGCCGAGCAATTCGGCAGCTGGTTCGGTATCGCCCTTAAAGACCAAACCTTTGTTGCCGGGGCAACCATCGAAGCGCCGATCACTTATCCCGGTTACGAGCATGTGATCTGGAAAGCCAAAATCGAACGTATCCTGCCGCAAACGTTGTTCTCGTTCTGGTGGCACCCCTTTGCTGTCGATAAGGGGGTCGACTACGACAAGGAAACCCCGACACTGGTGGAGTTCACCATTGAGGACCGTGCGCCCGGCATTCTGTTGCGGGTGGTCGAGTCCGGCTTTGACGCCGTGCCTGAAGCCCGTCGACAAAAGGCCTTCAAGATGAATTCCCGGGGCTGGGACGAGCAGATGGGCAACATCGAAACCTTCCTGGGCCAAGCTCGCCAGGCCTGACCGTAACGGGCATCACGTTTGATGCCCGTCTCAGCCATACAACTCTTCCACGCGTTTAGCGATTGCAATCGTGGTTGTATCGCCAGTTGAAGTGCCCCCAACATGTGGCGGCCTGGCAACGGATGGGCAGCCTGTTGCAGCAACCGATTGGCGACTTGCACCGGCTCGAGGCCCACAGCCCCGGTCTACTGCGCGCCGTATCGCGGGCGCTGATGACCCCTGATACGGTCTCGCGGCGCAACGTGCTGCGAGGTGGCCTGGCCCTGGCCCTGGTGCTGTTCGGTGTCAGTGGTGTGGCTATTCTTGACCGCACCCAGCCGCTCAACGGTTTGTGGGCCGACCCTGCTCTACCTCGAACCCAGCGGGTGGCAGCGAAGGCTGCCACCCGTGGGTGATCAGAAGTCGACAGTGGCCGACAGCTTGGCGACACGCGGATCGCCTTGGCTGAGGAAACCGCCCTGGGCTGATTCCCAGTACTTCTCGTTGGCAACGTTCTCCACGGTGGCACCGAGAGTGACATCACGCTGAGCCACCTTGAAGTTGTAGCGTGCGCCCACATCGAAGCGGTTCCACGCTGGCAGGCTGAGGTTGTTGGCGGCGTCGGCATACTGCCCACCAGTGCGCAGCATACGGCCGTTGAGGGTCACGCCCTGCAGGCCGGGCACATCCCAATCCACGCCGGCGTTGAGCTGGAACGAAGGTACGCCGATAGCGCGGTTGCCGTCGTTGGCACCGTCCTGTGTGTCCTTGAGTTCGGTCTTCATGACCGTCACACCGCCCAGCAGGCGCAGGCCGCTGACCGGTTCGCCGAAGACGTTCAACTCAACGCCTTTGTTGATTTGCTGGCCTTCGCGAACGTAGCGCGCGGTGTCGTCGTCGATGACTTGAGCGTATCCATCCCCTGGCTGCTCAATGCGGTAGACACCCAGCGTTGCGCCGTAAGTGCCCATATCAACCTTGACGCCTGCTTCGATTTGCTTGGAACGCGCCGGTGCATAGGGCTGGCCACCGCCAATAACAGTCCTGCCCCCGGAACTGACTGGCGAAGTCGGACCTTGGGCCAGGCCTTCGATACGGTTGGCGTAGAAGGACACGTGCTCCCACGGCTTGAAGACGAGGCCATAGACCGGCGTGGTGATCGATTCGTCATAGTGGGCGGTACGCGTACCGCTCATGTAGTTGTAACCCTGCACGACGATCTGCTGGCGACGTGCACCGACCGTCACCAACAGACGGTCATCGAAGAACCCCAGGGTGTCGGACACCGCCGTACTGCGCACAAAGGTCTTGGCGGTGATGGTCGGGTCGCTGAAATCGGTGCCGGGTGTATTGCGTGGATTATTCAGGGCCGGTGGCGCGCCGGTCACAGGGTCGTAGATGTTGGTCGTTGTGCGTGGGGTGGCGAACACATAGGCATTGCGCGCCTGGGTCCAGATGCCGGCCAGGCCGAAGTTGAGACGATGGCTCACAGGGCCGGTCTGGAACTTGCCGTTCAGGCCACCCATCGCGCTGGTGTTGTCCTCTTCGTGAGCGATCGTCGAACCGCTGGCGGTTGCATTGCCGAGGTTGTCGGTCAGCGTCACCGACGAGTACTGCCCCATTTCACGGGTGTGCTTGGCCCCGCCTGCCGCATAGACTGTCCAGTTCTCGTTCAAGTCATACTCGGCGCGCAGCATCCCCAGGGTGTCTTCAAGGTTGGTGCTGCTCCAGCTCGGCGCGTAGTTGGTGTCGGCCGACGGTGCATCCGGTACATGCGTCGCCGTGCCCAGGAATACCGAGTTGCGCCCGCCGTTGATACGCTGCTTCTGATACACAAAGTCACTGGACACACGCAACGCATCGCCGCGGTAGTCCAGGCCGACGGCAAACAGTTTCGAGCGCTGGTTTTCATCATCGATGCCGGTATCGCCTTCGCGCTGGGACAGGTTGACGCGCGCGCCAAAACGGTTGTCTTCACCGAATCGCTGGCCAACGTCCAAGTGCTCGCCCACCCGGCCATCACTGCTGATATCGGTGCTGAAGCGACGCAGCGGCACATCGTCGGCGCGCTTGGGTTGCAGGTTCACACCGCCGCCGATCCCCGAGCCGCCTGGGGTTACGCCGTTGATAAAGGCATTGGGCCCCTTGAACACTTCCACACGTTCCAGGGCGTCAGTGGAGATGATCTGGCGCGGCAGGATGCCGTACAGGCCGTTGAAGGAAATGTCGTCGCCATTCAACGGCAGACCACGGATCATGAACGTCTGCGCCTGGTTGGCAAAGCCCGACGCCTGACGTACGGACGAATCATTGAGCAGCACATCACCGACGGTCTCGGCCTGCTGGTCGCGAATCAACTTTTCGGTGTAGGAGGACAGGCTGAACGGCACATCCATGATGTCCTGGTTGCCCAGCACACCCAACTGACCGCCGCGTGCCACTTGGCCACCGGCGTATACCGGGGGCAGGGCGCTTGGCGCAGGTGCGTCGGCGCTGATATTGGTCGCGCCCAGTTCCAGTGTGTTGCCATTCTGACCGTTGTTCGCATCCTGCGGGGTGGCTGGGGCTGCAGCGTGAGCCGTGAGACTCAGGGAGCAGCAAAGGGCGAGCAGGGTCGGGCGGAAAGGCACGGCGAACGGGGTACGGATGGGCATGGTCGATCCAGACGGCGAACCGTCAACGTGAGGGAAAGGGCAACAGCGGTGCGCGTCCTCACTGCGCGGATACGACTCCGGCGCGAATGATAGTAATTATTATTAACGTCCTGCAACAAATTTGTGAGATTAAGGTCTGCGTGCGCAGATGCCGAGTAGAATCACGCCCTGAAAGCGATTCCTGAGGTGCGGCACGGTGGATTTACAGCAGGGTTTTGTCCTGACCCGGCATTGGCGCGATACCCCGGCGGGCACGGAGGTCAGTTTCTGGCTGGCCACCGACCAGGGCCCGAGGTTTATTCGCCTACCCGTGCAGACCTCGGTGATGTTCATCCCCGAAGCCCATCGCAAGCCGCTGGACTGGCTGCTCAAGGGCGAGCGCGATATCGAGTTGCGCCCGCTACAGCTGTGCGATTTCCATCACCGTCCCGTGTTGGGCCTGTACACGCGCCAGCACCGCCAGGCGATGGACGTGGAGAAACGCCTGCGCGCTGCCGGGGTTGATGTCTACGAAGGCGACGTGCGCCCGCCCGAGCGCTACATGATGGAGCGTTTCATCACGGCGCCGGTGTGGTTCGGCGGCACGCCCGACGCCACCGGTGTGCTCTGTGACGCTCAGATGAAACCCGCGCCCGACTATCGCCCGCCGCTGAAACTGGTGTCCCTCGACATCGAGACCACCGCCCAGGGCGACCTCTATTCCATCGCCCTCGAAGGCTGCGGCGAGCGCCAGGTGTACATGCTCGGCCCGCCGAACAAAACCGATGCCGTGGACTTCAAGCTCGATTACTGCGACACCCGCGCCCAACTGCTTGAGCGCCTCAACGAGTGGCTCGTCCAGCATGACCCCGACGCGATCATCGGCTGGAACGTGGTGCAATTCGACCTGCGTGTCCTCCACGAACATGCCCAGCGCCTCAACGTGCCGCTCATGCTCGGGCGGGGTGAAGAACCGATGGCCTGGCGCGAACACGGCAGCCGCAACCATTACTTCGCCGCTGCGGCGGGGCGGCTGATCATCGATGGTATCGAAGCCCTGCGCTCGGCCACCTGGAGTTTCGAATCCTTCAGCCTGGAAAACGTCGCGCAGACCTTGCTGGGCGAGGGCAAGGACATCTCCACGCCGTACCAGCGCATGGACGAAATCAACCGCATGTTCGCCGAGGACAAACCTGCGCTGGCGCGTTACAACCTCAAGGACTGCGAGCTGGTCACACGGATTTTCGCCAAGACCGAACTGCTCAAGTTCCTGCTGGAAAGGGCCAGCGTCACCGGCTTGCCGGCCGACCGCAACGGCGGCTCCGTCGCCGCGTTCACGCATTTGTACATGCCGCTGATGCACCGCCAGGGCTTCGTCGCGCCGAACCTGGGCGACAAACCGCCCCAGGCCAGCCCCGGCGGATTTGTCATGGATTCGCGGCCCGGTCTCTACGAATCGGTGCTGGTGCTCGACTACAAAAGTCTCTACCCGTCGATCATCCGCAGCTTCCTGATCGACCCGGTGGGCTTGATCGAAGGGCTCAAGCACCCTGATGACAGCGAGTCGGTGGAAGGCTTTCGCGGTGCACGGTTCTCTCGCACACGGCATTGCCTGCCCTCCATCGTTGCGCGGGTCGCCGAAGGCCGCGAAGAGGCCAAGCGCGAACACAACGCACCGCTGTCCCAGGCGCTGAAAATCATCATGAACGCCTTCTACGGCGTACTCGGCTCCAGCGGCTGCCGTTTCTTCGATACCCGGCTGGCCTCGTCGATCACCATGCGCGGCCACCAGATCATGCGCCAGACCCGCGAACTGGTCGAAGCCCAAGGCTATGAGGTGATCTACGGCGATACCGACTCCACCTTCGTCTGGCTCGGCAGCGCGCATGCCCAGGAGGACGCCAGCCGCATCGGCCATGCATTGGTGCAGCACGTCAATGCCTGGTGGCGCGAGCACCTGCACACCGCGTTCGGCCTGCAAAGCGCGTTGGAGTTGCAGTACGAAACCCACTTCACGCGTTTCCTCATGCCGACCATCCGTGGCGCGGAGGAGGGCAGCAAGAAACGCTACGCCGGCCTGGTCGTGCGCAGCGATGGCAGCGAAGAGATGGTCTACAAAGGCCTGGAAACCGTGCGCAGCGACTGGTCGCCCCTGGCCCGTCGATTCCAGCAGGAACTCTACCAGCGCATCTTCCATCGCCAGCCCCATCAGGACTACATCCGCGACTACGTGCGTCGTACCCTCAGCGGCGAATTCGATGAGCTGCTGATCTACCGCAAACGCCTGCGCCGCCAGTTGGACGACTACGAACGCAACGTGCCGCCCCATGTGCGCGCCGCGCGCCTGGCCGACGAGTACAACGACCGCCTGAACCGCCCGCGCCAGTACCAGCGCGGCGGCTGGATCAGCTACGTGATCAGCGTCAACGGCCCCGAACCCCTGGAAGTGCGCCAGGCACCCATCGACTACGACCACTACGTCACCCGGCAATTACAGCCGGTGGCCGATGCGATCCTGCCGTTTGTGAATGACGATTTCAGCACCCTGGTCGGCGGGCAAATGGGCCTGTTTTAAAACGCTTGATTCGTGCGCGTAAGAGCCTGCACTCTCTGTCTCTGACGACCACCCAGACGGCGCAGCGCTCATGACCCACCTTACCTTGACCGGCACCACGGTCGAACTCCTGCCCCTGCAAAGGGAGCACAACACCGCCTTGCTCGAGGCCGCCGCCGATGGCGAACTGTGGAACCTCAAGGTCACCAACATACCGGGCCCGGACACCGTCGATAAGTACATCGACACCGCGTTGGCCGGACGCGATGCGGGTACGGTGATCCCGTTCACCCTGGTGCGCCGCGACACCGGCCAGGTGGTCGGTAGCACACGGTTCTGGAAGGTCGACCGGGTCAATCGCAAGCTGGAAATCGGCCATACCTGGCTGGCGCTGTCCACGCAGAAAAGCGGCATCAACACCGAAGCCAAACTGCTGTTGCTGACCTACGCTTTCGAAGTGCTCGACTGCGTGCGCGTGCAATTCACCACCGATGAACTCAACGAAAAGTCCCGCGCCGCGATCCTGCGCCTGGGGGCCGTGCAGGAAGGTATCGTGCGCCACGAGCGCATCATGCCCGACGGCCGCAAGCGCAACTCGGTGCGCTTCAGCATCATCGACTCGGAATGGCCGCAGGTGAAAGCCAACTTGCAGGCCAAACTGCAACGCTAGGAGGAAAGGCCCATGTACACGCTCTACGGCATCGACGAATCCGGCTCCTGCATGATCGAAATCGCCCTGCAGCGCTGTGCTGTGCCGTGGCGGCGGGTGGATGCGGCCTCGTGGGCAGACGGCGAGGGCAGCGACGAACTGGCGCGTATCAACCCGCTCAAACAGGTGCCGACCCTGGTCACCCCCGACGGTCAGGTGCTGACGGAAAGCGCTGCGATCCTGATTCACCTGGGGCTGGAATATCCTGCCTCGGACCTGCTGGCCGGCGACCGCGCGCAGATCATTCGCGGCCTGGTGTACATCGCCGCCAATTGCTACGCGGCGATCGGCATCATCGACTACCCGCAACGCTGGCTCGGCAACGTCAACGAAACCGTACAGGCGCAACTGGTCACCGGCACCCGGCGCTACCTGCACCAGGCCTGGGTGGTGTTCGCCGATCAGTTTGCCGACCAGCTGTTTGCCGCGAACCACATACCGAATGCATTGGGCTTGATGGCGGCCGCGGTGTCGCGCTGGGACGAGGCGCGAGAAGCGTTGAACGCCCTGGCGCCGAGCTTTGCGCAATCACTGGCGCACGTGGACGCCGACCCCCTCGTCGCGCCGGTGTTTGCTCGGCATTGGCCGGAGTGGAAGGTCTCATGATGTTTCCGCAATCAGTGGAAACAATGACACTCGTGCCCAGCAAACCCTTGCGTAGCGGGCGTCCTGACCTACGCTTTCTTAAAGTTGTGTAGGAATCATCCTTGAATTTGACTGTCGCAGACATGAAACTCAAGAACCCTGCATGGAATTCAAAGGAGGTGCGCATGCTCATCCGGTCGCTGACCCTGGCTACCTTGATGGCTTTTACGGGGCCGCTGTTGGCTGCTGATGATATCAACCCGCTCAAGCAGGACTTGGGCAAGGCCCGGCCGCTGGTGGTGGTGGAGCTTGATTCCGGCAACGACACCTTGGCGACCCTCAAGAAACAGTTGGACGAGCCTGCGACCAAGCAGTCCTTTGAAGAACGCAGCATGGTGTTCTACACCGTGAAGTTCGGCAGCATTGGAGCCGAAGGCGAGAAGTTCGCCAAAGACCCGAAAGACAGCAAAAAACTCACGCCACCGGAAACCAACGCGCTGATCCGTGCCCTCAAGCTGGGCGCCGGCAGCGGTACCAAAGTGATCCTGGTGGGCAAGGATGGCGAGAAGAAACTCGAGAAGACCGTGCCGCCGGATACCCTCGACCTGAAGGAGTTTTTCAGCACCATCGACCAGATGCCGATGGCCGAGAAAGAAACCGCCGCACCGGCCGAGCCTGAACCCGCTGCCGCACCGGCGGAGAAGCCGGGTGCCAAGGCTGGCACCAAACCTGGCAAGCCCGCCAAGCATGCAGCGCCGCAACCATTGGATGACTGACCCTGTGCGGGAGCCGGGCAGCTGGCTCCCGCAGCAGAAACTTGCAGTAACAGCGTTTCGAAGAATATGATAACCGTTATCATTTACGCCTTATTCTTCGCGCGCGGCCTCCATGTCTTCGACTCCTGCGGTAAGCCCCACTGAACTGGCCACCTTGTACCGCCAGCAACACCGTTGGTTGCAGCAATGGCTGTGGCGTCGCTTGAACTGCCCACAGAGCGCCGCCGACCTGGCCCAGGACACCTTCCTGCGCCTGCTGGCGAAGAACCAGCCCCTTGAAATCCAGGCGCCGCGCAGCTTTCTGGCGAAAGTGGCGCAAAGCGTGCTGTCCAACCACTTCCGTCGGCAGACAGTGGAAAAAGCCTACCTGCAGGCCCTGGCCCTGTTGCCGGAAGACGCCGCGCCCAGCGCCGAAACCCAGTGGATCCTTCTCGAAACCCTGATGGCCCTCGATGAAGTGCTCAGCCGCCTGGCCTTGCCCGTGCGCCAGGCGTTCCTGTGGTCGCAGCTCGATGGCCTGAGCCACGCCGAGATCGCCGAGCGCCTCGGCAGCAGCATCACTACGGTCAAACGCTACATCGTCAAGGCAGGTGCACAATGCATCCTGCTGGACAGCCAGCGGTCATGAATCCGTCGCCGTTATCGATCGAGGTCGCCGAGCAAGCGATGCACTGGCAACTGGAGCTGCAGGCGCCGGACGTCAGCGAACAGACCCGCGCCGAATGGCAGCGCTGGCGTGAGCAGGACCCGGCCCATGAACAGGCCTGGCAACATTCCCAGCGATTTTTCCAGCGTTTGCAGGATGTGCGCACACCGGCCCATCAAGCCTTGGCCCGCGCGACGTTGTTGCCGGCGTTGTCGCGTCGCCAGGTCGTCAAGCACCTCGCCGTGTTGCTGGCGGCAGGCACCGCCGCCTGGAGCCTCAAGGACGCGGAGTTGCTGCAACACTGGACCAGCGACTTCAGCACCACCGTTGGCGAGCAGTGGCGCATCGGCTTGGCGGACAACACCCAGGTGCAGCTCAATACCGACACCGCCATCGACGTGAAATACACCGCGGATGTACGCCAGATCCATGTGCTGCGTGGCGAAATCCTGGTGGATCCCAACCCCACGGATGCCCGCCCGCTGTGGGTGAAAACCGCCGAAGGCCTGACCCGTGCGGTCAGTGGTCGCTTCAGTGTGCGCCAGCGCGATGGCTTTACCCAATTGGGCGCAGACCAGGGCGCGCTGTCGGCACAGATCCCGTCGCGCAGCCTGGTGCTGCAGGCGGGCGAACTCATCAGTTTTGATGCCCACACCTTGCTCGCCCGTCGCCCGCAACGGGACGGTGAACTGGCGTGGAGCCGTGGCATGATCGTCGCCCAGGGCATGCGCCTGGAGGACTTCCTCGAAGAGCTGAGCCGCTACCGTCGCGGACGCCTGGCTTGTGATCCCGCCGTGCGCGGCTTGCGCGTATCCGGCACCTATCCGCTGTCCGACACCGACCGGATTCTCGCCGCGCTGGCGCAAACCCTGAAGCTGGACGTGCAGCATTTCACTCGTTTCTGGGTCACCCTCAAGCCGCGCCAGAAGCTTGTGTGAATTTATTTCGCGCTTGGGTGGTCCGTTTGCGAATCTCACGAGACTTATATCCCCAGACACTACCTTCACTGGGGAATAGGGCATGCAGCCGCGCACACCGCAGAAAAAAATAAACTTGAAGACATCATTGGCCCTTGCCGTCATGCAGGGCATTGCCCGCGTCACTGTCGCCACGCCGCTGTTGCTGGCGTCGGCCTGGGTGCACGCCGCACCGCCAGTGGAATTCGACATCCCGCCAGGTCCGCTGGCGCAGGCGCTCAACCGGTTCGGCCAGGCCAGCCAGATCCTGCTGTCCTACCCGGCCGCGCTCACCGATGGCCAGACCAGCCCTGGCCTGCGCGGCCGGCATGACCTGGATACCGGCCTGGCGATCCTGCTCAGTGCCAGCAACCTGCAAGCCGTGCATGGCAGCGGCAACACCTACTCACTGGAACCGCGGCCCACCGATGGCGCGTTGCAGTTGGGCGCGGTATCCATTTCCGGCAAGGCACCGGGCTCGACCACCGAAGGTACCGGCTCGTACACCACGCAGTCCTCCAGCAGTTCGACGCGCCTGAACCTGACGCCTCGGGAAACCCCGCAGTCGGTCACCGTGATGACCCGCCAGCGCCTGGATGACCAGCGTCTCACCAACCTCACTGACACTCTCGACGCCACCCCCGGCATCATCGTGTTGCGCGATGGCCTGGGGTCGGAGAGCGACAGTTATTTCTCGCGCGGCTTCCAGGTCCAGAACTTCGAAATCGACGGCGTGCCCACCGCCACACGCATGGACAACTACACCCAGAGCATGGCCATGTATGACCGGGTCGAAATCGTGCGCGGTGCCACCGGCCTGATCAGCGGCATGGGCAACCCGGCGGCCACCATCAACCTGATCCGCAAGCGTCCGACCGCCGAGGCGCGCGCCAGCGTGACGGCCGAAGGCGGTACCTGGGATCGCTATGGCACGGGCCTGGACGTCTCCGGCCCGCTGACCGAAACCGGCAATGTGCGCGGGCGCCTGGTCGCGGACTACAAGACCGAGCACGCCTGGATCGACCGTTACAAGCAGGAAACCCAGTTGCTCTACGGCATCACCGAATTCGACCTCAGCGAAGACACGCTGCTGACCCTAGGCTTCAGCTACCTGCGCACCGACGTCGATTCGCCGGCGCGTTCCGGTTTGCCCACACGCTTTACCGACGGTTCACGCAGTAACCTCAGCCGCTCGCTGAATACGGCGCCAGCCTGGTCCTACAACGATCATGAGCAGACCAGCTTCTTCACCGCCATCGAGCAGAAGTTCGATAGCGGCTGGAGCGCCAAGGCCGAATTCACCCACACCGAAAACCAGTTCGATGAAGTCTTCAACTACGTCAACGGTTCGCTCAACGCCGATGGCAGCGGCACCACCCAGTTGCCGGTGCGTTTTTCCGGTACGCCGCGCCAGGACAACCTCGACCTCTACGCCACCGGCCCCTTTGACCTGCTCGGGCGTGAGCACGAGCTGATTGCGGGCGTCACCTTGTCCAAATACAAGGAAAGCGTGCCGAGTTACGGCGGCTGGCATTACGACTATTCCGGCTCGCCGGCCGGTGCCATCGACAACCTCTTCAACTGGGATGGCCAGTCGGTCAAGCCCGCGTTCAACGTGACCGGTAAATCCTCGGTGGAGGAGAGCCAATATGCTGCTTACCTGAGCACGCGGCTGCGGGTTACCGATGACGTGAGCGTGATCCTCGGCAGCCGGGTGATCGACTGGAAGCGCGAGACCGAAGATCGCCCCTACGGCGGCACGGCGACCCGCACTGACGAATCGGAAACCGGCGTCTACATCCCTTACGCCGGCGTGGTGTATGACCTCACCGACAACTGGTCGGCCTACGCCAGCTACACCAAGATCTTCAATCCCCAGGCCAGTTGGGTGCGCGACATCAATAACAAGGCGCTGCCGCCGATGGAGGGCAAAGGGTATGAGGTCGGCCTCAAAGGCAGCTTCTTCGACGAGCGACTGAACACCAGCCTGGCGCTGTTCAAGCTGGAACAGGACAACCTGGCCATCTGGATCGACACCCCGGGCGGCAACACCTATCGCAACGAGCAAGGCACCACCACCGAAGGCGTGGAGCTGGAGCTCAACGGCGAGCTGGCTGAAGGCTGGCAAGCCTCCGCCGGCTATGCCTATGCGGTGAGCACCGATGCCGACGACAAACGTATCGTCACGACGTTGCCGCGCCAGAGCCTGAAGACCTTCACGTCCTACCGCTTGCCCGGTGCGTTCAACAAGCTCACCGTGGGCGGCGGAGTGAACTGGCAGAGCAAGGTCGGCGAAGACCTGCACACCTTCAGCCAGGGCAGCTATGCCATCACCAACCTGCTGGTGCGCTACGACCTGACGCCCAAGCTGAGCGCTTCGGTGAACCTCAATAACCTGTTCGACCGCGAGTACTTCAGCTACGCCGGTAACCACGGCATGTACGGGGCGCCGCGCAACCTGATGACCAGTGTCAAATACGATTTCTGACGCAATGATTGAGCGGCGCCCTTAAGGCGCCGTTTTTGCGACAGGCGCCTTGCGCACCGGAAACGGAAAGTAGAAAAAACGCAGGAACGCCACTCGCTTGATCACTTCCCCGATCAACAACGGCACCACCACCGCCACCACAAAACCCATGCAGGCCGCGACCAACGCGTGCAGCCCCAGGCGCTCCAGCAGGTCGACCGTCTTGTGCTGGATCTCGCCGTGGAAAATCAGCAGGATCAAGGTGTTCTGGCCAATATAGGTCATCGCCCGCGTGATGACGGCCGACACCATCAGCACCCGCGCCAGTGACCAGCAGGCATACACGCCGAGCACCGCCAGCAGGCTGGTCCACAGCCAGTGGTCGTAGCGCCGCTGCGCCAGGTCCATGGTGGCGTGGCTGTAGAGGAACACGGCGGCGAACAACGCCACCGAAATCACCAGCGCCAGCAACGATCCTTCATGACGATGCAGCCAGTCGCGCAGCAGGTAGCCGCAGATGAAGTAGGTGCTGCTGATCAGGGTGATTTCAAGGCTGAAGGGCAGGCCGGGCAGCGTCCAGGCCTGCCCGCCGACGGTCACCGGTATTTGCCAGAACCACGGCAATATCCAGATGCCGATCAACAGTTGCACCACCATCAGCAGGCAGCTCACCGGCAGTGATAGCTTCAGGCGCTGGATCAGGCGCAACATCACCCAACTGAACAGGATGGCGACCCAGAAGTGCGGCAGAAACCACAGTGCCTGCCAGGGAATGGTATCCACCGAGGCATACAACACGCCGCCCACATCCGGCAGCAAGGGTTGGCCGCGCAGTACGTCGCGCACCAGCACATACACCAGCAGGGTGAAGAAAAACGGCTTGAGCAGGCCATCGGCCTTGCGCACGGCCATCTCCACAAATGGCTGCTCGGGCTTGAAGAACACGCCGGACAGGAAAAAAAACAACGGCAATATGAACGAGGCGATGATCGGGTACTGCAGCTCCAGCGAGTTCGCCACGAACCAGCTGTGACCGTACACGATCATCAGGATGCCGATGCCTTTGGCAATATCCATTTGAATCCAACGATGCTTCACCTGATCACCCTCCCTCTAGCGGGCAAGCCCGCTCCTACAGAAAACCTCATGCCTTGCGCCACGGCTTGAGCCACAGCCCCATACCCAACAACACCACAGCACCCGCCAGCGTGCTCAGCCCCAGTTGCAGCCACACGCCTTCGATCCGAAACAGCACCAACGCCGCCACACTCATCAGCACGGCACTGAGCAACCATTGCCGGGCCCAGGGCAGGGCCCCGAGCAAACCCTGGCGCTGCATCAGCAACAACGCGGTGCAGATCACCCCGGCCAGCGCCGCCAGGGGAATGCCCGCCAGGCCGAACACAAACGGCAGCACGCCCAGCAACACCACGTTGAGCAGGCTGCCGAGCAACTCGCAGCGCAATGGTTGGCGCGTGTCGCCAGCGGCATAGGCATAGCGCGCCAGCATCGCGTTCCAGGCCCCGAACACCAGCGGTACGGCAAACCCGGCCAGCAGCAACGGCAGCGGCGAGTCCAGCGATTGCTTGGGCAGCAGCAACGCCACCAGGCTCGGGGCTGCCGCCACCAGGCCAACACCGGCGGGCAGGGTCAATACGCTGGCGGTTTCCAGGCCGCGTTTGAGCAGGGCCAGGCGCTCATCGCCCTGGCGGCGGCTCAT
The DNA here is from genome assembly GCF_000612585.1 of Pseudomonas sp. CHM02. Classification (GTDB taxonomy): domain Bacteria; phylum Pseudomonadota; class Gammaproteobacteria; order Pseudomonadales; family Pseudomonadaceae; genus Aquipseudomonas. Next base: position 16,156 of record NZ_JFCA01000038.1, read on the forward strand.
CATGCCCAGCAACACTTGGTTGAGGCTCATCAGCGCAATCAGCGGCAGGTTCATCAGCTTGCGCGCCAGGTTGACCCAGGTCACCGCACCTTCGCCCAGCAACGACGCCACCAGCCGTTCAATGAGTGCCAGGCCCTGGCTGGCTCCATTGCTGAGCAACAGTGGGCCGATGCGTTGGCCCAATTCCCGCAGCGGCACCCACGACAGTTGCCAGCGCCACGGCCGCCAGCCCTGGCACCATACCGACGGCAGCAGCGCCAGCGGCATCAACAGGCTGCCGGCCAGGCAGGCCAGGGCCAGCGAATGAGGTTGGCTGGCGGTGCCGACCAGCGCGAGGTAGGTCACCGGCGGCAGGTTGAACAGCAACGAGCCCAAGCCCGCCAGCACAAAGCGCTCGCTGGCCTGCAAGGGAATACTGAACAGTGCATGCAGCATCAGCCCCGGCACGCACCAGGCGACAATCTGCAAGTTGCTGCTGGCGAGCGCCGTGGCAGTCGCCGCCAGTCCAGGCCCGAGCAGTTGCACCAGCCAGGGCGCCAACAACGTCAGCAGCAGGCTGGTGACCAGCGCAATCAGCAGCAACGCCGGAAACAGCACCGCCAGCCAGCCCAGTCGCTCATCGTCCTTGCGCGCCAGGTACAGCGGCAGCGCAGCGGCGCTCAGCACGCCACCGGCCAGGGACATGCGCAACGCCTCCGGCAAAAACAGCGCGATCAGGAACGCATCACTGCGCTCGCCCGCGCCCCAAGCCGCCACCAGCAGCCATTCGCGGGCAAAGCCCAGGCACAGGCCGAGCAGCGTCGCCAGCGTCAGCCAGACGGCAGAGCCCAGCATCAGAGCTGCGCGCCATCAAGCATGGGTTTGCGAAACGCCACGCTTTTTACCGGCGGCAGGCGTGCCGGAAACAGTCGCCGGGCCTCCAGCACATTGATGCCGACCATCAGCCAGAACAGCGCGACCATCACCACCGCAAAGCTGAAGTAGTGGTCGAACAAGCCGCTGACCAGTGCCGAGAGAATCCCGGCCGTGGTGCCCAGCCACAGCGCATTGTCCTTGGTCAGGCGGATCGGGCCGCTGTCCGGGCGCGCTTCCCGCCACCAGCGCACGGTCACTGCCACAAAGAACAGCATGCCGACGATGCCAGTCTTGTAGATGAAGTTCAGCCACAGGTTGGAGATGCCCAGCAAGTGGGTGCCCGGCACTGGCGGGTCGACCTTGAAGCCGATGCCGAACGGATACGAGACCACCGCCTGCGGGAACATGCGGTATTCGTCGAAACGCACTTCGGTACTGGCGTTGCTCGAGGAAAAAATCGTCGCCAGGCGTTCCTGCAACGGCGGATACGCGATCACCAGCGCCACGGTCAGCGCCGCGCCGATCATCAGCAGCCGGCCGGTATACGGCACCCGGCGCGTGGCCATCCACAGCAGCACCAGCGCCAGGCTGACCATCGCGCCGCGGCTACTGGCCAACAGCAAGGCTGCCGCGCCCAGGCACGCTACGCTCAGGCCCAGTGCGCGTTTCCAGCCTTGCTCGGTCATGCCGAAACAGAAAGCCAGGGGCAGCAGCAACGCCATGATCCCGCCGATGGCATTCGGGTGCATCCAGGGCGAGCCCATGCGCGAAGACATGGCCTCCAGGCCGAATTTCAACATGTCGAAGTTGCCGTAGTTGAACAGTGCCAGGACCGGCGCAATGCCGGCCCCGGAGCGCGTGCGCACGAACACCGCAATCGACAGCACCAGCATCGCCAGGCTGCCCAGCAGCAGGGCGATCACCAGGGATTCACGGTGCTTGTGGTCCACCAGCAACTTGGCGCAGAGGAACACCCCCGACAAATTCAGCAACCAACGCAGCCAGTTGGCCACGCCGCTGGTGTCGGCGTGGATGGTGACCTGGCCGACGATAAACGGGAACACACTGAACAGCATCAGCCACAACAGCATCTGGTCAGTCGGGCGCCGGGTGAGGCTTGGCGTATCCGGCAGGCGTACCAGGAAACTTTGCCAGAGTACCGCGCCCCAGGTCATCGCCAGGATGGCTTCGCTGACGGTGCTGCGAATGCCCAGGTTGACCGTGGAATAGGGCATGAACGTGGCGACCAGGGCAAACAGCAACAGGCCCCAGAACGGAAAGCGCAGGATCGTCACCACGCCGGCCAGGCCGATCACGGCGAGGAACGCCTTGGCCGGTGACAGCAACAGCGCGAGGGCGCCAAACAGCAGGCCGAACAGGATCGCAACGAGGCTGGGCAGATTCACGTTCACTTCAACTCCTCGATCAGTTCCGCCAGGCGCCGGCGATAGGCGTGATGGTTGAAGCGTTCGGCCCACTGCCGGCGTTGCTCGGGCGATTCCTCATCGGCCCGTTCGCCCAGGCTGACCATCAACTGCGTCAGCGCCGTGCCATCGGAGGGCGAAAAACGCGGTGCCGACGGCGGGGTGATTTCATCCAGCGAGGTGCCGCTGGCCACCGCCACCGGAGTGCCGACACTCAGGGCTTCGATGACCGGCAGACCGAAGCCTTCGGCATACGAAGGCTGCCACAGACGCGAGGCCTGGCGGTACAGCGCGTGCAACTCGGCATCCGACACGCCACTCAGCGCACGAATGCCTGGCAGTGAGCGCTGGGCTTCGGGCAAATGGTCGAGGCTGCCCACCAGTACCAATTCCGGCACGGCGGGTGACTGGCGCCGCGCCTGTTGCCAGGCCTCTACCAGGAACGGCACGTTCTTGCGCAGCTCGCGGGTGCCCACCAACAGCCAATAACGCTCGGGCAGTTGGCGTGCACTGAGGTCCGCCGCCAGCTCGAAAAAGCCATCGACCTGATTGGGCAGTACTCGAATCTTGCCCGCCGCCTTGGGGAACAACCGCGCGGTTTCATCGGCGCTGTACCGTGACGGCGCCCACACCCGGTCGGAGCTGTGCACCGCGTAGGCAATCGACAGGCGATCGCTGGTCTTGTAGATCAGCGCTTTCAAACGGTTGGCGTGGTAGTTGTTGAGGGTAATCTGGAACAGGTCGTGCAACAGCACCACGGTGCGCAGCCCCTTCGGCTTGGGCGGCAACGGCAGGCCCATGTTGAAGGTGCTGATGTACAGATCGATCTGCTCCTCACGCAAGGCCCGCGGTAGAAAGCCGGCCTCGAAACGCAAGCGATTCTGCGGCTGGTGCATGGCGGTCTTGGCGCAGCCCCAGGCCGGGCAGTGGGCCTGCAAGCGGGTTTCATCGCCCAGGGGCGCCACGGCAAACCGCTCAAGCTCGATGCCCGGCAGGCTGAGCAGGGCGCTTTCCAGCGCATACACCTGGCGGCTGATGCCCGATTGTGGCGAGGTGCCGACGGTGCGGTAATCCAGGCCTACACGCATGCGCGCTCCTTTTGATTCAACGGTGAGAGGGCGGCGTACACCGTTTCCAGTTGGCTGGCGGCGACGCTCCAGTCATGGGCGCGACGCACATAGGCGCGGCCGGCCTCACCCATGGGCGCGGCGGCGTCGGGAGATTGCAACAGGCGCACCACAGCGTCCGCCAGGGCGGCGGCGGTTTGCCCGCCGAGGTAGTCCAGGCCTTCCACCAGGTCCAACCCTGAGACGCCTTGCTCGGTACTGGCCAGCGGCAAGCCGGCGGCCAGCGCTTCGAGCACCTTGAGCTTGGAACCGCCGCCATGGCGCAACGGCGCCAGAAACACCGAACAACTCGATTGCAGGTTCAGCAGGTTGGGCACAAAACCCTGCCACTCGATGCGCGGGTCCTGCCAGCGCTCACGCCAACTGGCGGGCATGCCGAAACCACACACGCTCAGGCGTGCGTCCGGGCAACGCGCCCAGACCTTGGGCAGGATCTCGTCCAGGGCCCACTCGATGGCGTCCACGTTGGGCGCGTATTCATAGTTGCCCAGGAACAGCACGCGGCGTGTCGACGGGTCGGGGCGGGCGGCCGCGAAGTGATCGCAGTCCACGCCATTGACCACCACCGACACCGGTTTGCCAGCGATTTTCGCCAGGGTCTGTGCATCGCTGTCGGTCACCGCCACCACCTGCGTGGCCTGGCGCATCACGCGCCGTTCCCAGCGCGTGTAGCGCCATTGGTCATAGCGAATGAACGGCAGCGACCAGCCTGGCAGACGGTCGTAGGTGGCCGCGCCCAGGGCTGATTCGACATTGTGTTCAGTCAGCACGAACGGTTGGGATCTGCGCGCCAGCGCATCTTCGTACGGCTGAAAGCTGTAGCTGTGCTCGATCTGCACCACGTCCCAATGCTCGTTGAGCAATTGCTTGAACGTATCCTGCAGGGCGCCCGACAAACCATTCACACTGGCCAGCAGCGGGTAGGGCGCAAACAGCGCGGCGACCAGGGTCTTCACGCTGCGCAACGGGCGGCGCGGCAGGATGATCAGGTGCTCGACAAACGCCTCCAGCACCTGGCGGTCGGTGAGGGAAACCGGGTGCTTGTCATGCAGCAGCAAGGTGATCCGATGCCCACGCGCGGCCAGGCTGCGCAGCAGGTGGAACTGGCGCGTCTTGCCGCCGCTGGTGGCAGGCCAGGGTGAATAGGGCAGGATCCATAAAATGCGCATGGCAGGCCTCAATCCCATAACAGTATTTGCAGGTTCGACTTGACCGGGACGGTCAGGCCGCTGGTGCCGCTCACCGGGGTTTGTGTGCCGCGCAGCGGGTCGTACAAGGTGGCGCTGGACAGGCCCGGCAAATGCGCGTTACCGCCCTGGGCTGACCAGAAAAACCACACTTTGCGGCCGTCGGCGCGGGTCCAGCCGATGCTGAACAGGCCGTCGGGCAACGAGTCGGCCACCGGTGGATCGCCCGGAGTAAGTTGCGGCCCGGTGACGTCGAGGAAGTTTTTCAGGGCGGTGTAGACCGGCTTGGGGTTGGTATCGATATCCAGCAAGCCATAAGACTGATCACGCACGCTGGCGCGCTGATCGAGGTCGCTCAAGGTGAACAGAAAGATCTTGTCGTAATCCATCGCGCTCATCAGTGCCAGGCGGCGAATCACGTAGTCGGCCTGTGCCTGGGGCGTGATGAGGTCCTGGGCATCTTTTGGACCCTTGTAGGTCGACCAGCCCCATTCGGTACTCCACAGGGTTTGCACACCGCCATTGCGCAGGGCCTGGTTGAGCTGAGTGGCCTTGGTGATGAAATCCAGGTGGGCCGGGTCGTTGCCTTCGGGCAACTGTGTGTAGGGATGGTACGAGATGATCGTGTTCAAACTGGCCACGCCCAGCGCGCCCAAGGCGTCGAACATGGTCTGGCCGTTGGGCATCTCACTGAAAAACGCCATGCCGGCAGCCACCACCGGCTTGTTCGGGTTCACCGCGCGCAGGGCCGTGGTGGTCGCGGTGAGCAGTGCGGCGAAACCGGCCGGGTCCGCCGCAGGGCGCCAGAAGCCCAGCAAGTTCGGTTCGTTCCATACCTGCCACGCATCCACGCTGGGGTAGCGCTGCGACAGCAACGCCATGCGGTTGGCGAACACGTTCGGATCCTTGGGCGGATACTGGTCCTGATACGGCGCACCCGCTGGCGCGGTGGTGGCGAAAGGCGCCGAGCCCACGAGATAGAACACCGACTTGAGCTGGTTGTCCTGCAACTTGCCGACCAACTGGTCCAGGGCTGCGACCTGATACTGGTTCTCGGCGGGCTCCAACTGATCCCAGTGCAGATCCAGGCGAACCCACTCCAGGCCCAGGGCCTTGAGGCGGTCGATCTGCTTCTGATAGCGCTCGGGGCTGAACCACAAGAATTGCGCATTCACGCCCAGGAAATCCTTCCAGATCACCGCCTTGTTGCCCTTGAGCACATGGCTTTCGGCATCGGCCTGGCGTCCCCACAAGAATGCGGTCAAACCCAGCGCGGTAACCACGGCAAGGGTGGCGAGGTAGGTGCGTTTACGCGCCATAAGCGTCTGCGCCAATAGCGTGCTCGAAGAGCTGCTTGAATTTCTGCGCGGTCAACGGCCACAGGCGTTCGCGGCCAATCTCCCCGGCGCGCTCGGCCCAGTCCCGCGCCAGCAGCGGGGTGCGTGCCAGGCGCGACAGTTGCTGGCCGAGCGCAGCCACATCGCCCTCGGGGTAGATCGCGCCATTGCCGCTGGCAACTTCCTCGGCAAACGCGCGCGCGTCGGAGGTGATCGCGCCGCGCCCGCAGGCGGTGGCCCAGGACAACGCGCCACTGGTGCCGCGCTGGCGCCCCAGCAGGGCGAGTTTTTTCGATTCGCGGTAGGGCAGCACCATCACATGGTGGGCCTGGATGGTCTGGGCGATTTCATCGGCCGGCAGGTTCAGGCGCCAGTCGATGGAACCGGTCAGACCCAGTGCAGCGATCTGCGCGTTCAACTGCTCCAGGTAGTTACCGCACGCACCAAAGGCCATTTCCGCAAAGGTGCCACCGGCCAGGGTCAGGCGCACGCGGTCGCGCAATTCGGGGGCTTGCTTGAACACATCGGCCAGGGCTTGCACCAGGTCTTCGATGCCTTTGCCACGGTAGATAAAACCGAAATACAGCAGGCGCAGGGTGTCCAACGCCGGCAGCGGTGCCGGTGCAATCGCCAGGTTGGCATGGTTGATCACCGCCACGTTGCCGGCCGGCAATTGCATGCGCTGGCTCAAGCAGTCGGCGCCCAGGCGCGTGAGGGTCACCAGCCGGGTCAGCCCCTTGGCGACCTGGCGTTCTTCGCGCAAGGTCAGTGGGTCGGCCAGCACCACGGCGGCCTGGGGCAGCGGGCTGGGCAGGCGCTCCAGCAGGTTCAAGGGGAAGGGAAGATGCTCACGCCTCCAGACGATGCGCTCCGGGTCATGCACGGTGGCCGTCAACGGCAACCGAGGGTAAGCCTTACGCAGTTCACGCAAGGCCAGGAACTCCCCCAGCCGCCCGCCGCCCAGCTCGGCGTGCACCAGGTCGACGGTGTGCCAATCGAAGCCGGCAATGGCTTGCTTGATCGCCTCCGAGTTGCTCGCCACACCGGCCAACGGCGTCAGCACCGTCACCCCGAGATGTTCCAGTGCCGTGCGGAAATGGTTCGCGTAGTCGGCGATCCCGTTTTTCTCCGGTGGCAACGGCGCGAGCAGGGCGATACGCATCAGAATGCCCCCCGGTATTTACCGATGGTCTGCAGCACTTTGCTCGGTACTTCGAACTTGCGCCGGTTGATGATGATGCCGTCCACTTTGCCGAACGCGGTGTTGAGGATCGACAGCGCATGCTCGACCACCGGTACGGTACTTTTGCGGGCTTCTACCACCAGCCCGATCAGGTCGGCGCGGCGCAGGGTAATAAACGCTTCGCGGTTGTCCAGCAGGGCCGAGGCGTCCAGCAATACCACTTCACCCGGCGCGGCAGCTTCCGGCCCGCCGACCCGCACGCTGATGCCGTTCTCGTGCAGCAACTGGCGCAGTTGCTCGACCACAAAGGTCACGCCTTCGCCGTGGCGTGCCGAGGTCAGGCCCAGCGTCAGGCCCTGTTCGGCAATGCGGTCGGGCTGCAGCAAACTGTACAGCCGGTAGATGCTCGCATTGAACGCGTTGGCACTTTGCGCGGTGGTGGTGTCCAGTTCCGGCAGGGTGGTCCACAGCGGCAGGCCGAACTTGCGCTCCACCAGACCGCCGTCGTGAATGCGCTGGTCCAGCAGGTAGCATAGGTAGATCACCAGCAAGCCGACGACGATGGCGAACGGGATCGCCAGGATCAGCATCACCAGGGTTTTCGGGAAGATGCGGCCCGGGTTCAGGGTGGCCTCTTCGATCACCGCGATGTTGCTGATCTGGCTATTGTCCAGCTCGCGGTCGATGCGCGATTTTTCCAGGTTGTCGACATACAGCGCGTAGTTGCGCTCGGTGGCGCTCAACTCGCGGGACAGGCGCGCCAGCTCCGGCTCGATCTCCAGGGCTTGCTTGCGTTGCGCTTCGAGGTTCTCCAATTGCTTCTGCTGCTGAACCAGCTGGGTGCGCAGCGCCTGGTTGTTGCTGGTCTCATCCAGCAGCACGCGCTGCAGGTGGATTTCCAGGGTGTTCGGCGCACGGTTTTCGGAGGACTGCACCGTGTTGCTCTCGTTGGCGACCTGGGCCTCCATGGCCCGGATCGACGCATCCAGGGCTTTGACCGGCGGCGCGTTGTCGGTGTAGGTGCGCATCATGTCGGCCTTTTCCAGCAGCTTCTGGTTAAGCAGGCGCCGCAAGTCCTGCTGCTGTGGGTTCAGTGCGATCTGGCGCACCGTGGTGACTTCCTTGGGCTGGCCCTTGAGCTGATTGCGCGTGCTCTGGATGGCACTGTCGGACGAGGCGATCAGCCGCGTGGTGTTGAAGGTCTCGCCGCGCAGCACGTTGATGCGCTCGGACAAGTCTTCCAGGCGGTCGGTGATGCTCGCCGCGCCGATCTCGTTCAGGTGGGTGAGGATCTGTTGCTTGTAGCTCTTGATCTCGGCAGCGCTGTTGGACACCTGGCCTTCATAGAAGGCATACAGGCTCTTGCGCCCCAGGGCCTGGGTACGTTCGTTGATGTAGGTCTCGACCCAATCCTTGACCACCGCCTGGGCGATTTCCGGGTCGCTCCATTTGAACGTGATGTCCATCACCGTGGAACCGGCGGCGTGGCTGACCTCGAAGTTCTTCTCCAGGCTGGCGGCCAGACGCTCCACCGGCGTGGTTTTTTCGATGATGCCAACGGTTTCCAGCACTACGCGCAGGCCATCGAACACGGCGCCCACGCCACTCTTGACGTAGTACTTGGTGCGCTTCCAGAAGCCTTCCGGTGGTGGTGCGTTTTCGATCACTTCCAGGTAGTGCTCGGCCACGGCGCGCACGATAGGCCGACCGGTGAGCAGGCGCTCCTCGTCGACAATCGGGTCGCGCTGGGTGCTGGGCATTACCAGCGCCTGGCGGTTGCTGATCTCGATGGGCAAGGTCGAATCCCGTCCCGGCTTGACCAACAGGCGCGCGGTGGATTCGTACTTGGCCGGCAGCAGGAACGCCCCGAGCAGGATGATCACCAGCGCGGCAATCGCCGCCAGTTTGAACGCGTGCCGGAAGATGAAGAACAAGCGCAGAAGATCACGAAAAGAACGGATCTCGATCATTGGGATGTCGCTCCTTTAGTTATTGCCGCCGCTGGTTCGGGTGTAGTTGTAGCCAACCCCAATGGACTTGGTGAACGGGATCAGTTGGTTCATGTAGGTATCCACTCCCTGGATTCGCTCGCCAACGTTGGATTTGGGCACGAACACCACATCGCCGCGTTGCAGGTGCACGGGTTTGCGTCCGTTGGCGCCGGTCTTGAGCAACTGGCTGAAGTCCAGGAAGTAAGCGCGGTATGCGCCCTGGGCGTCTTCACGCAGCAGGGCGACCATGCTGGCGTTGCCCGCCGGGCTGACCCCGCCGGCACCGATGATCGCCTGTTCCAGGGTATTGGCCGTACCGAGTTGCACCGCCGTCGGGTTGTTCACCGCACCGCCGACAATGATCGAGCTGCCCGGCGCCTGGTTGATATTCACCGTCACCCGTGGCTCGCGGTAGGTCGGCGCGAGCTTGTTGGTCAACTCGGTGGCCAGCTCCGAAGGCTGGCGCCCGGCAACCTGGATCGGCCCCAGGAACGGGTAGTTGATCTTGCCGTCGGTCTGCACTGTGTACAGCGTCAGCTCGTAGATGGTACTGACGTTGAACGCCGACAGCGTTGGCATCTCGCCGGCATCGCGCACGATGCGCAACTGGTCGCCGATGCGGATGCGCTCCACCGCCGGTGGCAATTGGGCCAGTTGGTCGAGGGCGCGTTTGCCTTCCTCGACGGTCTTGCCGTCCGGCGGCACGATACGCGCCGGTGTATTGCAGGCGGCCAGGGCCATCATGGCCATGACGAGCAGGGTACGTTTCATCAAGGGGGACTTCCTGTAGGTCATGATGCTCACCTCCAATAACCGGGAAACATGCTGATGCGCCGCTTGAGGGCGAGGGGGAGGCGGCGCTCCAGATGGCCCAGCCGGTAGCCGAGCCATTTGAACGCGCTGCGCACCAGTACTTCGGGGACACGGTGCAGGGCACCGGCCTTGCGCAAGGCCGCAAGCTCGGCCAGCACATAGCGCTTGCCTTCGCCTCCCGCGTCGCCAAAGGCTTGCTTGATCCACGGCTCGCGGCCATAGAACACGCCGATGTCGAAGTAGCGGTGAAACTCATCCATGAGTGTGTAATCGTGGGAGTGATGCACCAAGGCGGTGGCGGCGTAGCGCACCTTGTAACCGTCGAGCAGCATGCGCGCCGCGACGAAGGCGTCTTCGCTGCCGATCACATCGGCCGGGAAACCGCCCACCGCTTGCAGCACGCTGCGCCGGTACACGGAAAACGAGTCGGAACTGAAGCAAGTCTTGATCCCCAGCTCCGGCGCATCGACCAGGCTCTTGCTGCGGCTCTGTTCCGGGTAATTGAAGTGCCGCGACTGTGCGCCCAGCACACCGGCATCGGGGTGGGGCAACTGGCGCCCGTAGGCCACGCCGTTGAGCGGGTCCTGCTGCAATTCGGCGAGCAGGTTGGCGAAGGTGTCGGGGCTGGCGGGAATCGCATCCTGGGTCATCACGATCAGCGCGTCGCCGCCCACTTGTTCGCTGGCCCAGCGCCGGGTGCCGCCGTGGTTGAAGTCGCGCGCGTCGATCACCTCGACCCGTGCACCGAACGCGCGAAAGCGCGCCACGGTGTCATCACTGGAGGCGCTGTCCACCACCAGCGTCTCGTCAGGTTGCAGGGTCTGCATCTTCAGCGCCGGCAGCAGGCGGGCCAGGTGGCTGGATGCGTTACGGGTCGGGATGATCAGTGACGTGCGCATGTCATTTTTTCACTTCTGCGGGGGCGCGCCCGTAGATGTCGTCGAAGCGCACAATGTCGTCCTCGCCCAGGTACTCGCCGCTCTGCACTTCGATCATCACCAGGTCGATGATGCCGGGGTTGGTCAGGCGGTGTTTGTGCCCGGCGGGGATGTACGTGGACTCGTTGGCATTGATCAGGAATTCGCGCTCACCGTTGGTGATCTGCGCCGCGCCGCTGACCACCACCCAGTGTTCACTGCGGTGGTGGTGCATCTGCAGCGACAGCGACGCCTGGGGCTTGACCACGATGCGCTTGATCTTGAAGCGGCTGCTTTCCTCCAGCACGGTGTAGGTGCCCCACGGCCGAGTGACGGTGCGGTGCAGGCTGTACGCCGGATGGTTCTGGCGCTTGAGCTCGGCGACGATATAGCGCACATCCTGGCTGCGGTGGGCGTCGGCGATCAGCAGGGCGTCGGGGGTGTCGACGATGATCAGGTCGCGCACGCCCACGGCACCGAGGACGCGCTTGGGCGAGTCGATGTAGCAGTTGTGCACGTCATGCAAGATCGCTTCGCCATTGACCTGGTTGCCATGGGCGTCGCTGGGGGTGAGCTGGCGCAGGGCTTCCCACGAGCCGATATCGCTCCAGCCGATGTCACACGGCACAACCGCGACTTGCTTGGACTTCTCCATCAGCGCCACATCGATGGACACATCCGGCGCACGGCCAAACGCGTCCGGGTCCAGTTCACGCTGGCGCGAGGTCTTGTTCTGCAGGCTCTGGCTGTGGTCCAGCGCAGCACGGGCGGCTTCCAGCACATCGGGCGCATGGGCGGCGAGCTCGTCCACCAGGGTGCTGGCCTTGAAGCAGAACATGCCGGCGTTCCACAGATGTTTGCCGCCGTCCAGATAGCCCTGGGCGGTGGCCAGGTCGGGTTTTTCGACGAAGCGTTTGACCCGGTTGCCGGTGCCCAGCGGTTCACCCTGTTCGATATAGCCAAAGCCGGTCTCGGGGTGATCGGGCTGGATGCCGAAGGTCACCAGATAGCCGGCTTCAGCCAGGTCGCGGGCCTGGGTTACAGCCTCGGCGAACGCGACTTCATTGAGGATCAGGTGGTCGGCGGGCATCACCAGCAACTGTGCCTCAGCGCCGAAATGTTCTTGCACATGCAAGGCTGCCACGGCAATTGCCGCCGCCGTGTTGCGGCCGAAGGGTTCCAGCAGCAGGTCGAGGTGCAGGTGGCTTTTGTTGACCAGGCGATAGTCATCCAGGGTACGGAACAGCAGGTCGCGGTTGGTTACCGTCAACACGCTTTCCACGCCGGGCAGTTTGGCGGCGCGCTGGAAGGTTTTCTGCAGCAGGCTCTGCCCATCGCGCATGCGCATGAATGGCTTGGGCATGTTCTGCCGGGACACCGGCCACAGCCGCGTGCCCGAACCACCGGAAATGATGCAGGGAATTAATCCGTTGAGCGTGTTCATCAATAGACTTCCTTGGTGGAAAGGACGGCCGGGACCGTCATGAAGACGATGTACAAGTCAAACCACACCGACCACTTGGAGATGTACTCCAAGTCGTACTCGACACGTTTCTGGATCTTGAACAGGGTGTCGGTCTCCCCCCGGTAGCCGTTGATCTGCGCCCAGCCGGTGATGCCCGGCTTTACCCGATGGCGCGAGCTGTATTCACTCACCGCCACCTCGAAGGGGATGCCCGCGGCTTTTGTCGCGGTGGCGTGCGGGCGCGGACCGACCATGGACATGTTGCCCAGCAGCACGTTGAACAGTTGCGGCAGCTCGTCGATGCTGGTCTTGCGGATGATACGGCCCACGCGGGTGATGCGCGGGTCTTCGCGGGTGGTCTGGCGTTCGGCGGTGAAGTCGCTCTGGTCGGTGTACATGGAGCGGAACTTGAACACGCGGATTTCGTTGTCGTTGTAGCCATAGCGGTTCTGGCGAAACAGCACCGGGCCCCTGGAGTCGAGCTTGATCGCAATGGCGGTGGCAACCATCACCGGCGACAGCGCGACCAGCGCGAAGCTGGCCAGCAGCAGGTCCTCACAGCGCTTGATCACCGGCGACCAGCCGCGCAGCGGCAACTGCGAGGTGTTGAACATCAGGATGCCGCCCACATCGGTGATCTTGCTGTGGCCGTAGCGCAGGGCGGCCATGTCCGGCACCAGCATGACGTTCACCGACATCTGGCGCAGGCGGTTGACCAACCCATGAATGCGTTGCTCGGCGGCCCACGGCAGGCAGATCATCACCTGGTTGACCTGCTCGGCGCGGATCAGCTTTTCCAGGTCACGGGTGTTGCCCAGCAGGGGCAGGTTGCTCAGTTCCTTGGGAATGCGTTCGGTGCGGTCGTCAATGAACCCGATCAGGCCGGAGCGAATGTCACCATTGCGCTGCAGGTGATCGGCGACATGCACGGCGGTGTCGGTAAAACCCAGGATCACCGTGCGCTGCAGGTATTTGCCGGCACGCATCAGCTTGCTGTACAGGCGCAGCATCACCAGGCGCTCAAGGCAGAACAGACCCAGGCTGGCGACGTACCATACCGCCAGGTTGCGCGGGGTCAATTGCGGGAAAAACTGCAGGATCTGGTACATGAACAGCAGGATGCAAAAGGCGGCCGTCCAGGCCTTGATCTTGGTTTTCAGGCGCAGGCGGTTGCTGAACAACTCTTCGGAATAGATGCCCAGCGCCTGGAACAGAATAATGCTCAGGATCGCGAAAAAAACCAGCAGGCCCAGGAAATGGGCGCGCAACTCCTGTGCCATCGGGTCGAGGAAGAGCACCAGGACCAGCGGGGGCAAAATAGCAGTGATGCCATGGATCAATTTGACGAAAACAACAAAGAACTCAACAAAACCGGCGCGCGTTAAAAACAAGCTGTCGACGGACGACTTTTCTCGCATAAAAACATCCCTCATTGCACGCCAGAGTTCACTGTTCGAGTGTTTATTCAATTAAGCAGAGGGCTGCTTTAGAACACAGGTCGAACGACTACTCTGGGTAATACGCAACTTTCCAATCCAAATGCACAATCCAGATACAACTATCCATTTGAATTGATTTCACGGGGGTGGTGGCTAAAGGAGTGTTCCCTTGTGCGCCAGGTCAACAAATTGACTGTGGTGCGGAGGCGGCATGCTAGACAGGTTTATCAGTCTTTTTTGCGGCATTTTATTGACATTCCTTGTCTGGATGCTCGGTGGATGGGTGTTTTTTTGAGTGTAGAAACAAATGTGAGATTTTTCCTGCTTAAAGGAAAAACCTTTTTTGACGCGAGGTAGGAGGGGGGACAAAGAGGGGAGTGGCAAGGTGCACTGAATGCCTTGCCACCGGGGCTTTCGCCCGATCAGAAGTTGCCTTTCAAACTAACCGTGAAATTGCGGGGTTCACCGTAGAAGTTGCCCCAGGAGGCTGTACCGACCGTGTTGTAATAGCTTTTATCGAACAAGTTGTTACCGTTGAGCGCGACGGTCCAGGTGTCGTCGATGCGGTACGCCACGCGTGTGCTCCAAGTCGCGTAACCGGCCTGCTCCAGCTTGATGGTCTGGACGCGGTAGTTGCTGCTTTGGGCATTGACCCCGGCGCCCACGCTCCATTTCGACAGCGCGCCGTCGAGCTGGTAGTCACCCCACAAGCGCAGCATGTGCCGAGGCACGTAGGTGTTGGACGAGCCGCCTTCGATCTTGCTGTCGATGTTCTTCAGGGATTTGGTCTGGGTGTAGGTGTAGCCGCCGAAGAGTTGCAGGCGCTCAAGCAACTCACCGCTGATTTCGGTCTCCACACCCTGGGCACGCACCTTGCCGGTGTCGGTGTAGCAATAGCCATCGGCGGAGGTCGGGCACATCGTGGTGTAGTCGGATTCGGCGCCGTTTTTCTCGATGGCGCGGAACAGTGCCAGGGAGCTGTTGAGGCGCCCGTCGAACCATTCGCCCTTGATTCCCAGCTCGTAGTTGTCACCGATCTTCGGCTTGAGCGCCGCGCCATCGACGGTGGCGTAGGAACTCTGCGGCTGGAAGATGTCGGCGTAGCTGGCGTACACCGACAGGTGCTCGTCCAGGTCGTAGATCAGCGCGGCGAACGGCGTGACTTCGCCGGTCTCCTTGGTACGTGCATCCTGCACCGCCCATTCACCCCAGGCCAGGTTGTTGGACTGGCGACGGTTCTCGTACCAGCTCACGCGGCTGCCCACGATGAACATCAAAGGCTCGGCCAGGCGCAGGCGCAAGGTGGCGTAGGTGCCGTATTGAGTGGCGGTTTCCTTGACCGTACCGCCGCGGTACATGTTCGGCCAGAAAGTGTTGTCATCCGGCTCCGGGAAGTGGTGGTCGGGCTGGTAGATGCTCTGGCGCTTGGGCAGGTTCTGGATTGCGTAGACGTCGTCCTGGGTGCCACGGCTGCCGTTGGCGCCGAGGATCAGTTCGTGTTCCAGGCCGAAGGCTTCGAACTTGCCGTCCACGTAGGCGTCGAGGCCGAAGTCCTTGTGGTCGTAGTCCATCAGCGCCGCATAGGAGTTGGCCGTTGGCGCCGGGTCGCCATAATTGATGGTGCCTTCGCTGGCGGCGTACTTGGTGTCTTGCAGGTTGCGGCTGTGTACCGCCGCGACCTTGAGTTTCCAGTCATCGTTGAAGTGGTGGGTGACGTCGGCGAAGAAGGTGGTACGCCGGCTTTGCCAGTCGTTCCAGGATTGGCCCAGGCAGGTCGAGCGACTGAGGTTGGCGCTTTTGCCGTCGGCGTAGCGCGGCAGGCCGCCCCAGCACGGTGTGGAGTCCACATCTTCGTAACTGGCGCCGACGCCCAGGGTGGTGTCGGGGCTAAGGTCGAAATCCAGGGCGCCGTAGAACGCCTGGTCCTGGCGCTTGGCGATGTCCATGTAGGACCCGCGCTTCTGCTCGCTCACCGATGCGCGCCCGCGCAGCGTACCGCTGTCATTCAGCGGGCCGCCGGTGTCGAAGTCGGTGCGGTAGTTGTCCCAGGTGCCGGCGGACAACGACAAGCTGGTGGTGGGCTTGGCCTGCGGCCGCTTGCGCACGAAATTCACCGCGCCGCTGGCCGTGCCGGCACCCTTGAGCATCCCGGCGGCGCCCTTGAGTACTTCCACGCGATCATAGATCGCCATGTTCGCGCTGAAGCTGTCGGCCTGCACGTAGTCCTTGCCCATGTCCAGGGGCACGCCGTCGTACTGGTACTGGCCGAGCATCTTGAAACCACGGGAATAGAAGTACTTGCCGCCCATGGGCGACTCGTAGGTGGTGATGCCGGGCGTGCGTTCCATCACGTCGTCGATGGTGCTGACGTTCTGGTCGTCCATGAATTGGCGGGTCATCACGCTGACCGATTGCGGGGTTTCCCGCAGGCTGTGTTCGCCTTTGCCGATGGTGACCGCGCCGGTGGTGTAGGAACCGGTGCCGTCGGTGGTCGCGCCCAAACGTTCGCCGCTGATCAGCGTGGCACCCAGGTTCAGCGCACTGGCATCGGCCACCTGTGGCAGCAGCAACCAGGTGCTGTTGCTCTGGCGCTGGGCTTGCAGGCCCTGGCCGCGCAGCAATCGGTCGAGTGCCTGCTGGGCGTCGTAGCTGCCGCTCAAGCCGGGGCTGGTCTTGCCGGCGACGCTGGTGGCGTCGTACGACAGGCTGATGCCGGCCTGGCGCGCGAACTGGTCCAACGCATTGGCCAGGGTACCGGAAGCGATATTCCAGTCGCGGGCCTGTGTGTCACTGGCCGGCGTTTCGGCGAGCGCAGCCAGCGGTGCGATGGCATAGCCCAGGCAGGCGCCGAGCACGGCGGCCTGCACCGCCTGTTTGAGGGGGGAACGTTTGGAGGGGAACGCTTGCATGACCGCGGGATGCTCCTGAAGAAAGTGAACAGAACCGGCCTGTTGATCGGCCTTTCCTTACAGGTCGAGCGGCAATGAGAATTCACCTCATTTATTTTTGAGAAATTAAACGCGCGCTGAAACGGTCACCCAATAGCGGCTGCGGTAAGTGACATCGAGCTTGAGTGATTGCGCGACCAGCGCCAGCACCCGATCGGTGTCGTCCAGTTGGTAAGTGCCCGACACGCGCAACCCCGCCACGGCCTCGCTGCAGCGCACCAGGCCGTTGCGGTAGCGGCCCAGTTCGGCGAGGAAGTCGTCCAGGCGCATCGCGTGGGCGCTGATCACGCCGTCGCTCCAGGCCCAGGGGTCGAGGCCGTTGGCGACGGCCGGGCGAATGCCGCTGCGGTTGAACAGCACCTGCTCGCCGGGCTTGAGCACCTGTCGGGCGTTGGCATCGTGGCTGTCGGCAAACACCGCCACCGCGCCCTGTTGCACCGCCAGCAATGTGCCTTGGGCTTCTTCGCGTACCAGGAAACGCGTGCCGAGCGTACGCAGGTAACCGTCGCGGGTCTGTACCCAGAACGGCCGGCTGTCGGCGCCGGTGTTCACCAGCATTTCACCTTGGCGCAAGTGCACCAGCCGCCGCTCGGCAGTGAATGCCGTGTCGATGGCACTGGCGCTGTTCAGTTGGATCCGGCTGCCATCGTTCAACGCCACCCAGCGCCGTTCGCCGGTGGCGGTGCGGTAGTCGGCCATCAAGGCGGGCAGGGGCGTGTAGTCGCGGCCGAGCCAGGTCAAACCGGCGGCACCGGCGAACAGGCCCAGCAGTTTCAAACCCTCACGGCGGCTGATGCGTTGACGCGCTCCGCGCAGTGCGTGCCGGCCGACCTGGGCCGGCAATTGGCCCAAATCGTCATTCATCGTGGCTACCCGCTGCCACACCTGCCGGTGCTCGGCGCTGGTCTGCAGCCAGCGCTCGAACGCGGCGGTGCTGGCGTCGTCGGCCACATTGAAGCGCAGCTTGATCATCCACTGGATAGCCTGGTCTACCAGGCGCGGGTCAGCATTCGGCATAACGCAACCGGTAACACGCATGCAGGGCCTTGGACAGGTCGCGCTCCACCGTGGCCTTGGACACACCGAGGCGCACGGCGATCTGCGCGCAGGTCAGGCCGTCCAGTTGCGCCAGCAAGAAGGCTTCGCGCACCCGCGGCTTGAGCTGGTCGAGCAAACGGTCGATACGCTCCAGGCTGTCGAGGATCAGCAGGCGGGTTTCTTCCGAAGGCACCTCGACTTGCGGGAAGTGCGCGAGGCTTTCCAGGTAGGCGCGTTCCAGTTCACGGCGCCGGTATTGGTCGATCATCAGGCTGCGGGCAATGCTGCTCAGGTACGCGCGCGGCTGCTGCAGGGTTTGCTGCTTGCGCGCATTGAGCAGGCGCACAAAGGTTTCCTGGGCCAGGTCGGCGGCGTGTTCACGGCAACCGGTGCGGCGGCTCAACCAGCCGCGCAGCCAAGAGTGATGGGCCTGGTAAAGCTGGCCGATGGCGGCATGGTCCAGTGGGTGATCGCTCGACATGGGCATCCTGGCGCAGCAGTCTTAATTGATAATGTTTCGCATTCTAGACGTTGGTCGTGGCCCTTCGCAATTACCCGAGGGCAATGTATCCAGCACAATTTTTTGTCGACCCCCGGTGCGCGGACTAATCTGCAGGCTTTTCGCGGTGGAAGGCTTGAGCATGATCGACCTGGCGACCCTGGCGGTTTTTTCCGGTGCAGTTCTGTTGTTGCTGTTATCCCCGGGGCCGAACATGGCCTTTGTGGTCAGCCATGGCGTCACTCACGGCTGGCGCGGGGGGATGGCATCGGCCTTGGGGATCGGCGTGGCTGACGTGCTGCTGACCGCCTTGACCGCCACCGGAGTGACGGCGCTGGTCGCCAGTTGGCCGCCATCTTTTGACGTGATCCGATACGCGGGTGTAGTCTACCTGGCGTGGCTGGTGTTCAAGACTTTGCAGAAAAGCCCTGGGCCGGACGCGGCTCACGTCAGCCGCGTGCCGTTGGGCCGGGTGTTCCTGCAAGCCATGCTCAATAGCCTGCTCAACCCCAAGGCGTTGCTGTTTTTTGTGGTGTTTTTGCCGCAGTTCGTACGGCCGGAAGCAGGGTCCATCGCGGTGCAGTTGGTGGTGCTTGGGGGTGTATTGACCTTGATTGCAGCCGTATTTCATGTGCTGCTGGGCATTTTTGGCGGGGCACTGAGCCGGTTCTTCGCCAGTCGCTCGAAAGGCGCCTGGCTTCAGAAATGGGGCTTGGCGACGGTGCTGACGGTACTGGCGGTGCGCCTGGCGGTGATGTCTCGCCCGGCCTGATTTGACGAGCGTACGACTGATCCAAATGTGGGAGCTGGCTTGCCTGCGAAAGCGGCCTAACAGCCGACCAGAATGTTGGATCAGTCTGAGTACATATCCGTTATTTAGGTAACGGCTGCTATGGGTTCCGCCCTTACGGCGGGTCACTTTGGAAAAGCCGAAATGCCGGCCCAGCCCAAAGTAACCAAAGGGCTCTTGCCCCAACACTCGGCACCTCGCTCACGCTCGGTGTGCCCCAAATCCCTGTCGAATTACGGCCAGCGTGTTTGACGGGGCGCCTGAGATCAAAAGCAGGATCAAGATCAAGAGCGGCTCGCTTCGCATCGTGGTTAGCTTGGGGGGCTGCGTGTCTATCGCCGGCAGGTGCTTTGTAGAATCAGCCCAACCGAGCAGCCGCGCGTGCGACGATCTCGCCGCGCACCCTGCGCGATTCGGCGGTGCGTTTGTTGGCTTCTTCCAACACATGTTTGGGCGCGGTGTCCGGGCGGCCGGAGTCGAAGGGTGGCGCGGGGGCGTATTCGATCTGCAACTGCACCAGTTGCGCCGCCGCTTCGCTGTACAGCTCTGCCGCCAGGGTCAAGGCGAAGTCGATGCCGGCGGTGATGCCGCCACCGGTCAGCAGGTTGCCGTCACGCACCACGCGCGCCTGCACAGGGATTGCGCCGAGCGGGGCGAGCAGGTCGTGGTAGGCCCAGTGTGTCGTCGCCTTGCGCCCACGCAACAGACCGGCCGCGCCCAGTACCAGTGAACCGGTGCACACCGAAGTCACGTAGCGTGCGGTTTGCGCCTGGGCCGCGAGGAAGTCCAGGGTCTGCGGGTCTTCCATCAACGCGCCCACGCCGGAACCGCCGGGCACGCAGATCACATCCAGGCGCGGGCAGTCGGCATACGTCATGGTCGGGGTGAACACCAGTCCGGTACTGGAGGTGACCGGAGCGAGGTCTTTCCACACCAGGTGCAGTTTCACATCCGGCAGCGAACCCAGTACGTCGTAGGGGCCGGTGAGGTCCAGTTGCTGGATGCCGGGGAACAACAGAAAGCCGATCTGCAAGGTCATGAGTGAAGCTCCGTCAAAGGGGTGGACGGCTTCACTCTAGAGGCCTAGGATTTGGCGAATACGCCATTGAGCCCACGAATCACGCCAATCATGCCTCGAATTGTCCACGTCCTCGCTTTCGATAACGCCCAAGTGCTCGATGTCACCGGGCCGCTGCAGGTGTTCGCCTCCACCAATGACCTGGCGCGCCAGCGCGGCGAACCTTTGCCGTATGCCGTCTCGGTGATCGCCGCGCAAACGCAGCCGGTGATGACCTCGGCCGGCCTGGCGCTGGTGGCCGAGCCACTGCCCGCCGTCGACGCACCATGCGACACGCTGGTGATCGCAGGCGGCTGGGGCGTGTACGGCGCGGCCGAAGACCCGGCGCTGGTGGAGTGGGTACGCGAGAAAGCCAGGCACACCCGGCGCATGACGTCAGTGTGTACCGGCGCGTTCCTCTTGGCCGCCAGCGGCATGCTCGACGGCTGCCGCGTGGCCACCCACTGGACGCGTTGCGAGGAACTGGCGCGCAAGTTCCCTTCGCTGACGGTGGAGTCCAACCCGATCTTCATCCAGCAGGGCGCCGTCTGGACGTCCGCTGGTGTCACCGCCGGCATCGACCTGTGCCTGGCGCTGGTGGAAGAAGACCTGGGCCGCGCGGTGGCCCTGGAAGTGGCGCGGCATCTGGTGGTGTTCCTCAAGCGGCCCGGTGGCCAGTCGCAATTCAGTGTGACGTTATCGCTGCAAAAGGATGACAGCCGCTTCGCCGAACTCCACGCCTGGATGGCCGAGAACCTGACCCTGGATTTGAGCATCCCCACCCTGGCCGCCCAGGTCGGCATGAGCGAGCGCAGCTTCGTGCGCCACTACCGCGCCGAAACCGGCCAGACCCCGGCGCGTGCCGTCGAATTGATCCGCGTAGAGACCGCGCGCCGGCAACTGGCCGACAGCAATGCGTCGATCAAGCGCATCGCCGTGCAGTGTGGGTTTGGCTGTGAAGAGACCTTGCGGCGCAGTTTTTTGCGAGCCCTGTCAGTGACACCCCAGGCTTATCGCGAACGCTTTTCGCCAAGCAATTCCAGCAGCGCATCCAGCGTGGCTTGCGGTGCTTCCTGAGGAATATTGTGGCCTACACCGGGCAACACCTGGCGGCGGTAAAATCCACTGAAATGCTCAAGGTCATCGTCCTCTTCGGGCGGCGGGCCGACGCCATCATCCGCGCCGCACAGCGAAATGCTCGGCACCGAAATCGCCGGTTGCAGGGCCAGCGCGGCTTCAATGGATTCCAATGCCGGGTCGCCGGGCGCGTACATGAAACGATGGCGATACGAGTGAATCACCACCTCGACAAAATCCGCGTTATCGAACGACGGTGCCGTCTGGTCATACAGACTTGGCCCCGCGGCCCAGGACGGCGACCACAGCGACCACAACAACTGGCAGAGTTCGCGACGGTTGGCGGTCAGACCGTCCACCCCGCGCTGGGTGTGAAAGTAGAACTGGTACCACAAGCGATGCTCCGTCTCCGGTGCCCGTGGCTTGAGGGATTTGGCGATGTTCTGGATGTTGTAGCCATCCCCGGTCACCAACCCGCGCACCCGTTCGGGCCACAAGGCCGCGACGATACACGCAGCACGTCCACCCCAGTCATAACCGGCGAGGGTCGCCTGCGGGATGTCCAGCGCGTCCATGAAATCCAGCAGGTCCTTGGCCAGCGCCGCCTGCTGACCGGAGCGCATCACCTGCGGGTTGATAAACCGCGTCGGGCCATAGCCGCGCAGATACGGCACCAGCACCCGACACCCCCGCGCAGCCAGCACCGGCGCGATCTCGTCATAGCCGCGCGGGTCGTAGGGGAAGCCATGCAGCAGGATCACAGGCGTACCGTCGGCGGGGCCGTGGGCTTCATACGCCACATCAAGCATGGACGTGCGCACAACGTGCAGTGGGAAAGCGGTGGTCATGATCGGCTCCTGTCAGGTGCTGGAACTCTAGTCGATGGGCGTGACGGGACAGCGCTCGATTGAAGGCAGTGGTGTTACTTGTCCACGCCATCGTCAAGGACTGCCCATTGTGCACAGGCCCTCCTCAGGGCTGCCAGGTGGTTTTCTCCCCGCTGAGTTTGCGGTCCAGGAACGTCGCTGCGCTGATCAACGCCAGGTGACTCAAGGCCTGGGGGGTATTGCCCAGGTGGCGGGCCTGGCTGTCGAACTCTTCGGCGTACAAACCCAATGGGTTGGCGTAGCGCAGCAGTTGTTCGAACTCCAGGTGGGCCTTTTCCACTTGCCCGGCGCGGGCCAGGCATTCGACGTACCAGAATGAGCAGGCCGCAAAGGCGCCTTCGGTGCCTTGCAAACCGTCGATCTGGCTGTCGTCGTTGCGATAGCGATAGACCATGCCGTCGCGCACCAGGCTTTTCTGAATGGCTTCCAGGGTCGAGAGCCAGCGTGGATCGGTCGCCGCGACGAAACGCACCAACGGCATCAGCAGCATCGAACCGTCGAGTGCCGTGCTGCCGGTATGCTGCACGAAATGCCCACGCTCTTCGTTCCAGAAGTTGCTCCAGATGTCGGCGTAGATCGCCTGGCGCGTCTGGTCCCAGCGCGCGAACGGTGCCGGCAGCGAGCGCTTGGACGCCAGGCGGATGGCGCGGTCCAGGGCGACCCAGCACATCAGTCGCGAGTGCAGGAAGTGATGCTGCTCGCCGCGCATTTCCCAGATGCCCACGTCCTGGGTGTTCCAGATCTCGCAGACCTGGTCGGCGACTTCCACGGTGTGTTTCCAGCCCTCGTGGGAGATCGCTTCGCCGTACTTGTTGACCAGGTACACCGCGTCCATCAGCTCGCCATAGATGTCCAACTGGATCTGGTCGAAGGCCTCGTTGCCGATGCGCACCGGCTTGGCGCCGCCGTGGCCCGTGAAGTGGTCAAGCTCGGCTTCCGGCAATTCCTGGCGACCGTCGATACCGTAGAGGATATTGATCTTGGTCGGCTGGTCGCAGCAGTCGCTGACCCGGCCTTTGAGCCAGCGCATATAGGCGTTGGCTTCTTCGACAAAACCCAGGCGCATGAACGCGTAGACAGTGAACGATGCATCGCGGATCCAGGTGTAGCGGTAGTCCCAGTTGCGTTCGCCGCCGGGCGTTTCGGGCAGGCCGAAAGTGGCGGCGGCGATGATCGCGCCGTGTTTGCGCGAGGTCAGCAGCTTGAGGGCCAGCGCCGAGCGATTGACCATTTCGCGCCAGCGTCCACGGTAGTTCGATTGCGCAATCCAGCCGCGCCAGTACTTCAAGGTGTGGGCCAGCGCCAGGTCGGTGCAGTTGCTGTCTACACGTTCATCGTCCTGGCCTCCGAGCACGAACTCGGCACCTTCTTCCTGGCCCAGGGCAAAACTGGCCACGGCGGCGCCGTCCTTGATCTGCAGCGAATGGCTGCCGGACAGGCGCAGGCCGGGTTGGCCATCGGCACTGAACACGACGGTACCGTTGTCGCTGGCGGCGTGGGTAGGCGTGCGCGCATAGTCATGCCGCACCGCGCAACGCAGATGAATGTCGGCCTTGCCACTGACCACCCGTACCCGGCGGATCAGCAACGGCAAGTCATCGATCTCTTCGCTGATGGCCAGCAGGTCAGTGATCTCCACCACGGCTTCGTCGCTGAGCCAGCGGGTTTGCAGCACGTTGGTGTCGGGCAGGTAGATCTGTTCGCGGCGTGCGTTGGGCAGGTCCGGGGTGAGTTGGAAAATACCGGCGTCGGGGCTGTCCAGCAGCGAGCAGAAGATCGACGGGCTGTCGAATTCCGGCCAGCAGAAAAAGTCGATGCTGCCTTTATCGTTCACCAGCGCCGCGCTGCGCATATCGCCGATGATGCCATGGGCATCGATGGCGCTCTGTTGTTCGTTCTTCAAATCAACCATTGCCACGGAACTCCGGATAAAGGCTCATGCCGCCGTCAATAAAAAGCGTGCTGCCGACTACATAGTCGGACGCATCACTGGCCAGCCACACCACGGCGTTGGCCACGTCTTCCACATCGCCTACGCGGCCATAGGGAATCAGCTTGAGCAGTTCTTTTTCCGCCGCGCCTTCGGTGGCCGCACGGTTGATCGCGGTACGGATCGCCCCCGGCGCAATGCCGTTGATGCGGATGCGCTGTTCACTGACTTCCTGGGCGAGGGTACGCATCAACATCTCCACGCCGCCCTTGGATGCTGCGTAATTCACATGCCCGGCCCAGGGAATCAGTTGGTGCACCGAGCTCATATGAATGATTTTGCCGGCAGCTCGCGACACCCCTTCGCGCACGCCCTGGCGGTTGAAAATGCGCACGGCCGCACGGGCACACAGGAACTGGCCCGTGAGGTTGACGCCGATCACCGCATTCCAGTCGTCGAGGCTCATGTCCACCAGGTTGGCGTCCTTCTGCATGCCGGAGTTGGCCACCAGGATGTCCAGGTGGCCGAAGGCCTCGAGGGTCTGGGCAAAAAGCCTTTCCACATCGTCCTCTATTGAGACGTTGGCACCGATGGCAATCGCCCGGCCGCCCTCGGCATTGATCTGCTCGGCCAGCGCCTCGGCCGGGGCGGCCTGGCTGTTGTAGTTCAGCACCACGGCCGCTCCGGCTTGCGCCAGGGCCTTGGCCGCGCCGGCGCCGATTCCGGAACTGGCGCCTGTCACCAGCGCCACTTGTTGATCCAACGAAATACGCATTGCTCACCGACCTTAAATTCGTGAGTTCAAGTAGCTGACTGACTGCGCGCAAGGGAAGTTCAGCCGTGTGAAATTAGCGACTACAACCATGGTGGAAAATGGAATAACAGAACTATAAAAAATAACCATAAGATACTAAAAAACCGCTCAAAAGCGTTTGACAGGCTTTTTTGCCGCGTGTCTTATAGGCACACCTCAACCCGCTCCGTTGGTAGTTCGGAAGTCATCGCGGGGCCACCTATAAGAGATATCTATGTGCCTTTCGGCCGATATAGGGGAACTACCAGGTCAGGTAAAAGCAACGGCCTTAGTTGGCGTGCCCAAGTTAGTCATCTTCGATTGCGACGGCGTACTCGTGCAAAGTGAAGAGATAACCCTGTCTGTATTGATTTCCCTGCTGAATGCGCGTGCTCAGCGCGATACGATTCTTGATGTAACACGTTTTATCGAACACTTTCGCGGGCGCAGGATCGCTGATTGTCTGCGTGAAGCGGAACAACTATTAGATATCAGTCTAGATGCTGAGTTTGAACAGTATTTTCGCCAGCGGGCATGGGAAGCACTGACGCTCAACTTGAAAGCCACGGAGGGAATAGTCGACGTACTGGAAAGTCTGGAAGTTGCCTATTGCGTCGCTTCCAGTGCGCCGCGCAATAAGATCGAGCATTGCTTGCGTCTTACAGGACTGCTTTCTTATTTCGAGGGGCGAATATTCAGTTGTTATGAACTGGGCCGTTGGAAACCCGATCCGTTGGTATTTCTGACGGCGTGTGACACGTACCGTATTGATGTCAGTGAAGCGCTGGTTGTTGAAGACAGTGTGGCGGGTATTCAGGCTGCTGTTGCCGCCAATATAAGTGTCCTGGGTTTTGGCCCGAAAGAACGGCATTCGCAACTGGCGGAGGCCGGGGCATTACCGATTGCCGATATGCGTGAATTACTGGCCATTTTCAATTGATCCTATTACTCAGGGAGGAGGCATTGTGAACACACTTGGTTACCTGGAGCGGCTCAAGCGCAACGATCAATGTTCAGAAGTGTGGTGGGATTCATCGCCTGCCGTGTACCTGCCTTATAAACAACACCTGCTGGAAAAGTACCCGGCGGCGACGACTTATATAGAAGCGTTGATGCCGGATGATTTCTCCCAGCCCTGGGGCTTGTGCAGCGTCACCACCAACCCGCGGCTGGTGACAGCCGTGATTCTCGAGAAACGCGAGTACTGGTCGTCGCGCTTCAACTTGGCCAGCCTGTCGCCCAATGAGTTGCGCAAGCAGCTGTACAACGAAGTCATCGTCGAAGGGGCTTCGACGCTCAAGCCGCTGTGGGTTCAGTCGGCCCAGGCCGAGGGCTGGATTTGCGCGCAGGTCGACCCGGTGGATGTGCGCTGCACCGAGCGCATGACCGCCAGGGGCCTCGAGCTGCATCGCCTTGCACCGAACGTGATGGTCAAGGTGCCGGGCAGCCAGGAGGGGTTGGCGACGGTCGAGCAGTTGGTGGCTCAGGGCGCCTCGGTCAATATCACGTTTTGCTTCACGGTCGCCCAATTCCAGGCCGGTATCCAGGCCATCGAACGCGGCAGGGCGAGCGCGCGCAGCAACGGTGTCGATACGTGCCGCTGCAAGTACGTGATCACTTTCATGATTGGGCGTTTCGCCTGCCAACCTGAATTCACACTGCAGGCGGCCGAACGTGGCCTGGTATTGAGTGCCGAGGAACTGCGCTGGGCCGAGTTGATGATCTACGAGCAGATCCAGGCACTGGTGGCGGCGTCTGATGTGCCGGTCAAAACCCTGCTTTCCAGCATAAAAGTCGATGTGGACGAGCGGGGCAACAAGCACTGCTGGCATCTGGAAAGGACCGGGCAGACCGCGACCTGCTACACGCTGACGCCGGATGTCGTGGAGTTCCTGATCGAACGTGAAAGCCACGGCAAACCAGTAGCGCCGGCCACGGAACCCCAGAAGCCGCCGGCGTCGACCTTTTCCAAGTTGGTCCGCATCCCGTACTTCTACGAAGCCTGCTTTATCGACAGCATCGAGCCGTACGACTTTGGCAACCATGAGGCGTTCATCAACGCCTGCAACGAAGCCAACAGCGCGCACCGGCGCCTGGCGGATTACTGCGTGCGGCTCTGCCCGGTGGCAAAACCGTTCAAGCGCGCGCTCAACGCGCTGTTGGCCGCCGAATTCGGGGTGATCGCATGAACCGCATGATCGGGTTGTGGGCCCATCCACGTTCGCGCTCCACCGTACTGGAACGCGTGTTTATCGAGCGCGGGGATTTCGAGGTCTTCCACGAGCCCTTTGCGCACATGGCGTTTTCAGAGGCGTCGGCAATTCCTTCGGATGAGTGGGATCACAGTTTGCCCACCACTTACCAGGGCATCAAAGAGCATT
Organism: Pseudomonas sp. CHM02; assembly: GCF_000612585.1. Taxonomy (GTDB): domain Bacteria; phylum Pseudomonadota; class Gammaproteobacteria; order Pseudomonadales; family Pseudomonadaceae; genus Aquipseudomonas. The sequence continues at coordinate 43,294 of NZ_JFCA01000038.1, forward strand.
TACTGAGTGCGCGCGAACGTACCCACGTGTTTCACAAAGACATGTGTTACCACTGCCTGGATGATTTGAAAGTTGACACTGGGTTTCTCGCACAACAGGACAATATCTTTCTTATTCGCGAACCCGCCAGCAGCATTATTTCCCATCACCGAGTACACCCGGATATGCCGCTGCAGGCCATCGGGCATAAAGCGCTGTACGAGATATTTTGTGTGGTCACCAAACTTGCCGGGAAAGTGCCCTATGTGATCAATGCCGATGACCTTGCCGCTGACCCGGAAAGAGTGATCCGCAAACTGTGTGATCACTTGGGTATCGAGTTCCTGCCACACGCCATGACCTGGAAACGTGAGTGCCCGCAACAATGGAAAACCTGGCGTAGTTGGCACACGGCGGCGGAAAACAGTGAGCGCATTGTGTCGCCGGATAATCAGGCTGTCGACCTGCAGGTATTCGAACAGTATCCAAAGTTAAAGGCGATGTATGAATACCATCGAACCTTTTACGCGCGCATGAATGAATTTTGTCAATAAGGATTATTGTATGAAAAAGCTGATTGTAACCGGGGCGGCCAACGGAATTGGTCGGGCGACTGTTGAAATGGCGATTCAACAGGGTTACTTCGTTATCGGTGCCGACAAGGACGCCGAAGGTCTGAAGAGTCTGCAAGGTCTTTATGGGGCGGATGTGTTCGAAGCGCATATTGCCGACTTTTCCGATAGGGCTGTTATCAAGGGTTTTATTCCGACGCTGTATGAGCGCCATGCAACTATTTACGGCCTGGTCAATAACGCCGGTATTTATCACGGTAAAAGTGTCTACGCCTATTCCGATGAGCAGATAGACGAAATCCTCACCGTCAACCTCAAGGCCCTGGTCTACCTCTCCAAGGACTTCGCTGAACGGGAGATGCGCCACGAAGCCCCGCGCAGCATCGTCAATATTGCTTCGGTGGCCGGTGAGGTGGGCAGCTGCGACGCGCTCTACGGTGCCACCAAGGCGGCGGTGATCGGCCTGACCAAGGCCAACGCCTGGAATTTCGCCCCGTTCGTGCGGGTGAACGTGGTGTCCCCGGCGCTGATCCACGACACCGCGATCTACGGCACCATCCCCGAATACCGACGCGCCGAGTACGCACGCCAGGAAGTCCTCAAGGACCCGATCCTGCCCAGTGGGGTGGCCGAGGTCATCTTGCTGCTGGTCGGCGATGCGATGCGTCACATCACCGGCCGGGTGATTCCGGTCGACAACGGAGCCTACCCACGGTGAGCCATTCCATGCGCAAGAAAAAGCTGCTGCTGGTGGGCGCCGGCAACCTGTGCCTGCAGATCCTCAAGATTCTGGGGCCGAAAAACGCGTTCGAGTTTGTGGTGCTGGGCCGCACTGAAGAGGCAACGATTCGATTGTGCAACCTGGTGGCGCTGTCGTGCGCGCAACTGGGGCAGTTCATTGCGATCAAGCCGGTGATTGCCGACCTCACGGACATCGGCAGCGTAGCGCAGCTGCTGCGCGAAGAGGCGCCGGACCTGCTGGTGAACTGCGCGTCGCTGCAGTCATGGCGGGTCATCACCGGGCTGCCCAAGCTGTCGTTCGAAAAGCTCGACCAGGCCCAGTTCGGCCCCTGGCTGCCCATGCACCTGACGTTGATGCATTGCCTGATGCAAGCGGTGAAAGCCTCGGGCATCACCACCAAAACCGTCAACGCAGCGTTCCCCGATGCGGTCAACCCGATCCTGGCCCGTGTCGGCCTGGCTCCCGATATCGGCGTGGGCAATGTGGCCAACCTGATTCCGGCGGTGCGCCTTTCTATCGCCCGATTGCTGGAGTGTGCACCCGCCGATGTGCAGGTGCAGCTCTATGCCCAGCATTATTTCAGCCATTACGTGCCACGCGCGGGTTTGCCGCCTCGTGCCAGCTACCGCCTGTTGTATGAAGTGCGTGACCGGCCTGAGCTGACACGCCTGCCGAATGAGGCGATTTTCTCTACGGTGAAAGCCGAGTTCCGTCGACTCGGCGGGGTAGATGGGCAGTTCCTCACTGCGTGCTCCGCCGTCACCGTCATCGAAGGGTTGTTCTCGCCCACGCCGGTATTGGTGCATGCCCCTGGCCCCCTCGGGTTGCCAGGCGGCTATCCGGTGTGGCTGCAGGATGGACGGATCGAGGTGCAGTTCTCCGAGGCCTGCCCCCAGGACGAGGCGGTGCGCCTCAACACCATCTGCCAGAGCCAGGACGGTATCGACGAAATCCACTGTGATGGTTCGGTCACGTACAACCTGAAGTGCATGGCCGTCATGCAATCGATGTTGGGGTATTCCAAGCACACCATGTCCATCGAGCAGTCCGCCGAGTTCGCCCGTGAGTTGGCGAGCAAGTACCTGTCCTTCAAGAATTCGACCTGGTAGGTATGTCATGAATCAGATGACCAGAAACAAGCACAACGAACCGGCCAATTACTCGGCGCAGTACTCGACGGAATTTGTCGAGCGGTGGGATGAGTTGATCGATTGGGAGAAACGCAAGGCGGGTGAGGATGGGTTCTTCGAAAACCTGTTGCGAAGCCACGGCGTGCAGTCGGTGATCGACGTCTCGACGGGCAGTGGTTTTCATGCCGTCCAGCTCAAGCAGGCGGGCTTTGAGGTGGTCGCCACTGATGGCAGCAGCACCATGCTGACGAAGGCGCGGGCGAACTTTCGCAAGCAGGGTCTGGACATCCAGTCCCATTACCGCGACTGGCATTCCCTGGACCCGCAGGAGCTGGGTCAATTCGACGCCGTGGTGTGCCTGGGCAGCTCGCTGTGCCATGTGTTTGAGGCCCATGATCGATTGCGAGTGCTGGCGAAATTCAGGGCCTTGCTCAAGCCGGGCGGCCTGCTGATTGTCGACCAGCGCAATTTTTTCGCCATCCGTGCCGGCAAATTCAAAGCCAGCGGTCATTACTATTACTGCGGTACGAACGCTTCGGTGAGCTTGGGACGGGTCGATGAGCACCTGTGTGAGTTCATCTATTCCTTCGATGATGCGGAGCAGTACAAGTTGCAGGTTTACCCCCTGTTGCCGGGGGAATTGAAGGGGGAAGTGCTCAAGTCCGGGTTTATCGACCACGAAAGCTACGGTGATTTCGAGCGTGACTACGACATGATGGATTGTGATTTCGTCATCCACACTGCGCGCGCCGTGTAAGGGGGGAAGATGAGCACACTCGTACAGAGCAATGCGCGCCCACTGGACAGCGTCGTGCTGGCGGTGGTCCTCACCGGGTTCGTGGCGAGTACCTATGGGTTTGGTGTCTACCTGTTCGCCAACCTGGTGGTGGACATGCGCCGCGACATCGGTTTCGACTACACCACGGTGGGCCTGATCACCGGCGGCGCGCAGATCGGCTTCCTGTTGTTTTCATCGGTGACAAGCATCATCAGCCGGTATTTCGAGGGCTGGAAAATCAGCCTGGTGTCCACGGTGATGACTTCCCTGGCGCTGTTGGGCCTGAGTGTGAGTGACAGCATCTGGTTGTCGGGCGCCTTGCTGATCCTGCTCGGTGGTTGTTCCGCCTCGGTATACATCCCGTTGGCGGAAATCGTCACCAAGGGCTTCAGCCCCGGCAATCGCTCGCGGGTCATGGGGCTGATCTCCAGCGGTACCAGCTATGGGGTGTTTATCAATGGCTTGCTGGTGTCGTTCCTGACCTTGAATGGCGGCTGGCGCTCGATCTGGCTCACTGCCGGCCTGATTTCGGTGGCGTTGTGCGTGGCGGCCTGGTTTCTGCTGCGCAACCTGGCCGCGAGCCAGGACCGCGGGTTTTCCGGGGCGCGCGCCACAGCGTTCGACAGCCAGCAACCCTGGCTCAGCCGCTCGTTGTACCTGACCTGGATCATCGCCTTTCTCAATGGCATGGCGCTGCTGCCGTTCCAGACTTACCTGGCGCCGTTCCTTCGCGATGAACTGGGCGTGTCGGTACAGGACGCCGGGTTCATCTGGACCACCATCGGCGCCGTGGGCATGGCCTCGGGCTTTCTGGTGGGATGGATCGCCGACAAGGTCGGGGTGCGGGCGTCGCTGGCGATGTGTTTCCTGAGTGCGGGGCTGGCCGCCACCCTGGTGTTCAGTTTCAACAGCCTCCCGCTGTTCTACCTGGCTGCATTTTTGTTCGCGCTGGCGTTTTACCCCATCTTCGGGCTGGTCCCCAGTTACATCGGGCAAATCGTGCCGGTCAGCCGGCTGACCCAAGCCTTCGGCATTGCCAATGTGCTGATCGGCCTGGGTGGCGTGTGCGGCAACTTCCTCGGCGGCTTTTCCAAGGACCTGACCGGTTCGTTCTCGACGGTCTACGGGGTGGTTGCGCTGTTGCTGTTCGTGCAATGCGTGATGGTGTTCATGTTGGGTAAACAGCCGGTGTCGGTGACGGAGGAGGAGCGGCCATGAGTTATTTTCCAGACAGTCAAAACCTGAACCTGCACGCGTTTGCGTTCAGCCACCCGCGTGCCGGACACACACGGCTGAAGCAAAAGCCGGCGGTGATCTGGATGACCGGGATCTCGGCGTCCGGCAAGTCGACCATCGCCGATGCGCTGGACATTGCCCTGCAGGAACAGGGGCGGATCACCGCGATTATCGACGGTGACTCGGTGCGTGGCGGGCTGTGCCGGGACCTGGGGTTTACCGACAGCGACCGTGACGAGAATATCCGGCGGGTTGCCGAAGTGGCGCGGTTGATGCTGGAAGCGGGGCTGATTGTGATCGTGGCGCTGATCTCACCTTCGTCGGCCAGCCGGCACTACGCGCGCTCGATCATCGGCAATGAGTATTTTGTCGAGGTGCATGTGGATGTGCCGTTGGAAACCGCCGAACAACGTGACCCCAAGGGCCTGTACAAAAAGGCCCGCGCGGGATTGATCAAACACTTCACCGGTATCGACTCCCACTATGACGTGCCGGTCTTCCCGGAAGTGCACTTGAATACCCAGGCGCTTTCGGTGGCGCAGTCTGTGGAAACGATTCTTGACTGGGTGGCGCGCAACGACGATCACACTTAGCCGTTGGTCTTGGCGTCAGGACGTCAATGTCTGCCATTCGAGAAAACAAGGTAATCTGCGCCATCGCAGGGAGAACGCGTTTTTTCAGGAGCAGGCATGACACATTTCACGGGCACTGCAAAATCGATCCGTCTGATTGGTGGGGCCCGGGTATTGGACTTTATCAATACCACCAATGGCCGTCGTCCCGGCACCGCGCTCAAGGTCATCGAAGAACGACTCACCAGTTTTCAGTTCTTCTTCGAATGGGCCTTGCATGCGTCATTGATCTCAGCCCAGGAGTTCGATGACTACAAACCCATGGTGTTCGAGTCGTCGATGCCCTATCAACCTGACCTGGACGCGATTATTGCGTTCAGGGAATGCCTGTACGAGGTGTTCTACCCCTTGTCGCTGCAGCACGCCGCACCCGATGAGGCCCTGCAGCGTGTCAACCAGATGTTCCAGCAAGGCGTCGCCTGGCGGGTGCTGCGGTCTGTCGATGGCAAACCTGCCTGGGCGTGGAAGCCCTGCACCACTGCGCAGGAACTGACAGCCATGGTGCTGGGGCGCCTGGCGATAGACGCCACGCAGTTGCTGGTGTCCGCTGATCTGCAGGCGTTACGCAGTTGCAGCGCTACTGACTGCGACTGGGTGTTCCTCGACATCTCCAAGAACAAACAGCGCAAATGGTGCCAGATGAGCGTGTGCGGCAGCCGCGAGAAACTCAGCCGTCTCAAGCAGGTCGCCAGTCCCCATTAGATTCAATGCCCAGGCAATGGGCGACGGGTAGCAATTGCCCCGCTTAATAGGAAGCATTACTATTCACACCCCGCCTCCCCAGTGTCCCCGCGATGATTCCTCAGCCGCCCCGCAGAACAGGCTTTTTCGAACACTACGAAGAGTTGATCGGAACCTGGACGCGCCGCCTGAGAAACCGTCAGCAGGCCGAAGACCTGGCCCATGACACTTTCGTGCGGGTGCTGGAGTCAAGATCCTCCGAGGTTGAACAACCTCGCGCCTATCTGCATCAGACGGCGCGCAATATCGCAGTGGACGCCTATCGACGCGAAGACCGTCGCGAAGCCATCACGCTGGAAGCCTTTGATCAGAGTTCGCCCCACAGTGGCGACCCGGAGCATTTCATGCACGCGATCCAGTTGGCGGACTCTATCGAGCGGGCCTTGGCCGAGTTGCCGCTCAACTGTCGCAAGATTTTCATCTGGCAGAAAATCGAGGGCCTGACCCAGCAGGAAATCGCCGAACGCCTGGGGCTGTCTAAAAACATGGTGGAAAAGTATATGATCCGCACCCTGCGGCATCTGCGCGACCGCCTGGACGCGATGGCGCCATGACCGCCCGCCATGAAACAGGATCTTCCATGATGGATAACCGTGCCCGAGACGAAGCTGCACAATGGTTTGTGCGCCTGCAAGACGCCGAGTTGAGCGTTACCGAGCGCCAGCGCTTCGACGCCTGGCGCAATGAGCATGCCGATCACCAATATGAGTTCGACGTGCTGCAAGGCTTGTGGAGCGCCACCGACTTGCTGCCCAAGGCGCGCCTGCAAGCGCTGTGTGAAGCGCCTGCAGAACGCCCCAGACGCCGAGCGGTTCTGCGTTACGCGGTGGCCGCCAGTGTGGTGGCCGTTGCCCTGGGGTTGGGCCTGTTCAGCGGGCTCGATCATCCGAAGCCCTACAGTGCCGAATTCACTACTCGTTTGGGCGAGCATCGCCAAGTGGCATTGCCCGATGGTTCGGTGATGGACCTCAACAGCCGCAGCATCGTCGCGGTGCACTATGAAAAAGGCCGGCGTGGGGTGGAGCTCAAGCAGGGCGAAGCGATGTTCAGCGTCGAGCATGACACCAGCCGGCCTTTTGTCGTGGCGGCCGGGGCAGGGCAGGTGACAGTGACCGGCACGCGATTCGATGTGCGTCGCGATGAAGACCAGACCCGCGTGATGGTCGAAGCCGGTACGGTGAAGGTGCAAGGCCGTTCGCCGGACAAGGTGGTGACGCTGACCGCGGGCCTGGGGACCCATGTCGACAACAAAGGCCTGGTGGCGGCGGCCTACGGCGTGAACACCGACGAGTTGACCGCCTGGCGGACGGGCAAGCTGGTCTTCAACAATGCGTCGTTGGGCGAAGTGGCGCGGGAAGTCTCGCGTTATCGTGAGCAACCGCTGCGCGTCAGTTCGCCTGCCGTGGGTAACCTGCGCCTGACCAGCGTGTTCAAGGCCAATGACACCGATGCCTTGCTCAAGGCCTTGCCGCACATCCTGCCGGTGGCCTTGCGCACCTTGCCGGACGGCAGCCAGGAAATTATTTCACGCTGACATTCAGGTTTTTTTCGAGTTCTTCGTCTTCTCCTGCAACTGCAACTGGTTTGCATTAACAGCCGCATACTCTTGCGATCACAGGACTAGGTTCGACGTGAAAAAACTTGCCGTGAACAACAATAAAATCTCCCGCTGGGCGCCGCTGGCGCTGGCGCTTGCAGTCAGTGCCGCGCTGCCTGCGGCCTACGCCGCCGATGCCATCCATATCCAGGCCCAGCCCCTGGGTTCGGCGTTGAGCCAACTGGGCCAGCAGACTTCCCTGCAAGTGTTCTTCAGCCCCGACATGGTCGCGGGCAAGCAGGCACCTGCAGTAGACGGCAACCTTTCGCCAGAACAAGCGCTGCGCCAGTTACTGCAAGGCAGCGGCCTGGACTACCAGATCGACGCCGGCTCCGTGACCCTGCGCCCGCTGAACAGCGGCACCGGTGAAGCCGGTTCGCCCCTGGAACTGGGCGCCACTGACATCAAGGTGGTCGGCGACTGGCTCGGCGACGCCAACGCCGAAGTGGTGCAGAACCACCCCGGCGCGCGCACGGTGATCCGTCGTGAAGCCATGGTGGAGCAGGGCGCGATGAACGTCGGCGACGTGCTGCGCCGCGTGCCGGGTGTGCAGGTGCAGGAATCCAACGGTACCGGCGGCAGCGATATTTCCCTCAACGTCGGCGTACGTGGCCTGACGTCGCGCCTGTCGCCACGCTCCACCGTGCTGATTGATGGCGTGCCGGCTGCCTTCGCGCCGTACGGCCAGCCACAGCTGTCGATGGCACCGATTTCCGCCGGTAACCTGGATAGCATCGACGTTGTGCGTGGTGCCGGTTCTGTGCGTTACGGGCCACAGAACGTCGGTGGTGTGATCAACTTCGTAACCCGTGCCATCCCCGAGAAATTCTCCGGTGAGGTCGGCACCACATTGCAGACCTCCGCCCACGGTGGCTGGAAGCATGTCGACAACGCCTTTATCGGCGGCACCGCCGACAACGGCATCGGCGCCGCCTTGCTGTACTCCGGCGTCAACGGCAACGGTTACCGCAACAGCAACAATTCCAACGACATCGACGACGTGATCTTCAAGACCCACTGGGCGCCGACCGATCAAGACGACTTCTCGCTGAATTTCCACTACTACGACGCCAGCGCCGACATGCCCGGTGGCTTGACCCAGCAGCAGTTCGACGCCAATCCCTACCAATCGGTACGTGACTGGGACAACTTCAGCGGGCGCCGCAAGGACGTGTCCTTCAAGTACATCCGCCAGATCGACGACCGCACCCAGGCCGAAGTGCTGACGTACTACTCCGACAGCTTCCGCGGCAGTAACATTGCCAACCGCGACCTGAAGACAATCGGTTCGTACCCGCGCACCTACTACACCTTCGGGATCGAGCCACGGGTGTCCCACGTGTTCGACGTGGGCCCGAGCACCCAGGAAGTCAGCCTGGGTTATCGCTACCTCAAGGAAGGCATGCATGAGCAGGCCAGCAGCCTGAACCTGGTCAACAATGTGCCGACGCCGGGCGGGCAGAATGACGGCCACGTTTACCAGGACCGCACCGGGGGCACCGAGGCCAACGCGTTCTATATCGATAACAAGGTCGATATCGGCAAGTGGACCATTACCCCCGGCATCCGTTTCGAAGACATCCGTACCGAATGGCACGATCGCCCGGTGATCGCGTTGAACGGCACCCGTACCCAGGAAAAACGCCGCGAAGTCCACAACAACGAACCGTTGCCTGCGTTGAGCGTGATGTACCACGTTTCCGATGCCTGGAAACTGTTCGCCAACTACGAAACCTCGTTTGGTAGCCTGCAATACTTCCAACTGGGTCAGGGCGGCACCGGCGACCAGACCGCCAACGGCCTGAACCCGGAAAAGGCCAAGACCTACGAAGTGGGTACGCGCTACAACGACAATGTCTGGGGTGGTGAACTGACGTTCTTCTACATCGACTTCTCGGATGAACTGCAATACGTCAGCAACGATGTGGGCTGGACCAACCTCGGCGCGACCAAGCACACCGGTATCGAAGCCTCGGCCCACTACGACCTGTCGAACCTGGACCCGCGCCTCGATGGCCTGACCGCCAATGCCGGCTTCACCTACACCAAGGCCACCTCCGAGGGGGACGTGCCGTTCAAAGGCCGTGACCTGCCACTGTATTCCCGTGAAGTGGCGACCCTGGGCCTGCGTTACGACGTCAACCGCTGGACCCACAACCTGGATGTGTACGCCCAGTCCGGCCAGCGTGCGCCAGGTACAACGAGCACCTACGTCACCCAGGGCACCGCCGATGGTCAATTTGGTGATATTCCCGGCTATGTCTCGGTCAACGTGCGCAGCGGTTATGACTTTGGCGAGCAACTGTCCAACCTGAAACTGGGGGTTGGCGTGAAAAACGTCTTTGACCAACAGCACTACACCCGTTCCAGCGACAACAATGCCGGGTTGTACCTGGGTGAGCCACGTACGTTCTTCGTACAGGCCAGCGTTGGGTTCTGATCCTGCGTTGACTCTATAAGTTACCGCTCTTCCTGACTTGGTCGAGCGGTAACTCCTGCCAAGACAGGGGTGTGTCTCGCCCTTCTGCAGAAGCTCTTCCTACTTGGGGCCTGGACGTTTTCAGCTGTCTCAGGAACCGGTTCCCACAGTTCTGCCACACAGGATATGCCTGCCTTCGCTGATTTCCTTGACGACCTGTCGGCCGTCGGGGTGGTTGGGACAGTGAGCTCAGGCGCCTGAACACGCCGAACTGGAGAACTAAATGTCGGTATCAGCATTCAATCACAGCGTCGCTTCTTCCTCCGATAATGCCGCGTTCGCCGGCGCAAAACCCAACACTGAGCAGTCGAGGCTCTCGTCAAATGCCCGGCCCACGGTAGGCGTCAATTTCTCATCGTCACTCGATCATTGCGGCTGCGGCCCGGTATTCGGTGGCCCGCCGCCGCGTCCACTGCCAATCGGCGTGCGTCCAAACCCGGGCCCGCCGCCGCGCCCTAACCCAGCGTTGCCGGACCCCCATTACGCCAAGCAAAGTAACGAGCAACTGGCCCAGGCGCTTCTGGATAATTATGAGGCGTTCAAAGGCCGCTGGCCTTCACGCAGTGTCACGCCCCAGAGCCTGCAAAGAATGGCCGACCGACCGTTGACCGGTGACCCGTCCATAGACGCCAATATTCAATTGGCGAAGGAACTGTTGCGGCGTCCCGCTCTGATGCAAGCGCTCGATCGAAATGGCCGCAGCGGTGCACTGGACGGTCGTTTGTCCAAAAGCGATATCAGGAGCGTCGTTCGTTCCGATAACCCCTTGAAACTGCATGACGACAAGCAACTCGTGCAGGAAATGCTGAAGCATTTCGACGCGCTGAAGGGCAACTGCTTCAGTCGCACGATCAAGCTTAAGGACCTGCGCACGCTCGCGTCACAACCGTTGACCGGCAACCCGTTCAACGACCATCTCATCCAGCTGTCGAGGGAAATCATGGCCCGCTCGGACCTGACGTCGTCGATGGACAACAGGTTCAGTTGGCAGCGCGACGGCAAGATCTCTCGACACGAGCTGCGCGCATTGCTTCGGTAACCTTGAGACTGCCCCTCTGCCGCGCACGGTGCGGCAGAGGTGGGCAAGCGCCGGCGGGGAAAACACGGCCCCCTTCATGGGGGAACCGTGCGCGAAGACGCGCCACACAGAAAACATCCACCGGTCATTGATTGCCGATGGGGGCCTTCATCTAACGGATCAGGTCTGGACCATGAATTCGACATCATTTGAATCCCTTCACACCCAGTACAGCGTCTCGACCCTGGCTGCGCTCGCGCAAGAGACAGAAAAATCCAGAGCGCCACAGCGGCTCAACCTCACGTCTTCGCCCAGGTTCAGCTTCAAGGCACCCACTGCGGAGGACTTCGACAAGGGCTCGCGCCTGTTCATTGAACCGCCGATGTCCAGCCCCCTGTCTGGAATATTTGCCAGCCTCTGGAGCAAGGTGTTCCGTCGGTAGGCGACGCTGTCGTGCCATGGACGGCCCGGCCCGGTTGGCTGGTTACAAACGCTCAAGATTGACCTGGGCCTATCGGCGTTCTGGCCCGAGACCTTCGGAACCATTGTTTTGCGCAGACCACTCAGTCGGTGCTTGTGCCATGTTGATTTCGAGGCGTTTTCGAGGATCAGGCAATCAAGGCCCAGGCTACGGAATCTAGATAGGGTGGAGGTGAATCATGATTGGCAGTGTCAATAATCTGGGCTTTACGCAAACGGCAGCAGTACATGCGCCGAATACACCCCCGGCAGGTGCGGGCAGTGGTCAGTCTCGCTATGAGGTGGACGCCCGCGCACTGGGTAAGCCGCTGCCGGCGGCGCAGCCAATCAACCCCCGATTCGCGAATGGCGCCGACCGGCACTTTGACGGCCAGAATCTGTACGGTGGCATGACAAAGGTGGGTAACCCGTTTGTCAGCTCGGACGACCACCTACTGGCGACCGATCTGAAGAACAATCTGCCATTGCTGGAGGCTTTCAAGAAAGACGGCCGGCTGACCCAGGGTTCTTTGCAGGAGATCGCCAAGGAGGCGCCCAGCAGCAACAAGGTTTCGGAGCGCACCATCATGTTGGCGCGAGAGATACTCAACCGCCCACGACTGAACGAGGCAATTACCGCAAAGGGCGGTGAGATCACGCATGAAAGCCTCGCCAAGGCTGGCGATTCGCAGGTCGGCAATACCAACCCCAATACGCAGAGCGCGGATCCGTTCCACGCAAAAACCGATGCACAGGTTGTCCAGGCATTCAGGGGCATGTTTGATGATTTGCGGGACAAGTCGGAAGACCGTACGTTCTTTTTCGAAAAGCATCGCTACGTGAAGAAAGACACGATTATCGAGATCAGCAAGGACCCCAACCAGACCGACAAGAACGGTGAGCCTTTGCGAGATGTGCGCACCGGGTTCCCGTTGAAAATGTACAGTGAACAACAGGTGTACCTGGCCAAGAATCTGATGGAGAGACCGGGGTTGATGGCCTCTCTGGATAGTCACAAAGCCAACGGTTACAACCTTTTCGGCAGTCATAACGACGACGGGTGGTTGAAGAACTACAGCATTGACCGCTGGCTGGCGAACGACAAGGAAGAGAAGGGCTATTAACGCGGGCAGGCGCACATGAGCGGCTTGAAAGGCTCAAGCTGCTCATGCCGTTTCGGGTTCATACCCGCAGTATTTTTCCGCTGACCGCCACGGCCGCCAGCAACCCTGCAATCAGCAGGAAGGCGGTAGCCAGGCTGCTGCCATGGGCGATGAACCCGATCAAGGCGGGCCCGGTCAATATCCCGGCATAACCCAGGGTGGTAATGGCCGGCACGGCAATGTGTTCTGGCATGACGTTCTGCTTGCCGACAGCGGTATACAGCACCGGGACAATATTGGAGCATCCGGCGCCTATGAGCGCATAGCCCAGCAACGCCATTTCCCAGGCCGGGGACAACGTGGCGAGGAATGTGCCGGCTGCAGCCAGTGCGCCACCGACCACGATCACCCGGGTCGCACCCAGCCGGCGCACGATTGCATCACCGGTCAACCGCCCGGCCGTCATGGTCAAGGCAAACGCTGCGTAACCCAGGCCTGCGTAGGCTTCATCCAGGCCGCGCTCGGCACTGAGGGACACGGCACTCCAGTCGAGCACCGCGCCTTCGGCCAGAAACACAATAAAACACAGGCCGCCGATAAACAGCACCACGCCGTGGGGCACGGCAAATGCCGGGCCCGAACTTTCACTGCCGTAAGGCAGCAAGTGCGGTGCGGCCTTGAGCAGCGCCGCCAGCGTAATGACGATCACCACCAGGGTTGCCTGCAGTGGTGACAGACCCAGCCCCAGTAACCCCGACACCCCCGCCGCGCCGAGAATCCCCCCAAGGCTGAACAGCCCGTGGAACCCGGACATCATGGTCTTGCCGCTGGCGCGTTCGACGATCACCGCCTGCAGGTTGACGGTGGAATCCACCGTGCCCAGGCCGGCACCGAACAGGAACAACCCGGCCATCAACAACGGAATCGAACTGACCGTCGCCAACATCGGCAACGCCAGGCAGATCATGATCGTCCCGGCGCTCAGCACCCGGCGGCAGCCATAGCGCGATGCCAACGCGCCCGCTGCAGGCATGGCGATGATCGAGCCGACGCCCAGGCACAACAGCAGCAGGCCCAGCGTGCCTTCACTCAGTTCGGCGCGGGCCTTCGCATACGGCACCAGCGGCGCCCAGGCGGCGATGCCGAAGCCGGCAATGAAGAAAGCGATACGGGTCGACATTTGCTCCAGCCGCCCGGGAACCACGGGCGCTGAGGTGGGGATGGCAGTCATGAAAAATCCTTGGTTTTGCGTTCAACGAACGATGTCCGGCGCGACATCCTTGCATATCAGGCCTTGGTGCGCGAGCCGGGTTCCCCTGGGCCTGCGCCGCCGTGAATTTTATTTTTACACACCTGGAACGCCGGGGCGGTTTGCAGCCACGTAAGCAGTATCGAGTCCGTAGGAGACGGTCTTGAAGGTGCGTAATCCTCGTGAGCGCTTCTGAACCCCAGGGTTCTTGCGGTGATTACCACCTTCCAGGCCGCCTCCCATTCTCGGCAGGTTCTGTAATACGCTGGTGTCCCAATCTGCAGGCAACCGGACGGACCCATCGATGAAGCATTTCAGGCGAGTAGCACCATGACCCTGTTCTACGACGCCCGAGGCAATATCTATGGCGTGGTCAGCCCGACCTCATTGAGAAACAACGGCATTGATATCCCCGAAAGCGCTGCCCTGGCCGCGTCTACTCGCAACCTCTGGACGGCATCGGCCATCGCCTCCGAGTGCGATTGGGGCGCGACTCCACGCCCGGCGGGCGCCAAGGCCCATCGCTGTGACGGGCTGCTGGTCGGGCCGTTCCAGACGGAGCCGCCGTTTGACCTGCTCATCGTCAATACCGATGGCTCCCTGGCCGAGCGCAGCGGCAATGGCCTGACGATTTTCGCCCAGGCCCTTACTGACCATGGCCTGCTGTCCGAGGCCTGTGAGCTGCGGGTGCATCACGACAAATCGGATGCCGTATCCCCCGTTGTCACGCGGGTGGAACCCGCGGTTCGTGAGCAGGTGGTGGGGTTCTGGCTTGAGCTGGGTTTGCCTGCGTTCGGGCCTGCGGCGGTGGGCGCGCAGGGAGCTGGCCAGGCTTTTCTGGCGGGCGCCGAGCTGAGCCACGTCACCGAGCTGGCGGCGATCAACCCACAATGGGCTACCAGTCAATTCGTGCGGGTGGGTAATCCCCATTGTGTGACATTGGTCGAGCAGGCATCGGCATTGCCGGACAACGCACAGATGCAGCAGCCGGCACTGTTCGAACCCTTGCAGGCGATTGCCTTCGCACCTCCGACGGGGGGTGGCCAGCCCTGTAGTGCAGGGGTCAACCTGCAATGGGCGGCGCGTCAGCCTGGCAACCGCGTCATCGCGCGGGTGTTCGAGCGCGGAGAGGGGCCCACCGCGTCTTCCGGAACCAGTGCCAGTGCCGTCGCTTGTGCAGCATGGCGTGTGGGCTGGGTCGAGAGCGGTGAAGTGGCCGTGGTGATGCCGGGTGGCATTGCGCCGGTACGCTTGCACACTCAGGGCGATACGCTGCTGAGCGTCAGTCTGTTCGGCACTGCCCGACCGCAAGCGTGAGGCTTTTTAGCGGCTGACGCTGTTATTCGGTGTCGGCTGTTTCTCTGTTAGTTAGTCATTCTGATAAACGTTGATGTAGGACATTTCTAATTATTAAGAAGTGGCACATTAGCTCGCTTTCTTATTTTGTAAAAGACACTTCCAACTTTATCGTACGAAACTTCTTTTTTATTTTCAAACGGCCGATTTTTCCCCGTAATCGCTAAGCTTTGAGGCGTTAAGGCACTTTCCCTCGGTAACTTATTCCGTGTTTAACGAGAGAAAGTATTCCAGGCGGCATATTCATCAGCGGCGGGTAACAACGGATGGTTAACGCGTTTTTTTCGTCACGTTTCAAACTGATTCTTCCACGCACCAATATCGACTTCCAAGTGCTGGCATTCAAAGGCAGCGAGGTCCTTGATCAACCCTTTTTCATCCAGGTACAGGTCGTGAGTGAAAACCCTTCCCTTGACCTGGAATCGTTGCTCCACCAACCCGCCTACCTGGACTTCGGTGAACCGCAAGACGGCCTGCATGGGCAGGTCTACGCCATTGGCCGGGATGACCCAGGCCGGCGCATCACGCGCTATCACCTGACCCTGGCGCCGCGGCTGGCCTACCTTGCACATCGGCGCAACCAGCGGATTTTCCAGCAACGCAGCGTGCCGCAGATCATCGCGGCGGTTCTTGAACAGCATGGCATCCTGGCGGACGCCTATGCGTTCGAGCTGGGCCCTGTGGTTTACCCGCCGCGCACCTTCTGCGTGCAGTACGCGGAAAGCGACCTGCACTTCATCCAGCGGCTGTGTGAAGAGGAGGGCATTCACTACCATTTCCGACACAGCGCGGACGCTCACCTGCTGGTGTTCGGTGATGACCAGACGGTGTTTCGCCGCTTGCCCGTACAGCGCTATTGCGCTGCGGGCGGGCCGCAAGCCGATACCCAGGTTATCCAGCGTTTCGATGTGCGCCTGGCCACACGCAGCCAGAAAACAGTGCGCCGCGATCATGACTTCGAACACCCTTCATTGCTTCTGCAGGACACCGCGGGCGCTGCTCCGGCGCAGCTTCTTGAGGATTATCACTACCCTGCGGGATTTACCGGCCATGCCCGCGGCAAGCGATTGGCGCGGCGGGGGTTGGAGCGTCACCAGCGCGACCGTCTTCGGGCATTGGGCAAGAGTGATCAACACGCCCTGCGCAGCGGGCATTTCCTTGAATTACGCAATCACCCCGATCCGTCCTGCAACGACCTGTGGCTCCTTACGTCGGTGCGCCACGAGGGCTATCAGCCGCAAGTGCTGGAAGAGGCGACACCGGCGACCGATGTCTTCGTGGGGTACCGCAACCGCTTTACCGCGACCCCCTGGCAAGCGGTGCATCGACCTCCGCTCAAGCATCCCAAACCGACCATCCATGGCAGCCAGACCGCCACCGTGACCGGGCCGCCTGGCGAGGACGTGCATTGCGACGCCTATGGCCGGGTGAAGGTGCGCTTTCACTGGGACCGCCTGGACACGTCGGATGACAACAGCAGTTGCTGGGTGCGGGTTGCCTCCGGGTGGGCCGGTGACGGGTTCGGTGCGACGATGATCCCGCGTGTGGGCATGGAGGTGCTGGTGACCTTCCTGGAAGGGGACCCGGACCAGCCGCTGATCAACGGTTGCCTGCCAAATGCATCGCACAGGCCAGCCTATCTCTTGCCGCAGTACAAGACCCGAAGTGTCTTGCGCAGTCGCAGCACCCTCGGCGGCGCAGGCGCCAATGAGCTGTACCTGGAAGACCGCCGTGGCGAGGAGCTGATTTACCTGCGTGCTCAGCGAGACCTGGAACAGCAGGTGGGCCATGACAGCCGGCTGGAGGTGGCGGGCAAACGGTGGGAAGTCATCCAGGGTATGAGCACGACTCACCTGGGCAGCGAGGAGCATCGCCAGGTCACCGGTGATCGCAACGTCGTACTCAAGGCCAGCGACCACCTCGAGGTCCAAGGCGACAGCCTGACCCGTGTCGGTCAGACGTTATTCGTCGAGGCTGGGCAGCAGCTTTATCTCAAGTCCGGCGCCCGCCTGGTGATTGACGCCGGAGCGCAACTGAGCCTCAAGGCGGGTGGCGAGCACCTGGTGATCCAGGCAGGGGGCATCTTCAGCAGTCGCCCCATTACGCTTGGCGGCTCACCGTCCGCAATCGCGGTGGCGAATGCCTCCGTGCCGGCCGACAGGCCAAGGATCTCCACGGTGCAAGGCTCCATCATGAACCTGGCCAGGCAACTGGGGGCCGATTACTGCCCGGTGTGCGAGCGCTGCCGAGAAGGCTTGTGTGATCTGCCGGGGAGGGCCGCTTGATGCAGGACATGCCAGGCCAATGGGCGGCTCAACAGCATCAGGCGGGACGCCGACTGTGTTTGATTCTTGAGGGGAATAACGAGGCCTGTCAGCCATTGCTGGCGACGCGGGATGTTTCACAGTATCGCAGCCTCTACGCCGAGACCGACTTGGCGGAACTGGCGGGGGAAGGCCCCGTGATTCTGTTGCTGGAACAGATGAACGAGCCTGCATTGCTCGGCCTTTTGCAGCAGCCCGAGAACAACTGGGGCTGGCTGGGCAGCCTGCCAAGCGAGGACTTGGCGGTCGTGACGCGACACTGGCGTGACAGGCTGCTGGTGGGACTGGAAGGTACGCAGTCGATGTACCGCTTTCACGACAACCGCACCCTGGCGCGTGCGCTGGCCTATCTGCGCCCGGAACATCGGCCGGCCTTCCTCGGCCCGTTGGTCAGCGTGTGCTACTGGCATGAAGAGCACTGGTGCATGGCTGACAACCCGGCTCCCGGTGAACACCCGGTGCCGGCCCCCGCGCCATGGTTGAACACGCCCAACCCGAACGCCGAAGCCATCCTGCACGCCAATATCCTGCGTTACCTGTTGACCGAGCACAGCGAAGACCTGGTCGCGTTGGCGGAATTCCAGGACCCAAGGGTCTGGCTGGTGCAGGTACTGGAGCAGGCTCGCGCCTGGCAATGGCGGGAGCCGGAACAGCTGGCGTTTCTGGTGGTGCGACGGCTGGAAGAGGCTACGCGCAGCAGTGTGATTCGGTGGCAACCATTGGTTGGTGAGGAACCGGGGGACCATTTTGAACGGGTAGTTGCGCAGTGGAAATTGACGGGGGGAAAGGATGAGTAGGCGAAGGTGGGGGGTGTTGATTGTGCTGGGGGTTATGGGGCTGACGGGGTGTGTGGGGAGGCCGGTCGAGCGGTTTACGTTGGAGGTGGACTTGCCGGAGGAATTTCGCTTCATCGGCGGCGCCAACTACGGGCCCGCGACTGGGGAAACCTGCACCTTGCCTAGGCGTCGAGGCAAGCGGCCTGAGAGAAAGATCTTTATTGCGCGTTACAAACCGGTGGCTGAACGCGTGAGTTTTGAGCTACCGCTAAGTGAGGTCATTGAAGGGTGCCCTACGGTTTTGCGCAGTGTGGATTTTGATATTTATGCGAAATGGGGAAAGAGAGATACGGACGTCGATGGCGATATTGCAGGTATCTCGATTAGAGATCCCTCGAACGCAGATATACCTGGGATGCCAGAAACCGGTGTTCAGGAATTGCATAAGCAATGTCAGTGGTTGTTTCGGACGGTGGGGAAACAACACGCGATCATCAAGATTCTTTCATGCGGGGCTTTTGAGGTGGCCCGTCAGCCGCACGGACAGCGATCAGGCCTAGTGGTGCAACGGGATCAGTTGCCGGGAAAAACACTCAGGTTGGCGCTGACTTTAATTGACGAGGAAGAACCGTATTTTGACGGTAGTTGGGTGATGGTTCCCGGCGGATGGAAGCGTTGTAAAGGTAAAAGCTTCGAAGATCTAGACGCCTTTTGCAACGGAAATATCACCGACTTCAAACCTATAAAAATGCCGGATGGCCGCATTTGTGATGTCTACCCATCTTGCAGATAACAAGGAGTACGCTCATGAAGCTGGATGCAAGGAAGCAATCTTTTTTCAGTGAAAATAAGCCGGTCTGTCCGTTAAGAGGCCAGTGGGTTAGCTTTTGTCTGGTCGATGAACTAGGTATTGGAACGGCATACGGTGGTCTGCCTTACACCGTCCACGATAGCGCAGGCCAACAGTACAAAAGCAGGCTGAATGGCGATGGCTTTGCCGAGTTAAGAGATATTTACTGCGGGCCTGTGGTCCTTGTTTTTGACGACCCGTACTCAGGAACGGAGCAGCCGTATCAGCGGCTGATGTTGCGCCACGCTTATAAGCTTCCTATCACCGAGCTTCAGGTTCGCGCTGAAAAAACTCGATTTACTAGCCCCGACGGTCTGCGCACTGAAGCTAATCCGGCACAACAAAAGGCCAACCGGTTCTATCAGGTTGAAGTGCGCGACTTGGTTAGCCATGTTGCCCACTTGCCACCTGTGGAACCGCGGACTCATCAACCCCGACGCCACGCATTAAAAATGTTGGCCGATCTTGGGTTCGGACCGCCCCAACAGACCTTGGCGGGGATCGTGTTGTTTCCCAATAACCATACCGTTCTGGAGGTTCGGCCACTGCGAGCTTTACGTCCGATGCTTTCGACTGAAGACAGCTTCTGTGCCTTGAACCTGTATCAGTTAGCGTTGATGGCCACCTTGAGTTACTGCAATTTCGGCCAGGAGCCACCTCAACGGCCTCAAGAAGAAGTCCGTTTTCCCCTCGACCCCAGCGTCGGTCATTTTTTTGCTGAAAAACTCTCGGGTTATCACGAGGCCTGGCGGGTCGATGCAGAGCAACAGCAGCGCTTCTACCCCTTGTACGAAGAAGTCCCGTACTCCAGGCGTTTCGAGATAGTGCCCTTCGATCCTGCGTTGTATCCACAAAACCGGCCGGAGTTGGGCGACAAGCAGGAGCATCCGGCGAGTTTGCACTTTTTCGATGATGAAGAGTTTGGTACCGATACTCAGGCATTTATCAGCCACCATGACGAGGTAATCCTGATTGCAGTGCGTGGTACTGCCAGTGCAGCTGATGGGTTAAGGGATGCAGATGCCCATCAGGTGGCTTTCGCCGAAGGCGTCGGCAAGGCACATGAAGGTTTTTATCAGGCTTACAGAGCCATGCGCGATTTTGTGCTGCGTTACCTCAGCCGATTTCACTCTGGTCAACGACTAATCATCTGCGGCCACAGCCTGGGCGGTGCAATCGCTTTGCTCCTTGCAGAAGGCCTGCGCCGAGCAACCGAGGGGACCTACAACATCCTCCTCTACACCTACGGCGCCCCTCGCGCAGCCGACTCCGAATTCACCCTCGGCGCCTCAACCCTGGTCCACCACCGCATCGTCAACCACAACGACCCCGTCCCCAGCGTGCCGGCCCCGTGGATGAACACCACCGCCAAACTCTGGGTGCCAGGCGCCGTCACACTGTTCAGTGCGCCCGCGCCGGGCGGGCTGCTGTTTGCCGCCGGCCTGGTACGTTTCGGAGGCAACCCCTACCAGCACCATGGCGAACAGCAACACTTCATGCCGATCGTGCTCGCCGATGGCACGCATTCTTCGGTGTTGTGGAAGCCGGGCTGCGAATCTATCCAGGAAGCCGGCTGCAACCGAGCGTTGCAACTCCATGGCGACATGCCCAATCGTGACAACCTGCTCCGGCAGTTATTCCAGGCCAACCAGCACTTCATGACCGCCAGCTACATCCCGGCCGCGTGGGCGACACTGCGGCGCTGGCAACAAACCCAGGAAAGCAGCGGGCCCCTGGTAACGCCGAGGGAGTTCGAACTGCTCGACCACGCCCTCGAGACCATGCGCCAGCAACTGCGCGACAAGCGTCGTGAACTGGCCCGCCTGAGTCCCGCCAACGACCGTGGCTATGAACACAACGAAGCCTTGAATGCCGAGATCGACCGCTTGCACACCAGTCGCGAACGCCTTGCAAGCCTGCGTTGGCGCCGTCTGGAAGCCCGAGACGTCTATGGCAGTCACGCCCACAATGCCAACGTGCAGCCGAGCCTCAAGCGCTGGTTCAGCCACCGTGAAAACCGTGAGCCGGCCCAGGTCGCCAGTATCCCTCCCGCCATGCCTGACGAATGGGGGAGAGCGCAAACGCTGGATATCGACTCGATCGTCTGAGCCCGGCCTTTAAATGAACTCAACCTGCGCGGGCTGGCGTTTCATCAATACCTGGCCGTTGCGGATCGAGTACAGCGGCAGGCCCTGGCTGCGGATCACCTCGTAGTCGCTGTCTGCGGAGAGGATCAACAGGTTGGCTGGTCGTCCAGGCTCCAGGCCGTAACGGTCCCCCAAGGCCATGGCCTTGGCGCTGTTGTCGGTGACCAGGTCCAGGGCGCTTTGCAGGTTGCGATAGCCGAGCATGTGGCAGATGTGCAAACCGGCTTCCAGCACCCGCAAAATGTTGCCGTTGCCCAAGGGGTACCAGGGATCGACGATGGAGTCCTGGCCGAAACACACGTTCATGCCGGCCTCCAGCAGTTCGTTGACCCGGGTGACGCCACGGCGTTTCGGGAAGGTGTCGAAGCGGCCTTGCAGGTGAATGCTTTCGGTGGGGCAGGAGACGAAGCTGATACCGGAATGCCCCAGCAGGCGAAAAAGCTTGGCGCAGTAGGCATTGTCATAGGAGCCCATGGCGGTGGTGTGGCTGGCAGTGACGCGAGCCCCCATGTCACGGCTGCGCGCTTCTTCGGCCAGCACTTCGAGGAAGCGCGAATGCGGATCGTCGGTTTCGTCGCAGTGCACGTCCACCAGGCAGCCGGTGCGTTCGGCCAGGTCCATCAGGAACTTCACCGAGCTCACGCCCTGGTCGCGGGTGTATTCAAAGTGGGGGATACCGCCGATCACATCGGCGCCGAGGCGGATGGCTTCTTCCATCAGTTCGCGGCCGTTGCGGAACGACTCGATACCCTCCTGGGGGAACGCGACGATCTGCAGGTCGATCAGGTGCGTGCTTTCCTGGCGCACTTCCAGCATGGCCTTGAGTGCGGTGAGGTCCGGGTCGGTGACGTCGACATGGGTACGCACATGCTGGATTCCATGGGCGGCCAGGGCCTGGATCGTCTTCTTGGCGCGGGTCTTGGCGTCTTCCTGGGTGATGGTGGCCTTGCGTTCGCCCCAGCATTCGATGCCTTCGAACAGGGTGCCGCTCATGTTCCAGCGCGGTTCGCCGGCGGTCAGTGTGGCGTCGAGATGGATATGGGGTTCGACGAAGGGCGCAATCACCAGGTTGCCGGCGGCATCGAGGTCGCCCGCCGCCGCAATCGGTGACCCCGTTTGCGGGGTGATACGGGCGATCCGGCCGTTTTCCAGGTGCAGATCATGCAGGCCTTCACGGTTGCGCAGGCGGGCGTTGATGATGTGCATGGGCAAGTTCCTCTTGGCTAAAAACAATCAGGCAGACAGTCGCCAGATCATCAGTGCGATACCGATGTCCAGGCGATCATAAGCATTATCCAGCGTCAGCCCGCACAGGGCTTCGATGCGCTGGACGCGGTGCGTCAGGGTGTTGCGGTGCACGGCCAGCCGCTGGGCGGCGGCCACAAGGTTACCATTCTCGTGAAACCAGGCTTCCAGGGTGGGCATCAGGCTGGGGCCATGGTGCAAGTCATGGCGCAGCAGCGGACCTAGGCGTTCATTCAGGAATTGATCGAGCAGGGCGCGATCACGCACGCCGCTGAGCAATTTGAGTACGCCCAGTTCGTCGTACACGCACAGCCCTGCACGCTCGCTGAACCGCCGCGCGGCCGTCAACGCCTGGCGCGCTTCATCCTGAGCCTGGGCCAGGCGTGCCGGTGGATGCGCGGCGGCACTGAGGCCGATAAACAATTTGAGCGGTGCCAGGCGCAGGTTCAGCGGGTTGAGCCAATTGGCCAATTGCTGACGGTTGGCCAAGGCGGCGACAGCATCCGGGGCCGGCAACAGCAACGTCCATTGTCCGGCCCGCCCAAGCACCGGCAACCCCGCCGACAATTGCCGCAAACGCCGACTGATAGCGTCATGTTGCCGGGCCAGTTGCGCCTCGACCGACGCGGCGTCGCCCTGGGCAAACAGCAACTCACTGCCTTCCAATTGCAGTTGCACCACCTGCCAGTGTCCGGCCAACGACAGGCCCAACTGCCCGCCACGGTGCAGCAGCAGATCCAGGGACTGGTAATCGCCGGTCAGCAAGCGCTCCAGCACATCGTGCCGCGAGCGCCCCAATTGTTCGGACTGGATCAGCGCCGAGCCAATAGCCTGGGTCACCAGCACCATTTTCAGCGAGTAGGGCTGCTCGATCAGCGGTATGCCGGCGGCTTCAGCGGCCTCCAGCAAGCGCTGGGGAATCGCCTGGATATACGCCGGGCCCGTGAGGATCACCAATCCGGCCACCTGACGCTCGCAGGCTTCCTCCAGCAGTTGCAACAAGTTCGCCTCATCCCGTGGGTGGTTGATGCCGGTGACGAACACCAGCTCGCCGCCCAATACCCATTCGGCAATCCCGCTGTTTTCCGCCACGTAGGGCCAGCGCACACCATTCTCCAGGCCCGCCTCACCGGCGCGCAGGCGCATGGACTCCAGGCCCGGCAGGGCCAGCACATCGGCAATGGTCAGGCTCATGCCTGGGCGTCAGCCAAGGGGGCCCGCACGCGTAGTACGGCGGTGAGCACGATGTAGGTCAGGGACGCGGCAACGATGCCTACCAGCGGCGCGACCCAGGGCGAGTTGAACGCCAGCACCGTGCCCACCGCATAGGCCACCAGCCCTGGCCAGTTGAACGCTGGAAGGCGTACATCTGCCAGGCGCGGATAGTGGCCGCGATAACGGTAGAAGAAGTCCGCCATGATCACCCCGCCGATCGGTGGGATCACCGTGCCCAGCAGAATCAGGTACGGCACCAGCATGTCGTACATGCCGAGCAACGCCAGCAGGGTGCCGATCACCGCACCGGCCAGGGTCACGGTCTTGCGCCGCTTGGTGCGCAGTAGGTTACAGCCGGCGACCGCGAAGTTGTAGATGGTGTTGTCCTGGGTACTCCAGATATTGAGCAGCAACATGGCCATCGCCGCCATGGCAAAGCCTTGCAGCAGCAACACTTCGACCACGTCCGGTTGTTGATAGACGATGGCACCGTAGGCGCCGATCAGCACCATCAAGCCATTGCCCACAAAGAAACCGATCAGGCTGGCCAGCACCGCCACCTTGGCCGAGCGTGAAAACCGTGTCCAGTTGGTGGCCTGGGTGGCGCCGCTGACGAAGGTACCGAACACCAGGGTAATCGCCGTGGACAAGTCCAGTTCACCGGTGGGCACTACCGCCAGTAATCCCTCCAGCCCGCCGACTTTCACCGTTGCGACCCACATCGACAGAAACAGCAGGATGCCCATCGCCGGCACGGCGATGTAGGACAGAATCTCCAACCCGCGATAACCGATGTAGGCCGTGGCGCAGAACACCAGGCCGAACAGCACCATCAACGCCAGCACGCTGCCCTGGCTCAGCTCGAAATATTTTCCCAGCACCACGGCGGCGGTGGCTGTGCCCCAGGCGTACCAGCCGATCTGGGTGAAGCCGAGGATCAAGTCGCTGAGCTTGCTGCCCACTTCACCAAAGCAGAAGCGTCCCATCAGTACCGAGTTCAGCCCGCTCTTGAACGCGATGTAACCCAGGCCTGCGGCGTAGATACCCAACAGCAGGTTACCCAGGGCCACGACGCCGAGCATGTCGATGAAACTGAACGCCACTCCCAGCTTGCCGCCGGCAAACATGGTCGCGGTAAAAAAAGTAAAGCCCAGCAGCACCATGGCGGTCGACGCCAGGCCTTTGCGCGCATGCATCGGGACTTCGCTGAGGGGGTAATCGTTGCCCGGTTCTTGCTGCGTCATGTGCCTTGCTCCCTGAATGAGTGACGCAGGCCTATTGCATCGCGCGTGCCAAACCGAAGGCAGTGATAGGCGCACGGTCGGTGCTGTGCACCGTGCACAGTATTTATAGCTAAACAGGGGGTAAACGCAGGAATAGGTGTTCGCAGTGCCCAATCGGGCACGAAAGCGGTGCAGCGGTGATACAAAATGGATCAGTCAAACAGCGTGTAGGTCGTCTCGCCACGATGGAAGGCGAATGCGGCTTCCAGATCACTCTCGATGGTGCGTCCACGGGACAGCGGCGGCAGCTCATCGAGGCGGAAAAAACCCACTTCGGTGGTCTCGAACCCGGCCATCGGCGCCAGTTGGTCCACGCGTTCACACAGGAAGTACAGCTTGTAGAAGTCCCGCACATCCGGGCGATACAACCCCTTGGCCTTATGCGTCACGCTGTACAGTGCCCGAGCGGTCACCGTCAGCCCGGCCTCTTCGCGAATCTCCTTGACGATATTTTCCGCCGCCGACAAACCGATGTCGGCATAACCTCCCGGCAACGCCCAGCAGCCATCGGTCAACTCGCGCACCAACAGAATCCGGTCGCCCTCGATGACTGCACCACGCACATCGATCATCGGCGTCGAATAGCGCTGGGCAAAGTCCGTCACCAAGCCGGTGATGCGTTCCAACGGCACGTTGCCCAATTGCGCCAGCATGCTGTGGGCAATCTCGGCAATTTCTTCCAGGCGCTCGCGCTCGAAATCATCGGTGCAAAAATGCAGCCCCGTAGAGGCCAATGCCTGCAAGCGTTTGGCCTGGGCCAGCCAGGTACTTTCCATGGGCTACTCCTGCAGTGGTTTGGTGGCGGGGCGCATCATGGCTGCGTGCTCCTTTGAACGTCGTTCAATCCGCAGGCGCTTCGAAGATCACTTCGATGGGCCGTTCGAACACCTTGGCGATCTTGAATGCCAACGGCAAGCTTGGATCGTAGCGGCCGGTCTCGATGGCATTGACGGTCTGGCGCGATACCCCCAGGCGCTCGGCAAGGTCGGCCTGGGACCAGCCCAGTTCCGAGCGCAACTGGCGCATCAGGTTGTTCATTGGTAGCGCCTTGTGCCGATGATCGTCGCTACGCACCAGACTCCGCCCATGACCGGCCACACCATGAACGCCGACAGGCGCGGGAAGCCGGCGGTTTCCAGGAAACCGTAGCTGAAGGTCGTGAGCGCAGTGCACACAAAGGCCACGGCGAGCGCTTCGAGTTGGATCTTGCGGCCCATTTCATCCATCGCGTTCAGCCGCCGGATGATCGCAATCGCCATCGCGATCATCGGAATGACCGGCAGCAATGCCAGGGCTATTTTGGCGATGCCGTCGGGCATGGACGAGACGTAGGCGGTGGAAATCACGACGCACAGCATGTACGCCAGCATTGTCACTGCGAATTCCACCAGGAAGCGTTTGACCGACATGACCATCTCCATAAGTAAAGGGTGCTTTACATTGGGGGTGTAGGGTTGCTATGTCAAGTGTGCTTTACATTCGGAATGAAAGGCACAAAAAAACCACCGCAGGGGTGGTTTTTTCACAGCGACGGTTTATTCGCCGCGATAGATGCAGCCGCTGGTGCAGGTCTCGTGGATGCGAATCGCACTGAGCTCGGGCAGCAGGGGTTTGAGCTCATTCCAGATCCACTTGGCCAGCACTTCGCTGGTCGGGTTTTCCAGGCCTGGAATGTCATTGAGGTAGTTGTGGTCGAGGCGTTCGTAGAGCGGCTTGAAAATCGCCTTGATCTCCGAGAAGTCGCGAATCCAGCCGGTATGGGGATCCAGGTCGCCGCTCAGGTGGATCGCCACCTTGAACGAATGCCCATGCAGGCGCCCGCATTTGTGGCCCTCCGGTACGTGGGGCAGGCGGTGGGCGGATTCGAATGTAAATTCCTTGAAGATTTCCACAGTGTTTTAAGCTCGGTCGGTGTCTGGCAGGTGGCGAGTTTAACAGCTTGAGCCCTGACCGCGCATACCGCCCCTCTGTAGGCGCGAGCTCGCTGGCGAAAATCGTTAGCTCTGACGCGGGGATCCTGAATGAACGCGGCGTTCTTGAGTGTTTTTCGCGCGCAAGCACGCTCCTGCACTATCAAAGGGGCAGTAGCCGTTCGCCCAATGTGCCGTTATCCGCCAGCGCCAGAAACTCATCCCCCAGCCGCTGGCTTTCACTCATCGCTGTCTGCCAGTACTTGTTGCGGCTCGGGTCATCGCCCATGAAGCGCTTGAAGTCGCTGCGGTCCGGCAGTTTGCCGTGGGGCAGGCGGGCCAGGTAGTCCCTGGACGGCGCCAGCAGCAACACATCCTGCAAGCCCTGTTGATTACTGCGACGCCACGGCAGGCCCTTGTCGAACCAGCCGGGGATGACCCGGTCGGTGAAGTGCGGGTACAGCACGATGTCATCGCCGTGGTAGGGCAGGTCGAGGTGGTAGTCCAGCAGGCCGCCGTCGCGGTAGGTGCCGGCGCCGGCGCCCGGCAGGTCGCGCACGCCTTGCATCACCATGGGGATCGAGCCCGATGCCAGCAAGGCCTGGCGCAGATTGCCCAGTTCCAGGGCCAGGAAGCGCGAGGGGAAATCCTTCAATGGATGCACCGGCGGCGCCTGGCGCGGGTCGTGGATGATCAGCCGTTCGAAGTGCCGCGACAGTCGTGCGCGGCCGCGCAAGTTGTCGGCAATCACCGACGACAGGCCCAGCCCGAGCCGCCCACGGTGGTCGTCGGCCAGCAGGCCATGGCTCTTGACCACCATGATGTTGAGGCGATAGGCCGGATTGTCCAGCACCCGTGCATCGCGGCCGGCCAGCAGGTCGTCGAGCATGCGCTGGCAGCTCTGGCTGACTTCGGCCATGGTCACGCCTTTGGCAAAGCGTTGTTCGTTATACAAGCGGCCGAGGTCCAGCAGGCCTTGCACCGGGTCGGGCAGGCAGGCGCTGGCAAACCGCCAGGAACCGATGGACGCGCCGATCAGCGCCCGCTCCCGCGGCGCGCGGGGCAGCCAGTCGCCGAACAGCGCCAGGTCCAGGCCCTGGATGCCCAGCGCCTTGGGGCCGCCAGCCGCGCCCGGCAGGATGCCGACATCGGCAGGCTTGAGGCCTTGCTCACGAATGCGCGCAAAGGCGCGTTTGCCGGCCTTGAGCGTCAGGGCAGGAAACTTGATGTGGATGGCTGTCATACCGGTCTCTGTTCGAGCGAGCGGGGCATTATAGAAAATCTCGCGGGATGTGGGAAAAGGCCTGGGTGGGAATTGCCATGGTGGCAATTCAGTTTCAGTTAAGTTGCAGGGCGTACGGTGGCCGGCGTAGGAAAATATCCTGTAACGGAGACTTATCATGAAGCGCCTCACCGCTCTGGTCGCCGCCGGTATCATCGCCTTCACGGCGACCCAGGCCCGAGCCGTGGACCCCGACAAGCCACTGAACGTGCCTGCCGCTGTTACTATTGTCGCCTTTGACCAACTGGAAGCCACGGCCCTGGCCCTGCATCCCGGTTCGACACTGCTGGATACCGACCTGGACGAGGCCTATGGCAAGTACGTCTATGAGGTCGAATTGGAAGATGCCCACGGCATCGAATGGGATGTTGAATTGGACGCGCTCACCGGGCAGGTTCTCAAGAATCATCAGGATACGTAATGAAGGTAAATTTACGCGCAGGCAGTCGCGTGGCGCTGGTGCTCATGGCATTTTGCTCCAGCCTGGCGGCCCGCGACCTCAACCAGGATGAAGCCTTGGCGCTGCGTCAGCAGGGGGTGATCCTGCCGCTGGAGCAACTGCTGCAGCAAGCCATGGCGCGCTATCCCGGCTCACGCCTGCTGGAAGCCGAGTTGGAAAAGAAGCATGGGCAATATGCCTATGAAGTGGAACTGGTGACCACCGAAGGCGTGGTGCGCGAGATCAAGCTGGACGCGAGCACCGGTGTGCTGATCAAAGACGAGGAAGACTGATGCGCCTGCTGCTGGTGGAAGACAACGTACCCTTGGCTGATGAATTGCTGGCTGGCCTGCAGCGCCAGGGCTATGCCGTCGATTGGCTGGCGGACGGGCGTGACGCCGTCTACCAGGGCCGAAGCGAGCCCTACGACCTGATCATTCTCGACCTGGGCCTGCCCGGTCTGCCGGGGCTTGAGGTACTGGCGCAGTGGCGTGCCGCCGCGTTGGCGACGCCTGTGCTGATCCTCACGGCCCGCGACTCCTGGGCCGAGCGCATCGAAGGGCTCAAGGCCGGCGCCGACGATTACCTGGCCAAACCCTTTCACCCCGAAGAACTGCACTTGCGCATCCAGGCGCTGTTGCGCCGTTCCCACGGCCAGGCCAACCAGCCCACGTTGCAGGCTGCCGGCCTGCACTTGGATGAAGGCCGCCAGTGCGTGCTGCGCGACGGGGCCGAGATCCAGCTGACCGCCGCCGAATTCCGCCTGTTGCGCTATTTCATGCTGCACCCCGAACAGATTCTGTCGAAAAGCCACTTGGCCGAGCACCTGTACGACGGCGAGACCGAGCGCGATTCCAACGTGCTGGAAGTCCACGTCAACCACCTGCGCCGCAAGCTGGGCCGCAGCGTGATCGAGACCCGGCGCGGCCAGGGTTACCGGTTTGGCGCCAGTCCTGCATGAGGTCGATCCAGCGACGCCTGAGCCTGGGCCTGATCAGCGTGATGGTGATCGTCGGCGTGGTGCTGGCGCAGACCAGCCTGTGGCTGTTCGAAGCCGGTTTGCAGCGTTACCTCGAAGCCGGGCTGCGCAACGATGCCGAAAACCTGCTGGTGGCGCTGGTACGCGGGCCCAACGGCGTGCAACTGGATGAACAGCGCCTGTCGCCGGCCTATCAGCGACCGTTCTCCGGGCATTACTTTCGCATCGACTTTGCCGATATCCACTGGCGCTCCCGTTCGTTGTGGGACCAGGAACTGCCGCGCCTGCCCGAGGCCGGGCTCAAGGGCAACCTGCAACTGGGGCCGGAAGGCCAGCAACTGCTGGTGCTGCGCTCGGACTACAAGCGCTTCGGCCAATCGATTTCCATCAGCGTGGCCCAGGACTACACCCCGGTGCGTGAAAGCTTCCGCCTGATGCGCCAGATCGGCCTGGTGCTGGGGCTGGCGGCGTTGTTGCTGGTGCTGGTCCTGCAACGCGTCACCGTGCGCCGCGCATTGCGCCCGCTGGAGACCGCACGCAACCAGATCGCCCAACTGCAGCAGGGCCAGCGCTCGCAACTCGACACCCAGGTGCCGCTGGAACTGGAGCCGCTGGTGGCGCAGATCAACCACTTGCTGGCCCACACCGAAGACAGCCTCAAGCGTTCACGCAATGCCTTGGGCAACCTCGGCCATGCGCTCAAAACCCCATTGGCAGTCCTGTTGAGCGCGGCGTCCAGCGAGGCGCTCAAGGACCACCCTGAACTGAGCAAACTGTTGCGTGACCAGTTGGAGCAAGTGCAGCAACGCCTCAACCGCGAACTCAACCGCGCTCGCCTGGCGGGTGAAACCCTGCCCGGTGCGTTGTTCGATTGCGAGAAAGAGCTGCCCGGCCTGCTCGCCACCCTGACCATGATCCACGGTGAACACCTGGACCTGAGCTATCACGCCGCGCCTGGCCTGCAACTGCCTTGGGACCGTGAAGACTTGTTGGAGCTGCTCGGCAATCTGTTGGATAACGCCTGCAAATGGGCGGATGCCGAGGTGCGCCTGACCGTCACCGACGCTGAGCACCGTTACCTGTTGGCGGTGGAAGATGATGGCCCCGGCATCCCCGAAACCCAGCGTGACAAGGTGTTCAGCCGTGGCGCGCGCCTGGATGAGCAGATTGACGGTCATGGCCTGGGGCTGGGGATCGTGCGGGATATCGTCGAGGTGTGGGGCGGGGTGTTGCAGTTGCAAGCGTCTGAACTGGGCGGCCTTAAAGTGCTGATCGAATTGCCCAAGCGCTAACGCACACCCTGTAGATGCCGGCTTGCCGGCGATGAGGCCAGTGACCTTGTGATGATTTCAAGGCCGCCATCACCGGCAAGCGGGCTCCTACACGTGTGCGTTTTTACACGCGGAATTGATCCATCAACCCCTGCTGCTGATTCGCCAGGCTGTTCAACGCCTGGCTCACCCGTGCCGACTCGTTCGCCTGTTCCGACAGCGACTCGGTCACATCGCGAATCGTCGCCACGTTGCTGTTGATCTCCTCGGCCACCGCGCTCTGTTCTTCGGCGGCGCTGGCGATTTGCAGGTTCATGTCGCTGATCACCGTGACAGCATCGCCAATCTGGCGCAGGGCGGTCACGGCCTGCCCGACTTGTTCGACGCTGCCCTGGGCCTGGCGATAGCTGTTGCCCATGGAACCGACCACCTCTTCGGTGCCGCTTTGCAAGTGTTCGATCACCAGGCGGGTTTCTTCCACCGACTCCTGGGTGCGCTGCGCGAGGTTGCGCACTTCATCGGCCACCACCGCAAAGCCACGGCCGGCCTCACCGGCACGCGCGGCTTCGATGGCGGCGTTGAGCGCCAGCAGGTTGGTCTGCTCGGCGATGCCGCGAATGACTTCCAGCACCGAACCGATTTTCTCGCTGTTGGCGGCCAAACCTTCGACCTGGGTCATGGCGGTGCTCATATCTGCCGCCAGCTCGCCGATGTTGCGGGTGGTGCGGTCGATCACCGTGAGGCCGTCGCGGGTGGCCTGGTCGGCATCGCGTGCGGCTTGCGCAGCCTGTGCGGCACTGCGGGCCACGTCCTGGGCAGTCGCACTCATTTCATGGGAGGCGGTGGCCACCTGATCGACCTGGCGGTACTGCTGTTCCATTCCGGCGCTGGTTTCAGTCGCAATGGCAGCGGACTGGTCAGCGGTGCCCCGGGCGTCCTGCACCGAGCGTTTCACCTCGGCGATGATCGGTTGCAGCTTGTCGAGGAAACGGTTGAACCAGCCGGCCAACTGGCCCAACTCGTCCTGTTTGTTGTAGGCCAGGCGGCGGGTCAGGTCGCCTTCGCCGCTGGCGATGTCTTCGAGCATGTGCGCCACGCCGAGGATCGGCCGCGTCACGCTGCGCGCCATCAGCCACACCAGGATCAAACCGACCACGGCGGCAATCAAACCCAGGCCCAGTTCCAACAGGGTGCCCTTGGCATTGTCGGCATCCAGTTGGGCTTTCAGCGCTTCGGCGGGGGCGACCAGGACTTTTTCCGGTACATCCAGCAATACGCCCCACGGTTTGCCATCCGGAATCGGTGCGAACGGCGCCAGTACCTTGAGCTGATGGTCGGTACGCAGGCTGCGGATCTGTGTGCTGCCGGCCAGGGCGCTGATCAACTGCGCGCCGGTGGCGATGTCGACCTGGTCCAGGCGCTGGCTGAGTTTGCTCGCGTCTGCGCTGTGGCCGGCGAGCAAACCAGCAGGGCTGAGGATGCTGACCTGGGTCTGGCCGTCGTACAGCTTCTGGCTCGCTTGTTGGCTCACGGCCTGCAAGCTGTTGAGGTTGATGTCCACCGACAACGAGGCGATGACTTTGCCATTGACCATCAGCGGGAAGACGATGCTGGTCATCAGCACGTTTTGCCCGTCGATCTTGTAGAAGTAGGGTTCGATCACGCACGGCTTGAGGGTGGTGCGTGGGCAGGTGAACCAGGCGTTGGCCTTTTCACCGCTGGGGCCGGTGCTGGTGTCGGACATGTCGCTTTCCGGCAACGCCATCGAGGTCAACTTGCCCGGCGTCGGTTGCGACCAGTACAGGGCGAAGCGTCCTTTGTCGTTGCTGCCCAGCTCCGCCTGGCCGGCGAACAACTCATCCTTGCCATCCAGGGCATTGGCTTCGAACACCAGGGACAAGCCGAGCAAATCCGGGTTGGCCTGCAGCGCGGCCTTGACCTGGCGGGTCAGGTCTTCGCGGGTGTCGAAGGCGTCGAGAAAGCGCTTCTCGGCTTGCTCGCGCAGGAACAGCACCTGGCGCGAAAAGCCATGGCCGTACTGGAAGGCGTCCATGAACTGTTGGCGGATGCCCAGCGCCTGCACTTCACCCTGGGCCTCGATGCGCGCCTGGGCGGCTTCATCCAGCATCAGCATGCTGGAGGCCTTGACCTGCTGCGAGCTCTGCTCCATGCGATACAGCGACAGACCCACCAGCAGGGTCACGATTCCCAGCAGGCACAGGCCGGCGAGCAGGGTGATTTTCCATTGAATGGAGAGCTGCCTAAGCGACATCGGTACATCCTTACCTGAAAACACATAGACCTCGGTTATCGGCCGATGCCGGTTTTTCTTTATTCAAACGATCAATTTAAACCTGCTTTTGTGGTGAGCGAGTTTGCTCGCGCTGGAGTGCGCAGCGCTCCCATTGATTTTGGGGCCGCTGCGCAGCCCAGCGCGAGCAAGCTCGCTCACTACAAGGTTCGTTTTTTGACATGTGAACCTGCGTCCGGCAAAGTGCGCGCCCTCTAATAAGACCTCCTTCAAGCCTGCACGCTGGCTGCCACCCGATGGCCGCCTGGGCGCGGGCATGCCTGTTTTTTATGTTTTTGCTTGAGGTAACCATGATTAACGCAGTCATTGCCGCGGTCGGCACCATGCTGGTGCTCAGCCTGTCCCGCGTGCATGTGGTCATCGCCATTATCGTCGGTGCCCTAGTGGGCGGCCTTACCGGCGGCCTGGGTATCGAGGCCACGCTCAAGGCCTTCAATGGCGGCTTGGGCGGGGGTGCCACCGTGGCGTTGTCCTACGCATTGCTTGGCGCTTTCGCCGTGGCGATTGCCAAATCCGGCCTGGCCCACGCCCTGGCCGACAAGGCGCTGTTGCTGGTGGACCGCCAGGAAGCCACCGGCGGCAGTCACGTCAAATGGCTGCTGATCGGCCTGCTGTGGGTGGTCGCGATTGCCTCGCAGAACGTCCTGCCGATCCATATCGCGTTTATCCCGTTGCTGGTGCCGCCGCTGCTCTACGTGCTGACCAAACTGCAACTGGACCGCCGCCTGATCGCCTGCGTGATGACCTTCGGCCTGATCACGCCTTATATGTTCCTGCCGGTGGGCTTCGGCAATATCTTCCTCAACCAGATCCTGCTGGCCAACGTGGCCAAGAGCGGCGTGGACATCAGCCAGGTCAACGTCACCCAGGCCATGAGCCTGCCGGCGCTGGGCATGGTGGTCGGCCTGCTGGTGGCGGTGTTTGTCAGCTACCGCAAGAAACGCGTGTACGACCTGGAGAAAATCGAGCGGGTCGAACAGGTGGCCGTGCAGTACAACCCGCTGACCCTGCTGGTGGCCGGCCTGGCGATTGCCTCGGCGTTCATTATCCAGCTGTGGCTGGACTCGATGATCATCGGCGCCCTGGCCGGGTTCCTGATCTTCTCGGTGTCGGGCATCGTTCGCTGGCGCGACACCGACGACCTGTTCACCGAAGGCATGAAGATGATGGCCATGATCGGCTTCATCATGATCGCCGCCTCGGGTTTTGCCGAAGTGCTCAAGGCCACCGGCGATGTGCGTTCGCTGGTGGAAGCCTCGGCAGCCTTTATCGGCCACAGCCGTGGGGTAGGGGCGTTGCTGATGTTGCTGGTCGGTTTGCTGGTGACCATGGGCATCGGCTCGTCGTTTTCCACGGTGCCGATCCTGGCCGCGATCTTTGTGCCGCTGTGCGTGCAACTGGGCTTCAGCCCGCTGGCTATCGTGTGCATCGTCGGCACGGCCGGTGCGTTGGGCGACGCCGGTTCGCCGGCCTCGGACTCCACCCTTGGCCCCACCTCCGGCCTGAATATCGACGGCCAGCATCACCACATCTGGGACACCGTGGTGCCGACGTTCCTGCACTACAACCTTCCGCTGCTGGCATTCGGCTGGCTGGCCGCCATGACCCTCTGACCGCAGCGGGCTTGTTGTAGTGAATGGGCTTGTTGTGGTGAGCGGGCTTGCCCCGCGCTGGGTGGCGAAGCCGCCCCAAATCCAGGCACCTCGATTTTTTCTGATAC
>NZ_JFCA01000039.1 GCF_000612585.1 Pseudomonas sp. CHM02
AGGGCTGCGCAGCGGCCCTACAACCAGACGCCGCATTCTTCCTGACAGAATGCGGCGTTTTTTATTGGGGCTGCTACGCACCCCAGCGCGGGGCAAGCCCGCTCACCACAAAAAAACATTATGCAAACACAAAATACTTACGCACCGTCTCGACCACTTCCCACGTCCCTTTCATCCCCGGCTCCACCACAAAGATATCCCCAGCCCGCAGGTGAATCGGCGCCAACCCCTCGGGCGTGATGATGCAGTAGCCTTCCTGGAAGTGGCAGTATTCCCATTTCACGTAGTCCACGTACCACTTGCCCGGTGTGCAGATCCAGGTGCCCATGATCTTGCTGCCGTCTTCGCTGGTGTAGGCGTTGAGGTTGACGGTGTGCGGGTCGCCTTCGAGTTTTTCCCATTTGCACGCGTCCAGGACCGGCAGTGGGTGAGTGTCGCGCAGTACGGTGATGGGCTTGGACATGATGGCTCCGAGGCAGGGAATGGAAAGATGCACCCTAAGGCCTTGGGCGTTGTGTCAGTGGTCTGAACTCGACATCGGGATGCCCAGAAGCGCAGCGGTGTGATGATCCGGAAATTACCGCGAACCCTTGTGGGAGCCGGGCTTGCCCGCGATAGCGGAGTGTCAGGCTATGAAGATGCAAGCAGTGCCACCGTCATCGCGGGCAAGCCCGGCTCCCACAGGGCACGGTGACGCATCCGGACGATATATTTGTGCGATTTCTCGTCCGTTCTTCGCAGTAAGTGCGAAAGATTTCCCGTCTCACGCCAGAATTCGCAAGAAAATTCGCGGCCAGCCCTCGTATCATTCACCCCAGTAACCGCCGAGAGCCTGCAAATGAACCCAATAAAAACGTGGTGGGATATCAGCCCGCCCTTGAGTACGGCGACCCCGACCTGGCCGGGTGATACGCCGTTCCAGGAAGAGCGCGTGTGGCAGTTTGGCCCGGAGTGTCCGGTGAATGTCGGGCGTATCACCTTGTCGCCGCACACCGGCGCCCATGTGGATGCACCGCTGCATTACAGCGCGGACGGCGCGCCCATCGGTGCGGTGTCGCTGGAGGTGTACATGGGGCCCTGCCGGGTGCTGCATTGCCTGGACAGCGGCGCGCTGGTGCAGCCGTATCAGTTGGAAGGCCGTGTGGATAACCTGCCCGAGCGTGTGTTGCTGCGTACTTATCCACAAGCGCCGCTGACCGAATGGGATTCGAATTTCACCGCCATCGCCCCGCAAACCATCGAGCTGCTGGCCAGCCTGGGCGTGCGTTTGATCGGGATCGATACACCCTCGCTGGACCCGCAACAGTCCAAGACCATGGATGCCCACAACGCCGTGGCGCGCCATGGCATGGCGATTCTCGAAGGCATCGTGCTCGATGACGTACCTGAGGGCGACTATGAACTGATCGCTCTGCCGCTGCGTTTTGCCAACCTGGACGCGAGCCCGGTGCGCGCCATTCTCCGTCCGCTCAAGGAGCCCACGCGATGAGCCAATGTCCCTTCTCTGCCGATTACCAACCTCCGGAAGAATGGCATAACGCCGAGCTGAATTTTTCCGAGTCCATGAGCTATGGCGATTACCTGGACCTGGGCAAAGTCCTCAGCGCCCAGCATCCGCTGTCGCCGGACCACAACGAAATGCTGTTCATCATCCAGCACCAGACCTCCGAGTTGTGGATGAAACTGATGCTCCACGAACTCAAGGCCGCCCGCGAACACGTGCGCCTGGGTGAGCTGCCGCCAGCGTTCAAGATGCTGGCGCGGGTGTCGCGGATCTTCGATCAACTGGTACACGCCTGGGCGGTGCTGGCGACGATGACGCCGTCGGAATACAAGGCGATCCGCCCGTTCCTGGGGCAGTCGTCGGGGTTCCAGTCGTTCCAGTACCGCGAGATCGAATTTATCCTTGGCAATAAAAGCGCGGCGCTGTTGCGGCCTCACGCCCATCGGCCGGAGCTGTTGAACGAGTTGAAAGTGGCGATTGCCACGCCGTCGCTGTACGACGAGGCGATCAATCTGATGATCAAAGCCGGCCTGGCGATTGATCCGAAACGTGCCGAGCGCGACCCGACGGCGGCGACGGTTCACGATGAATCGGTGGAGGCGGCGTGGCGTGAGGTGTACCGCGACCCGAACCGCTACTGGGACCTGTATCAGTTGGCCGAGAAGTTTATCGACCTGGAGGACTCGTTCCGCCAATGGCGCTTCCGCCACGTGACGACGGTGGAGCGGATCATCGGCTTCCAGCCTGGCACCGGCGGCACTGAAGGTGTGGGGTATTTGCGCAAGATGCTCGACACGGTGTTGTTCCCCGAGTTGTGGCGAGTGCGCTCAACGCTGTAAACAAAAAGCCCCGGAATTCCGGGGCTTTTTATTGGATGAAACACGCCTTTTGTAGGAGCCCGGCTTGCCGGCGATGGCGTCCTCAAAATTACCGCAAGGCTTGAGGCCTATCGCCGGCAAGCCGGCTCCTACAGAGGATTTATGCGGTCACGGGTTTTGCATTTCGCATGCGCAACCGGTAGGCCACATAGATAACCCCCACCCACACCGGCATCGCATACACCGATTCGCTGATCCCCGGGATCGCCAGCATCACGCTGATGATCATCACCATGAACGCCAGGCACAGGTAGTTGCTGAACGGGAACCAGAAGGTCTTGAACGACGGCGTCACGCCTTGCTCGCCCATGGCCTTGCGGAACTTGATGTGGGTGATGCTGATCAGCGCCCAGTTGATCATCAGCGAGGCAACCACCAGCGCGAACAGCAGCTCCAGCGCGCTCTGCGGTGCCACGTAGTTGACCACTACACACAGCATCGTCACCAACGCTGAAATCGCCAGGGCGCGGATCGGCACGCCTTGTTTGTTCAGCTTCATCAGCGATTTCGGTGCATCACCTTGCTCGGCCAGGCCGAACAGCATGCGGCTGTTGCAGTACACGCCGCTGTTGTACACCGACAGCGCCGCGGTCAGGACCACGAAGTTGAGGATGTGTGCGGCGGTGTCGTTGCCGATCAGCGAGAAGATCTGCACAAACGGGCTGCCACTGTAGGCATCGCCCGACGCGCCGAGGGTTTGCAGCAGTTGGTCCCATGGGTACAGCGACAGCAGCACGGTCAGCGCGCCGACGTAGAAAATCAGGATCCGGTACACCACCTGGTTGATCGCTTTCGGGATCACTTTGCGTGGCTCGCTGGCCTCGGCGGCGGTGATGCCCACCAGCTCCAGGCCACCGAACGAGAACATGATGAACGCCATGGACATCAACAGCCCCATGCCGCCATTGGGGAAGAACCCGCCGTGGCTCCACAGGTTGCTGACAGTGGCTTGCGGGCCGCCGGTGCCGCTGAACAGCAGGTAGCAACCGAGCACGATCATGCCGACAATCGCCACCACCTTGATGATCGCGAACCAGAACTCGGCTTCACCGAAGAACTTCACGTTCAGGGTGTTGATCAGGTTCACCGCGACAAAGAACACCAGCGCACTGACCCAGGTCGGGATTTCCGGCCACCAGAACTGGATGTACTTGCCCACCGCCGTCAGTTCGGCCATGCCCACCAGTACGTAGAGCAC
Source organism: Pseudomonas sp. CHM02 (assembly GCF_000612585.1). GTDB lineage: Bacteria > Pseudomonadota > Gammaproteobacteria > Pseudomonadales > Pseudomonadaceae > Aquipseudomonas. Next base: position 3,581 of record NZ_JFCA01000039.1, read on the forward strand.
CCAGTAGTTCCAGCCCGCCAGGAAGCCTGCGTAGCCGCCCCAGTATTTGTGTGCGAAGTGGCTGAAGGAGCCAGCCACCGGCTCTTCGACGATCATCTCGCCGAGCTGGCGCATGATCAGGAACGCGATGAAACCGGCAATCGCGTAGCCCAGGATCATCGACGGCCCCGCCGACTTGAGCACCCCGGCCGAGCCGAGGAACAACCCCGTACCAATCGCCCCTCCCAAGGCGATCAGCTGAATGTGCCGGTTCTTCAGGCCACGCTTGAGGCCTACCGGGTTAACCATGTCATCCGCCATTAACATTCCCTTCTACTTGTTTTTCTCAGGGTTGAGTGCACGCCGCATCAGCCCCTCAGAAGTGCTGAGGGGTCAGATATTACTCTGCGTAAACTTTTCGTAATACAGTTGAACGCCATCAAGTGCCTGATCCGCCAGCCATTGCTGGACGGATTCGACCATTGGAGGGGGGCCGCACAGGTACATATCCGCCGATCTGTCCCGCAATTCGGCCACGTCGAAATGCTCGGTAAGGTAGCCGCGCTTGCCCAGCCAATCCTCCGAGGGTGCGCTGAGCACTTCGGTGTAGCGAAAGTTCGGGATTTTCGCGGCATAGGCCTGGATGCGCGCCGCTTCGCACAGGTCCTCGGCACCGCGCACGCCGTAGTAGAGGTGCACGGGTTGGTCACAGCCGTTGGCGGCCAGTTCATCGAGCATGCCGAGCAACGCCGATAAGCCGGTGCCGCCCGCCACCAACACCAAGGGCTTGGTCACATGGCGCAGGTAGAAGGCGCCGAGTGGCGCTTCCATCACCAGCGCATCGCCCACTTGGCAGCGCTCGCGCAGGTAGTTGCTCATCACCCCATCGGGCAACAGGCGCAGCAGAAATTGCAGTTGATTACCTGGCAGGTTGGCGAAGGAATACGAGCGCCAACTGTCCGTGCCGGGCACCGACAGGCGCGCGTACTGGCCGGGTAGAAAGTCCAGCGCCTGATCCAACTGCACCTGCAGGATCGCCGTACTGCTCGACACGTGCTGCACCGTGCTCACCGTGCCACGCACCTGCACCGGGCCCGGCGCGTTGCACAGGCTCGAGTCAAAGTCGAAGTAGAACGTCGCGTCGGACTTCACCCGCGTCTGGCAACTGAGCATCTTGCGCTGTTGCAGGTCGAGGCTGGAAAGCGCCTCTTCGTCGACATAATCCTGGGTGTAATCGCCGGATTCGCAACGGCCCTGGCAGGTGCCGCACACGCCTTCACGGCAATCCAGCGGGATCTTGATGCCGTTGCGCAGCGCCGCATCCAGCAGGATTTCATGGGCGCCGACGGGGAAGAACAGTGTCTTGCCGTCGGCAAAACTGAAGGCCACTTTGTGATTCATGTGTTGCTCTCCGCATATTGATGACGTGCGCACAACCTGTGGCGAGCGGGCCTGTTGTGGTGAGCGGGCTTGCCCCGCGCTGGGCTGCGAAGCAGCCCCATAAAGTCACCGCCTTTCTCAGGCCAAACCGCAGTGTCTGGACCCGGGGGCCCAGCGCGGGGCAAGCCGGCTCACCACAGGACGACGTTCTCTGCTACAGGTGATAGAAATCCAGCACTGAGTTGATGGTGTCGTTGAGCAGCAGCGCATGCTTGCGGGTGATCAACCAGCTGTCGCCATCAGGCTTGAGGGTGTAAGTGGCGTGGCCGTAAAACTGCTCCGAAGTCGCCAAGCGGTAAAACAGCGTGTGCCAGTTCAAACGCACCTCCAGCGTGCCATCCGCCTGCTCGGCAACGCGCACATTGTTGATCAGGTGCAGCGTGCGCGGCATCGGTGTGGCCGACGCGGCCTTGCCGGTGCGCAAGCGAAATACGCGGTCTTCCAGGCCGGAGCGGTTGGCGTAATAGATCAGCGACATCTCGCGCTTGGGGTCGCGGGTGTAGACGTGCTCCGAGTCCCACTGCGGCAGGTGGAACTCGCTCTGCGGGTCGAACAACTGCACATAGGCGTCCCAATCCTGGGCGTCGCACAGCTCGGACTTGCGGTAGAAAAACTGCTCGATCTGGTACTGCAACTGGGCATTCATCACTTCACCTCCCGCAGTTTCAGCGCTTGTTGATCGAGGCCGTCGAGCAGGAACTGCTGCCATTTGCGGTGCTGGTTGACGTACAGGCCTTCATGGGTGAATTCGGTGCCGGTCATGGCCGGTTGAATGCCGATGGCTTCGCTGTTCGGCGTAGGCCCGGTTTCCCAGCGGTGGCTGCCGCGTGAAATATCGCTCCAACGCTCAAGCCGGCCCTGGAAACCGCGCTGGGCTTCGCGGAACTCCACCAGGTCATCCGGCGTGCCCATGCCCGACACGTTGAAGAAATCCTCGAACTGGCGAATGCGGTTTTCACGGTCAGCGTCGGACTCGTTCTTCACCCCCAGGCACTGGCTGATGATCTCGGTCTTGTTCCACGCCACCGGGCGGATGATGCGCAGCTGCGAGCTGATCTGGTCGAGAAAGAACAGGCTCGGGTAGATATTCAGGTTGCGCAGGCGGTGCATCATCCACTCGGCCTTTTGCTGACCATGTTCTTCCACCAGGCGCGGCATGATGGTGGCGTAGCCGGAGCGTACGCTGGGGTTGGGCATGTCGCTGAACAACAGGCTGTGGCCGTTGTTGAAGGCGAACCAGCCGTCATCGGTGTTCGCATCGCCGGCGCCGAGCTTGCTGTAGTCCAGGGTGCTGCCTGCGCCGATGCCATTCTCGGTGTTCACCTGCTGGCGGTGCTGCACCGTGGCCACGTAGTTGTAGTGCACGGTGCTGACGTGATAACCGTCCAGGCCGTTTTCGTTCTGCAGCTTCCAGTTGCCGTCGTAGGTGTAGGCGGACTTGCCCGGCAGCACTTCCAGCTCGCCGGTGGCAGACTGCGCGACCATCATGTCGAAGAACACTTTGGCATCGCCGAGGAAGTCTTCCAGGCTGTCGGTGCCCTTCACGTTCAGGCTGATGAACACAAAGCCCTTGTAGCTCTCGATACGCGCCTTTTTCAGGCCGCGCGTGGCTTTGTCGAAACCCTCCGGGTATTCCCCTGGCGCCTTGACCTTCACCAGGCGGCCATCGCTCTTGTAGCACCAGGCGTGGAACGGGCAGGTGAAGGTGGATTGGTTACCCTTGCCGACCCGCGTCAGGGTGGTGCCACGGTGCTGGCAGGCGTTGATCAACGCATTGAGCCGGCCTTCGCCGTCGCGGGTGATGATCATCGGCTGGCGCCCGGCGCGCATCGTCACGAAGTCGTGGTGGTTGGCCAGTTCGCTTTCGTGGCAGGCGTAGATCCAGTTCTTTTCGAAGATCAGTTCCATCTCCAGATCGAACAGTTCCGGCTCGGTGAACATGTCGCGGGCGATACGGAACACTTCGTCTGCCGGGCGAAAGTCCAGGCAGCTTTCGATAAACGTTTTCCACTGCTCGACGCTTCTTGCACCACTCATGGGAGGCACCTTTTGGGTAGGGGCTAATCGGTGGTTTATTAGAGGCGGCGGGCAGGGCGCGGGCTATCCGCTTAGTGGGGGAACCTGGGCCGGATAATTGGGCAGCAAATACCCAACCCGGTGCATCGCGGTGACGGGATGCGCTACTGTCTGACAGGGCAAGAGGCGAAAAAGACGGCGACTTATCCACATAGTCGACGGTTGTTATCCATCCAGTGGCCATTGCGCTGGCGTGGCGCATTACTTGCTATCGAACAATAACGACGCGCCGCCAGAGCGCGCAAAAGCCTAACCGCCGTGGGTGCACCCTGATGAGCAGCCAAACGATTCAACGCTTCGACCTGGAAGGCGCCCGCAGCTGGATGTCGGGCATTTGCGGGCCCCATCGCCTGGCCACCGCCACGCCCGAACGCCTGCGCTTTCACCACAGCGCCAACGTGTTCAAGTCCCGCGCCACCACCCTGGGCGTGATCGAATACGGCACCGATGTGACCATCGACATCGAAGACGCCGAGCATTTCAGCAGCTACAGCCTGAGCCTGCCCCTGGTGGGCGAGCAGGAGTTGAGCAAGAACGGTGAGCGCCTGAGTTCCAACCGCGACCAGGGCGTGATCATCTCGCCCAACGAGCATCAGGTGCTGGCGATCTCCGGCGACTGCCGCAAGTTGCAGGTGGTGATCACGCGCGCAGCCATGAGTGAGTCGCTGGAAGGTTTGCTGCGACGGCCCATCGAGGCGCCGTTGCGCTTTGAGTCGGTGATGGACGCGGTAGACGGTGCGTCGGCGTCATGGTGGCGCATGGCGCGTTACTTCATCGCCGAGCTGGAGCACGGCAGCGAGTTGTATGAGCAGGCCGCCTTTACCCGCGACCTGGAAAGCTCGCTGATCAAGGGGCTGATCCTGGCCCAGCCGAACAACTACTCCGAAGAACTGCGCGATGTCCTCGGCGTGAAGCTGCCGCACTACCTGATCCGTGCCCGCCAGTACATCCACGCCAACGCCCGCGAAGCCGTGCACCTGGAAGACCTGGAGGCCGCTGCAGGTGTGTCGCGGTTCAAGCTGTTCGATGCGTTTCGCAAATACTTCGCCCTGTCGCCCATGGCGTATTTGAAGAAGTACCGGTTGGGCGTCGTACGCCAGGAAATCCTCGAACACGGCTCCACCCGTACCATCTCCGAGATCGCCCTGGGCTGGGGCTTTACCCACCTGGGGCGGTTCTCGGCGGAGTATCGCAGGCTGTTCGATGAATCGCCGAGCCAAACCTTGCAGCGCAACAATGCGCGCCGCCAACGCTAGCCTCCCTGTAGGAAGCCCGGCTTGCCGGCGATGAGATCCTCAAGATCGCCATCGCCGGCAAGCCGGGCTCCTACAGGGGAGGTGCCTGGATCAATTCTTCCACCAGTTGCAGACAATGACTGAGCCCCGGCGACTGATCATTCACCCGTCGGCTAAGAATGATCGGCGACGTCGCCGTGGTCTCCACAATCGGCGTGTAGCCAATGTCCGCCCGGTGCAGCACTTGCACCGAGGCCGGCACCAGCGTCACGCCCATGCCGGCGCCGACCAGGCCGATGGCGGTCTGCAACTCGTTGGTCCACTGCGCCACCTTGAGGCTCAGGCCATGGGCATCGAACAGTGCGATCACATGGTCGGCATAACTGGGGCGTGGGTTGCCGGGGTAGAGCACCAATGGCTCGGCGGCGAGTTGGGCGAGGGTCGCGGGTGCGGCCAGCAACGGGTGACCGGTGGGCAGCACGGCGACCAACCGATCCTCCACCAGCACGCGCTGGACGATGGCCGGGTCGTCGATGCGAATACGCCCGAACCCCACATCGATCCGCCCGGCCTTGAGCGCTTCGACCTGCTGCAAGGTGGTCATCTCCGACAGCCCCAACTCCAGCTCCAGCGCCTCATGGGTGCGCAGCCGCCGAATCAGTTCAGGCAGCACGCCGTACAGGGTCGAAGGCGCAAAGCCGATGCCCAGCCACGTCTTCTCACCCTGGCCGATGCGTCGCGTGTTGTCGCAGACCTTGCCCAGTTGTTCGAGCAGCACGTTGGCGTGTTCATAGAAAAACCGCCCGGCCTCGGTCAGCCGCAGCGGTCGACCACGTTCAAGCAGGACCACGCCCAACTCGTCCTCCAATTGCTGGATCTGCCGGCTCAATGGCGGCTGGGCGATGTGCAGGCGTTCGGCGGCGCGGGTGAAGTTGAGGGTTTCCCCCAGCACCTGGAAATAGCGCAGGTGACGCAGTTCCATAACGGCTCCTTTCATACCTTGAGGGTATTGCTTGAGACCAATTCTATATTGGAAGCCAAGAAAGATGCGGGACAGAATCGGCTGAAATCTAAAAAGAACCCAACGGGTATTGCCATGCCGATTTGCGCCATCGAGTCGATCGAGACGATCATCGTCGACCTTCCTACCATCCGCCCGCACAAGCTGGCGATGCACACGATGCAAAACCAGACCCTGGTGATCATCCGTCTGCGCTGCGCCGACGGCATCGAAGGCATCGGCGAAGCCACCACCATCGGCGGCCTGAGCTACGGCAACGAAAGCCCCGACAGCATCAAGGTCAACATCGACCGCCACTTCGCACCGCTGCTGATCGGCCAGGACGCCAGCAATGTCAACGCCGCCATGTTGCGCCTGGAGCGCAGCATCCGCGGCAACACTTTTGCCAAGTCCGGTATCGAAAGCGCCTTGCTCGACGCCCTCGGCAAACGCCTGAACCTGCCGGTCAGCGAACTGCTCGGTGGCCGCGTGCGCGATGCCTTGCCGGTGGCCTGGACCCTGGCCAGCGGCAACACCGAAAAGGACATCGCCGAGGCCGAAAAAATGCTCGACCTGCGCCGCCACCGCATCTTCAAGTTGAAGATCGGCGCGGGTGAAGTCAGCCATGACCTGGCCCATGTGATCGCGATCAAAAAGGCCCTGGGCGACCGCGCCAGTGTGCGCGTCGACGTCAACCAGGCCTGGGACGAAGCGGTGGCGTTGCGCGCGTGCAAGGTGCTCGGTGACAACGGCATCGACCTGATCGAACAGCCCATCTCGCGCAACAACCGTGGCGGCATGGCGCGGCTCAACCTGTCGAGCCCGGCGCCGATCATGGCGGATGAATCCATCGAGTGTGTCGAGGATGCCTTCAACCTGGCCCGCGAAGGCGCGGCGTCGGTGTTTGCCCTCAAGATCGCCAAGAACGGCGGCCCTCGCGCGGTGTTGCGCACCGCGGCGATCGCCGAGGCAGCGGGGATCGGCCTGTATGGCGGCACCATGCTCGAAGGTGGCATCGGCACGCTGGCGTCGGCGCATGCCTTTCTCACGCTGAGCAAACTGGCGTGGGACACCGAACTGTTCGGCCCGTTGCTGCTCACCGAAGACATCCTCACCGAGGCGCCGGTGTACCGCGATTTCCAGCTGCATGTCTCCACCGCTCCGGGCCTGGGCCTGGCCATCGACGAAGAACGCCTGGCGTTCTTCCGTCGTGACAAACACTAAGAGGCGCCTGCCATGTTGTTCCACGTAAAAATGACCGTGAACCTGCCCATCGACATGAACCCCGAGCGCGCAGCCAGCCTGAAGGCGGATGAGAAAGCCCTCGCGCAGCGCCTGCAGCACGAAGGCAAATGGCGCCACCTGTGGCGCATCGCCGGGCACTACGCCAACTACAGCGTGTTCGATGTCGACAGCGTGCAAGAACTGCACGACCTGCTGATGCAACTGCCGCTCTACCCCTACATGGCCATCGAAGTGAATGCCCTGTGCCGGCACCCTTCGTCGATCCATGAGGACGACCGTTAAGCCTGTCATGCACCCAATAATTACAAGATGAGGAACGCACCATGTCCATCCGACTGTCCCAGACTGCCCATGCCCAACAGTTTCTCGAAGAAGCCAGCGGCAACCTCAACGACGGTGGCAACCCGCGCACCAAGGCGCTGATCTACCGGATCCTGCGCGACACCGTGAACATCATCGAAGACCTGGACGTGACCCCGGAAGAATTCTGGAAGGCGGTCAATTACCTCAACGAGTTGGGCAAGAACCAGGAAGCCGGTCTGCTCGCGGCAGGGCTGGGCCTGGAGCATTACCTGGACTTGTTGATGGACGCTGCCGACGAGGAGGCCGGCAAATCCGGCGGCACCCCGCGTACCATCGAGGGCCCGCTGTATGTGGCCGGGGCGCCGTTGAGCCAGTACGAGGCGCGGCTTGACGATGGCACGGACGCCGCGGTGCCGCTGTTCATGCGCGGGCAGGTGCGTGACACCGATGGCAAGCCGCTGGCGGGAGCAATTGTGGACGTGTGGCAGGCCAATACCGGCGGTACGTATTCGTGGTTTGATCCGACGCAATCCGAATTCAACTTGCGCCGGCGCATCGAGACCGATGCCCAGGGCAACTACCGATTCCGCAGTATCGTGCCGTCGGGCTATGGCTGCCCGCCGACCGGGCCGACGCAGCAACTGCTCGACCAATTGGGGCGCCACGGTCAGCGGCCGGCGCATATTCACTTCTTCATTTCGGCACCGGGACATCGGCACCTGACCACGCAGATCAACCTGTCGGATGACCCGTACCTGCATGACGACTTTGCCTATGCGACGCGGGATGAACTGATCGCAGAAATCCGCTTCAGTGACGACCCGCAGCTGGCGCGCGAGTTTGGCGTGGAAGGGCGGTTTGCGCAGATCGATTTTGACTTTGAGTTGCAGGTGGCTGACGCCCCGGTGGAGCAAAAACGCATGCAACGCGTGCGTGCCCTCGAGGACTAAACGCGGTTAAAAATGTGGGAGCTGGCTTGCCTGCGATAGCTATGGTGCATTCACCACCGTCATCGCAGGCAAGCCAGCTCCCACAGGATGCGGTGGTGTTGGGGTTATTTGCGGATGACCAAGTCCAACACCTCATCGCGATCCTTGATCTTCTGCAGCACAATCTCCGAGCGTATATCCATCACCCCCGCCGTACGGTTCAGGTGGTTCACGATAAAGTCCGAGAAGTGCTTGAGGTTGCGTGCCTGCACCCGCAGCACATAGTTGCTGGCGCCGGTGATCACATAGGCGCTGGCCACTTCCGGCCAGCCCTGTACCTTCTTGATAAACGTCTCGTGCCAATCCTCCACATCCTGGCGCAACGACAGGTGCACGATCGCCTCCAGCTCGATCCCCAACTGCTCGGCATTCAACACGGCGCGGTAGCCACTGATGATCCCCTCGCTCTCCAGCAGGCGCAGACGGCGCAGGCACGCGGACGGCGACAGTGCGACTTTTTCCGCCAGTTCCTGGTTGCTGATGCGCCCATCCTGTTGCAGGAAATGCAGGAGGCGCAGGTCGGTGGCATCGAGAATCATGGTTAGAATTAATCCGCGTATTTGGAGGTTAAATTCGAATTTCCTACAGCTTAATTAGCCTGTTACCCCGCACTTTGCACGAAAATTCTCTAAAACTTCGTTCATTATTTTGTCCATATCGACTTACAAAAACCAGGACAGCCCATGACCACTCGAAGCCATTGCCAAGCCCTCGACGCGCAGGACCCGCTGGCACCGTTGCGCAACCAGTTCGCCTTGCCGCAGGGCGTGATCTACCTCGACGGCAACTCCCTCGGTGCACGCCCGGTGGCGGCGTTGGCGCGGGCGCAGGCGGTGATTGCCCAAGAGTGGGGCGACGGCTTGATTCGCAGCTGGAACAGCGCCGGTTGGGCGGACTTGTCCCAGCGCCTGGGCAACCGCCTGGCACCGCTGATCGGCGCGCGCGACGGCGAAGTGGTGATCACCGACACCACCTCCATCAACCTGTTCAAGGTGCTCAGCGCCGCGTTGACTGTGCAGCGCCAACGCCAGCCTGGGCGCAAGGTGATCGTCAGCGAGGCGAGCAATTTCCCTACCGATTTGTACATCGCCGAAGGCCTGGCCGAACTGCTGCAGCAAGGCTATTCCCTGCGCCTGGTGAACAGCCCGGACGAGTTGCCCCAGGCCATCGACCAGGACGTGGCGGTGGTGATGCTCACCCACGTCAACTACAAGACCGGCTACATGTACGACATGCAGGCGCTCACTGCCCTGAGCCATGAGTGCGGCGCGCTGAGCATCTGGGACCTGGCGCACTCGGCGGGCGCGGTGCCCATCGACCTGCATCAGGCCGGTGCCGATTATGCGATTGGCTGCACCTACAAGTACCTCAACGGCGGCCCGGGCTCCCAGGCGTTTGTGTGGGTCAACCCGGCGCTGGTGGATGTGGTGCGCCAGCCGTTGTCGGGCTGGTTCGGGCATACCCGCCAGTTCGCCATGGAATCGACTTACGCACCGAGCGCTGGCATCGCACGCTACCTGTGCGGCACGCAGCCGATCACTTCGCTGGCGATGGTGGAATGCGGCCTGGAGATTTTCGCCCAGACCGACATGGCCCGCCTGCGCAGTAAATCCCTGGCGTTGACCGACCTGTTCATCGCATTGGTGGAGGCCCGTTGTACTGCCCATGAGTTGGTATTGATCACCCCCCGTGAGCACGCCAGGCGCGGCAGCCATGTGAGCTTCGAGCACCCTGAAGGCTACGCGGTGATCCAGGCCTTGATCGCCCGTGGCGTGATCGGTGACTACCGTGAGCCGCGCATCATGCGCTTTGGTTTTACGCCGTTGTACACCAGCTTTACCGAAGTATGGGACGCGGTGGAAATCCTGGGCGACATCCTCGACCACCACACCTGGAACCAACCGCAATTCAAAGTTCGCAACAGCGTCACCTGACACGGCACCGATCAAAATGTGGGAGCTGGCTTGCCTGCGATGACGGTGGTGAATGCACCGGCGCTATCGCAGGCAAGCCAGCTCCCACAGGGTTCAGCGTCAGCAACAACCATCACAATAATAAAGGGGCACACCACGTGACCACGCCAGACAACGGTTTTGCCGAGATCACCCACCGCGAACTGGGCCTGCGGCGCCAGCTCACTTCCGGCCAGATGAGCATGATCGCCATCGGCGGCGCCATTGGTACCGGGCTGTTCATGGGCAGCGCCTACGCCATCGGTTATGCCGGGCCCAGTGTGCTGGTGAGCTACGCCATCGGCGCGTTGATCACCTTGCTGCTGATGGGGTGCCTGGCGGAGATGACGGTGGCCCATTCCACCTCGGGCTCCTTTGGCGCGTACGCCGAGTTCTACATCAGCCCGCTGGCCGGGTTCCTGGTGCGCTACGCCTACTGGGCAGCGATCGTGCTGGCGGTGGGCGCCGAGGTCACAGCGGTGGCGATGTACATGAAGTACTGGTTCGCCAACGTGCCGGAATGGGTGTGGATCGTGTCGTTTTCCAGCGTGCTGATCCTGCTCAACGCCATCAGCGTGAAGACCTTCGGCAACTTCGAATACTGGTTCTCGACGATCAAGATCAGCGCCATCGTCGGCTTCATCATCCTTGCCGTTTACGTGGTGTTCGGCTCCGGTAATCCTGAATATGGTGTGCAGAACTATACGGCCCACGATGGCTTTTTCCCCCATGGCCTGAGCGGCATGTGGATCGCGGTGATCGTGTCGATCTTCAGCTACCTGAGTGTGGAGATGATCGCCGTGGCCGCCGGCGAAGCGGCGGACCCGGAACAGGCGGTGAAGAAAGCCTTCCGCGCCACCATCGTGCGCTTGGTGGTGTTTTACCTGCTGACCCTGGCGCTGATGCTGGCCATCGTGCCGTGGAACCAGGCTGGGCAAACCCAGAGCCCGTTCGTGACGGTGATGCAGACCATCGGTATTCCCGGCGCCACTGGTGTGATGAACTTCGTGATCCTGATCGCAGCGCTGTCGGCGATGAACAGCCAGCTCTACATCACTACTCGCATGATGTTCAGCCTGTCCCGCGCCGGCTTCGCCCCCAAGGCCATGGGCGCCTTGAGCAGGAGTGGCATCCCGCTGAACGCGTTGCTGCTGTCCAGCTCGGGCATTGCCCTGGCGACGTTGCTGAACGTGGTGTATCCGGAAAGTTCGTTCACGCTGATGATGGCAATCTCGATGTTTGGCGCGATCTTCACCTGGTTCATGATCTTTCTCACGCACCTGTTCTTCCGCCGTTACCGCAAGCGCCATGGCGGGCCTAAGCTGTCGTTCCAACTGCGGCTGTTCCCCTACAGCACCCTGTTGGGCCTGGTGCTGATGGGCGCGGTGATGGTCACCACGTATTTCACCGAGGCGTTCAAGATGACCTTGGTGTTTGGTGTGCCGTTCCTGCTGATTCTGTCGGCGGTGTATTACGGTTTCTTCCGCAAGGGCAGGGCCAAGGCATCGAACAAGGCCCTGGCGTAACCGGGCAATTGCTCGAACGAGCGCGCGCAGAGCAGTAGCTTTCGGCGAGCCCACTCCTCTTGCAGGGGGTGGGCCTTGAAGCTGCGTTCCAAGGGCCAGCGCTCCAGCGCCGCTTGGGGCACGATGCCCAGGCCAGCGCCGCGGGCGACCATGCGAATCACCCCATCAAAGCCTTCGGCACGGATGCGTGTTTGCAGGCGGAAACCGGCGTGCAATGCCTGTTCTTCGAGATAAACCGTCAATGCGCTGTGGGGGGCGAGGCCGACAAAGTCGTATTGCAGGCTATCGACAAAACTCCCTTCGGTGAACGGATGATCCGGCGGTGAGATCAGCACCAGCGGGTCATCGCGAAACGGCAAGGTCTGCAGGCCGTGGGTGTCCACCGCGTCGGAAATGATCCCAAGATCTGCCGTGCCCTGGCGCAAGGCCTGGGTGATGCGCAGGCTCGGCAGCTCCTGCAGATCAATATCGAGATTGGGGTGCTCGCACAGAAAGTCCGCCAGCAGTTCCGGCAGGTATTCACTCAGGGCGGTGGTGTTGCACAGCAGGCGTACCTGGCCTTTGATGCCGTTGGCGTATTCCGCCAGGTCCTGTTGCAGGTGCTCGGCCTGTTGCAGTAACAGGCGTGCGTGGCGGGCCAGGGCTTTGCCGGCGGGCGTTGGGGTGACACCTCGACGGTTACGCTCCAGGAAATCGATACCCAGCGAAGCCTCCATCGCCCGGATACGCGCACTCGCGGCGGCCAGGGACAAATGGCTGCGCCCGGCACCGGCGGTGATGTTGCCGGTGTCGAGGATGTGGAGATAAAGGCGCAGGTCGATCAGGTCAAAGTGCATGCCGGGGTTCTCGGGTGGCTGGACTGGCCCCTTCGCGAGCAAGCCCGCTCCCACACTTGGAACGCATTTCAAATGTGGGAGCGGGCTTGCTCGCGAAGGCGGCATCAGCCTCTCAAAAAACAAGAGGCTGCCTCAGTATATGGCGAATTTCAGCCTTCAGCGAAAAGCCGCACAATCCCCCCATGAATACCTTCCTCGCGTTCTACCAACAAATCGGTCCCGCCTTGACCCTGCTGGTGATCGGCACCTTCGTGCTGGCCGGCACCGTCAAGGGTGTGATCGGCCTGGGCTTGCCGACAGTCTCCATGGGCTTGCTCGGCCTGGCTATGTTACCGGCGCAGGCTGCGGCGTTGCTGATCATCCCGTCGACGATCACCAACCTGTGGCAGCTGGCGTTCGGTGGGCATCTGAGTGCGTTGCTCAAACGCCTGTGGCCGATGCTGCTGCTGATCTTCCTCGGCACCGGGCTTGGCACCTTGTGGCTGGGCATGGACGGTGGTGGCTGGGTAGTTCATGCATTGGGCGGTGCATTGCTGGTCTATGCCCTGAGCGGCTTGTTCCTGCCCTCGTTCAGGGTAAGGCCTGGAACCGAACGCTGGCTGGGCCCGCTGTGCGGGGTGATCACCGGCATCATCACCTCGGCCACCGGTGTGTTCGTGATTCCGGCCGTGCCGTATCTGCAAGCCCTGGGCTTGAACCGCGATCAGTTGGTGCAGGCGCTGGGGCTGTCGTTCACCGTGTCGACGCTGGCACTCGCCGCCGGGCTGGCCTGGCGCGGCACTTTGGGCGGTGGAGAGCTGAACGCGTCATTGCTGGCGCTGGTGCCGGCACTGTTGGGCATGTGGCTTGGCCAGGCACTGCGCCAGCGCATCAGTGCTGCGGTGTTCAAGCGCGTGTTTTTCATCGGCATGGCGCTGTTGGGCGGGCATCTGCTGATCAGTGGTTAACAATGCCGCTGGTATTCGTGCGGTTTGATCAAATGTATTTTGCTGCACCGTTGCTTATTCCCAGAGGCCTATGTCGATAGCCTGCCGGCAGACATTTTTAACCCCTCTGGATACCCTCCCATGAAAAAAGTCCTCCTGCTCAACGGCGGCAAGAAATTCGCTCACTCCGATGGTCGCTACAACAGCACCCTGCATGACGCCGCCGTGGCGGTGCTGGACCGCGCAGGCATCGACGTCAAAGTCACCCACATCGATGAAGGCTATGACGTTGCCGAAGAAGTCGCGAAATACCTCTGGGCCGATGTGATCATCTACCAGATGCCCGGCTGGTGGATGGGTGCACCGTGGATCGTCAAGAAGTACATCGACGAAGTCTTCACCGAAGGCCACGGCAGCCTGTACGCCAGCGACGGCCGCACCCGTTCCGACTCATCGCAGAAGTACGGCAGCGGTGGCTTGATCCAAGGCAAGCAGTACATGTTGTCGCTGACCTGGAACGCGCCGCAGCAAGCCTTCGACGACCCGACCGATTTCTTCGAAGCCAAGGGCGTTGACGCGGTGTACTTCCCGTTCCACAAGGCTAACGAGTTTCTCGGCATGACCGGCCTGCCTACCTTCCTGTGTGTGGACGTGATGAAGCGTCCGGCAATCGAGGCCGATGTTGTGCGCTACGAGCAGCATCTGGCGCAGGTGTTCAATTTCTCGGTATAAGCTGCTGTGAACCGATAACGAGGAGCGCCTGTGAAAGCCCGATCCGATGAGCTACAGATCTTCGTCAGTGTGATTGAATGCGGTTCGATTTCCGCTGCCGCAGAGCAGGTCGGGCAGACGCCCTCGGCGGTCAGTCGCACCTTGTCGCGCCTGGAGGCCAAGCTCGACACCACGCTGATCAACCGCACCACGCGGCGCATGGACCTGACCGAGGAGGGCAAATACTTCTTCGAACAGGCCAAGGTGATCCTGGCGCAGATGGATGAGCTGGAAGAGCGCCTGTCGTCACGTCAGAAAAAGCCGGCGGGGCGCCTGCGCATCAATGCCGCCGTGCCGTTCATGCTGCATGGAATCGTGCCGTATATCGCCGAATTTCGCAGCCTTTACCCGGAGATCCAGTTGGAGCTGAACAGCGATGACCTGATCATCGACCTGCTGGAGCAGAGCACCGATATCGCCATTCGCATCGGTGCCCTGGCCGACTCTACCCTGCATGCGCGTTCCCTCGGCTGTACGCCGCTGCATATCCTCGCCAGCCCCGACTACCTCAAGCAATACGGCACGCCGACCACGGTCGCCGAGTTGGCTGACCACACCTTGCTGGGGTTCACCCAGACCGAAACCCTCAACCACTGGCCGCTGCGTCATGTGGAGGGCGACCGCTGGCTGATCCAGCCGAGCGTGGCGGCTTCCAGTGGCGAGACCTTGCGCCATTTGGCGCTGGAGGGGCAGGGCATCTGTTGCCTGTCGAACTTCATGACCATCGACGATATCGAGGCCGGGCGCCTGGTGCCGGTGCTGGAGGCGTTCAACAGCGGTTATCGCCAGCCGATCCACGCGGTGTTCTACCGCAACTCGCAATTGGCGTTGCGTATCCAGTGCTTCCTGGACTTTATCCAGGCCAAGCTGGCGCGGTATGCCTGCTGATTCGTGACCTTGGCGCAAGAGTGAATTGGGCAATAGGGGCTTATTCGTCAGGGATGCGCCCTTGATACTGGACTTATCACTTACCCAGTCAGGAGAACACTCCATGAATGTATTCGTAACCGGCGCCGCAGGTTTTATCGGTGGTTCCATCGCCACTGGCCTGGTCAAGGCTGGCCACACCGTAACCGGCCTAGTGCGCAGTGCCGAGCAAGCGGCTGAAATGACCGCCCTGGGCATCACTCCGGTGATCGGCACCCTCGATGACGCTGCTGTACTGACCGAGCAAGCGCAGAAGGCTGATGCGGTGATCAATGCCGCGAGCAGCGACCATCGCGCCGCCGTGGAAACCCTGCTGGCGGCCTTGAAGGGCTCGAACAAGCCATTCCTGCACACCAGCGGTTCGAGCATTGTCGGGGATGCGTCGGGTGGCAAGTCCAGCGATGTCATCTACTTCGAAGACAACCTGCCGGAACCGACGGTCGACAAGGCTGCCCGCGTGGCCATCGACAATCTGATCCTGGCGGCTGCCAAGGATGGGGTGAACTCGGCAGTAATCTGCAACACGTTGATCTACGGCCACAGCCTGGGTGTGAAGCGCGACAGCGTGCAACTGCCGCGTCTGCTCAAGCAGGCACGTAAAAGCGGTGTGGTGCGCCATGTGGGCACCGGGCAGAACATCTGGTCCAACGTGCACGTTGAAGACGTGGTGGCGTTGTACCTGCTGGCACTGACCAGGAACGTTCCGGGCACCTTCTACTTCGTGGAAAGCGGCGAAGCGTCTTTTATCGACATGACCACCGCCATCGCCGAAGCGCTGAACCTGGGTAAACCGCAGGATTGGCCATTGGCTGACGCCGAAGCCGAGTGGGGTTATGAAATGGCCAACTACGGCCTGGGCTCCAACAGCCGCGTGCGTGGCAAGCATGCCCGTGAAGTGTTGGGCTGGGCGCCGAAGCGTACATCGGTGGTGGAGTGGATTCGCAACGAGATGGTGTGATACCCACCCCCTGGAGCCGGCTTGCCGGCGATGGCGACCTTGGATCGTGTTTCGATTTCAAGGGCCTCATCGCCGGCAAGCCGGCTCCTACTGGTTCTGCCCTCTGTAATTCCGTACCATTCCCCGCCTTATCCCCCGCAATGCCCTGGTACCTCATGAACCTCACCCGTCTGCGCGCCGATGCCCTGGCCGGCCTTACCACGTCTTTTGCGTTGCTGCCCGAATGCATTGCCTTTGCCTTGGTGGCCCACCTCAATCCGCTGATGGGGCTCTACGGCGCCTTTATCATCTGCACGCTCACGGCATTATTTGGTGGTCGCCCAGGCATGGTGTCCGGTGCAGCGGGCTCAATGGCGGTGGTGATCGTTGCGCTGGTGGTGCAACACGGCGTTGAGTATCTACTGGCCACGGTGTTGTTGGGCGGGCTGATCATGGTCGCCTTCGGCCTGCTGCGCCTGGGCAAGCTGGTGCGCATGGTGCCGCATCCGGTGATGCTGGGGTTCGTCAACGGTCTGGCGATCATCATTGCCCTGGCGCAATTGGAGCATTTCAAGAGCGGTGAGCACTGGCTCAGTGGCACGCCGCTGTACGTGATGACCGGCCTGGTGCTGGTGACCATGGCCATCGTCTACCTGCTGCCGCGCATCACCCGCGCCGTGCCGCCCGCGTTGGTGGCGATCCTTGGCGTCGGCCTGGCGGTGTACCTGCTCGGCCTGCCCACGCGCACGCTGGGCGACATGGCCCACATTGCCGGCGGCCTGCCGACCTTCTCGCTGCCGCAAATTCCGTGGACCCTGGACACCCTGGGCATCATCGCCCCCTACGCATTCCTGATGGCCATGGTCGGGCTGTTGGAAACCTTGTTGACCCTCAACCTCACCGACGAAATCACCGAGACCC
Source organism: Pseudomonas sp. CHM02 (assembly GCF_000612585.1). Taxonomy (GTDB): domain Bacteria; phylum Pseudomonadota; class Gammaproteobacteria; order Pseudomonadales; family Pseudomonadaceae; genus Aquipseudomonas. The sequence goes on from NZ_JFCA01000039.1 coordinate 20,644, forward strand.
GTGGTTACCCCGACCGCGAAAGCGTGGCCCTGGGCGCGGCGAATATGGTCTCGGGCCTGTTCGGCGGCATGGGTGGCTGCGCGATGATCGGGCAGACCGTGATCAACCTCAGTTCCGGCGGGCGCGGGCGTTTCTCGGGGGTGTTTGCCGGGGTGATGATCCTGTTGTTCATTCTGTTCCTGTCACCGTTTATCGAGAGGATCCCGCTGGCGGCGCTGGTGGGCGTGATGTTCGTGGTGTCCCAACAGACCTTTGCCTGGGCGTCGCTGCGGGTGATCAACAAGGTGCCGCTCAATGACGTGCTGGTGATTATCGCGGTGACCGTCATCACCGTGTTCACCGACCTGGCCACGGCGGTGCTGTGCGGGATTGTGATTGCAGCGCTGAATTTCGCCTGGCAACAAGCGCGGGAGTTGTATGCGGATGAGCATCTGGAAGCCGACGGCAGCAAGCTCTATCGCCTGCATGGCACGTTGTTCTTTGCCTCGACCACGCCGTTCTTGAATCAATTCGACCCGGCCAATGACCCGGCCCAGGTGACGCTGGATTGCCGTCACCTGAGCTTTGTCGACTATTCAGCGATTGCTGCGCTGATGACCCTGCGTGAGCGTTACACCAAGGCCGGCAAGCACCTGCGGGTACTGCATCTGTCCGAGCGCTGCAAGAAGCTGCTCAAGCGCGCCAAGGTTCATCACGACTGACCTCGGGGCGATGGCGTTTGTGGGATCGCCATCGCCGGCAAGCCGGCTCCTACCGTGCGTTTATGGCCCTACCAGGTCTTCCAATTCCTGGGCGCGGGTCTGGGTCATGTCGAGCACGCAGCCGGAGCCGTTGACCTGGTCGATGGTGCCGCCGGTGGCGGAGCCCGCGAAGCCGCAATTGGCGTCACGGTACTGTATCCACAAGCGCTGCACGTCCTGCAGTTGCTGCTTGCGTGCGCCTTCCTGGGCGGCGAGGGCGGTCTTGTAGGCCCTGTTCAGACGCGCGTCCTGCACCTTGGCTTCCTTGGCGTTGCAATTGACCATGTCCGCGGTGGTGTTGGCGCTGTCCATGCATTTTTTCAATGCCGCGTTGTCGGCGGCCGAGGCAGTGCCGCACAGGGCAAGTAACAGCGCGCTGGCGGCAAGGGAGGTACGAATCATGGTCGGTTTCCTGGGCATGAGGGGAGGCGCATTCTATGACTCGATGGCGCCCGCTGAGTTTCCGGCATCGGCGGATCTTCATGTAAGAACACCCCCCGAATTTTCATGAAGGGTTGTCGCACATATCCCAACGCGACACCGCTTATCTGTGGGCGAAAATTACTTTCATAAAAATTGAAAATGCTCTTCGGTAATGATTTATGAGTTTCACAACCAATTCGACGTGACCCTTTCCGAGGAGTACCGCATGGCCGCATCACCGGGCTTCGGGCTATTGGCATACGCCGCCATCGCCATCATTGCTTTGATCGTGCTGATTGCACGTTACCGGCTCAACCCGTTTATCGTCATCACCCTGGTGTCCATCGGCCTGGCGCTGATGGCCGGGATGCCGGCGGACACCATCATGGGGTCCTACGAAGCAGGCGTCGGCAAGACCCTGGGGCATATCGCCCTGGTCGTCGCACTGGGCACCATGCTGGGCAAGATGATGGCCGAGTCCGGCGGTGCCGAGCAGGTGGCGCGCACCTTGATCAGCCGATTCGGCGAGCGCAACGCCCACTGGGCCATGGTATGCATCGCCTTCTTGGTGGGGCTGCCGCTGTTTTTCGAAGTCGGTTTTGTGTTGCTGGTGCCGATCGCGTTTACCGTGGCACGGCGGGTGGGCGTGTCGATCCTGATGGTCGGGCTGCCGATGGTCGCCGGTCTGTCGGTGGTGCACGCGCTGGTACCGCCGCACCCGGCGGCGATGATGGCGGTGCTGGCGTATAACGCGTCGGTGGGGCAGACCGTGCTGTATGCGATTTTGATCGGCATTCCTACGGCGATCATTGCCGGCCCGGTCTACGCCAAATTCATCGTGCCGCGTATTCACCTGCCGGCGGAGAACCCGCTGGAACGTCAGTTCATCGAGCGTGAGCCGCGTACACGTTTGCCGAGTTTCGCATTGACCATGGGCACCATCCTGTTGCCGGTGGTGCTGATGATGATCGGTGGCTGGGCCAATGTGATTTCCACGCCAGGCACCGGGTTCAACCAGTTCCTGTTGTTTATCGGCAACTCGGTGATCGCGCTGCTGGTGGCAACCCTGGTGAGTTTCTGGACGCTGGGCCTGGCCCAGGGCTTCAACCGCGAGTCGATTCTCAGGTTCACCAATGAATGCCTGGCGCCGACCGCCAGCATCACCTTGCTGGTGGGCGCGGGGGGCGGTTTGAATCGCATCCTGGTGGATGCGGGTGTTACCAACGAAATTCTCGGCCTGGCCCATGCTTTCCATCTGTCGCCGCTGGTGATGGGTTGGCTGTTTGCCGCACTGATGCGGATCGCCACTGGTTCGGCCACGGTGGCCATGACCACCGCGTCCGGCGTGGTTGCGCCGGTGGCCATGGGACTGGGTTATCCACACCCGGAATTGCTGGTGCTGGCCACGGGGGCGGGCTCGGTGATCTTTTCCCACGTGAATGACGGCGGCTTCTGGCTGATCAAGGAATACTTCAATATGACGGTGATCCAGACCTTCAAGACCTGGACCGTGCTGGAGACTTTGATTTCTGTGGTGGCCTTCGGTCTCACCTACGGCCTGTCTCTTGTTTTATGAGCCTCACCTTATAACCCGGAGCCCCCATGGACATCCTCTACCAGATCCGCGCCCGCCAGGACTCCTTCAGCGCCGGTGAAGGGCGTATCGCCAAGCTGATGCTCGATGACGTGGGTTTTGCCGCGTCCGCCAGCCTGGAAGCGTTGTCTCAACGGGCCGAGGTCAGCACCGCCACCCTGTCGCGGTTCGCGCGCAGCGTGGGCTGCCGGGATTTGCGTGACTTGCGCCTGCAATTGGCCCAGGCCAGCGGGGTCGGCAGTCGCTTCCTCGATCCTGCGGGGTTGCCGGAGCAGTCGGCATTCCATCGGCAGATCCTGGGGGATATCGAGGCAACGTTGCGTCAGCATTTGTCGGGGTTCAACCAGGCGAGCTTCGTCGACGCGGTCAACCTGCTGGGCAAGGCGCGGATGATCCACTCATTCGGCATGGGCGGCCCATCGAGCCTGTGCAGCGACGAGCTGCAGGTGCGCCTGGTACGCCTGGGCTATCCGATTGCCGCTTGCCATGACCCGGTGATGATGCGCGTCACGGCGGCAACACTGGGGCCGGAGCATGCGCTGATCGTGTGTTCGTTGACCGGCCTGACCCCTGAGCTGCTGGACGTGGTGGAACTGGCGCGCAACTACGACGCGCGCATTGTCGCCATCACCCTGGCCGACTCGCCGTTGGCTCGGCTGGCGGATGTGCTGCTGCCCCTGCAACCGGCCGAAACCAGCTTTATCTACAAGCCCACTGCCGCACGCTACGGAATGCTGCTGGCCATTGACCTGCTCGCCACCGAGTTGGCGCTGGCCTTGCCGGACGACAACCAGGAACGCCTGCGCCGGATCAAGCTGGCCCTGGACGATTATCGCGGCGGCCCTGACAGCCTGCCGCTTGGAGACTGATATGAAGTACGACACGTTGATTCGCCAGGCGCTGATCATTGATGGCAGCAACACGCCAGGCTATGTGGCCGATGTGGGGCTGCGCGACGGGCGTATCGAGACGATTGGCGATTTGTCGGCAGCCGTGGCCGAGCATGAAATCGAGGCGGCGGGCCGCGTGTTGGCGCCGGGTTTCATCGACGTGCATACCCACGATGACACGGTGGTGATCCGCCATCCGCAGATGCTGCCCAAGCTCAGCCAGGGCGTGACCACGGTGATTGTCGGCAACTGTGGCATCAGTGCGTCGCCGGTGAGCTTGCGCAGCGATCCGCCGGACCCGATGAATTTGTTGGGCAAACGTGAGGCCTTTACGTACCCGCGTTTTGCCGATTACCGCGCAGCGGTCGAAGGCGCGCATCCGGCGGTGAACGTCGCGGCGTTGATTGGCCACACTGCGTTGCGCAGCAACCATATGGACGACCTGCACCGCACCGCCTCGGCGGATGAAATCGCGGCGATGCGCGTGCAGTTGCACGAGAGCCTCGAAGCCGGCGCCCTCGGTTTATCCACAGGCCTGGCCTACGCCAGTGCATTCAACGCCGAGACCGATGAAGTGCTGCAGTTGAGTGAAGAACTCACCGCGTTCGGTGCGGTGTACACCACCCACTTGCGCAGTGAATTCGAACCGGTGCTGGAGGCCATGGATGAAGCCTTCCTGATCGGCCGGCATGCCCAGGTGCCGGTGATCATTTCCCACCTCAAATGTGCCGGCGCCGGTAACTGGGGGCGTAGTCCGCAGTTGCTGGCGTCGCTGGAGCTGGCAGCGAAAACCCATCCGGTGGGGTGTGATTGCTACCCCTATGCCGCGAGCTCTTCGACCCTGGATCTCAAGCAGGTGACCGATGCGTTTCGTATCACCATCACCTGGTCGACGCCGCACCCGGAAATGGGCGGGCGCGATTTGCAGGATATTGCCGCTGAGTGGGACGTTTCGTTGATGGACGCCGCCCGCCGGCTACAACCGGCAGGGGCGGTGTATTACGGGATGGATGAAGCCGATGTGCGACGGATCCTGTCGCACCCGCTGTCGATGGTGGGGTCGGATGGGCTGCCCGAGGACCCGTTTCCACATCCACGTTTGTGGGGCGCGTTTCCGCGGGTATTGGGGCATTTCAGCCGCGATGTCGGGTTGTTCCCATTGCATACCGCCGTGCACAAGATGACTGGCTTGTCGGCGGCGCGGTTTGGCCTGGCTGAACGGGGTGAAATCCGCGAAGGGCACTGGGCCGACCTGGTGTTGTTCGACCCGTTGCGCGTGCGCGACGTGGCGGATTTCAAGGAACCGCAGCGTGCGGCGGAGGGCATCGATGAGGTGTGGGTCAACGGGGTGTTGAGCTACAGCGGTGGGCAGGCGAAGGGGCAGCGGCAGGGTCGGTTCCTGGCACGCAGCGGGGATTTGCGTCGCAGGTTTTCGTCTCTATAGTGGGCGCTCTCATACACGGAGCGGTCACCATGCACTTAGGAAAAGTCACCCCCATTCTGCGAATTTTCGACGAGGCCAAGGCGCTGGAATTCTACGTCGACTTCCTGGGGTTCAAGGTGGATTGGCAGCATCGTTTCGAGGCGAATTTCCCGCTGTATCTGCAGGTGTCTCTGGGCGACTGTGTGCTGCATTTGACTGAGCACCATGGCGATGCCTCGCCGGGTGCGGCGGTGCGGATCCAGGCGCAAGGCGTGGACGCCTATCAGCAGCAGTTGGCGGGCAAGGACTATCGGTATGCCAAGCCCGGGGTTGAGGAAACGCCCTGGGGCTCGCGAGAGATGAGCATCAAGGATCCGTTTGGGAACCGCGTGGTGTTTGTCGAGGAAGGCGAGGGCTGAAGGGCGAATCGCAGGCAATAAAAAACCGCCTTGGCAGGGCGGTTTTTTTGCAATCCCAGTGAGTGGCCGGGGTTGGTCGCTCAACGATGCGTTGGCCCGCGTCCAAAGGCCCACATGTTCCGGTAAGTGCGCTGGAGGTAAGGCCCCACTCACGGAGGGCCGAGTATGTCCACGTTTGCATGACGTACGTGGAACCTCGTAGTGAACTGCCTGCGTGCTTATCACGTCTGGAAGTTACTGCGGGACAGCTTCGATGACCGCTAAGGTCTGAGAAGTGAAGCCGCCCCGGTTTAGGCCGAGGCGGCTTTTTGGTTTCTTACACCCGGAAATGACTGACCATCTGCTGCAACTGGCTACCCAACCGCGCCAGCTCCACACTCGACTTGGCCGTCTCGTCACTCGCCGTAGCGGTCTGCTCCGACACATCCCGCACATTCACAATGCTGCGGCTGATCTCTTCAGCCACGGCGCTTTGCTGTTCAGCGGCGGCGGCGATCTGCTGGTTCATCGACTGGATGTTCGACACCGTACGGGTGATGTTCTCCAGCGACACGCCAGCCTTGCGGGTCAGCTCGACACTGCTGTCGGTGAGGCTGCGGCTGTTGTTCATCACGTTCGCCACTTGCTGGGTACCGTTCTGCAACCCGGCTACCAGGCCTTCGATTTCCTCGGTGGATTTTTGCGTACGCTGGGCCAGGCCGCGCACTTCGTCGGCGACCACGGCAAACCCACGCCCGGCTTCACCAGCCCGCGCGGCTTCGATCGCCGCGTTGAGGGCCAGCAGGTTGGTCTGTTCGGCGACGGCCTTGATCACGTCCATCACGCTGCCGATCTTGTTGCTCTCTTGCTGCAGGTGGGTCATGGCGTCGGTGGAACGCGCCACTTCAGCGGCCAGGCGTTCGATCTGGGCGATGGCCTCAGCCACCACTTTGTCGCCTGCGCGGGCTTGGCCGTCGGCGTCGGCAGCGGCCAGGGAAGCCTGTTCTGCGTTGCGCGCGACTTCCTGCACGGTGGCGGTCATTTCGTGCATCGCCGTGGCAACCTGATCGGTCTCGATCTTCTGGCTGTTGACGCCGGCGCTGGTCTGCTCGGTCACTGCCGACAACTCTTCGGCGGCGCTGGCGATCTGGGTCACGCCGTCGCGGATGCCGCTGATCAACTCGCGCAGGGTGGTGCCCATGCGCTGGATGCCTTGTTGCAGCACGCCCAGTTCATCTCGGCGTGTGACCTGGATAGTGTGGCTCAAGTCACCGGAGGCAATGCGCTCCACCACGGCCAGGGTTTCCTGGATCGGGCGAGTGATCTGGCGGGTGATGACCAGTGCGGCGATGACACCAACCAACAGGGCCAACAACGTGCTGATCAACTGCAGGCTGCGCGCTTGGGCGCTTTCGGCGTCGCGGCGATTGAGCTGGATCTCGTACAGCTTGTCGCTGATTGTGACGATATCAGTACCCTGTGTGGTCATCTCGGCACGGGCGGCGACGATGTTGGCGTTGGCCGCCTTGTAGTTCTGTACGGCGCTGCGATAGGCACCCAGGGCTGTTTCCAGTGCGGTCAACGCGCTTTGCTGGTTGGCGCCGAAAGCGGCGCTGAGGTCTTTCAGCCCGGCGATGGTTTTTTCAATCTGTGCGGCGGCGCGGGCTTCGGTGTCCGGGTTGACGTTGCCGGTGTAGCCGCGTACTTCGTAGCGCGCCAGCTGGAATTGTATCTTGGCGTCGGCCACGGCCTGGAACTGGGTAAAGTGCTCTGAACTGTCAGGCATTTGTTTCACGCTGGTTTCCAGCGCGTCGATCTGTGCGTTGGCGATATCGGCCTTGTCGCCCATCACCTGGCGAGAGGCATTACCGTTACGGTAGGCCTCACGCATTTTGTTCAGGGACTGTTGATAAGCGGTAATGACGGCTTTCTGCTCGTTGAGCAGCTTGAGGTTTTCCGGGCTCTTGAAGCTGTCCAGCAGTTTCTGTTGCTGGGCGGCGAAGGCATCCAGGTTGGTCTGTACGTTCTGGGCCACGGCTTCGTCGCCGTTGGCGAGCATGTATTGCAGGCGCACGATGCGCAGTTTGGTCAACGACGCGTTGAGCTGGGTGATATCGCTCATCCAGTTACTGCGGTCGATCAGGCCGCCCAGGCTGGTCCAGCCGGTGAGTGCCAGGATCGACGTGAGGACAAGCACCAGGCCGAAGCCCAGGCCCAGTTTGAGGTTGACGCTGATGTTGCCGAACCAGCTATTCATCGAATGCTCCGCAGGAATGATGGGGTGTGCTGGACGGTTATTGATTTTGGAGCCAGCTGCTGTGTAGGGCTGTATCGGCGGCAGGAGGTGAATCTGAAATGCTATTTTGTCCGGGATGACAAAGGGTCGCTACGGCAGGGGCTGGCCAGGGAGGGGGCTGATCATGGGCGGGTCTTGTGTGCTAGTCTGCTCGCCCTTTTAGTTTTGGGTAGCACGGGGAAACCAGTGTTGTCCTACAGCGGAGCCTCTTCATGTCCGAAGTTAATCTGTCCACCGACGAAACCCGCGTCAGCTACGGTATCGGCCGTCAGTTGGGCGACCAACTGCGCGACAACCCACCACCAGGCGTAAGCCTGGACGCGATCCTGGCTGGCCTGACCGACGCGTTCGCCGGCAAGCCAAGCCGCGTTGACCAGGAGCAAATGGCTGCCAGCTTCAAGGTGATCCGCGAAATCATGCAAGCCGAAGCAGCTGCCAAGGCTGAAGCAGCGGCTGGCGCTGGCCTGGCGTTCCTGGCTGAAAACGCCAAGCGTGATGGCATCACCACCTTGGCTTCCGGCCTGCAGTTCGAAGTGTTGACCGCAGGTGATGGCGCCAAGCCGACCCGTGAAGACCAGGTGCGTACCCACTACCACGGCACCCTGATCGACGGCACTGTGTTCGACAGCTCCTACGAGCGCGGCCAGCCTGCAGAATTCCCGGTTGGCGGCGTGATCGCTGGCTGGACCGAAGCCCTGCAACTGATGAATGCCGGCAGCAAATGGCGTCTGTACGTGCCGAGCGAACTGGCTTACGGCGCTCAAGGCGTTGGCAGCATCCCGCCGCACAGCGTTCTGGTGTTCGACGTCGAGCTGCTCGACGTTCTGTAAGGTCTGTTTAGATCCCCTGTAGGCGCTGGCTTGCCAGCGATAGCATCAACTCGGTGAGACTTTAGACCGAGTAGTCTGCATCGCGGGCAAGCCCGGCTCCCACATGAGCCCGGTGCATTCAGGTTTTGCGGGTCGTTTCATGGATGGAACTTGCCATTCAGTTCCGTCGTCGGGCGCAACGCTCGGGCATAGCAGAACAGAAACAGATTACGCACTACTTCCTTCAGCACTCCAGGTTCACTCGAGCTCAGCCCGTTGACGTCCAGGTCACCCTGGTCCTGCAGTTCGTTCAGCGCTTCTTCTTCCAGTACCGCACAGACTTCGCCGGTTTCCCGATGCAGGATCCGCAGGTAAGGGTGTGGGCGGTCCAGCCAGGCATCTATCAAATAAGTCATGGGTCGCATCTCCTTGATGAGTTTCAATGAGAATAATTCTTATTCGTAGAATAGCAAGTGCCTATTGGCGGTTTCTGGTTTTTCTGTGTGGATATTGCGTTCGATCAACGAGGAGGGCGAAACGCCATCCCGCGGCGGGCGCGGGATGGAGGTAGCAGGTTCAGACTTTGCGCACGAACTCGGACTTGAGCTTCATCGGGCCGATACCGTCGATCTTGCAATCGATATCGTGGTCGCCGTCGCACAGGCGGATGTTCTTGACCTTGGTGCCGACCTTGACGACCAGAGAAGTGCCCTTGACCTTGAGGTCCTTGATCACGGTGATGGTGTCGCCGTCCTGCAGGACGTTGCCCACAGAATCTTTCTTCACGGGTGGCAACGTGCTCACTAAGGCTCCTTGAGAGTCAGGATGGCTAAAGGGCGCACATTATATAGGGTTTTGCAGCGAGAGCGGGGCAGTGGGTGGTAATGAGGTCCAAATGTGGGGGCTTGCTCGCGAATGCGGAGGGTCAGCTAGAAACTTCTCACTGATATGCCGCCTTCGCGAGCAAGCCCGCTCCCACACAAGCCCATTCCGCCAAGAGTCTTTAGTGAGTGCGGGCGACCGCAAACTCACTCAGCTCAACCAGGGCGTCCCGGTATTCGCTGGCCGGGAGGGCTTCCAGGCACTTGATCGCACGGGCCACGTAGTCGCGTGCCAGTTGCGCGGTGTACTCCAGGGAGCCCGAGGCCTCGACAGCGGCACGGATGGCCTCCAGGTCTTCGATCCCGCCTTTCTGGATCGCCTTGCGCACCAGGGCGGCCTGTTCTGGCGTGCCTTCGCGCATGGTATAGATCAGCGGCAAGGTTGGCTTGCCCTCGGCCAGGTCGTCGCCGACGTTCTTGCCCAGGGTTTCGGCGTCGCCTTTGTAGTCCAGCAGGTCGTCGACCAGTTGGAACGCTACGCCCAGGTGGTCACCAAAGGTGCGCAGGGCTTCGGCTTGTTCGACCGTCGCACCGCATAGCGCTGCGGCGCTGTGGGTCGAAGCTTCGAAGAGCATCGCGGTTTTGCCGCGAATCACTTCCATATAGGTTTCTTCGGTGGTGCTGGCGTCGCGGACCTTCGACAGTTGCAACACTTCGCCTTCGGCGATGATGCGCGTGGCCTGTGAAAGAATCTTCATCACCGGCATCGAGCCGAGCTCGACCATCATTTCGAACGAGCGCGAGTACAGGAAGTCGCCCACCAGCACGCTAGGGGCGTTGCCCCACATGGCATTGGCAGTCTCGCGGCCACGGCGCATGCCGGACATGTCGACCACGTCGTCATGCAGCAGGGTGGCGGTGTGCAGGAATTCGATCGTGGCCGCCAGCAGGCGCAGGTCATCGCCTTCGCGACCCAGGGCCTTGCCGCACAGCAACACTAATAAAGGACGCAGGCGTTTACCGCCCGCCGACGTAATATAGTCGCCAATTTTGGAGACCAGCGGCACTTTAGAAGTCAGCTGCTTCTTGATGATGCCGTCGACGGCGCTAAAATCGTCCGCGACCGCGCGGTAGAAAGCTTGGGGTTGCATCAGCGACAGTCGCTCCAGAAGGGTTGCGCGGCATGCTAGGACCCAGGCCCCGTAGTGTCAAGGCGCGATAGACGGCCTCTTGCAACCCCCCGTTGCCTTGCGTACAATCGCGCACCCTGAACTTCCTGGGCAGCACCTGCCTTACGCAATTGCATTCGGGACGTCCATCCCATGCAGCCATGCCAGCCAATACCTCTTCTTATAAAGCGCTGGGTGAGCAGGATTATCGGAGAAATACCATGTCGTACGCAGTAATTGTTACTGGTGGCAAGCAATACAAAGTCGCCCCAGGTGAATACCTGAAGATCGAAAAACTGGAAGTCGCTACCGGCGAATCCGTTACTTTTGATCGCGTTCTGTTGGTCGCCAATGGCGATGACGTGAACATCGGCGCTCCAGTTGTTGCTGGCGCTACCGTTGTGGCTGAAGTGATCTCCCAAGGTCGTCACGATAAAGTCCGCATCATCAAGTTCCGTCGTCGTAAGCACCACATGAAGCGTATGGGCCACCGCCAGTGGTACACCGAGATCAAAATCACCGGTATTCAGGCTTAATTTCAGCCTAATTCCTCACTAGGAGAATTGACTCATGGCACACAAAAAAGCTGGTGGTAGTACCCGTAACGGTCGCGACTCAGAAGCCAAACGCCTTGGCGTGAAGATGTATGGCGGCCAGAAAATCATTCCGGGCAACATCATCGTGCGTCAGCGCGGCACCCAATTCCACGCCGGTTACGGTGTTGGCATGGGTAAAGATCACACCCTCTTCGCGAAAATCGAAGGCGTGATCAAGTTTGAAGTAAAAGGCGCGTTCAACCGCCGTTACGTGAGCGTTGTCGCAGCTTAATTGCGAGATCGCTGGAAAAGCCCTGTCTTGCGACGGGGCTTTTTCGTTTGTGGAGTGAGTCTCTTGCAAAGCTGTTTGTGATGGGCTCCAGCGCTGGATTTGCGGTCGCTGATTGAGGTCGCTGCGCTCATTTTTGCAAGAGTCTTATGTCTTGGTTTCTTAAGCTCGTCCATGCGACGAGAGGCGTTTTGTTATGAAGTTCGTTGATGAAGTTTCCATCCGAGTAAAAGCAGGCGACGGCGGTAACGGTTGCATGAGTTTCCGTCGCGAAAAATTCATCGAAAACGGTGGCCCGAACGGCGGTGACGGCGGTGACGGCGGTTCCATCTACATGATGGCCGACGAAAACCTCAACACCCTCGTCGACTACCGTTACACCCGGCACTTCGATGCCGAGCGTGGCTCCAACGGCGGCAGCACCGATTGCACCGGCAAGAAGGGCGAAGACCTGGTACTGCGTGTACCGGTCGGCACCACGATCATCGACTCCGCGACCCAGGAAGTGATCGGCGACCTGACCAAGGCCGGCCAGAAGCTGATGGTCGTGCAGGGTGGCTGGCACGGTCTGGGTAACACCCGATTCAAGTCCAGTACCAACCGTGCGCCACGCCAGACCACGCCAGGCAAGCCGGGCGAGCAGCGTGACCTCAAGCTGGAAATGAAAGTACTCGCCGATGTGGGCCTGCTGGGCCTGCCAAACGCCGGCAAAAGTACCTTCATCCGCTCGGTGTCGGCCGCCAAGCCGAAAGTCGCCGACTACCCGTTCACCACCCTGGTGCCAAACCTGGGCGTGGTCAGCGTCGACCGTTGGAAAAGCTTCGTGATCGCCGACATTCCCGGCTTGATCGAAGGCGCTTCCGATGGCGCCGGCCTGGGGATTCGTTTCCTCAAGCACTTGTCGCGGACCCGTCTGCTGCTGCACCTCGTGGATATGGCACCGCTGGATGACACCAGTGCACCAGACGCCGCCGAAGTGATCGTCAGCGAGTTGACCAAGTTCAGCCCTTCCCTGGCCGAGCGTGATCGCTGGCTGGTGCTGAACAAGTGCGACCAGATCCTCGAAGAAGAGCACGAAGAGCGCGTCAAGGAAATCGTCGACCGCCTGGAGTGGGAAGGTCCGGTCTACGTGATCTCGGCCATCGCCAAAGAGGGCACCGAGCGCCTGACCCGCGACATCATGCGCTACCTCGAAGACCGTGCCGACCGTCTGGCCGCCGATCCGGTGTTCAAGGCTGAACTGGCCGAACTCGACCAGCGCATCGAAGATGAAGCCCGTGCCCAGCTGCAAGCCCTGGATGACCAGCGTGCCCTGCGCCGCAGCGGCGTGAAGTCGGTCCATGACATCGGCGACGATGATTGGGACGAAGAAGACGTGGATGATGAAGACGGTCCGGAAATCATTTACGTGCGCGACTGATTCGTTGCAGTAAACTTAAGCGCCGCTCACTCGAGCGGCGTTTTGGTATCTGTAGTCTTTAAAGTGGTCACGAATAACGTTATGGGCGGCGCTGGGTCGCGCAGCCCTCAATCTAAGGTTGAAGATGATGCGGAGCAAAGTGACAGGTGCGCAGCGCTGGGTCGTAAAGATCGGCAGTGCGTTGCTGACGGCGGATGGCAAGGGGCTGGATCGTGCAGCCATGGGCGTCTGGGTCGAGCAGATGGTGGCCTTGCATGAGGCCGGTGTGGAGTTGGTGCTGGTGTCGTCCGGAGCGGTTGCCGCCGGGATGAGCCGCCTCGGCTGGACCGCGCGACCCAGCGCGATGCACGAGCTGCAAGCCGCCGCCGCCATCGGCCAGATGGGCCTGGTGCAAGCCTGGGAATCCAGCTTTGCCGAGCACGGTCGCCACACCGCGCAGATCCTGCTGACCCACGACGACCTGTCCGACCGCAAGCGCTACCTCAACGCCCGCAGCACCTTGCGCGCCCTGGTAGAGCTCAAGGTCATCCCGGTGATCAACGAGAACGACACCGTGGTCACCGACGAAATCCGCTTCGGCGACAACGACACCCTGGCCGCCCTGGTTGCCAACCTGGTGGAAGCCGACCTGTTGGTGATCCTCACCGACCGCGACGGCATGTTCGACGCCGACCCGCGCAACAACCCCGATGCCCAGCTTATTTACGAGGCGCGCGCCGATGACCCGGCGCTGGACGCCGTGGCCGGCAGCGTTGGCGGTGCCCTGGGCCGTGGCGGCATGCAGACCAAACTGCGCGCAGCACGCCTGGCCGCACGCTCCGGCGCGCACACCATCATCGTTGGCGGGCGCCTGGAGCGCGTGCTGGACCGCCTCAAGGCCGGTGAACGCATCGGCACGTTGCTGTCGCCGGAACGCGGCATGCTCGCGGCGCGCAAACAGTGGCTGGCCGGTCATCTGCAAACCCGTGGCACGCTGGTGCTGGACGATGGTGCTGTATCGGCGTTGTCCCAAGGCAACAAGAGCCTGCTGCCGGTGGGCGTCAAGCTAGTGCAGGGCAGTTTCCGCCGTGGCGAGATGGTGGTGTGCGTGGCGCCGGACGGTCGTGAGATCGCCCGTGGCCTGGCCAACTACAGCGCCCTTGAAGCACAGAAAATTATTGGACAACCGTCGGATGCGATTGTCGGACTCTTGGGTTACATGGCTGAACCGGAACTGGTGCACCGCGATAACCTGATCCTGGTTTAACCAAAGGAATACACGATGCGTTTAATGAAGGGATTGCTTGGCCTGGTGTTGGCCATGCCGCTGCTGGCCTCGGCTGAGGAAATCGGCCAGGTGTCGACGGTGTTCAAGTTTGTCGGCCCCAACGACCGGATTGTGGTCGAAGCGTTTGACGACCCCAAGGTCGATGGCGTGACCTGCTACCTGTCGCGCGCCAAGACCGGCGGCGTGAAAGGCGGCCTGGGCCTGGCCGAAGACCGCGCTGAAGCCTCGATCGCCTGTCGCCAGGTGGGCCCGATCCGCTTCAAGGGCGAGCTCAAGGATGGCGACGAAGTGTTCAAGGAACGCACCTCGCTGGTGTTCAAGACCATGCAGGTGGTGCGCTTCCTCGACAAGAAGCGCAACACCCTGGTGTACCTGGTCTACAGCGATCGTTTGATCGAAGGCAGCCCGCAGAATGCTGTCACGGCCATTCCGATTCTGCCCTGGCCTACCGAACGTGACTAATGGATAAGTTAAGGCTGCGTGCTTCTTAGCAGTAGCTTTATAAGCTCATAGAGAATATTTGGGTTAACGATGTCAGGGATGCATCGTTTTCGAGTAAATGTGCTGGTCATAAAAGATTTCGTTGACTTTTTCTGCTTTAAATAATTTCCCCTCAAGTTTAAATCCGTTCCTCTTCGCGACGCGGTTACTTTTGATGTTGGCGGTTGAGCATTTAATTACGAATCGCATTATGTAATTGTCTTTTGAATACATTTCTATTAGGTGTTTTAGTGCAGAGGAAACTATTCCTTTTTTTTCATTGTTCTGTGAGATCCAGTATCCAATCTCTGCTGTTTGATTATGCCTATCTATGGTATTGAAAGAGATTACACCTGTGCATTGGTTGTTATAGGAAATGATAAACGTTTTTGAGGATGACCTTTTATGCTGTATTGCTGCGTTGGCTAAAAACTCTAGGGTGTCCGTCTCGGTATTTATGAACTTAGGCCAGTCAAGAAACTCGCTTAGATAGAATTTGTTTTCTATGATTAAATTATGTAGCTCTTTGTAATATATTTGATTTGCCTCAAGCAAATGTAAAGACTGAGAAATCACAATTTTTGTGTTTAAAGTCGGTACGTCGCGAGTTCGCAGACTTTCACTTTTTTGGTGGGTTCTGGACAGTACGCAGCCGTGGGAGAATATCGAGTAAACTCTGACCCCGCCTCGGGTCCAAATATTTGATGTTTGTAAGTCATAAGCGCCGCAGCCGCGAACAAGAAGGTAGTCACCTATATCGATTTTCGCTTTGTTGAAGTCGAAACAAATGTAGTCTGATTCGAAACAATTGATGCCGCTAATGACTTGCTTGTTTGGTGGTAAAGTCGTATTGGGTGTGATTGGTTCAATGGAGTGAGCCCAGTTGTGTACTGATGGAACCCAATTTATGCCGATGTTGCTTTGCAGGATGGTTGTATCAAGTCTTTTTTTTGAACTGACTATTTTCGTTGCGAAATATCCACAGTCTTCTACCAGGCACCGTCCAGGTTCAAATATAATTTTCCAATTTTCATACGCGCTTTTGAATAGCCTACTAAGCTCAGTTTTAAGATTTCTCATAAATGAATCTACAGTAGGTGTAGGTTGGTGTGGGTCTGAAGAAAATGAATCTGCAGGAAACCCACTGCCTAGGTCAAGCCATCCATCTTCAGGCATATATCGAAGAATAATGTCTGCATATTCGGTAAGAGTATTTTCAATACTAGCTGTATCTTTAAGGTTAGAGCCAGAGTGAAGATGAAAGCCTTTGAGGTTTATATGATTATTGTCAGTGTATTTTTTGTTACTTAGGGCTATCTGTAACTCCTGCTTGTTTAATCCAAATCTAGACTGGGCAAAGCGGTAGTGGTGCGAAAGCCTCAGCGAGATTTGTGCTGTTTTATTTGACTTTTTGCATATGTAATATATGTTTTCTAGTTCAAATATGTTGTCAACTTGTATCCTTACATTGTGCGATATTGCAAACTCCAACTCCGAATATTTTTTGTAAGGTCCATCAAAAAGTATCTTATCCAAAAGATATCCGTCAGCTATCGCGCAATGCATCTCATCCAACGACACAACCTCGGCGGAAAAGCCTTTTTGGCTTAATGCATTACAAAGAGAGGATAGGTTGTTAGTTTTATATGAGTATGCAATTTCAATATTTTTAAAGTGCTTTTCTGCACATGACTTGAAAGAAATAGCTCTTTCCAGAACCTCAACCATATCAATGACTACAAAGGCATCATCTAAAGAGTGATCTTGAGCTATCCGAGATATAGCGTTTCTCACGCGTGTAGGGGCTAGGGCTTGTGCCATATCTGTACTGACACTCCTTGGTAATTTCGCTGAGAGTTAAGGGCCTTTTTTATGCTATAAAATTTTTGAAAAAATTCATTCTTGAACTCTGGAATTAAAGTGGATGTAAAAGTGTTTTCCTTGTGTATATATTGTTCTATGGATCTGTGGAGTACGGTTTCAGGGATGGAGGCTAGATTATAATTATGTTCATGAGAAAGCTTTAAGCCTTTAGACTGGAAAAAGTTTAGCCAATATTCGTAGGTCCAGTTATGACTTGGTTTAAATCCAATGGAATGACGGACTTCCTCCAGTATTTCATTTGGCGGTGGGGTCCTATAATAAAAGTTTGAAACGCAAATTGCCCCATTTTTAGACAGTGTTCTAAGAGACTCGTCAAGAGCTATTGAACGGTCTTGGATGAATGCGAAGTTACACCCTGCTAATACGTGAGTAAACTTTTCATCTTTGAAAGATAATTTGCAAGCGTCCATATTTAGAAACGTCACGCATGCTGCTGCCCCCATTTCCCTAGCTTTATTATTGGCCACGTTGATAGAGTCAAGAGAGATGTCAATGCCAATAGATTTTGCTCCTGTCTGCTGAAAGCAATATCTTGAGCTAAACCCTGTAGAGCAAGCTAAATCTAGAATTGTAGATTTCCGATGGATTTTTCCTTTTGTTATCCAATAATTTAAAGTTTCTATTCCGCCAGGTGGAGTGTTATCTTGATTCATTAAAGCAATAAAGTCGGGGTAGCTAACTTTGCTTATGGATGAAAGGTCTAATAGCATATATTGAATTCCTGAGTGAAGTTACCAAAATGCTTCTGCTGTCATAGTATTGAACATGCTATAGCCAAATTGGGATTCTTTTCGATAGTCTTCTTTTGTAGAGTTCAGGGGGGGCTTTACTAGGTTTTTTATATCAAGTATGTTTGTTTTTGTGTTTCTTTCATAACGTAAGAATACAGATATTCCGTAGTTCTCCGCGCATAAGCTATAACAAACATTCATGAATTGAGGGCATGGAATAGGATGATTGTTGAATAGGCAGTAAATAGCTACTGCGCAGACTCGCGCTTCAACGCATGCTGTGAATGCAGATTTAGGAAGCATTTCAGCGTAGGCGGCGTCACCAATTACGTGGACGTAAGGTTTAATCGATGACTCAAAAGTCTTCGTGTCGATTGGACACCAGCCATGAGGTCCGGTTAGGTCGTTGAAATGTGCAAATGTGCCGGCTTTTTGAGGGGGGATGATATTCAATATGTCCGCTCTAATAGTTCCAGCGGAAGTTAGAATATCTCTGTTTCTTGGATTGACGGCTGAGACAATGCCACCCTTTTCCGAACTGATCCACTCAATAATACTGTTAGATGTTCCATAGCCATACAACTCCCTCCATGCTTTTTCAAAAAGCTCTTGCTTAGGAAAATCACTTTTTCCATCCAATATAATTATTTTTGATCGGCGCCTGTTTCTTTTTAGAAATTCCGCTATTAGACTTGCTCTTTCGTATGGTCCTGGCGGGCATTTGTAGTCGCCTGAAGGTGCGGAAATCAATACCGTTCCGCCGTCTCGTAACGACATAAGTTGTTTTTTTAAGATCGCTTGTTGCTCTCCACCTGACCATGCGTGTGGGAGTTGTTCGGAAACTTCAGGGCTATAACCTTCAATTGAGTCAAACTTGTAGCCTACGCCAATACCTACAACGCATCGGTCATAGCTGTGACTGCCAGAACGTTTCGTTAGTATTGTTTTCTTTTCATAGTCAATATGCGTGGCAGTATCGTGAATAACATGAATTGATTTTAGGTTAGACAGGTTTCTGTAGCTAAATGTTAGCGATTCTTTAGTGCGCTTACCTACTAAGTACTCGGCGCTGAGTGGGCATGAATGATAGTATTTGTTTGGTTCGATTAAAGTTATATGGAATGTGTTATCTAGCGCGTGTAGAGTGTTCGCAAGTGTGGCTCCAGCAAACCCACCCCCAATGATGACTATTTTTTTTGAGGCTGTAATCTGAGCTTTTTCTGTTGCGGCGCCCGAAGTATTAAGGGCGTAGCCAAGACTAGCCAGAATTAATTTTATAGCGTCTCTGCGTGATTTAGTCATAGTGGAGTAACTCCGAGTTTGTGGAAGCGCAAGAGTAAACGCTGAATCATACTCAGCGGTTCGCCTAGCTAAAAATAATAGCTATAGCCTTTATGTCCTGTTGGCTATATTGCTCCATGACTCTATTCATCATGGTCCCTTTTGTATTTTTGCTTTTATAGGCCATCAGTATTTGTGTTAATTGCTCCTCGTTTTTTTGATGGAACTGTGGTATTTCGTTTGAGTTGCTTCCTGTTATACCATGACAGTTTATGCAGCTATTTATAATCGTTAGGTTATTTACAATGCTGTCGGCAACTGATGAGTTGGCTAAGCTACATAGCATTAGGCTATAGAAAGCGGTTTTGGTAAGTTTCATGTTGGACCTACTGTTCGCATATTTTAGTTTTTTATCACCTCTCCAAAATAAACGTTTGAGTTCTCTAGGTACGGTTTTGATATTTCGTAGTTTCCGAATCGGGAAGAGTGCTTTTGCATGTAGTTCGCAAAAACTTCGGTGCTGCGAAATATGTCTTTCGCATTATCAAATGAAGCTTTGTTATTATAGATTATTAGATGTATAAGCGGTTCTCCTAGGGTTGTTGGTGCAATATTTATCACTTGAGTATTTTGTTTTTGCTTTCCCGAGTAAATACGCATGTATTTCGATTGGTTTTGCACAAAGTTTTCAAAAAACTCGCGCTCCATACCTTTAGGAGGGGTGAATACAATTGTTAGTACATGTGAGGTTGAAGTATCAGTTACGAGGTCGTTTGCATTTGATAAATTTACACTGGTAGCTATCAGTAAACCTAGCGCCATATGTATTGATTTTATAATATTCATGATGTTTTCTCTTAGTTAGTGTTGTTTTTCATCAGTGAATGTTCTGAATGAGCTGGGTGCAATGCTTGCATTCCATTGAATTGATGTATGATGTTTTAGTGGGAGTGAGTGGTTTGCTATAAAAGAAATTGCCCCGGACGCTAATAACGATGCAATGTTCATATTGGTGGGCCCGAAGCTGGGCATTATTGACGGATTAAGCTTTTTCCACTTACTTGCATTTGGGTGGATTTCACGGAGTTCTTCGTGAAGAGATACAGGGAAAAAATTAACAGCACATTGTCCGTGTAGATATCCACCACTCACGAATGGTGTTTCAGAGTGTTTTACTAGGTCTGCGCACTGAGCCGACATTGTTGGTGGGTCATCAGCAGTAACTAAAACGACGCTAAATTTCTTTTTTCCAACAAGTTGTCTTAGTCCGTTGAGGTCTAAGTGAGTCTGTAGGGTCGTGATGCTTGTGTCTTCAAATCGTTCCTCAATGGCTTTTTTTAATACTTCTACTTTGGGTTTTTTTATATCTTCAAGTTTCCAGAATAACTGCCGGTTTAAATTGCTTTTTTCTATAATGTCGGAGTCCACTAATGTTATGTTTTTGACTCCGCAGCCAGCTAACAGCAAAGCCGCCGTGCTGCCTATGCCTCCGCATCCTACGATTAAGAGGTTTGAATTTTCTATGGACTTAAAGTCGTCAATTATTTTTTTGCCATTTTGATTTGCACACATGAAAAAGCTAGCGGTCCGGCTGCTAATAGGGTTTGCGAGCAATGATGATAATTTTTCAATGTCTTTATGATCACCCTCTATCAACGATCCTGATTGTCGTAATCCTTCGGTTAAAGCTTCAATGGTTTGTTCGTGTAACTTAATTACTTTCTTTGGGCCATTTATATATGTGCAACCACCATATATGCAGTAGAAAGTTGAAGGGGCAATTAATCCAATTCTGTTGCCCTCCGCGTCGTGAAAAATAAGATTTTTAATTTGGGTGCAATTGTCCATATACGTTCCTTCGTTTTGATAGCAAGCGGAGAGCGTCTGCGTTGAATTCATTAGCTCTCCGCGCGCGTTAGCTTTGTTAGTTGCAAGATGCGTTTAGCCTTTTGTATTCGTCTATGAAGTGATCCTCCAGCGTTGACGTTAGGGGTACTGAGTTGGCCCTGTTTAATGACGTACTTTCTATTGCTTGTTCCGGATGACTTGACTTCATGCTTGGTGCTGCGTCAGAGATGGTGGAGAAGCCCAGAAGTATTGCTGTTATGCCATAAGGTATTTGCTTTTTCATTTTCAAAGAACTCTGTGTGTGGTGTGGGGTTTTGCTGAATTTGCGTTTTACATACTTGTTTGTGCTAGTTGTCTGGGCAAGTTGCGTCATGTAACTAAATATATCTTTGGATGTTTTGGGCGGTTTTGCTGTTTCGAGGATGTGAGTTCTGTGACGTTTTTTATAGCCTAATTCTTATTGTTGTGTGGCTTTTATCTTTTTTGCTTGTAGTCCTTATGTTTTATCATTTTGTTTTTTTGCGTAACTCATTGTTTTAGTGTGTGTTTTTTATTTCTGTAAAGTGTTGCATTAACCAAATGTTTATATTTCTAGACGATTTATATTTTCTTGTTCTTATAGAAAAATATGCTATGGAGGGCTAGTTCAATCTAGCCGCGTCGCCTCTTTTCCTAGCCCGACGGTCGTGAATCGCCCGTGGCCTCGCCAACTACAGCGCCCTGGAAGCACAGAAAATCATTGGACAATCCTCCGATGCGATTGTCGGACTCTTGGGTTACATGGCTGAACCGGAACTGGTGCACCGCGATAACCTGATCCTGGTTTAACCAAAGGAATACACGATGCGTTTAATGAAGGGATTGCTTGGCCTGGTGTTGGCCATGCCGTTGCTGGCCTCGGGCGAGGAAATCGGTCAGGTGTCGACTGTGTTCAAGTTTGTCGGCCCCAATGACCGGATTGTGGTCGAAGCGTTTGACGACCCCAAGGTCGATGGCGTGACCTGCTACCTGTCGCGCGCCAAGACCGGCGGCGTGAAAGGCGGCCTGGGCCTGGCCGAAGACCGCGCTGAAGCATCGATCGCCTGTCGCCAGGTGGGCCCGATCCGCTTCAAGGGCGAACTCAAGGACGGCGACGAAGTGTTCAAGGAGCGCACCTCGCTGGTGTTCAAGACCATGCAGGTGGTGCGCTTCCTCGACAAGAAGCGCAATACCCTGGTGTACCTGGTCTACAGCGATCGTTTGATCGAGGGCAGCCCGCAGAATGCTGTCACGGCCATTCCGATTCTGCCCTGGCCGACCGCTCAGTAACCCGCGGGCGAGTTTTGCAATCGGCGTCTATGATTGCAGGCTTGCGGGCTGTAATCTCGAAGCGTCGCAATGCGAAGAACATGGGATATCTGGAGTTCGTCATGAGTGCTTTCCACGACCTGAAACTCAAAGCTTTGGACGGACAAGACCTGCCGCTGGCGCCCTTCAAGGGGCACGTGGTGCTGGTGGTCAACGTGGCCTCCAAATGTGGTTTGACCCCGCAATATGCCGCGCTGGAAAACCTCTACCAGCAGTACAAGGACCAGGGGTTTACCGTGCTTGGCCTGCCGTGTAACCAGTTTGCAGGCCAGGAGCCAGGGACAGAAGAAGAGATCCAGGAGTTCTGCAGCCTGAACTACGGGGTGACATTCCCGCTGGGCAGCAAGCTAGAGGTCAACGGTCATGATCGTCATCAGCTGTACCGCTTGCTGGCGGGTGAGGGCGCCGAGTTCCCTGGGGATATCACCTGGAACTTCGAGAAATTCCTGTTGGGCAAGGATGGCCGAGTGCTCGCACGCTTCTCCCCGCGCACTGCGCCGGACGACCCGACGATCGTCCAGGCCATCGAAAAAGCCCTGGCCTGAACCCCGGGAGGCTTTTGTGTTGAGCAGGCTGTCTGTTATGAGCGGACTTGCTGTGGTGAACGGACTTGTTGTGGCAAGCCCGCTCACCACAAAGGCCTGCCAAGCCTGACCGCTCCAGGCTAGCGGCAAACAGGCCCTCGCGCTTTTACCCCTTAATCACCCAGATCAATAATGCTACCCAGCGCGTCGCACTCCCCATATTATCCACATCATAAACCCCGTCTTCCGTGGAGTGCCCCCATGCCTGTCCAAGCCTTGTTCAAACCGTTCCAGCTCGGTGCGTTGCAATTGTCGACCCGCGTCGTCATGGCGCCGATGACCCGCTCGTTCTCGCCGGGTGGCGTGCCCAACTCCAAAGTGATCGAGTACTACCGTCGCCGCGCCGCCGCCGGCGTGGGCTTGATCATCACTGAAGGCACAGTGGTCGGCCACCAGGCCTCCAACGGTTACCCCAATGTCCCGCACTTCTACGGTGAAGCCGCCCTGGCCGGCTGGAAGAAGGTGGTCGACGCGGTACACGCCGAAGGCGGCAAGATCGTCCCGCAGTTGTGGCACGTAGGCAGCGTGCGCCGTATCGGCACTGAACCTGACGCCAGCGTGCCGGCTTATGGCCCGATGGAAAAACTCAAGGATGGCAACGTGGTCGTGCATGGCATGACCCAGCAAGACATCAAGGATGTGATCAACGCCTTCGCCCAAGCCGCCAAGGATGCGCAGCGCATCGGCATGGATGGCGTGGAGATCCACGGCGCCCACGGCTATCTGGTCGACCAGTTCTTCTGGGAGGGCAGCAACCAGCGTACCGATGAATATGGCGGCAGCCTGGCCAACCGCTCGCGCTTTGCTATCGAGCTGATCCAGGCCACTCGCGCTGCAGTAGGCCCGGATTTCCCGATCATCTTCCGGTTCTCCCAGTGGAAGCAGCAGGACTACACCGCGCGCCTGGTGCAAACCCCCGAGGCGCTGGGCGAGTTTCTCAAGCCGTTGTCTGACGCCGGCGTGGATATTTTCCACTGCTCCACGCGTCGTTTCTGGGAGCCTGAATTCGAAGGTTCCGACCTCAACCTGGCCGGCTGGACCCGCCAGCTCACCGGCAAACCGACCATCACCGTGGGCAGCGTGGGCCTGGATGGCGAGTTCCTGCAGTTCATGGTCAATACCGACAAGGTCGCGCAACCGGCCAGCCTGGAGAAGCTGCTGGAGCGCTTGAACAACGACGAGTTCGACCTGGTCGCCGTGGGCCGTGCCCTGCTGGTGGACCCGGATTGGGCCGTGAAGGTTCGCGAAGGGCGCGAGGGCGATATCTTGCCTTTCAGTCGTGAGGCGTTGACGAGCCTGGTGTAAGCGGCGAAAGGACGGGCACCGGGTGCCCGTCCTCACACACGCCGCGTAGCTGGCGTTCGAATTGCTCGATGATCGCCGGCCAGCCCTGGCGGCTGGCATGTTGGCGAGCGTTCAGTCGAGCCCGGCGCAACGTCTCACGCTCTTCCAGCAGCCAGATAGCGGCATCGCAAAAGGCATTCTCATCCCCCGGCATCGCAAGCACGCCATTGTAGCCATGGCGGATATGCTGGGTTGCGGCTGCCTGATCGTACGCCACCACGCCGAGCCCGGAAGCCATGGCTTCGAGCACCACATTGCCGAAGGTTTCGGTCAGGCTTGGGAAAAGAAACAGATCCCCGCACGCATAATGACGGGCCAGTTCTTCACCGCGCTGGGTACCGCAGAACACCGCTTCGGGCAGTGCCTGCTCCAACAGCGGGCGTTGCGGACCATCGCCGACGATGATCAGCTTCAGTCGACGCCAGGGATAAGTGTCCTGCACCGCATCGAAGCAGCGTTTGAGCAGCCCGAGGTTCTTCTCCTGTGCCAGGCGCCCGACGTGCAGGACTGCAATGTCGTCGCTTTCCAGGCCCCAGCTTTCGCGCAAGGCATTGTCACGCTTGGCTGGGTGGAACAATTGGCTGTCCACCCCGCGCGACAACATTCCCAGGCGCTCGAAATGCCGACGCTCCAGCTCCAGGTGCTGGCTGGCGCTGGGCACCAGGGTCAGGGTGGAGCGATTATGAAACCAGCGCAGATAGTGAGTGACCATCCGGCTCAACAGGCTCAAGCCGTATTGGTTCGAGTACTGCTGGAAGTTGGTGTGAAAGCCGCTGACCACACTGATCCCCAGGCGCCGCGCCGCGCGTAAGGCGGATAGCCCCAAAGGCCCTTCGGTGGCGATGTACAGCACGTCCGGGCGCTGGCGGGTCCAACGCCGCAATAACTTATGCATCGACGACTGCCCCCACTGCAGGCCCGGATACCCCGGCAGCGGCCAGCCGCGACACAACAGCAATGCGTCATCGCTGGGGCGGCTCTGGTCGATGCCCTGGCGCGGCCGCACCAGCTCGACTTGATGGCCGCGCGCGCGCAAACCTTCACACAGGCGGCCAAGGGTATTGGCCACCCCGTTGATTTCTGGCGGGAAGGTTTCGGTAATGAGGGTGATGTGAAGCGAAGCTGTCGTCATGACCCACAGTGTCACTGTGGGCCATGTCGTCATTGTGTCATTGGGATGATGGATTTATGACGTGGTCACTTTTTGCTGCTGTGCCATCGCCTCGGCACCTTGCTCGCGCACCCAGAACAACGTGGCGCCGGCCACCGCCGCCGGCATCATCAGCAGGTTGACCACCGGCACCAGCAACACCAGGTAAACAATCCCGCCGAAGCTCATGCTCTGCCAGCGTTTCTGGCGCAGCCAGGCGAGCATCTCGTTCCAGCCAAGTTTGTGGTTGTCGGCCGGGTAGTCGATGTACTGGATCGCCATCATCCACACGCCAAACAACAGCCACAGCGGCGCGGCGATCAGGTTGACCACCGGAATGAACGACAGGATAAACAGGCCGATGGCCCGTGGCAGGAAGTAGCCCAGCTTGCGCATTTCCCGCGCCAGGGTGCGGGGGACCATGGCGATCAACTCGCCCCAACTGAAGGCCGGGAAATCATCGGTGCCTCGCACCACCACCTCGACTTTCTCTGAAAGAAAACCGTTGAAGGGCGCCGCGATAATATTGGCTAGCATGGTGAAGGTGAAAAACACCATCAGCACCACCAGCACCACAAACAGTGGCCACAGCAGGTAATTCAGGAAACTCAGCCAGTTCGGCAGCGTCGGCATCAAGTGGTCGACCCATAAACTGAACTGATGGCCGGCGAAATAGATCAAGCCGACGAACAGCACCAGGTTGATCGCCAACGGCAGCAGTACAAACAGACGCAGGCCGGGGCTCAGCACCAGTTTGAGGCCATCACGCAGGTATTGCGGGCCGGAAAGAGCAGGGGCGGGCATGGAGAACTCCGAGCAGGGGGACGAACGCGCCGACCTTACCGGCTTTGCACCGTGGGTGAAAGCAGCGACATCAGCAGTAACAAACCCATCGATCAACAGGGTCGACTGCATAGAGACCACCTATGAGCTGGATTGTTATTCCGTATTTCCTTAATCTTGCCCCCCTCGATACGCTGCACCCATTATTTTTCAGGGCCTGCGAGTTCAAGCCTTCCCCAAGTGCTTCGTGGTCCCTTTTTTATTCCAGCCGCCCTGTAGTCCGGGCGGTCGATAGGAGTGAGTCATGTCTGATACCCGTCATTCGCGAGTGATTATTCTCGGTTCCGGCCCTGCCGGTTACAGCGCTGCGGTCTACGCTGCCCGGGCCAACCTCAAGCCGCTGCTGATCACCGGCATGCAGGCGGGCGGTCAGTTGACCACCACCACTGAAGTCGACAACTGGCCGGGCGACGTCCACGGCCTGACCGGACCGGTGTTGATGGAGCGCATGAAAGAGCACGCCGAACGCTTCGAAACCGAGATCGTGTTTGATCACATCAACAAGGTCGACTTCTCCAAGAAGCCTTACAGCCTGACCGGCGACAGCGGCGTGTACACCTGTGATGCGCTGATCATCGCCACTGGCGCCAGCGCCCGTTACCTGGGCCTGCCATCGGAAGAAGCGTTCATGGGCAAAGGCGTTTCCGCCTGCGCGACCTGCGACGGTTTCTTCTACCGCAACAAGCCGGTTGCCGTGGTCGGTGGTGGCAACACTGCCGTGGAAGAGGCGCTGTACCTGGCCAACATCGCCAGCACCGTGACCCTGGTCCACCGCCGCGAGACCTTCCGCGCCGAGAAGATCCTGATCGACAAGCTGCACGCCCGTGTGGCCGAAGGCAAGATCATCCTCAAGCTCAACGCCACCCTGGATGAAGTCCTGGGCGACAACATGGGCGTGACCGGTGCTCGCCTGAAAAACAACGACGGCAGCTTCGACGAACTGAAAGTCGACGGCGTGTTCATCGCCATCGGCCACACCCCGAACACCTCGTTGTTCGAGGGCGTGCTGGAAGCCAAAGACGGCTACCTGGTGGTGCAGGGCGGCCGTGAAGGCAACGCGACTGCCACCAACATCGAAGGTATCTTCGCTGCCGGTGACGTGGCTGACCACGTCTACCGCCAGGCCATCACCTCGGCCGGCGCCGGTTGCATGGCGGCATTGGACGCAGAGCGTTACCTTGACGGTTTGAAGGACGCTGCGTTCTGAAACCGTTGAACTGAAAAAACCGGCTGCGAGGCCGGTTTTTTTATGTCTGTCGTTATCCACTGTAAGAGCCGGCTTGCCGGCGATGGCGTCCGAAAGCTCACCTCCGGGCTCAGGGCCCTATCGCCGGCAAGCCGGCTCCTACAAGGGGTTAGCGGCGGGTCAGGGGGTGTGCGCTGAACTTTACGCCGGCCAAGCCATGGGCGATCAATGCACGGATGTTTGCGTGGTCACTGCCTTCTGGCGTCGCCACCACCGAACGGTAATGCTCACCAAACGCCAGCAGCGCTTCCTGGTCGTTCAATCCTTCCAGCACTGCCAGTCCCAGCGTCTTGCACGACCCTTCGTTCTGCCCGGCGGCATTTTCTACCGCGCCGTTGGTGAACGCCTGTGGCTGGTACTCATAACCTGCAGCGACAAACGCCAGGGTATCGGCAAAAACATGTTCGCCGCTGTTGAGGCTGGCGCGTAGGGTGTTCAAATCAGTCATGGGTTTTTCCTTTGGTGAACGCGGCCTGTTGGTCGGCGCTGGCTTCTTTCTGGTATTGGGCTTTCCACTCGGCGTACGGCATGCCGTACACCACTTCACGGGCGTCATCGAGGCTCAGCTCGATCTGGCGCTCGTCGGCCTCGGCCTTGTACCACTTCGACAAGCAGTTGCGGCAGAAACCGGCGAGGTTCATCAGGTCGATGTTCTGCACATCCTTGCGGCTGTCCAGATGCGCCACCAGCCGGCGAAAAGCGGCGGCTTCGAGTTCAAGGCGTTGTTGGTCGTTCATAAGGTTTACGCACATCTCAGGGGTTAACGGCTGGCCGCCAGGGTAATCGAAACCGACTCCGCAAAGCGCAACGCATGGGGCTTGTCCACTTCCACTTCGGCGTACAGCACCGACTCATTGCTCATCACCAGGTCCAGCAGCTCCTGAGTCAGGCGCTCCAGCAGTGCGAAGCGATTACCCTCGACGTGGGCGATGATCGCCTTGGTGATGGTGCGGTAGTTCAACGCATGGTCGATATCGTTGTCGCGCACGGCTTCCTGGGCGGCATACAGGATGGTCAGGTTGATCAGCACATCCTGCTTGTTGAGGATTTCGTCCTCGTTGATGCCGATGTAGGTGCGCAGGCACAGGTCCTTGACCCGGATGCGCGCCATGCCTGGTTGAAGTTGTGGCATTGCTACTTGCTCCGTCCGATCAGTTGCAGGAACTCCATGCGCGTGGTGTTCGACTCGCGGAAGGCGCCGAGCATCACCGAGGTGTTCATGGTTGAGTTCTGTTTTTCCACGCCGCGCATCATCATGCACATGTGCTTGGCCTCGATCACCACCGCCACGCCGGCTGCCTGGGTCACGTCCTGGATGGCGTCGGCGATCTGCCGTGTGAGGTTTTCCTGGATCTGCAGGCGACGGGCGAACATGTCGACGATGCGCGCCAGCTTCGACAGGCCCAGCACCTTGCCGGTCGGGATGTAGGCCACGTGGGCCTTGCCGATAAACGGCAGCAGGTGGTGCTCGCACAGCGAGTACAACTCGATGTCCTTGAGGATCACCATCTCGTCGTTGTCAGAGGCAAACAATGCGCCGTTGACGATCTCTTCCAGGTTCTGCTCGTAGCCATGACACAGGTATTGCATGGCCTTGGCGGCGCGCTTGGGGGTGTCGAGCAAGCCTTCGCGCTCGGGGTCTTCGCCCAAGCCCTTGAGGATCTCGCGGTAATGGTGGGGCAGGGATAAGGTCATACAACACATCCTCACAAACGGCTTACTTGATATGCCGCCCGCCGTTGACGGCCAGGGTGGTACCGGTGACATAAGGGTTATCCAGCAGGTAACGCACGCTCTGGTAGATCACCTCGGGCCCGGGTTCGATACCCAGTGCCGATTTGGCCAGTACCTTGGCGCGGTAGGCTGCGTCGTCGCCGTCGTTGAACATCACCATCGCCGGCGCGATGCCGTTGACCTTGATCAACGGCGCGAACTGCGCGGCAAACGACAACGTGAGGCTGTCGAGCCCGGCCTTGGTGGCGCAATAGGCGATGTGCTGGCGGCTGCCCTTGCGCACCACGTCATCGCTGATATGCACGATGTCGGCGGGTGAAGAGCGTTGCAGCAAGGGTGAACAATGCAGGTTGATCAGATACGGCGCAAGCATGTGCACGCTGAACATGTCGGTAAACGCGTGGCTGTGCTCGTCGGACGTTTCCGCAATCCAGGCGGAGGCATTGTGGATGATCGCGCGCAGGCTTTGCGCATGGGTGTTCAGCTCAGCAATAAACGCGAGAATCCCGGCCTCGCTGGAGAAGTCGGCAAACACACCTATCGCACCGCGTTCGCGCAAGGCCTGCACGCCGGGGCGTTCGCTGCGGTAGCTGAAAATCACCGGGTGACCGTCGTCCAGCAGGCGCATGGCGCAATGCAGGCCGACACGTTGGCCGGCACCGGTGATCAGGATCGGGGCGTTTGTTGCAGTCATGGGGGGCTCGAATCGCTGGCAGATTGAAACTATACCAGCGAGCGGCCCCGCCTGTATTCACGCCGCGGCTTCGGTGGCCTTGCGCGGTGCCGGCGCAGGATGCAGCCAGTTCGCCAACAGGTGGGTCGACAGCGGGATGAACCAGTAGACCATCAGTGGCGTCAGCGCGAGGGTACTGACCAGCACGCGTGGCGCCAGGTCCAGTTCGCTCAGCAGCGGCCCCAGGACGAAGTTGAACAGCAGCGACACCGGGAAAAACGCCAGCCAGATCGCCACCGCCTGCTTCCAGCGCGGCGGGCGTGCACCCACGGTGCCGAACCAGCCATCGATGCCGCGTACGCGGTGCTCGGACGGGTCTGCAAACAAGTCGCTGCCACGGCTCAGCCACGCGCTGCGGGAGGCGGAAAACTCCCAGGCATGCAGGGTCTTTTCGTCGGCGAAGCGGAAAATGATCTGGAATTCGTCATCATTGGGCGGCGGCGCGAGCACGCCTGAGCCCAGGTAGCCGGGAAAGTCCGTGGCCAATTGCTCGCCTTCGCGCAGCCAGGCCATCAGTTCTTCGTAGCGACCCTTGGCCACGCGGCGCGCAACCATCAGGGTGACGGGTGAGGTAGACATTGTGTATCTCCAGTAATCGGGTGCGCTGAACCGGGTAGGTGGCACACAGGCGTAGCTGCGGGGTAATGCGGCCGCGCTAAAAAACAGGCAAGGATTATTCCTGTTTTGCAAAAATACGCCAGACACTTTGGTCGGTTCGCTTGGCAGCTTGAATCGGACAGTTGATTAGGCGTTAAATGGGATCCACATTTACACGGATGTTTCCGACCTCAAATGCCCGAAATTACTGCGCCTCTTCGTGAAATGGCCCATGGCGTCCCTTCGGATTCCGATGCGTTGTTGCCTATTCGGGAAGTCTCGAGATTGACAGGTGTCAATCCGGTCACACTGCGTGCGTGGGAGCGGCGTTACGGCCTGATCCAGCCCACGCGCACCGAAAGTGGGCATCGCCTCTACTCCAGGACCGATATTGAGACGGTCAACCGTATTCTCGACTGGATCGAGCGCGGTGTGGCCGTGAGCAAGGTGGGCAAGATTCTCGCTCGTGACGATCAGCAAGCCGACGCAGTGCGTGCCGAGCGGGATACCGTCGAGGAAAATGAATGGCCGCAATGGCAGGCCCGGCTGATGCAGGCTGTCAGTGACTTCGACGACCGGCAGCTGGAGAGCCTCTACGGCCAGGTGCTCGCCACCTATCCCCTCAGCGTGGCGTTCCAGGACATCCTGATGCCTTTGTGGAGCACCCTGTTGCGTCACCAGGGCCGCTTCGGCCAAGCCAGTGAATGGCTGTTCTTCGACAATTTCCTGCAGGGGCGCGCTTTGCAGCGCCTGCATCTTGCGGGTGCCACGACGTCCGCACGGGTGTTGCTGGCGGCTATTCCCGGGGAGTGCCGCAAATTGGAGTTGCTGGTTGCCGCGCTGTTGATGAGTCGGGATGACCTGGCCGTGCAGGTGCTGGCCATGGGGCAACCGCTCGATGAGTTGACGCTGGTATGTGAGAAGAATCGACCCCAGGGGCTGATCCTCTTTTCCAATCACTCACACAACCATGACCTGGCTGGGCGCCTGAATCGCTTGGCGTTGACCCTGGATTGCCCGCTGTTCCTCGCCGGTGTCGCTTCTGACCTGGCAGGCGCGGACCTGGCGGGCACGTCCATCGGCTGCCTGGGCAATGACGGTCGCTCGATGCAGCGCCGCTTGCAGCAGTTTCTGGGCGGGACCCTGGATACCTGAGCTCAGGCGTGCATTTGCGGGTGGGCAAGACGGTGCTGGTGCAGGATGAACTGGCGCAGACGCTCGGTTTCATCCACATCGTTTTGGCTCAAGCGGTAGGCAAACAACCCACGCGCGGTTTCGCGCTCGAACGTACCGCGCAGCGCAATGCGTTCATAGCCCGACGGGCTGAACCACAGGGAAAAGGTTTTCGGCGGTTTGATCCGGCCGCGAATCTCCACCAATACGCCCTTGAATGACACCTCGTGCACCCATAACGCGCCCGGGTTGCCCTTGATGTTTTCCAGTGCCACCGGTGACTCGAGCGCCAGGCGCCACGGGCGGATCATCGGCCCGTCTTCGAAAATGCTCGGCACACCCAGGCGCAAATGCACCGCATGGAACTCATCCTCCACCAGATGCAGGGGGAAGGTGAGTTGCTGGTTATCGAATTGCGCCTGGAGGGTGACGTGGTCGTGGGCGGCCAGTCGAGTGAGCAAATCGCGCAGTTGCGCACCGCCATTGACGGTCAGGCTCGACGAAGCATCCCGCAGGTTGAGCTGTGGGTTGTGCTGCATGTTTTGAATGAAATCCAGCTCATCCTGGGTCAGAAGCGCGTGGCGTTGCATCGATAGGACTCAATGGGGGGGGGAGGGTATTAAAATGCCATTATCCTCCCTAAAGACCGCATTTTCTAAATTTTGTTAGATCCGCTCGTCGCTTTGAGCGCCGCCAACTCGGCCTTGACCTGGGCCAGCTCGGTTTCCAGTTGAGTCACACGCTGCTGGGCCTTGACCTGAAGGGTGACGTCCTTTTGCACGCCGACGAAATACGTCTGCTTGTCTGCCTCGTTGTACACCGTCGAAAGCGACAGCTCGTTCCAGAAATGGCTGCCGTCCTTGCGATAATTGCGCAGGATTTCCCGGCAGGAACCGCCACTCTCCAAGGCTTCACGGATGGCCATCAGGGCCGGCTGGTCGCGGTCGCCCGATTGCAGGAAGCGGCAATCCTGGTAAAGGATTTCATCGAGGGTGTAGCCGGTGAGCCGTTCGAATGCCGGGTTGACGTAGATCAGCGGCTTGTCCTTGCCTTCGCGTTCGGCGACGACGATGCCGTCGTTGGAGGCGTTCACGACCAGTTGCATCAGCTTGGCGTTAATCATTGAGCGGTCCATGGCGTGTGATGAGAGTTGGCAGTTTATGACATGCCCTGAATGTTGCACGGGATGCGCCGAAATATTTGCGTCAGCTGTTAATATCCCAGGCTTTCGCTCAACTACAGGATCAGATTGATGAAAGTCGCCATCCTTTCCGGCTCGGTCTACGGCACGGCTGAAGAAGTTGCCCGTCACGCTGCCGACCTCCTCAAAGAGGCCGGCTTCGAAGCCTGGCACAACCCCCGCGCCAGCCTGGCGGATGTGCAGGCCTTTGCGCCGGAGGCCTTTCTGGCGGTGACCTCCACCACCGGCATGGGCGAGCTGCCCGACAACTTGCAACCGCTGTATTCAACGATTCGCGACCAACTGCCCGCCGCCTGGCGCGGCCTGCCCGGCGCGGTGATCGGCCTGGGCGACGCCAGCTACGGCGATACCTTCTGTGGTGGAGGCGAGCAAATGCGCGAGCTGTTTGCCGAACTGGGCGTGCGCGAAGTGCTGCCGATGCTGCGCCTGGACGCGAGTGAAAGCGTCACCCCGGAAGCCGACGCCGAACCATGGCTGGCTGAGTTGGTCACTGCACTGCGCGCTTGACCGGAAACTCGCGCAGTAACGCCAGCCAGGCCTGGGCGGCTTTCGACAGGTAGGCGCCCTCACGCCAGATAAACGCAATGTCCCAGCGCAGGTACTCGGGCGCCTCCAGCGTGAGGCGTACCACGCCCGGCCGTACCAGCCCACGGGCGACTACGCTGGGCAGCAGCACCACGCCTTGGCCGGCAGCGACAAGAGCGGCGAGAAAGTCAGCCTGGCCACTGCGGCCGATCTCCTTCGGTGTGAAGCCCACTTGCTGGCAGGCCTGGATCAACCGATCGTTGAGGACAAAGCTGCGCTGGTACATCAGGAACGGTGTGTCCGCCAGTTCCTCCAGTCGCACCTGTGCGTTGTGTGCCAGCGGGTGCTCCATCGGCAGCAGGGCGTCGAGCGGTTCATCACAGAACGCTTGCCGCGCGAATGCCGGGTCACTGGACATCAAGCAGCCGCCCACATCCAACTCACCGTTGAGGATCGCGTGTTCGATCGTACGGCTGCCGCCTTCCAGCAACTGGATAGTGACGTTGGGGTAGCGCCTGCGGTACTCGGCAAACAACCCGGCGAACAATGTATCGCCCGCCAATAGCGGCAGGCCCAGGCGCAACTCGCCGCGGGTCAGTTGCTGCATATCATCCAGCTCGCTGAGCAACTCGCTCTGCAAGCGCAACATGGCCTCCGCGCGGTGCAGCACCACCTCACCGGCTGCGGTCAGGCGGGTCTGCGAGCCGGTGCGCTCCAGCAGTGGCGTACCAAGGCTTTGTTCCAGTTGTGCAACTTGTTTGCTGACGGCGGATTGGCTGATATGCAGGGTTTTCCCTGCCTGGGTGAAGCCACCCCTGTGGATGACTTCGACGAAACTGCGCAGTTGCTTGAATTCCATGGGCGAATTCCAGATTGGAATAGTTGGCAGTCTAACAATTCGCTGTGGTGATGGGGCATGCCTCTTTAAAATGAAGGCCTGCGAGGACCCAAAGCCCATGAAACGTTTCACCCGCTTGTTGATTGAACTGGTCGTGCTATTGGCCATTTACCTGCTCGGCTGCCAACTGGCGACATGGCTGGCGTGGCCGGTGCCGGGCGGTGTGGTAGGCCTGGGCCTGCTGTTGGCAACCTTCGCCAGCGGCCTGGTGAAACCGGCGACCCTGCAATTGGGCGCAGGTGTGTTGATGGCCGAGATGCTGCTGTTCTTCATCCCCGCCTTGATGAGCCTGCTGGACTACGGCGGCCTGTTGCGCAATGACGGTTGGCGCATCCTGCTGGTGATCGGTTTCAGCACCTTGGCGGTGATGCTGGTCACGGCGTTCACCGTGGAGTTGGTGTGCCGCTGGAGGCTGCGCCATGAAGCTTGAACTGATGCCGGTGTTCTGGCTCGCCTTGACCCTGGGCGCGTATATCTTCAGCCGCTGGATCTATCGTCGCACCGGGCGCTACCTGCTGTCGCCGTTGATCCTGGTGCCTGTGCTGTTGCTGGCGGTGGCCGTGCCGATGAACACCGCCTATGCCGAATATTCCGCCGACACCCACTGGCTGATGCTGGTGCTGGGCCCGGTGACCGTGGCGTTTGCCGTACCGATCTGGCAGCAGCGGCGGCTGCTGGCGCGGCATTGGTCGGCGCTGTTGCTGGGGATGATCGCAGGCAGTGCTGCGTCCATCGCCACGTCGTTCGGCCTGGCCAAAGCGTTGGCTTTGGACAGTTCGGTGACGATGTCCCTGGTGCCGCGTTCTATCACCACGCCCTTCGCCATGCCGGTGTCCTCTGACTTGGGCGGCGTGCCGGAACTGACGGCGGTGTTCGTGATGTTCACCGGTGTGTTCGGCGCCATGCTCGGCGGCGTACTGCTCAAGTGGCTGCCACTGCGCACCCCCCTGGCGCGCGGCGCATTGTTCGGTGTGGGCGCCCACGGTGCGGGCGTGAGCCGGGCTCACGAAGTGGGGGGCGAAGAGGGTTCGGTCGCCGGTTTGGTGATGGTACTGACGGGCCTGCTCAACCTGTTCGCCGCGCCTTTATTGGCGGCACTTCTCTGACGTCGCGCATGCAGATTCAAACTATTCTCAACGCTGACTCGTACGGTCATCAAGCTGGCTGCCAAGGCAACTCCTGCCGTCGCGAGGTCTGACTAGACTGACCCATCACTCAAAAAAACAATAACAAAGTGCGCCAAGGAGGTCGTTACCGTGAGCCTAGCCCCCGTTCTATCGCCACAGAATGTCAAAGATCAGGTCAGCGCTGCCGAATGGCAAACCCGCGTCGACCTGGCCGCCTGTTATCGCCTGGTGGCGATGCAGGGTTGGGATGACCTGATCTTCACCCATATCTCGGCCAAGGTGCCGGGCACCGAGGATTTCCTGATCAACCCCTATGGGCTGATGTTCCATGAGATCACTGCGTCGAGCCTGGTCAAGGTCGACCAGGCCGGCAACAAACTGATGGACAGCCCCTACGAGATCAACCCCGCGGGCTACACCATCCACAGCGCCATCCATGAAGTGCGTCACGACGTGACCTGCGTGCTGCACACTCACACCGCCTCCGGTGTTGCGGTGGCTGCGCAGAAGCAGGGTGTATTGCCGATCAGCCAGCAGTCGATATTCGTGCTGTCGAGCCTGGCCTATCACGCCTATGAAGGCGTGGCGCTGAACCACGAAGAGAAGGCCCGTTTGCAAGCCGACCTGGGCGACAACAACTTCCTGATGCTGCATAACCACGGTCTGCTGACCTGCGGCAGCACCATTGCCGACACCTTTTTGATGATGTTTACCTTCCAGCGCGCCTGCGATATCCAGGTACTGGCGCAAAACGGTGGCGCTGAGTTGATCGCCATCGGGCCGCAGATACTCGCCGGTGCCAAGGCGATGGTGGCGGCTGTCACAAAGAGTGCTCAAGGTATGGGGGGCGCGCTGGCCTGGCCGGCGTTGCTGCGCAAGTTGGACGCTCAAGACCCTGGGTATAGAAGCTGATGCCACTCGCCGAGATCCCGCTGAGTGTCTGGCGCAAGCGCAGCCAGACGTTCGACTTCCACGGTCGCACCATCCACTATTGGGTGGCGGGCCAGGGTGAGCCGTTGTTGTTGATCCATGGCTTCCCCACTGCCAGCTGGGACTGGCATTACCTGTGGCAGCCCCTGACCCAGCGCAACCTGGTGATTGCCTGCGACATGCTCGGTTTTGGCGATTCGGCCAAACCCCTGGATCACGGTTATTGCCTGCTGGAGCAAGCGGATTTGCAGCAGGCATTGCTGGAGCACCTGCGCGTGGAGCAACCGGTGCACGTGCTGGCCCACGACTACGGCGACAGCGTTGCCCAGGAAC
Organism: Pseudomonas sp. CHM02; assembly: GCF_000612585.1. Lineage (GTDB taxonomy): Bacteria > Pseudomonadota > Gammaproteobacteria > Pseudomonadales > Pseudomonadaceae > Aquipseudomonas. The sequence goes on from NZ_JFCA01000039.1 coordinate 56,708, forward strand.
TGCTGGCGCGGCATTACGAAGGTCGCTTCCATATGGCCAGCTGTGTGTTTCTCAACGGTGGGCTGTTCCCCGAAACCCATCGCCCGGCGCTGGTACAAAAACTGTTGCTCAGCCCCTTGGGCTGGATGATCGGCCGCGCCTTCGGGCGCAATGCTCTGGCGAACAGCTTCAATCAGATCTTCGGCCCCGATACCCGCCCCAGCGAGAGCGCCCTGGATGATTTCTGGAGCCTGATCGACTGTCATGAAGGTACGCGCATCCTGCACAAACTCATTGCCTATATTCCCCAGCGACGGCGCCTGCGCGATCGTTGGGTGGACGCCATGCAACAGGGGGGAGTGCCGCTGCGGGTGATCGATGGCGAGATCGATCCGATCTCCGGCGCCCACATGGTGGAGCGTTACCATGAGTTGGTGCCCCACGCCGACACGGTGCTGCTGGCCAATATTGGTCACTACCCGCAGATCGAAGCGCCAGCGCTGGTGCTCAAGCACTACTTGGCGTTTCGTGATCGAGTCGGGCAGCCGGCGTCGCGAATGGCCTATTCCTGACGGTAGGCGCGAGCTTGCTCGCTCCTACCGTCAGGTGGGCAATTATCCCCCAGCCTTATCGAGCACTATTCAGCCCCAGCCGTATCTATTGTGACCAGCGCCCCCGTGCCTGACACTCGACCCATTCCCATTGTCGCCATTGGAGTTCGGTATGAGTGAGTCAGTGCAGTTCCAGGATAAGGTCGTGATCGTCACCGGTGCCGGCGGCGGATTGGGCCGGGCCCATGCGCTGTTATTCGCTAAACATGGCGCCAAAGTGCTGGTCAACGACCTGGGGGGCTCCACCCAGGGCGAAGGCGCCAACGCTTCGGCCGCTGACCGTGTAGTGGCCGAAATCCGTGAAGCCGGCGGCATCGCCGAGGCCAACCATGACTCTGTCACCGACGGTGACAAGATCGTGCAGAACGCCCTCGACGCCTTTGGCCGTGTCGACGTGGTAGTCAACAACGCCGGCATCCTGCGCGACAAGACCTTCCACAAAATGGACGACAGCGACTGGGATCTGGTTTACCAGGTGCATGTCGAAGGTGCCTACAAGGTCACCCGCGCCGCCTGGCCCCATCTGCGCGAGCAAGGTTACGGCCGGGTGATCTTTACCGCGTCCACCTCGGGCATTTACGGCAACTTCGGCCAGTCCAACTACGGCATGGCCAAGCTCGGCCTGTACGGGCTGACCCGCACCCTGGCGCTGGAAGGGCGCAAGAACAACATCCTGGTCAACGCCATCGCCCCCACCGGTGGTACGCGGATGACCGAAGGCCTGATCCCGCCGCAAGTGTTCGAGCGCCTCAAGCCGGAGCTGGTCAGCCCGCTGGTGGTGTACCTGGGCAGCGAGGCATGCCAGGAAACCTCGGGGCTGTTTGAAGTGGGCGGTGGCTGGATCGGCAAGACCCGCTGGGAGCGCAGCCTGGGTGTGGGCTTTGACCCGGAGGCCGGCTTTTCGCCCGAGGACGTGGCTGCACACTGGCAGCAGATCTGCGACTTCGAAGGCGCCGCGCACCCCAAGGACAATATCGAGGCCTTGAAGGAAATGATGGCCAATTTGCAGAAATACAGCCTGTGATCGTTGCTTGAAAAAGCTTGAATCCTGCGGGGCGCTGATAGCGTCCCGTTTTATTTCGGGCAAAAAAAAGCCGCTGCAAACGCAGCGGCTGAAGTAAGACGTTGGATCAAGGAGCGATAAATCAACGTCAGTGAACACCGGCAACAGATTGAAAACAGGCTTCAATCCATTTGAATCTGGCTTTTCTTCGCGTTGCGGAAGCGGGCCGTTTGCCCTGAAAGCCCGGTAAGAATAGCCGCTTGTTACAAAATGAGTAATGCCGATTCATGACAAGGACTGTTGCCAAATCGGCAACAGTAGCAACGCGCCCCATCCATGCTCCTGATAGCCCGCCATCCACCTGACGCATGCGTGCGTCCAGACCCCGGCCAGAGCGGCCAGTCATCCTTTCGAGCGACAACACGAATCCCTCCTTGGTGCGCTTATCGCTCCTGATGGGCGGCAGTAGGGTGGGGCCTTCTGTCACTCACCGGGGAAGACGCATGACAAAAACAACAATGCGCGCCATCTTCAGGCCACAGGCGCTGGCCGCTGCGGTTGCGTTGGGTTGCTGTGCCCAGGCACAGGCTGTTTCGTTCAACATTGGCGAGATCGAAGGGCAATTCGATTCTTCGCTGTCGGTGGGCGCGAGTTGGGGGATGCGCGATGCCGACAAGAAGCTGGTGGGCACCGTGAATGGTGGCACCGGCCAGGCTTCCACGGGGGATGACGGGCGCCTGAACTTCAAGAAGGGCGAGACCTTCTCCAAGATATTCAAAGGCCTGCACGACCTTGAGTTGAAGTACGGCGACACAGGCGTGTTCGTACGCGGCAAGTACTGGTACGACTTCGAGCTCAAGGACGAAGACCGCGAGTTCAAGCCGATCAGCGACCACAACCGCAAGGAAGGCGCCAAATCCAGCGGCGCACAGATTCTCGATGCGTTCGTGTATCACAACTACTCGCTGGGCGATCTGCCGGGCACCGTGCGTGCGGGCAAGCAGGTCGTGAGTTGGGGCGAAAGTACCTTCATCGGCAATTCCATCAACAGCATCAACCCGATTGACGTGTCGGCCTTCCGTCGTCCCGGCGCCGAGATCAAGGAAGGGCTGATCCCGGTCAACATGCTGTTCGCATCCCAGAGCCTCACCAACCAACTGACGGTGGAAGGCTTCTACCAGTTGGAGTGGGACCAGACGGTGCTGGATAACTGCGGCACCTTCTTCGGTGGCGATGTGGCGGCAGACGGGTGCACCAATAACTACACCGTGGGGAACCCGGCGATTGCGCCCTTGCAACCTGTGGCCGCGGCATTTGGCCAAGGGTTTGGCGTGACTAATGAGGGGGTGATCGTACGCCGCGCCGGCGACCGTGATGCCCGTGATTCCGGTCAGTTCGGCGCCGCCTTGCGCTGGCTGGGGGATGACACCGAGTACGGCCTGTATTTCATGAACTATCACAGCCGTACGCCAACGGTCGGCACCATCACCAACAACACCAGCCTGGCTACCCTCGGCGGCATCTCCGGCGCAGCCAACGGCATCGTGCCTGGCTCCGGCGCAGGTTTGGTCCAGAGCCTTATGCTCGGTCGCGGCCAGTACTACCTCGACTACCCGGAAGATATCCGCCTGTTCGGTGCCAGCTTCTCCACCACCTTGCCCACCGGCACGGCGTGGACCGGTGAGATCAGCTACCGGCCCAATGCCCCGGTGCAACTCAATACTACCGATTTGACCCTGGCCCTGATCAACCCGGTCGCCGGCCAACTGGCTTCTCCCATCCGCAGCAACTTCGGCGACGATAACAAAGGCTATCGTCGTAAAGAGATCACTCAGATCCAAAGCACCATGACCCAGTTCTTCGACCAGGTCCTGGGGGCCGAACGGCTCACAGTGGTCGGTGAAGCGGCCATCGTCCATGTCGCAGGCCTGGAGGATAAATCCAAACTTCGCTATGGCCGTGACTCGGTGTACGGCGCCTACGGTTTCCAGGGTGACACCGACGGTTTCGTCACCTCCACCTCCTGGGGCTACCGCGCGCGGGCGATCCTGGACTACAACAACGTGATTGCCGGGATCAACCTCAAGCCCAACCTGTCCTGGTCCCATGACGTAGCCGGCTACGGTCCCAACGGCCTGTTCAACAAAGGCGCCAAGGCGATCAGCGTCGGTGTGGACGCGGACTACCGCAATACCTACACCGCCAGCCTCAGCTACACCGACTTCTTTGGCGGTGACTACAACACCCTGACCGACCGCGACTTCCTCGCCCTCAGCTTCGGCGTGAACTTCTGATTTGGCTTAAAGAAGGACAAGACTCTATGCGTAAGATATTTGCGGTAATGGCCCTCAGCCTCCTGGCCGCCCATGTGATGGCAGCCGTGTCACCGGACGAGGCCGCCAAGCTCGGTACCACCCTGACCCCGGTGGGCGCCGAAAAAGCCGGCAACGCCGACGGCTCGATCCCGGCCTGGACCGGTGGCATCCCGAAGAACGCCGGCGCGGTGGACAGCAAGGGCTTCCTGGCCGACCCGTTTGCCAGTGAAAAGCCGCTGTTCGTGATCACCGCGGCCACCGTCGACAAGTACAAGGACAAACTCTCCGATGGCCAGGTGGCGATGTTCAAGCGCTACCCCGAGACCTACAAGATCCCGGTGTACCCGAGCCACCGTACGGTCAACCTGCCGCCGGAGATCTACGAGTCGATCAAGCGCAGCGCGCTGAACGTCAAGGCGATCAATGATGGCAACGGCCTGGAGAATTTCACCGGCAACCGCTACTACGCGTTCCCGATTCCCAAGAATGGCGTGGAGGTGCTGTGGAACCACATCACCCGTTATCACGGCGGCAACCTGCGGCGCATCATCACCCAGGCCACCCCGCAGACCAACGGCAGCTACACGCCGATCCGCTTCGAGGAAGAAGTGGCGGTGCCGCAAGCCATTCCGGACATTGACCCGGTCAAGGCCGCCAACGTGCTGAGCTTTTTCAAGCAATCGGTGACCGCCCCGGCACGCCTGGCGGGTAACGTGCTATTGGTGCACGAAACCCTCGACCAAGTTAAAGAGCCACGCCTGGCCTGGATCTACAACGCCGGTCAGCGTCGCGTGCGCCGCGCGCCGCAAGTGTCCTACGACGGCCCAGGCACCGCCTCCGATGGCCTGCGCACCACCGATAACTTCGACATGTTCTCTGGCGCCCCCGATCGCTATGACTGGAAGCTGGTCGGCAAAAAAGAGATGTACATTCCTTACAACAGCTACAAGCTCGATTCGCCGACGCTCAAGTACGACGACATCATCAAGGCCGGGCATATCAACCAGGACCTCACCCGTTACGAGCTGCACCGCGTGTGGGAAGTGGTGGGCACGGTCAAGCCGAGTGAGCGGCACATCTACGCCAAGCGCCACATGTACATCGACGAAGACAGCTGGCAAGTCGCGCTGGTGGATCACTACGACGGCCGTGGCCAATTGTGGCGTGTCGCCGAAGGCCATGCGCAGTTCTACTACGACCACCAGGTGCCGGCCTACACCGTGGAAACGCTGTACGACATCATCGCCGGGCGCTATATCGCGCTGGGCATGAAGAACGAAGAGAAGAGCAGCTTCGTGTTTGGCTTCGATGCCAAGGCGGCGGACTACACGCCGGCGGCGTTGAGGGCCGAAGGCGTGCGCTGATCCCGATGTGAAATGCAACTCCAATGTGGGCTTGCTCGCGAATGCGCCGTGTCAGTCACCGAATGCCTAGACTGATCCACCGCCTTCGCGAGCAAGCCCGTTCCCACATTGGGTTGTGAATGCCTTGAATTTTATGCTCGTCAATCACCCTGCTGAATACTTCTTCAACAACCGCCGGCCACAGGACTAGGGTAGGCGCCAGGTTGCATAACAATAAGAACGCAGGATGCAGCAATGACCGCCATGACACGCTGCCTGGACCGTCCTGGATTCATGCCTCGGCTGTCCGCCCACCATTTGCTGCGCCCACGTTTGGCCGAGCCTTTGCTGGCGGCGCAGGTCAGGGTCAAATTGCTCTGCGCCCCGGGCGGCAGTGGCAAGAGTGCATTGCTCGCCGAGTGTGCGTTGCAGGCGCCGGTCGGTTGCCAGGTGCACTGGTTGCCGCTCAATGGTGCTGCCCTGAGCCCGACCGATTTATGCCTGCGCCTGGCGCAGAGCCTCGGCCTGACGTTCACCGATGAAGCGACGCTGCTGCTGGACCTTGCTCGCTGGCAGACCCCGGCATGGTTGTTTGTCGATGATTTCTGTCGCTTGCCCACAGCCGAAACCGACGCGCTGCTTGATCGTCTGCTCACCGTCAGCAGCCCTGCGCTGACCTGGTGGCTGGGGGCGCGGCGCCGGCCGATGTGCAACTGGCCGCGGTTGCTGCTGGACGATGAACTGCTGGAGTGCGGCGCCGACCTGGCGTTCACCCCGGCCGAGATCCAACAACTGCTCATCCACGCCCCGGGGCAATCCGTCGACAGTGTGTTGCAGTTCAGTGCCGGCTGGTGTGCCGGCGTGCGCATCGCCCTGCTCGGGGACGCTCACCCGGAAAAGACCTTGCTCGATTACTTGCAGCACGAGCTGTTCAGTACGTTGCCGCCCGAACTGGCCGAAGCCTGGCGCGTGCTGGCCCATCTGCCGCGCTTCAACCCGGGGTTGTGCGAGCACCTGTTCGGCCATGGCGACGGTGACCAGTACCTGCGCGATCTGCAGGCGCTCGGTGCGTTTATCCAGCCTTGGGAGGACACGGAATGGTTGCAGGTCTTTCCACCGTTCGCACGATTGCTGCGCGATGAGCCCTGGCCCGCCAAACGCTCATGGCACCGTCGCGCCTGCCAATGGTTCACTGGCGAACAGGACTGGCAGGCAGCGTTTGAACACGCATTGTTGGCCGAAGAATATGAAGTGGCAGTGAGCCTGTTGCAGCACTTCAGTTTCGAGGACCTGTTCCGCCAGCAGAACGCGGTGTTGCTGTTGCGCCTGCATGAACAGCATGGCGATGAATTGATGCTCGGCTCGGCGCAACTGGTCGGGTTGGTGACGGCGGCGTTGCTGTTCGCCGGGCGCTTCGACCAGGCCGCGCAATGCATCGAACAGTTGGCGCGCTTCACTCCGCAACCGACGGCGGCGCAGCAGCGCTACCTGCTGGCGCGCGGGCAGGCGCAGTGGGGCTGGCTGCTGCACTTGGGCGGCGATGCCGAGCGTTCTCGCGAACATTTTCTCGAAGCGCTGCAGGCCTTGCCCGACAGTGCCTGGACGTCGCGGCTCATGTGCCTGTCGGGGCTGACCCAGCAAGCCTTGCTGCGCGGTGAGTTGGACGTGGCCCAGGCCCTCAACCGTGAAGCATTGTGCCTGGCCCGCGCCCATGGCTCGTTGCTGCTGGAGGCACTGCTCGAATTGGATCACGCGCAGTTGCTGGAACAGCGTGGCGCGCCTTACCGAGCACAAAGCCTGCTGGAAAACGTGCAGGCGATGTTACTCGAGCAGCGGCTCACGGCCGGGCCCCTGGTCGGGCGCATCGCCCTTCGGCGCGGGCATCTGGCACTGCGCCAGGGGCAAGACAGCCTGGCCGCCGACTGTTTCGAAACAGGCTTGGCGATGTGCCTGCACAGCCAGGACAAACGCGTGCTCTACGGGTTTCTCGGCCTGGCCTTGCTGGCGGCCAACCGTGGCGATTACGCCCAGGCCTTTGTGCAACTGCGCGAGGCCGAACGCTTGATGCAGCAACGCCAAGTCCCCGACACGGTGTATCGCGCAGTGTTGCTGTTGATCAGCGGGCATTTCTGGCTGCAACAGGGGCGTGCCGAACTCACGGTGGAGGCGGTGCGTCGCGTCCTTCGCCACTTCCGTGGACCCCAGGCCAAGCAAGCGCCGCCGGCCACTCTGGAGCTGATCCCGCGCCTGGAATACCTGCTGGTGCTGGCGGAAGTGAAACTGGGCTGCGCGGATCAACCGGTGGAGCGGCTCACGGCCTTGCTGCACGCCACTCACCAGCGCGGCATGCTCTGCCTGGAAACCGAACTGCACTTGGTGCTGGGCGAAGTCGCCTGGCAAATCGGCGACCCCGTGCTGGCGCGCCGTTCGCTGCAAACCGGGCTGGAGCTGGCGTCACGCTGCCAGGTGCAGCAGGCGATTCGCGAGCTGCGGTTGCGTTCGCCGGGCTTGTTGAGTGAGCTGGGGCTGGAGCCACAGGCGTCGGCACCGGGGGTGGTGGAAAGCCCCCTGAGCCAGCGCGAACTGGAAGTGCTGCAACTGATCGCCCTTGGCAACTCCAACCTGGAAATCGCCGACCGCCTGTTCATCTCCCTGCACACGGTCAAGACCCATGCGCGGCGCATCCACAGCAAGCTGGGTGTGGAGCGACGCACACAAGCAGTGGCCAAGGCCAAGACCCTGGGGTTGATGGCCTAAGCGCAGAACGCCTGGCGATATTCACCGGGTGTCGCGCCCATGGCTTGGCGGAAGCGATGGGTGAAGTGGCTGGCGCTGGAGAAGCCGCACATCAACGCAATCTCGCTCAAGGGCAGGGCGGCGCCGCGCAGCAGGGCCTGGGCGCGGGTGAGGCGGCGCGCCAGCAGGTATTGATGGGGCGGCAGGCCGAAGCTTTGGCGGAACATCCGCGCGAAATGGTATTCGGACAGCGCACACATCCCGGCCAGTTGCCCGAGGCTGATCGGGTCTTCCAGGTGCTGGTCGATGTACTCCACCAACAACCGCCGCTGGTGCGCCGCCAGCCCGCCTTTGAGGCGTAATCCTTCGCGGGCGCCGACTTGGCTGAGCAGAGTGTGGCTGAGCATTTCATGGGCCAGGCTGCTGGTCAGCAGGCGCTCGGCGGGTTCGTGCCAGTTCAATGCGATCAACTGGTGAAAGCGCCGGGCCTGGCTGGGATCTTCCAGGAAGGTGCTTTCGCGCAGTTGCAAGGTGCGCGGTTCGCGGTCGAGCAGGGTGACGCAACCCAAGGCAAATTGCTCCGGGCTGAAATACACGTGGGCCAGGCGAATCTCGCCGTTGATCACCCAGGCCGACTGATGTTCGGCCGGCAGGATGCACAGTTTGTCCGGTCCGCCCTTGGTGCCGGGTTGGTCGCGCCGAAAGGTGCCGGTGCCGCCGCCGATGTAGCACGACAAGGTGTGGTGTGTCGGCGCCTGGTAGTCCTGCGAGTCGTGATGGTTGCTCCACAAGGCCGCAGACAAGCCGTCACCGAGCTCGGCGCAGGCTTCCAGGCGTGCGTTGGGCGAGCGGTTGAGGGCTTGGAAGACTTGCAGGGATTCCAGATCAGGCATGGTTCGTACTCTCCGACGTCTTGCATCCTACTCCCCGCGGCTCGCGCTGTGATCCCATGACCCGACAAAAGCGCAAGATTGTGCAAGAGCGCGCCACGGGTTGGGGTCCACACTGTGGCTCAATCGATGGAGCCCGCTATGAACCTTTCCCTGTATTTACTCACTGTGCTGATCTGGGGCACCACCTGGATCGCCCTCAAATGGCAACTGGGCGTGGTGGCGATTCCTGTGTCCATCGTCTATCGCTTCGGCCTGGCGGCGCTGCTGCTGTTTGCGCTGTTGCTGCTCAGCCGCAAGTTGCAGGTGATGAACCGGCGCGGGCACTTGATCTGCCTGGCCCAGGGGTTGTGCCTGTTCTGCGTCAACTTCATGTGCTTTCTCACGGCCAGCCAGTGGATCCCCAGCGGGTTGGTGGCGGTGGTGTTTTCCACGGCTACGCTGTGGAACGCGCTGAACGCACGGGTGTTTTTCGGCCAGCGGGTGGCGCGCAATGTGTTGATGGGGGGTGGCCTGGGGCTGGCGGGCTTGGGCCTGCTGTTCTGGCCGGAGCTGGTCGGGCACACCGCCAGTCCGCAGACCCTGCTCGGCTTGGGTTTGGCATTGCTGGGGACTATGTGTTTCTCGGCCGGCAATATGCTCTCGAGCCTGCAGCAGAAGGCCGGGCTCAAGCCGCTGACCACCAATGCCTGGGGCATGTTGTATGGGGCGTTGATGCTGGCGACTTACTGCCTGGTGCGCGGTATTCCGTTTGAGATGGACTGGAGCGCGCGCTACCTCGGTGCGCTGTGGTACCTGGTGATTCCTGGGTCGGTGATTGGCTTTACCGCGTACCTGACGCTCGTCGGGCGCATGGGGCCGGAGCGGGCGGCGTATTGCACGGTGCTGTTCCCGGTTGTAGCGCTGAACGTCTCGGCGTTTGCCGAAGGGTACCAGTGGACCGCACCGGCGCTGGTGGGGTTGGTGTTGGTGATGTTGGGGAATGTGTTGGTGTTTCGTAAGCCTAAGGTTACGAGCCCGGTTTTCAACGCGAAGGCTGTCTAGTGTGGGAGCTGGCTTGCCTGCGATGGCGGAGTGTCAGCCGGCTTATCTTTGACGGGTTCACCGCTATCGCAGGCAAGCCAGCTCCCACATTTCGATTGGGCTGATCTTACTACTTCATTCCGAGGCGCTTGGCCATGCGGCCTAGGTTGGCACGGTCCAACCCGAGTTCGCGGGCGGCGCTGGCCCAGTTGTGCTGGTGACGTTCCAGGCAGGCGCTGATGACTTGGCGCTGGTAGTGCTCGGTGGCCTGGCGCAGGTCGCCGGTGACGACGAGCGCGGTGTCGGCCGGCGCTTCGATCAGCGGTGTGCTGACATCGGGCAGGTCCAGCTCCTGGGCATTCAGGCTCAGAATCTTCGGACGTTCGCGACAGTTTCCCAGGGCTTTGAGTGCGCTGCGTCCGATCAAATGTTCCAGCTCTCGCACATTGCCTGGCCAGTTATAGGCCAGCAGCGCCGCCTGGGCATCACTGCTCAGGCGCAGGCTGCCCAGGCCCATGCGTGAACGGTTCTGTTCGAGGAAGAAACCGGCCAGCAGCAACACATCGCGCCCGCGGTCGCGCAGCGCCGGCACTTGCAGCGGGTACACGCTGAGGCGGTGGTAGAAATCGGCGCGGTAGCGGCCGTTGCGGACCTCGTCAGCCAGGTCGCGGTTGGTGGCGGCGATCAGGCGCACGTCCACCTGATGTTCCTTGTCCGAACCCAGGCGCTGCAATTGGCCGCTTTGCAGCACCCGCAGCAGCTTGGCTTGCACGGTCAGCGACAGTTCGCCCACTTCGTCCAGGAACAAGGTGCCGCCATTGGCCAGTTCGAATTTGCCGCGGCGTTCGTTCAAGGCGCCGGTAAAGGCGCCGCGCACATGGCCGAACAACTCGCTCTCCACCAGGGTTTCCGGCAGGGCGGCGCAGTTGAGGCTGATCAACGGCTTGTCGGCGCGGGTTGAGGTGGCGTGGATGGCCTGGGCCACCAGTTCCTTGCCCACCCCGGTTTCACCGGTGATCAGCACGGTGAGGTCACTGCCGCCCACCAGCTTGATCTCTTCCACCAGGCGCTTGTGGGGTTTGCTCTGGCCGATCATTTCCTTGTGCTGCTGGCCGCTGGCCTCGCGATAGATTTCGGCGCGCAGGGTCAGGCGTTCGATACGTTCGGCGACGTTCACGGTGGCGGCGGCAAGGCTGGCGAAGGCTTGCAGGGCGTCCAGTTCCACGCGCTCGAAACGCTCGGTATCGAGGGCATCCAGGGTCAGCAGGCCCCAGGGCCGGTCGTCGACGAACAACGGGCAGCCCATGCAATCGTGCACTTCCAGATGACCATGCAGGCCATCCACCAGGCCGTCGTAGGGGTCGGGCAATTCGCTGTCACTGTCAAAGCGCGTGGGGCCAGGGCTGCTCAGCAGCACGGCAAAACGCGGATGCTCGCTGACCTTGAAGCGCCGGCCCAAGGTGTCGGCGCTCAAGCCATCCACCGCCAGCGGCACCAGCCAGTCACCGTCCAGGCGCAACAAGGCGGCGGCATCGCAGGGCAGCAGGGCGCGCATGGCCTGCAACAGGCGGCGGTAACGCTCGCCTTCGGGCAGCTCGCGGGACAGGTCGGCGACCAGAGGCAGCAGGGTGGTGAGCAGCGATTGTGCAGTCATAATGACTCCTTGTAGTCCTTGTGACTATAAAGTGTAGGAAGTCATACTGACTACGATTAATTTAAGCCATTGAAAAGTAACGATTAATAAGTTGGCACGAATACTGAGTAAGCAAGGGTAATCCGTAAATACGCCCAGGAGGCTCCCATGCTTAGTGCCCAAGACCGTGCCATCGTCAAATCCACCGTGCCCCTGCTGGAAAGCGGCGGTGAAGCGCTGATCACCCATTTCTACCGCATGATGCTCGCGCAATACCCAGAGGTGCGTCCGCTGTTCAACCAGGCCCACCAGGCCAGCGGCGACCAGCCCCGTGCGCTGGCCAATGGCGTGTTGATGTACGCACGGCACATCGACCAGTTGGACCAGCTGGGCGACCTGGTGGCCAAGATCATCAACAAGCACGTGGCCCTGCAGATCCTGCCGGAGCATTACCCGATCGTCGGAGCCTGCCTGCTGCGCGCGATTTCCGAAGTGCTGGGCAGTGAGATCGCCACGCCGGAGGTGATGAGTGCCTGGGCCGCGGCCTACGGCCAACTGGCGGACATCCTGATCGGCGCCGAGGCGGCGATCTATGCAGAGAAAGCCCAGGCGCCCGGTGGCTGGCGGGGGGCGCGGCCGTTCCTGCTGGTCAAGCGCGTGGAGGAGAGCGACGAGATCATCTCCTTCTATTTCGCCCCAGTGGACAACGGCCCGATCCTCGCTGCGGCACCGGGCCAATATATCGGCATGAAGCTGGTGCTGGAGGGCGAGGAAGTGCGCCGCAACTATTCCCTGTCGGCCCTGACCGATGCCGGGCTGTACCGCATCAGCGTCAAGCGTGAAGCCGGTGGGCGGGTGTCCAACTACCTGCACGACCAGCTGCATGTCGGGGCGACCATCGACCTGTTCCCGCCGTCGGGTGAGTTCACCCTGGCGGCCAGCGACAAACCGCTGGTGCTGATCAGCGGCGGGGTCGGCATCACGCCCACTTTGCCGATGCTCGAAGCCGCCCTGGCCACTCAGCGCCCGGTGCATTTCATCCACTGCGCGCGTAATGGCGGGGTGCATGCGTTCCGCGACTGGGTAGACACCCTGGCGGCCAAACATCCGCAGCTCAAGCGCTACTACTGCTACACCGAAGACGATGGCGTGAGCCCCGCAGCGGACAAGGTCGGCCTGCTGAGCCAGGACCAACTGGCCGCCTGGTTGCCCGAGCAGCGCGACATCGATGCCTACTTCCTCGGCCCTAAAGGCTTCATGGCTGCGATCAAGCGCCACCTTAAAGCGTTGGGTGTGCCGGAGAAGCAAAGCCGGTATGAGTTCTTCGGCCCGGCTGCGGCGCTGGAATAAGGTTCGACGTTAAACCGAGTCGGCATCATCGCGGGCAAGCCCGGCTCCCACATTGGATCGCAGTCT